>NZ_JBSFDG010000003.1:148774-553780 GCF_053593775.1 Streptomyces sp. NPDC002092
CCGAGGTCCTTTACAACTTCGTCAAGCCCCCCATCCACGGCTGGGCCTTCGGCCACCTGCGCCGCCGTCTGCCGACACCTCCCGACTGCGCCCCCAGACCCCCATCGGCCTTCGGCCTCGTCCTCAAACGCCGGACGGGCTGAAATCATGTGGCTGCCCGCAGCGATCCAGACCAGGAGTTGATGATGACGACCACTGTCGTGCGTACCGTCGGCGGAGCGGTGCGTGGGCGCCGGGAGGACGGGCTGACGGTGTTCCGCGGCATTCCGTTCGCCGAACCGCCCGTCGGGAAGGACCGGTTCGGGGCGCCGCGGCCGGTGCGGGCCTGGGAGGGGACCCGGGAGGCGTACGAGTTCGGGCCGCCGCCCCCGCAGGAGTCCGGCTTCCAGGGACGCAGGGCGGTGGTGGCGGCTCCTGAAGGCGATGAGTGGCTCACCGTCAATGTCTGGACGCCCGAGGCGGGTTCGGGCGGTCTTCGGCCGGTGATGGTGTGGATCTACGGCGGGGCCTACAAGCTCGGGCACTCCGGCAGTCCCGGTTATGACGCCCAGCGCATCGCCCGTGACGGTGACGTGGTCGTCGTGACGCTCAACTACCGGGTGGGGATCGAAGGGTTTGCCCTCATCGAGGGGGCGCCTGCCAATCGGGGGCTGCTCGACCAGGTGGCTGCCTTGGAGTGGGTGCGGGACAACATCGGGGAGTTCGGCGGCGATCCTGGGCAGGTGACCGTCTTCGGTGAGTCCGCGGGGGCCGGGTCGGTGGCCTCGCTGCTGGCCATGCCGAGCGCGCGGGGGCTGTTCCGGCGGGCCGTCGCGCAGAGTGTGCCGGGGACCTACTTCTCCGGCGAGCTGGCCCGTGACATCGCGTCCGCCATCGCGGAGGAGGCGGGACTGCGGCCGACGGCGGCCGATCTCGCGACCGTCGACCCCCGTCAACTGACCTCGGTGGGCGAGGCGTTGAGCGCGCGGATGATGTCGTACGCGGACCGGTGGGGACAGGTGGCCCCGACGGCGACGCCCTTCTCGCCGGTGGTCGACGGCGAGGTGCTGCCGTGCACGCCCTGGCAGGCGCTGAAGGCGGGCGCGGGGAAGGACGTCGATCTGCTCGTCGGGCACAACCGGGACGAGTTCCGGCTGTTCCTCGCCATCGGCGGGATGCTGGGCAAGATCGGGGAGGAGCAGGCGGGCTGGGCGCTGCGGACGTTCGGGCCGGGGCCGGACGGGGAGCGTGCGTACCGCGCGGCTTTCCCGGAGGCCACGCCGGGTGAGCTGTTCGAGCGCGTGCAGACGGACTGGTTGTTCAACATGCCCTCCCTGCATCTGGCCGAGGCGCAGGTCGCGGGCGGCGGGCGCGCCCATGTGTACGAGCTGACCTGGGCGGCTCCCGGCGGCGGGGGCGGCCTCGGCGCGTGCCACGGGCTGGACATTCCGCTGCTGTTCGGCACGTTCGAGGCGGACCTGGGGCAGCTGCTGTTCGCGGGTACGGGGGCCACCGCGGAGGGGGAAGCGCTGTCGTCCCGTTTCCGGGAGTCGTGGACGGCGTTCGCGCGGACCGGGGATCCGGGCTGGCCGGCGTTCGAGACGGAAGAGCGCCTGGTCCAGGTGCTGGATGCCGGGCCGAAGGCACAGGTCGCGCCCTACCCGGAGGAGACGTCGCGGCGGCTGTGGGAGGGGTACGAGTTCGCACCGCTCCCGCTCCTCAAGTAGGAGGCGCTAGAGATTGCCCAACGGCTCGATGTCGACCTTCACCGGCGTGCCCCAGACGCGCAGCACCTCGTAGTCGGTGAACTCGTGCACCAGCCGGTACGCCATCGCGGGGCGGGGCCCGCGGCGCTGAGCGGCGAGGTACAGCTCGGCCTCGCGCCGGTCCCGCCTCGGCGTCCCGCACAGGTGCCAGGTCTGGCCGTTCCACGCCTCCGCCAGCCAGCGCTGCTGCGGCTGCGGGCGGTCGGCGCTGACGCCGTAGCGGGAGGGGGCCGTCTCGGTGGCCGCCTGGGGCACGGGGCCGCCGCTGAACTCGGCGCGGCGGGCCGCCCGGCGCCGGGTCTCGCAGAGCAGGCAGAGGTCGTGGGCGTTCTCGTCGACCGGGCCGTTCGGATGCTCGGGGCAGCGGGTGGCGGGCGCGGCGCCGGTGACGCTCTCTTGCAGGAGGTCGAGGGCGCGCTTCATGTCGGCCTTGACCTCGTGGAGTTTGGCGTCCGGGGTGTCGGCGGTGAGGGCCTCGCCGTGCTCGCCGAGGAGGCGGAGGGCGCGGCCGAGGGCGGTCAGCTGGGCGTGGTTCATGGGGTTAGTCGGCGTAGTCCTTGAGTGCTTCGGTTTTGAGCGTGAAACCCACGGGGTGGGGGAGCTCCACGGATGCCCCCCAAGGATAGGAGAGGGACTGCTGGTAGCGGCCGTCTTTCGGCTCGCTGAAGACGGTGACGGTGTTGTTGTCGCGGTCGATGAGGAGGTAGACGGGGATGTCGGCCCCGGCGTAACCGATGGGCTTGTCGATGCGGTCGCGCTGGTCTGTGCCACGGTCGTGAGAGGTGATTTCCACGGCCATGAGGGAGCCATCGGCGTCGGACCACTCGCCGTCTCCTTTGAAGTGGTCCACAGGGACAAGGGTGCCGTCCGTGCGGGCGCGACCTTTGCGGTAGCTCTCGGCCTTGACTCCCGATTCAGGTACGAGGTCCAGGTCCGGCCGGTGTTGCATGCACTGGCGCAGCAGCCACATGAAGATCGAGCGGTGGTTGCCGTCCGGCATTGCCTTGACCTCTACTTTTCCGTTGATGTACTCCAGCCGCACAGTTTCGGGAGCGGCAGCGGCCAGCTCCTCGAATTCCTCGACGTCGAGCGGGCCGTGCCGGATGCAGAGCCTCCCGCCGAGGAGCTCCAGCCTGTTGCGCAGCTCACGGGGAGCCCTGCGGACGAGTTCCTCGAAGTCCTCGACGGACATCTGCGGGCGGTCAGTGGTGTCAGGGGTCATGGCGTCGCCTCCTTCCTCCCATCGTGCCCCGGAGTGGTGACGTCGGACCGTGGGAGCTGTCATGCGGGTGTCCCCTCGTGTCGTCGTTGATCCATTGCGGCACGGATTGCTGCCGCGCGGGTGTGGACTGCGGAGGCCGGAAGAGGCGTGTGGTCGTGGCCGGGGGCGCGTTCGCCCCGGCAGGGGCCGCAGATGCCGCCCGGCAGGGCCTCCGGGCGGCCCGGAGCGCCGCACTTCGCGCACTCCAGGACGCGCAGGGGCGGGCGTTGCGGCTCTCGTGCGGGCTCGGGTGGGAGCTTGCCGGTCAGACGGGTGCGGACGAGGGCTGCCGGGCTGTGCACCGGGGTGGGCAGGCCGGAGGTCAGGGCACGGACCACACCCTCGTCCGTGGCCCCTCGCGCGAACCACTCCGTCAACAGCGGAGCGAGCGTCGCGCACTCCGCCTGCGAGAGCGACAGGGCGGGGGCCGTACGGCCGAGGGCGGCGAGGAGGATGTGGGCGCGGGATCGGGTGGGGCGGGCTCGTTCCGGTGGCTCCTGCGGTACGTCGCCTCGGGTGAAGGCCGCCCACCAGACGTCGTCGCGTGCGGTTCGGGTGAACCACGTTCGAGTGATCCAGCGGGGGCTCTTCGAATCCGTCAGGTGTTCGCGGCCCCGGCGCAAGTGGCCTGCCCGTTGGAGGTTGTTGAGGGCCGTGCGGAGGGCGCACTGGCCGTACGGCAGCGTCTTGGCCAGGGTCTTTACGGAGATGTCGGCGCCGTCGGGGAGGCGGTCGATGTAGGCGGCGACTGCGGCTTCGCGGGGTGGGAGGTGGGTGAAGTCGTGGGCGGTTCGGGGGTGTTGGTCGGGCGCTGACCGTTTGCCGTAACCCGGATTGGCCATCGGGTGCGGGGTCGCGTGCGCGGGCGGGAAGGCAGCACTAAGCTTGGCATCAGCCATGGGATCGAACTTGTCCTTCGATCTTGTAGGTCAAGCCCCCGCAGGTGTTGGTAGCACCTGGCGGGGGCTGTTCGTTATGCGGGCACGCTAGACGATCGTCACTGTGCGTGGCAAGCCGAACGCGTCAAGTCAACTCGCGGGGTGGGAGGGCGGGTTGAGGCCCGCCACCCATTCCAAGAAAAGAGGGCTCGGGGCGCGGGGCTTGAGCTTCGGGTGCGGGTGTCAGGTCGCCCAGTAGTCGCGGTCCGGCAGTTCGACCCAATGGTCCGGCGGGCCGACGACCCCTCGGGCGTCTGTCGGGCGCAGACCGGCGTACGCGAGCGAGTAGGCCACCGCCTGGCTGCTGTACACGTACGAGAACAGCACCTCCTCGGGGCTGTCCCCCGCGTCCGGGCCGCCGCCCGGGTGCAGGTCCCAGCCCTCGCAGACGCCGTCGCGGTGGATGCTGCCCTGGTTGCCGCTCTTCGGGTTGGCGTACAGGCCGTAGGAGACGGTGCCCGCCGAGAGGCGGGTGTGTACGCCGGGCATCGAAGGGCCGTACCCCCACGGCTGGGTGACGACGCATCCGCCCGGAACGGTCGTCACGCCGACGATCCTCAGGGTCTCGTCCAAGTCGTACGCGAACGGGTCCGCGACCAGTTCTGCCACCAGTTCGGCGTCGGCCGGTGTCGCCCCCAGGCGGCGTATCGCCTCCGCCGCGTCGATTCCGCCCACGCACGCCAGACCCAGGCCGTCGTCGTAGAAGTCGCCGAGGGCCGCGATGAGCCGTCGGGCCTCCGCCGCCACCGCGCGCTCGGCCGCCGTCAGACCGGGCTGAGCTTCGGGCAGGGCGGCGAACAGCTCGGGCTCCGGTCCGGCGAGACTCAGCCGCGCCGGCGTCCAGCCGCCGTGCCCCACCCATCCCGGGTCGGCTCCGGCGGCGACCAGCGCCCGCGCGTTCTCCGCACGGCCCGCCGCCACCGCCTCCCACAGTGCCGTCGTCCCGCCCTCCAGCGCGTCCACGTCCGCCACGCGCCGGGCCAGTTCCGCGACGGCCTCGGGCGAGCCGAACAGCGCCGCCCGGTGCAGGGGCCGCGACCCTCCCACGCCCCATCTCTCCGGGTCGGCGCCGGCGTCGAGGCGCCGGGTCACGTCCACGTGGTCCTGCCAGCCCCGGTAGTCCATGCCCGCCCAGCCGCCGCCGTCCGTGCCCGTCATCCCGTACCCCCTCCAGCCCTTCGATCTCCGTGCCCACACCCTCGCAGGCGCCACTGACAACGGGCGGTTACCCGGCTCGGCAACTCCTCTCAGTAGCTCGACTTTGTCACTTGACTCAGACGGTCGACAAACTCCATGATGGAGCCATCGCAAGGCGCTGTGGATCGAGGGCCGGGAACACTTTCAAGGCCGTCGGTCGGCGTCCCGTCGCACCAGGAGGAATTCCGATGACCGACATGATCGCCGTCGCGTACCCCAGTGAGACCATCGCCGAGCAGGCGCTCACGGAACTGCGCGCCCTGCACACCGAACACACCGTGCATGTGGCCGACGCGGTACTGCTCATCCGTGACCACGACGGTGAGGTGAAGATCCCCGGCAAGCCCCACCCCGCCGCCTCCGGCGCCCTGGGCGGTGCGCTGTGGGGAGGTCTGATCGGGCTGCTGCTCCTTCAGCCGCTGCTCGGCGCCGCCATCGGCGCGGCCGCGGGCGGAGCGGTCGGCGCGACCGCCGAGGACGACGAACGGACCCAGTTCATCAAGAGCCTCGGCGAGCGCCTGGCACCCGGGCACGCCGCGGTGATCGCGGTGATCTACGACGCCACCGCGGACAAGGCGCTGCCGCGTATAGCCCAGTTCGGCGGCGAGGTCCTGCACACCTCACTCAGCCAGGCGGACGAGGAGGAGATCCGCTCCGCCCTGAACGCCCACCAGGCGGCAACGGTTGCTTATTAGTGAGTCCGCACGTCCTCGACGAACGCCGTCCATGCCTCGGCCCGGAACACGAGCTTCGGGCCGAGGGGGTTCTTGGAGTCGCGGACGGGGACGACGGCGGGGTGGCCGTCGGCTATTTCGAGGCAGTTGCCGCCGCTGCCGCCGCTGTACGTCGCCTTCCGCCAGCGGGCTACTTCCAGGCACTCGTTGCCACCGCCACCGCTGTAGCTCGACTTGTACCAGGTGGCCGTGCCCAGGTCGTAGTCAGGGATGCTCCTCATGGGCGTAATCCTGCGCCAACGCCTCGATGAGGGCCAGGGACTTGTCCTGCGAGAGGGCGGAGGCCACGAGCAGGTCGAGCCTGAACCTCAGTCGGGCAACCGTGGCCGGGTCGTCCTCCAGGCGTCCGGTGCCTGGCCCTTCGAAGTAGACCAGCGGAGGCGCGTCCTCGAACTCCATCAGCCTCAGGGCACCTTCCATCGCCGCGTGCGCCCCGGCATCGAACGGCAGCACCTGCACGATGACCCGCCTCTGCCGGATCAGGGATGCGATATGGCGCATCGATTCCGCCATCACCTCTCGGCCGCCGGTCTCCCGGCGCAAGGAGGCCTCGTCAATCACGGTCCACAACACCGGCTTTGTTGGGTTGTCGAGCAGGCGGGTTCGCTCCATACGGCCTTCCACCCAGGCGTCGATGGTTTCCTGCGACGCCATTGGGTCGTACGCATGGTTCACGGCCTGTGCGTACGCAGGTGTCTGGAGTAGCCCGGGAATCAGGAGTGGCGCGTACTGCCTGATCATCGTCGAGTGAGCCTCGGCCTCCGCTGCCTCCACGAAGTCCTCGTGGTACTTCGACTTCGCCGCCGCCCCGCAGTTCCGCAGAAAGAAGCCCCCCGTCTCCAAGACCTCGTCCAGCATCCGCGCGTACTCCGGCTGCATCCGCCGAGTCCCCGCCTCCAACTGCCCGATGAACGACCCGCTCACGAACAGCCGCAGCCCCAGCTCCTCCTGGCTCAAGCCGGCCTTCTCGCGTGCGTGCCGCAACTCCGCGCCCAGCAGAGCCCGCGGTGATGACGACGGATCGAGGTCCTTCGGTCCCGGCATGTGCAACTCCCTGTCGGACGGAGGGGGTTGTTGGAACGTTTCGTATGGCCAGGTTAGGGGCGGTGCGGCCACTCTGTGTTGCGAACAGCAAACTCAGCGTGGAGGTACGAGCAACGTGCGGTCGACCGAAGAAGTCGTCGAAACCCTGCGGGAGGCCCTCACGGGCGTCGGGGTGGCCCTGCCGTCCCTCTGCGTCGATCCCGTGACCGGCGCGAGCGAGGAGCCGTTCGCGTTGGTCGACCTCGGCCGCTGCAATGTCCGTACGGCGGAGAAGCTGGCGTCCGTGCTGCGCGGGGAGCGGCCGGCCGTCGGTGCATACGCAACCGATGTGCGGGACGGGCGGCTCGGGGAGGTCATGGGGCATGTCGGCGGCCGGGTGCAGTTGCGGCCGGTCGGCGGCGGGCGGGAGTGGGAGTGCCCGCCGGAGGCGGTGGGGGCGGCGCCGCCGGAGGCGGTGTTGCGGGCGAGAGTTCGCAGAGCCAACAACGAAGGCCGGCTGCCTTGCTGAGGGTTGAGTACATCGCGGCGCTCGGTGTCAGGCAGCTGAATGTGCGATGAACGTGACCTCCTCGTGATCGTCGTCCAAGGCGATGTTCAGGGAAGCGTCCAGGGCCAGGGCCAGACGTCGCAGCAAGGGCAGAGTCGGTACGGTGTCGGCACCTTCGACGCGGGAGATCTTCGCTTGGGTGAGCCCGGCGCGCTCGGCGAGCTCGGACTGGGACAACCCCAGTTCCTTGCGGCGGTCGTACACGGCCTTGGCGAAGGCCATGGCCAGCCGGATCTCCGCGCGCTCGGCCGTGACCTCCGGGGACTCCGTGTCCCCCTCGGCCAGCTTCTTATCGCGGGCCAGCCTCCAGTGGGTGTGGTTCATCGCGGGGCTCCTTCCTCGCCGCGGCTGTACGTCCTGTGAGCCGGTCCGTGTCCGTCGGCGCACACCTTACGGGTGGCCACCGCACGGGCAACCTGTGCCGCCTCGTGCATGCGGGTCTTGCGGAAGACGGTGAGCAACACGATGCGGCGCTCCGGTGCGAACCAGTACGTGATCCGCGTGGCCACACCGGCCAGCGTGGGGCGCAGTTCGTAGACCCCGTCTTCCAGAGGGCGAGCGAATGGCATGGGTGTCCGTGGCCCCAGGGTGGCGAGCAGATCGGCGTATTCCTCCACCTTCCGGTGCTGGTTGTCGGGAAGCAGCTCAAGCCAGGACCGCACCTCGGGCTCCAACTCGATCACGTACAGGTCGTTCATACCGCGCAACGTATTATGTCGCCAACAGCATAATCTCTCTGATGGGCGACGGTCACCGGAACGAGTGAGGCAGGGCCTGCAGGCCGCCTGTAGGCAGCCCTGACGGTCAGCGGGTCGCAGCCGCCAGCGCCGCCCGCAGATGCCCGTCCGAGTCCTCAAGCAGACGTGCCGCCGTGGGGCCGTCCACGCCGGCCAGGAGGGTGAGGATCGCGTTCTTCACCTCGCCGTCGGTGGCCGCCAGCGCGCGCTCGATCTCGTCGTCCGAGGCGCCCGTGGCGAGGGCGACGATCCGGCGCGAGCGGGCGCGCAGCTTCTCGTTCGAGGCGCGTACGTCGACCATCAGGTTCCCGTACGTCTTGCCGAGCCGGATCATCGTGATCGTGGAGAGCATGTTGAGGACGAGCTTCTGCGCCGTGCCCGCCTTGAGGCGGGTGGAGCCGGTGAGCAGCTCCGGGCCTACCACGACCTCGATGCCGTGCTCGGCGGCCGCCGCGAGCGCACTGTCCGCGTTGCAGGCGAGGCCGATGGTCAGCGCGCCCAGTTCGCGGGCGTGCCGCACGGCGGCGATCGCGTAGGGGGTGCGGCCGGAGGCGGAGACGCCGACCACGGTGTCGGCGGCGAGGAGGCGCAGGGCGTCGAGGTCGTTGCGGGCGAGCTCCGCGGAGTCCTCGGCGCCCTCGACGGAGGTGACCATGGCGTCGGGGCCGCCCGCGATCAGGCCCACGACCTGCTCGGGGTCGGTGTTGAAGGTGGGCGGGCACTCGGATGCGTCCAGCACGCCGAGCCGGCCGGCCGTGCCCGCACCGGCGTAGAGCAGCCGCCCGCCCCGCGCCATCCGCTCGGCGACGGCGTCGATGGCGGCGGCGATCGCCGGAAGCTGCCGGGCCACGGCTGCCGGGACGGTGGCGTCCTCGCCGTTCATGAGCCGGGCGATGTCGAGGGTGGGGAGGCGGTCGATGTCGGCGAGTTCGGGCCGGAAGGCCTCTGTGGTCAGCGATTCCAACTCGGCGCGGAGGTCACGGGGGCTGGAGGTGGAGGTCATGGGGGCGGCTCTTTCGGATGTGCGGTCCGGTCTCGTGTCTGCGAGTACGTGCGACTACTTGCGACTCATTGCCACTGCCTGTGACTACCTGCGGTGCCGATGCGCCAGTGCCTCGTACGAAGCGGCCAGCGCGGGCGCGGCCGTCTCGTACGTCTTCTGCGCCACCCCCACGAACAGGCAGTCCACGACGAGGAGTTGGCTGGTCCGGGAGGACATGGCCGCGGGCCTCAGCTCGCTCTCCCGCGCGGTCGACGTCGTCAGCACATGGTCGGCGTACTGGGCGACCGCCCCGTCCGGCCGCCCGGTGATCGCCACCGTCGTGGCCCCGCGCTCGAAGGCGACCCGCAACGGCTCGATGACGTCCCCGGTGGACCCGGAGTGCGTGATGGCGATGGCGACGTCCCCCGACCGCAACTGCACCGCGTTCGTCACGGCCAGGTGCGGATCACTGTGCGCCTGGGCTATCAGCCCTATCCGCAGCAGCTTCTGGGTGAGGTCCTGGGCCACCAGGCCGGACGCCCCGACGCCGTACACGTCGATGCGCCGCGCGACCGCCGCCGCGGCGACCGCCGCCCCCAGCTGCACCGTGTCCAGCCCTGCTGCCGTGTCGGCCAGCGTCTGCTGCTCGTCGTAGGCGAGTTTCGCCACGACGTCGGCGATCGGATCGTCGACCGCGATGTCGGTGGTGATGGCGGGCGCCCGCCCGGACTGCTGCTGCGCCGCCAGGCCGGCGAGGGCGAGCCGCAGATCCCGGTATCCCGGATACCCGAGCATCCGGGCCGTCCGTACGACCGTCGCCTCGCTGGTGCCGGTGAGCTCCGCGAGACCGGTGACCGTGAGGGCCGCGCAGCCGGCCGGGTCGCCCGCGACGGCCTCAGCGACGCGCTGCATGGAGCGGGTCATGGAGGGCGCGAGCGTGCGCACCTTCGCGGCGAGGGCGGCGGGAGCGGGAGGCGCGCTCGCCCGCCCCACCGAACCGGCGAAAATTTCCTTCACGTCCTGGGTCACGAATGAAAGATATTTTCGGCTCGGTCTCCCGGTCAAGAGTGCGCACAATGGGGGCATGCACCCCATCAGCCCCCTGGAGCAGGCGCTGCACGCGGCACGCGCCCTGGTACTCGCCGATCTGGCCGCGGGCGAGGTCGCCGCGGCGGACGTGGTGTCCATGGTCGAGGAGTCCGTCGTCCAGCGGCGATGGTGGGTGGAGCAGTGGCCGGAGGGCGTCGGGTATGTCGCCGGGCTGGTCGCGCAGGACGTCCAGGACGCCCTGCTGGAGAAATACGGCCGCTGGCCGCTGTGCCCGGTCTGCGGCGGCGGCGACCCGCACGCCCTCGACGTCGAGCCGGAACTCGGCCCCGACCCGCACTGGGTCTGCCACAAGGCGGGCGTGAAGGTCGCCGCGGTCGGCACGCTGGCCTCGGCCACGGGCGGGTCGTCGTCCTCGTGACGCTATACATCGACCCACCGACCTGGCCCGGCCACGGCCGCATGTGGTCCCACCTGATCAGCGACGTCTCCTACGACGAACTCCACACGTTCGCCGAGAAACTGGGCGTGCCCTCCCGTGCCTTCGAGCGGGACCACTACGACATTCCGTCGCACCGGTATGCGGATGTCGTGGCGGCGGGGGCGGTCGAGGTCAGCAGTCGGGAGGTGGTGCAGCTGCTGACCCGGTCCGGGTTGCGGCGGCCGAAGGGGCGGCCTCAGCGCCCCAGTTCGTAGACCAGCCCCTCCTCGTCCTCGCCCGTCTTCCTGAAGCCGGCGCGGGTGACCACCGACTGGGACGGGACGTTGTCCCGTTCGATCGTGGCGAAGAGGGTGTGGACGTCGTCCCTCGCCAGGGCCCAGTCCGACAGGGCGCGCAGGGCCTCGGTCGCGTAGCCGTGGCCGCGGGCCGGTTCGGTGAGGTCGTAGCCGATCTCCGCGCGGCCCGCCTCGTCGGGGACGCCGTGGAAGCCCATACCGCCGACCGCGCGGCCGTCCTCGCGGCGGACGAGGGCGAAGACGCCGAACTCGGGGCGGTGCGTGCCCTCTTCGTACGCCTTCACCATGAAGCCCGAGGCATCCCGGGTGCCGTCGTACGGGCCGCCCTCGATCCAGTCGAAGCCACCGTCGCCGCCCGCCGCCAGGTCGCGTGCGGCCGCGGGGGTGATGCCCTGGAGGGTGAGGCGGTCGGTGGGGAGGACGAGGTTGTTGTTCCAGCGCCACTCGGTGAGGCGGGCGCGGCCGGGGAGTTCGCCCCGGCCGGTGGCCCAGAGGAAGGTGCGCCAGTGGTCGGGACTCGGCTGGACGTGCGGGAAGATGCGGGTGAGGACGGACTCGGCCAGTGCGGCCGGGGGTTCGTACTCCAGGCCCAGGCCGCCCGCGATGTCGTACGTGTGGGCGAGGACCTCGGCGATGCCCATCGCGGCGAAGCCCTCGCGGTTGGCGCTGCGGAACGGGTACGGGTGGAAGGCGCGGGCCTCGCGCGGTGCGGTGCGGACGGCCGCGGCGAGCAGGGCGCCGGTCGTCTCGATCACGTGCAGCAGGCCCGCGTTGTCGGTGCCCTCGTCGAGCTTGATCTCGAAGGGGACATAGGTGTCCTGGGCGCGTCCGGCGAGGTTGGCGGCGTACGCGATGAGGTCCTCCGCGATGTGGAACGCCGTCTCGTGGCAGCTCCACTCCAGCCCGGCCGCCTTCACCTCCGTCCAGTCCCGGTCCACCGCCGGCCGCAGCGCTGCCACGCAGCCCGCCACGGCCTCTTCCACCTGGTCCCCGCCCCATGCATGCATGGGGCGCAGACTATGCGGCCGGGCCGGTCGGAAGCGACAGCAATTCCAGCTCCGCGGTGAGGTTGTAGCGAGCCGTCGCCTCCCACTGCTCCTGTCCGTACGGCGTCCTGAACAGGCTCGGCAGGTCGAGGAGTTGGCGCAGGATCGTGGCCCGGCCCGTGCGGAAGGCGTCGCTCGGGACGAAGTGGTACTCCTCGCGTACGGCGGCCGTGTACGCGGCGTACGCGGACGGGGGCGAGGCCAGGATCGCGAGGTCCGCGTCGCACAGGACCTGGCCGTCGCGGTCGTCGTCGGCCGGGTCGTGGCCGACGGTGAGGCGGACCAGGCGGGCCACCTCGGCGGTCTTCGCCTCGCAGACGCCCGCCTCGGGGAGGGCGCGCTCGGCGAGGCGGGCCGAGCGTTCCTCGTTCTCGGAGCGGTCGGGGAAGTAGACCGCGTCGTGGAACCAGGCGGCGAGGCGTACGACGTCCGGGTCGGCCGCGTACTTCTCCAGTACGTCGACGTGGTCGAGGACCGCCGTGAGGTGGGCGAGCGTGTGGTAGTGGCGCTGCGGTTCCTGCCAGCGGGCGAGGAGGTTGTCCGCGTACGGGGCCGGGTCGGGGCCGGCGGCGGGGGCCCGGGCGCCTTCCAGGGCGCGGGTCCAGCGGGTGCGCAGGGCGTCGACATCGGGGCGGGCGTGAGGGGCCATGCGCTCATTCTCCTGCCTCTTGGGCGGCTGCGGCCTCTCCCGTCGATCACTCGGTGCCCCTAGGCCCTGTCGTCAAATTCCCGCCTGCCCGGCGACGCCTGGCACGCCCGCTCGCCGCGTTGCCGACCGCCCACGTGGCTCCGCCACGAGGGCGCTCCGGCGCCTTGCGATCGCACGCTCCCCCACGCTCGAACAACCTCGCGCGGGGGGACCCCCATGCCGCCGGGCCCGCCCTTCGGGCGGACGACGGGAATTTGACGACAGGGCCTAGCGTGGCCCCCATGACGACAACTGACGACGTACGCGACCCCGAACTGCCCGGACGTCTCCTGGCCGTCGAGCGCGACGCGCTGATCCCCCTCCTCCGCGCCCGCCCGGACGAGGACTTCGCCCTTCCGACCACCGCGTGCCCGGGGTGGACGGTCCGGGACGTTCTCGCGCACTGTTCCGCCGCGCTGCTGCGGGTGGTGGAGAGCCGTTTCGAGGAGGGCGTCTTCTCGCCCGCCTCCAACGACCGGGACATCGCCGAGCGCGCCGACTGGACGAACCAGCAGGTCGTGGACGAGCTGGAGCGCGGGATGACCGAGGCCGGACCGGCGATCGCCAAGGCGGGCGGTGTGCTGGACCGGGTCGCGCTGGGCGAGTGGGTGCACGCGGGCGACGTACGGGACGTCTGGGGTGAGCCGGAGGCCTACGGGGGCCCCGGCCTCCCGGACGCCCTCGCCCTGCTCGCCCGGATCACCCGCGAGCGGGGCCGCCTGCCGCTGCACGCCGACCTGGACGACGTGGACGAGCCGCTGCTGCTGGGGGAGGCGAGCGGGGAGCGGAACCCGGCGCGCTTCATCGGCCACTCCGCAACGCTGGTACGGCTGTGCGCGGGCCGTTCGGTGCCGGAGGGCACGTCGTACGAGCTGGTGGGAGCGGAGGCGGCGGAGCTGAACATGTTCGGCTGACGGACCGCGGCTGCAGCAGGGGCCGGGGGTGATCTCGCCCCCGCCGCCCCTACCCGTCCCGTACCGGGGGCCAGCCCCCGGACCCCCGCTCCTCAAACGCCGGAGGGGCTGAATTTTCGCCGGCCGGGGCTTGATCCCCTCCGCGTGGGGGCGATCTCGCGGTCGTCCACCCCGGCGTCGTACCCTGAGATTGGACTAGACCTGTAGTCGCTCCAGGGGAACACCGACGGAAGGGGCCCTATGAGCATGCGTGCAGTCCTGGAGGTGATCGCCCTCGACGCCGAGGACGCGGTCGCCGCCCAGGCCGGAGGCGCGGACCGGCTGGAGCTGGTCGCCGACATGGCGGCCGACGGGCTGACCCCGCCGGTCGAGACCTTCGCCGGGATCCGTGCCGCCGTCGACATCGACCTGCGCGTGATGCTGCGGCCGGGCGACGGGTTCGCGGCGGGGGACGTGGAGCGGCTGGTCCGGGTGGCCCGGGAGATGCGGGCGGCCGGGGCCGACCAGTTCGTGCTCGGGTTCCTCGACGCGGACGGGCAGGTCGACCTGGACGCCGTGGAGCGGCTCGTGGCGGAACTGGACGGCTGCCGCTGGACCTTCCACCGCGCGATCGACCGGGCCGCGGACCGGGACGCCCTGCGCAAGCAGCTGGACGGCCTGCCGGGGCACGACACCTACCTCACGGCCGGTTCGGCCGCCGGGGTGGACGACGGCCTCCCCACGCTGCTCGCCGAGGCGGCGCGGTGCGGGGAGCCCGGCTACGAGCCGCGGATCATGGTCGGCGGGGGGCTGCGGCTGAAGCATGTGCCACCGCTGCGGGCCGCGGGGATCGACGCCTTCCACATCGGCGGGGCCGCCAGGCCCGGGGGCTGGGACGGGCCCGTGTCGGCGGCCGCGGTCGCCGAGTGGCGGGCGGTGCTGGACGGGAACTAGCGCTTCAGGGGGTGCAGGCACAGACCCGTATGGCCGTCCTTGCTGTACTCCAGGTAGGCCAGGTAGTCCCCGGGCGCGCACTCGCCCTTCGTCGGGGCGAGGACGCGGAGCTCCGCGGTGGGGGAGTCACAGGGCTCAGGCCTGAGATCCTGTGCGGGCCAGTCCGTGGCGTTACGGGCGCACGAGCCGACCGTCAAGGTCGGATAGTCGACGTCGCTGTCGGTGCTGTCGCTGCCGTGACTCGGCCCGACCACCAGGCCGATGATCAGGAGCACCGGGATCGCGGCCACCACGAGGCCGACCAGGCCCAGCGGGATCAGGGCGAGGATGCCCGCCGGTCGCCGGAACACCGGCTTGCCCGGGTCCAGCGGCGGCCGGAAGCCCGCCGTGACCGGCTCCGGGATGCGCCGGATGCCGGACAGGGCACTGAGGTTGCCCAGCAGCGTGAAGGGCGTGATGAGCACCGACAGCGGTCCCCACCAGCCCATCACCATGGTGTCCGCCTGCATGTCCCGGAAGCTCGCCAGCGCGCAGGTACGGCAGAACACCCCCTCCCGCCGCAGGAACCGCATCATCACCACCATGCCCTGGTGGCCACGGATGGTCACCGGCGCGGCAGGCGTCGCCCCGCACACCTGGCAGGCCGCCCCCGGCCCGCCCACCGGTCCCCAGGCCCCACCGCCGTACTGCGGCCAGGCGGGAGCGGGCGGGTACGGCCCGGGGGCCTGATGGTACGGGGCGGGAACCGGCTGGTAGGCAGGATGCGGGGGCGGCGGCGTGGTCAACTGGGGCCCTTCCAAGGGGACATGACAGAACGGAAGAGCACCCTACTCGGCCAGCTGCGGCGGCAGCGGTGCCGCATGCGTCACGATCAGGCCGGACACCGCGCGGGTCAGCGCCACGTACAGGCGGCGCAGGCCGGTCCGCTCGTCGGGCTCGCCGTCCACCACCGCCTGTGGCTCGTCCAGGACCACGTAGTCGTACTCCAGGCCCTTCGCGAGGGACGCCGGGACCAGGGTGAGGCGGGTCTCGGCCGTGGTCTCCTCACCGGGGGCCAGGTAGCTGATCCCGGCCGCCGTCAGTGCCTGAGCCAGTGCCGGGACGCGGGCGTCGGCCGCGATCAGGCCGGTCGAGCCCTCGTTGCGGAGCAACTCCTCGCAGGCGGCGACCACTTCGGAGACGTCCGCGATCGGGCGGAGGGCGAAGAAGCCCGGGTTCTCGCGTACCGACGCGACCGGTGTGAGGCCGGGGGCGATGTGCGGCAGCAGTCGGGAGGCGTAGGTGATGACGTCCGTCGGGACGCGGAAGCCGGCCGTCAGCTCCTCGATCACGCCGTCCGACTTGCCGAGGTGGGCGAGCGCCTCGTCCCAACTCGGCGTCGCCCAGGGAGTGGTGCCCTGCGCCAGGTCGCCGAGGACGGTCGCGCTGCCGGTGGTGCAGCGGCGGCCGACCGCGCGGTACTGCATGGGGGAGAGGTCCTGCGCCTCGTCCAGGACCACATGCCCCAGGGAGTGCGTGCGCTGCACGAGATCCGTCGCCTCGTCGATCAACACGGCGTCCGCCGCGGACCACTTGGCGGCTTTGACGCTCCGCACGGCCCTTTTACCGGATCCGGGCAGCGCCCAGAGAATGGTCTTCTGCTCGTCCTCGTCCAGGACTCCGTCCGCGTGCACGGCGAGGAAGTCCGCGTCCGTGAGCAGGCGCAGCACCAGTTTCGCCGGGTCGACCGGCGGCCACATCTGTTTGACGGCCGCCTTGACCGCCGCGTTGCGGGCCACGGCGTCCTGCACCCGGTCGTCCGGCGCCTCCCCCGACCGCTCCATCTGCACCAGCACGGCGTGCGCGATGCGCTGCGGGAGGGCCTCGCGGGCGGCGCCGTAGCGGATGCCGCGGTCGAGCAACTCCCGGACGATGGCCTCCAGTTCGTATGCGGGCACCCGCCAGCGGCGGGAGCCGCGCACGACGACGACCGGTTCGGTCGGCATGGTGACGTGGGAGTGGACGGCCCGCCGCAGCACCTCCGCCATCCTCGCGTCACCCTTGATGACCGCGGCCGCCGCGTCATCGGTGCCCCGGATCTCGATGCCCCCCGCCACCAGGTCGTCCACGGTGGCCTGCTGGACCGTCAACTCGCCGAGCGCGGGCAGGACCTGCTCGATGTAGTGCAGGAAGGACCTGTTCGGCCCGATGACGAGGGTGCCGGTGCGGGCGAGCCGCTCACGGTGGGCGTAGAGCAGATACGCGACGCGGTGCAGGCCGACGGCCGTCTTCCCGGTCCCGGGACCTCCCTGCACGCACACCGTCCCGCCCAGCCCGGACCTCACGATCTCGTCCTGCTCGGGCTGGATGGTAGCCACGATGTCCCGCATCGGGCCCACGCGCGGGCGCTCGATCTCCTGCTGGAGCAGTTTGCTGGTGCGGGCCGCCTCGGCCGGGTCGGACAGGTGCTCGTCCTCGTACGCGGTGATGTCGCCGCGGGTGTACCCGAAGCGGCGGCGCAGCGCGATGTCCAGCGGGTCCTTCTTCGACGCCCGGTAGAACGGCTGCGAGACCGGGGCCCGCCAGTCGATGACCATGGGGTCGCCGTCGTGGTCGTGCACGTGCCGGCGCCCGATGTAGAACCTTTCACCCTCCGCGCCCTCGGCCTGGTCCGCGCCCGGGGAGTGCAGATAGTCGAGGCGGCCGAAGAACAGCGGGGTGTCGCTGAGGTCGGCCAGCGCCTTGATGCGCTCGTCGATCTGGCGGGCCAGGACCTCGGCGTTGACCCAGTTCGCGGTGACGTCCCTGATGTCGAGCGACTCGACGTCCTCCCGCATCGCGCGCAGGGCGGCACGGGACTCGGCGAGGTGGGCACGCTCGCGGGAGAGGGGGTCGTCGAGAGGGGCGGGGTCGTCGACGGGCGTGGACAAGGCGGTGCCTCCGAGGTGCTGCGGGCTGGGGCTGCGAGGTGCCGACCGGTTTCCGTCCGGGCGACGGCGCTCCGTGGAGGGAGGCGGGCAAGAGCGGAGATTCTAGGTGAACGGGGGAGACGGAGGCCAACGGTTTTTCCACCCCCGTCCACCCCTGTCCTCCCACCCCGCTGCCCTCCCCCTCAGGGTCCCCTAGGGGATGTCCCCGTCATACCAGGGAGGGACGGCCACGACCGGAGTCGTACGCGGCGCCGAAGGAGGTTCGGTCCGCAGGCCGATGCTCCCTTTATGCCAGCCGATCCACCATGGATACATGAGCGCAGCAACCATCACCCCAGGCCCCGGCCGGCCGGGTCCGCCCGGCGCCACCCCCGTCCTCGGCAGCCACCGCCACCGCCTCGGCGACGCCCTGCGCGCCCTGAAGGTGTTCGCGGGCGCCGCCTTCGACGTGGTCATCCTCGGCGAGTACGGCGAGGAAGCGGGCGTTCGCCGTAAGTGACGGCACAGACGGCCCCGCGCCTTCCCTGCGGGGGACTTGCTGTGCTCAGCCCTCCGCCAGGAGTTCGTCCGCGTCCACGATCCGGTACGCGTAGCCCTGTTCCGCCAGGAAGCGCTGGCGGTGGGCGGCGAAGTCCTGGTCGATGGTGTCGCGGGCGACGACCGAGTAGAAGTGCGCCTGGTGGCCGTCGGCCTTGGGGCGCAGTACCCGTCCGAGCCGCTGGGCCTCCTCCTGGCGTGAGCCGAAGGTGCCCGACACCTGGATGGCGACCGTCGCCTCCGGCAGGTCGATGGAGAAGTTCGCGACCTTGGAGACGACGAGGACGCTGATCTCGCCCTCGCGGAAGGCGTCGAAGAGCTTCTCGCGCTGGGCGTTGGAGGTTTCTCCCTTGATGACGGGAGCGTTCAAGTGCTCGCCCAGCTCGTCGAGTTGGTCGATGTACTGCCCGATGACGAGGATCTGCTGGCCGGCGAAACGGCGGACGATCGCCTCGGTGACCTTCCGCTTGGTCTCCGTCGTCGCGCAGTAGCGGTACTTCTCCTCCTGCTCGGCGGTGGCGTAGGCGAGCCGCTCGGAGTCGGTGAGGTTGACCCGGACCTCCACGCAGTCGGCGGGCGCGATGTAGCCCTGCGCCTCGATCTCCTTCCACGGCGCGTCGAAACGCTTCGGGCCGATCAGCGAGAACACGTCCGACTCGCGCCCGTCCTCCCGTACGAGGGTCGCGGTCAGCCCCAGCCGCCGCCGTGCCTGCAGATCCGCCGTGAACTTGAAGACCGGCGCGGGCAGCAGATGCACCTCGTCGTAGACGATCAGCCCCCAGTCGCGGGAGTCGAAGAGCTCCAGGTGCGGGTAGATGCCCTTCCGCCTGGTGGTCAGCACCTGGTACGTGGCGATGGTGACCGGCCGGATCTCCTTGCGCGTACCGCTGTACTCACCGATCTCGTCCTCGGTGAGACTCGTGCGCTTCACCAGCTCGTGCTTCCACTGCCGCGCCGAGACGGTGTTGGTGACGAGAATCAGGGTCGTCGACTTCGCCTGCGCCATGGACCCGGCGCCGACGAGCGTCTTGCCGGCCCCGCACGGCAGCACGACGACGCCGCTCCCGCCGTGCCAGAAGTTCTCCACGGCCTGCTTCTGGTACGGGCGCAGCGCCCAGCCGTCCTCGTTCAGCTCGATCGGGTGCGCCTCGCCGTCGACGTACCCCGCGAGGTCCTCGGCGGGCCAGCCCAGCTTCAGCAGCGTCTGCTTGATCTGCCCGCGCTCGGACGGATGCACGGCCACGGTGTCCGGGTCGATCCGCGCCCCGACCAGCGGAGCGATCCGCTTCGAGCGCAGGATCTCCTCCAGCACCGGCCGGTCGGTGGTGGTGAGCACCAGCCCGTGCGCGGGGTCCTTGCTGAGGGTCAGCCGCCCGTACCGGTCCATGGTGTCCGCGACGTCCACGAGCAGCGCGTGCGGCACGGGATACCGGCTGTACTGCACGAGCGCGTCCACGACCTGCTCGGCGTCATGCCCGGCCGCCCGCGCGTTCCACAGCCCCAGCGGCGTCACCCGGTAGGTGTGGATGTGCTCGGGCGCCCGCTCCAGCTCCGCGAATGCCGCGATGGCCCGGCGGCACTCGTCGGCCTGCTCGTGGTCGACCTCGAGGAGCAGGGTCTTGTCGGACTGGACGATGAGTGGACCATTCACGCGGGGCACCCTTTCCGTGGGCCGGACGTCTCGGCCAAACGCCTCGGCCAAACGTCCAGTGTGCCGCATACGCCGATGATCACGGGCGGTCGTGAGGTGGCGGTGGCCGATCGCAGGCGGTCGTGTTCGGTCGTGGTCAGTCGTCCGCGAGTTCGGCGACGCCCGTGACCCGGTGCAGGGGATATGTCCGTACCTCGTCCGCTGTGTGGTCGTAGGCCGTCACGAAGCCGCCCTCGACGCGGATCGGGGCGATGACGCGCTGGCTGGCGGTGCCTTCGGCGTTGACGTAGCCGATCCACAGGGCCTCGCCGGTGAGGACGGCGGCCTGCATGGTGGCGAGGGTCTCGGCGGAGGTGGTGCGCGGGAGGTCGCCGCTCGGAGTGGCCGACGAGGTCTGCTTGCGAGGGGTCGTGGAGGCCAGGTCGCCGGCCCGGATCGCGCGGATCGCCGCCGCCAGGAGCGTGGTGTCGGGGGTCGGCGGGCCGTCCGGGACCGGCTCGGGTGCGGTGCGCGGCGGGGTGCGGTGGGCGGCGGCGCGGGTGATCAGGACGTCGCCCTCCGCCGACTCGGCGGCCGGTGCGAAGCCCATCGCGCGCAGCCCGTCCAGGAGGGCCGCCGGGTCGGCCTGGGTGGCGAGGACGGTGGGCGCGAGGCGGCGCAGCCGCAGGGCGGCGGAGCGCTTGTCGGCCATGATCTCGTTGAGCATCGTGTCGTCGTCGCAGCGGACGTACGCCGAGGCCGCGCCCACCCGCAGATGCCCGTGTTTGCGGGCCACGTCGTCGATCAGATACGTCAGCGGCTGCGGTACGGGCGTGCGGGAGTGGGCGCTCAGGAAGGCATGCAGGTCGGTGGCCGTGCGGCCGGCGTCCAGGGCGCGCCGTACCGAACCCGGTGTGAAGCGGTAGACCGTGGCCCCGCCCTTCGACTCCACGTCCGCCAGTACGTCCAGCATGTCGGCCAGCGGGCGCTTCAGCGGGCCGGGGGCGACCGCCGTCAGGTCCGCCTGGAGCAGCACGTGGTCCAGGGGTTCGGGGAGGAGCGGGGCGAGGAGACGGCCGGCCGCGGCGGAGGCGGTGGCCTGTTCGGCGGGGGACAGGGGCTCCACGACGAGCGGCAGGTGGTGGACGGGGAGCTTGTCGCCGGGGCCCTCCTGCGCGGGTTCGGCGTCCTTCGGCGCGGGTGAAGGCGCGGGCGCGGGCGCCCCGAGCAGTGCCCTGCCGTGCGCCGACAGCGCGCCCCGGCCCGTCACGCCCAGCATCTCCGCCTCAGACAGCGTCCAGGTGGCGAGCCGTCCGCGCAGGTCGTCGTTCTGCTGGGGGCCGCGCAGGGGCCGCTCCCAGCGCAGCCGGGCGAGGACGGACTCGGCGGACGGGGAGGCGCCCTGCGGCAGCCCGGCCAGCAGGCTCAGCACCCTGTGCCGTACCTCCGGGGCCGCGGAGCGGTCGAGGCCCGGCCCCAGCGCCGACAACGTGCGTTCCTTGGCGTCCCGCCCCCCGACGACGCCCGCCGTCCGCGTCGCCGTCAGCCACGCCTGCGCCAGCTGCGCCCAGCGCTCGGCGGCCGGCAGCTCCAGCCACTCGTCGTAGGCCGGGGTCGCCGCATACCGCTCGTCGGCCTCCCCGTCGGACGCCAGCAGCCCGGCCGCGTAGGCGAGCTCGACCCAGAAGGCGGCGACGGGCTCGGACACGTCGAGCGCGACGGCGGTGCGCTTGAGGTCGCGCACGCTGAGACCGCCGGCCCGCAGCACCGTGGGCCCGCCCTCGTCCCAGTCCTTCAGCAGCTCCTCCACGGTCGCCAGCGCCGTGTACGCCTGCCCGGCCGCCGTCGTGTCCACAACCTGTGGACGGTGCGTGGCCGTCACCTCCAGGGCGGGCGGCAGCGGCTCGACGGCACGATGCGCACGGCCGCCGCGCAGGTGCAGGGCCACCTCCCGGGGGAGTACGACGGTCCCGGGCGCCGTCGGCAGCAGCAGCCCGCGGTCCAGGAGCCAGCGAAGCCGGGGCGCCGGATCGGCCGTGACCTGCCCGTACGGCGGCCCCCACACCAGGCGGTCCAGCACCTCCCGGGACTCCGGGGACGCCTCGGCCAGCAGCGCCTCCATCCGGGCGCGGTCGCCGAACAGGGCGGTCAGCGAGGCCACGGCGGAGACCGAGTCGTGGGTCGAGGGCAGGCCGACCGCGGTGACGATCTCCTGGATCCGGCCCGGCGACATACCCGCCGTCGCCTCCTGAACCGTGGGCCCGAGTCCCGTCGGCGACGGGTGCTGCGGTGACGGGGCGAGCAGCTCACGGGCCGTCCGCACCAGCCGCAGCCGGTCGTCGCCGCCCCACACCAGGGCCTGCTCACGCAGGGTGCCCAGGGCACGGGGGAGCGCCGCTGCGACCGCCGGGTCGCCCCCGTCACCGCCCATCAGCCCGAGCAGCTCCTCGTATCCGGCCGGATCCGCGGCCACCGCCAGCGCCTCGGCCGTCTGCAGCGCGAAACGGTCCAGCCGCTCCAGCGCCCGCACGACCGACGCGCGGGTTCCGGCCCGGGTCGCCAGCTGGGTGAGGTCGGTGGGGACGGGCGTGATGAGATCGGGGCGGGCGCGCAGCAGTGCCGCCAGGGAGGCGTCGTCCCTGTTGCGCAGTGCCTCTGCGAGTGAACGCGGAGCGGCCGGGGTGCTCATCCGACCCACGGTAGCGGGTTGCCTCCGTCGGTTGCGCTGAGCAGGTTGCCTCCGGCGGCTTGGCGGAGCAGGTGCGGGTGAGTGGGGGCTCGCGTCCCTGGGGGCTCCGCCCCCAGACCCCCGATCGGCCCGAGGGGCCTCGTCCTCAAACGCCGGACGGGCTGATTTGGCTAACGGGACGTTTCACAGTTGACCACCGGATGAACTTCGGCAGGACGATTGCGGCAACCCTGGCCCCACCCGGCACCCACTGGTCACCCTGGGCTCCCTGTCAACTGCACGGTGGTTGCGGGCGATTGGGCGTTCGGCGGAACACGGGGGAACTGGGGGCCCGGGGTGAACCTCGACTTCGACAAGTGGGTTGCTCTCATCAGTGTCGGCTTTCCCTTTGCGGCGTTCCTGTGGGAGTTCGCCGTCGTGGGCCGCAAGCGGCTCGGCTACCGCGTGCAGATGGACACGCTCGCCGCGGACGCGACCCAGTCGCCGTACGCCGGAGTGCTGCGGGACATGCAGCAGGACGGCCATCACCTGAAGGATCCTTCCTTCGTCCTGCTGCGGATCGAGAACGCCGGCACCGCGCCGATCGAGGAAGGCGACTACCTCACCCCCGACAGCGACCCGTGCGGCATACGCGTCACCTTCCGGGAGCGCCAGGTCGCGGCCCTGGTGGTCACCGAGCTGAGCCAGGACGAACTGCGCGACTCCTTCATCCGGGACAACCAGGCCGTCCCGGGCTTCGGCCACGACAACCACCTGCCCGAACGGCAGGGCGTCATCCGGCTGCCGAAGGTGAAGCTCCCGGTGCGGGCCGAGTACAAGGTCCTGGTGGTGCTGGAACGCTGGCCCGACGACCAGAGCAGGGAGCCCTTCCCGAAGCCCGTCTTCCGCGGTGCCGTCGGTGGCCGGCGCCGCTGGTTCGACCCGGTGCTCCGGTTCTTCCGGTTCAAGGTGGCCAGGACGGAGAGCCATGTCTTCGCGTCCCGCCCCGCCTGGTTCGGCATCGTCCTGCTGGCGATGGCCGTCGTGGTCCAGGCGGGCCTGACCCTCTTCGTACGCGACGAGCCCGCCCCGCTGGACTGCGTCGGCGGCACCCTCCACCTCGGCGGCTCCACCGCCTTCGCACCCGCGGTGAAGGCGGCCGCCGACGAGTACGTGAAGCTGTGCGCGGCCAAGGGCGCGCGGATCCCCGTCGACGGCGGCACCTTCCAGGGCAGCGGGAACGGCGTCGCCTCCCTGGAGAAGACCGGCGCGGACGCCGGGATATCGGGCGACGAAGGGCTCCGCGACCACATCGCCTTCACCGACGGCCCGGCGGAGGGCACCCACCCCCAGATCCTGCCGCGCCCGGTCGCGTACACACTGTTCACACTCGTCGTCAATGAGGACGCCAAGGTCCACAACCTCTCCCTGCGGCAGGTCCGCGACATCTACGCGAAGAAGATCACCAGATGGTCCGAGGTGGGCGGCGCCGACCTCCCCATCCACCTCGTCGACCGCTACCGCAACTCCGGCACCCGCAACGCCCTCGAACAGCGCGTCCTCCAGGGCCGGCCCGTCCCGGAGGCCGACGTGAACGACTGCACCGCCCTGGACCGCGACAAGCCCGGCGTCTGCGAGGCCGACAGCACCGACAACCTGCTGGACCGCACGGCCACCATCCCGGGCGCCCTCGGCTACAGCGAGGTCAGCAGCGTGGCCTCCGGCCGCCTCGTCAAGCTCCGCATCGACGACATGCCGCCCACCCTCGACGGCGTCGAGAACGGCACCTACCCGTACTGGCAGACCGAGTACGCCTACACCTACGGCGAACCGCCTGCCGACTCCATCGCCGCCGCCTTCCTGCGCTACCTCACCGACCAGGGCGGCAAGGACGTCCTGCGCCAGTACGGCAACCGCCCCTGCTCGGAGACCCGATACCCGCTGGTGTGCCGACCGACGTGACCCCGGCCTGCGCTACCGTCGTCCCCACGGGAGCACCTCGGGAGCACCTCGGGAGCACCTCGGGAAATCCAACGCACCCACCCCAAAGGGGAATTCGTGGGTATCGAGAGCGACAAGGTCGTCTACGAGTACCTGAGCCGCGTCGGCGACGTGGCGCAGCAGCGGCAACTGCCGTCCGCCGCACGCATGCGCCTGGTCTCGGAGCTGCGGGGCGAGATCGACCGCCGCCGGGCGAAGGCCACCGTCGACAGTCCCGCCGCGGTCCGCCGCATCCTCTCCCGGCTCGGCACCCCCGACGAGGTCGTCGCCGCGGCGTCAGGCACCGCCTCGGCGCCCGCGTCGACCCCCACCCACGTGCCGCTACAGCGCGACGACGAACCCGACGACAGCAGGCGCCTGCCGAAGAGCCTGCGCCGGGCCGTACCGCGCCCGCGCCCCGCCCAGTCGGCCCGGCCCGAGACGCCCGCCCCCTCCCCGCCGCACATGGCGAGCGCCGAGGAACTCGGCAACAGCGCGACCCAGCCCGACTGGTGGCGGGTCGACAGCACCCCCTTCGGCGAAAGCGTCCCCGGCTTCACCGGCGGCGTGGAGATCCCGGACCTGCTCAGGCCGCCGCGCCCGAAGGAACTCGAGAAGGAGCCGCCACCGGTCGTGGAGCAGGCGGTACCGGAGGCCGAGGAGGAGACCGCCCCCGAGGCCCTCGCTCCCCGTCGCCGCCTGGCGCTCCCCGTCGGCGGCTGGAGCAACCCGCTCCTCCTGATCGCCGCCGGCCTGCTCGTCGTCGGCGCGATCCTCGGCAACTGGTTCGCCCTGCTGCTCGGCTGGCTCATCGCCTACGCCTCCCGCCGCCTCACCCGCAACGAGTCCAAGTGGGCGGTCATCGGCATGCCCGGCCTCGCCGTCACCGCCGGCCTCATCTGGCTCTGGGGCAGGAACACCGGCCGCTGGGGCACCCCCATACCCCAGGGCCACATGAACGAGGCGCTCGCCCAGACCTGGCCGTGGGTGGTGCGGGGCGCAGCCGTGCTGTCGGCTCTCTTCATCACCTGGCGCTCACAGAAGCGCCTCTGAGCGGCGCTGCTCATCGCTCGGCGCTCACACAAGCGCCCCAGGGGGCGCGGGGAACTGCGCGACAAGCCCCCACCACCCGCAGCCGCCACACAACGAGGTAGGACCGAGCTAGTAGGCACAATGACCCGTATGGCCTACACAACCCCGCTCCCCCCTACCGTCGGCTTCGACCTGGACATGACCCTCATCGACTCCCGCCCAGGCATCCACGCCTGCTACCTCGCTCTGTCCGAGCGGACCGGGACATACATCGACGCCGACCTGGCCATCACCCGCCTGGGACCACCCCTCGCCGAGGAGCTCATCAACTGGTTCCCGCAGGAGCAGGTCGCAGAGATGGCCGACCTGTACCGCTCGATGTACCCAGCGATCGCCATCGCCGCGACCCCCGCCCTGCCCGGCGCCCGCGAGGCCATCGCCGCCGTACAGGCGGCCGGCGGACGCGCCATCGTCGTCACGGCCAAGTACGAGCCGAACGCCAAGCTGCACCTGGAACACCTGGGCATCCACCCCGACGAGGTCGTCGGCGACCTGTGGGCCGAGCAGAAGGCGGAGGCGCTGCGCGAGCACGGTGCCGGGATCTACGTCGGCGACCACACCGGCGACGTACGCGGCGCGCGCAAGGCGGACGCGCTGTCGGTGGCCGTGGCGACCGGGCCGTGCAGCGCGGAGGAACTGAGCACGGCCGGGGCGGACGTCGTCCTCGCGGACCTCACGGAGTTCCCCGGCTGGCTGGCGGACCACCGCCCAGTTGATCACTGAGCGACAGGCTACCAACGGGTCCCGTCATCAAGTGCTGATTGATGGGACCATTCTGACGGTTACACGTGTCGTAGTGATCGTCAATTTGTAGGCATCCCCTACCCAATGCGCCGGCCACCCCGCTAGATTGACGCCCACGCCTCGGAAGTGAAGTCGGGTGGATCCCGCTCTCATGGCAGCAGTGATCCCATCTATACCTTCACGAAGGCGTTCTTCGGGTGCCGGAAACCACAGCGGCTGAGTTTGCTACGTCCCCACATCTCATGCCATGTCTTCCGGCGCCCACACCCCCCAGCAACTGGAAAGCGCACATAAGTGATGAGATCCCTTCAGCGTTTCGGCCCCGGGCTGGCCATCTCCGCTCTGACCGTTGTGTTGAGCATGCCCGGACTGGCCGCCGCCGACGAGGCGACCAACGGCAAGGACACCACGTACTACATCTCGCTCGGCGACTCCCTGGCCTCCGGCTACCAGCCGGACGTCGACAAGGACACCGGCCTCGCCTACACCGACCAGCTCTACGCGCAGCTCAAGCAGCGCGACCCCGGACTGAAGCACATACGCCTCGGCTGCACCGGTGAGACGACGGAGTCGCTCATCAAGGGCGGAAAGTGCGACTACCCGCACGCCAAGTCCCAGCTGAGCGCCGCCCTGCAGGCCATGGCCCAGCATCACGGCAAGGTCGCCTACGTGACGCTCAGCGTGGGCGCGGACGACGTCCTTCTGCGCTGCGTGAGCCGCCCGGCCGGCACCCTCGACGGGGCGTGCCTGAAGAGCGCGAGCCAGACCATGGTGAAGAACCTCGCCCAGATCGCGGGCGCGCTCCGCAAGGCGGGCACGAACAACACCCAGTTCGTGGGCTCGACGTATCACAACCCGTTCCTGGCGGCCTGGCTGCAGGGCGCCGCGGGACAGCAGGCCGCCAGGGAGTCGGCATCCCTGGTCGGGGCCGCCAACGCGGGGATCGCCCAGGTGTACAAGTCCACCGGCTTCAAGGTGGCGGACGTGGCCGGGGCCTTCTCCTCGGACGACTTCACCACCCAGGTGAACGTGCCCGGCGCGGGTGAGGTGCCGGCGAATGTGGCCAAGATCTGTCAGCTGACGTGGGCGTGCACGAAGACGGACCCCCACCCCAACGCCGACGGCCACAAGGTGATCGCAGGCGCCTTCGCGGCCGTGCTCGCCACCGGCGACGCACCTGGTACGGGCGCGACCCCGGCCCCGACCTCCAGCGGCTCGGCCACGCCCGTGCCCGGCAAGAACACCGGGGCGAACCACCCGACCACGAACGGAGACCTCGCCGAGACCGGCGCGTCGAACAACACCCCCGTCCTCGCGGGTGCCGGTCTCGCGGTCGTGGCCGTCGGCGCCGGCGCGGTCTACTTCGCGCGCAGGCGTCGTACGGGCGACGAGGTCTGACAGGCAGTCAGCGCAGCGAACTCCAGCAGCAGGCCGTCCGCGGTGTCGAGGGCGGCCTGCTCGGCTTGGTGCTCACCGACGCGGAGCGTCGGCCGCACCTCCTTCTGTGAGCCGGCCGGCAGGCTACCGCCCGGCGCGCGCCTGACGGCGGCCCGCCGCGATCGACCGCAGCACTCCGGCGCCGGCGATAAGGAAGCCGACCCCCATGAGCATGCTCAGTCCGAACATGTACGTCGGAAATGGCCTCGCGTGGAGGAACAGCGGAGCCACAGTGACGAGTGTGGCCAGCGCACCGAGGAAGAACACGATGGCACCGGCACGGATCAGTCGGTCACCGGGCTCGGCGGAATTCGTTTGGGTTTTGTCACGCACCGGACCAGGGTAGTTCCCTGCGCGAAGGAACAACCCGGCGACGTCTTGTCACCGGCCTGAAGACCATTAGCCTTGGTACCGGCGGGTCCGCGACGACCCGCCCGAGTGCTATCAAGAGCCGTTTCCGAAGCAGTTTTCCGACGAGTACGAGGACGAGGACAGACGTGCCTACCGGCAAGGTCAAGTGGTTCAACAGCGAGAAGGGCTTCGGCTTTCTCTCCCGTGACGACGGCGGCGACGTCTTCGTCCATTCCTCGGTCCTCCCCGCCGGAGTCGAGACGCTCAAGCCGGGCCAGCGAGTGGAGTTCGGTGTGGTCGCCGGCCAGCGCGGCGACCAGGCGCTTTCCGTCAGCGTCCTGGACCCGACCCCGTCGGTCGCGGCCGCCACCCGCAAGAAGCCGGACGAACTGGCCTCCATCGTCCAGGATCTGACGACGCTCCTGGAGAACATCACCCCGATGCTCGAGAAGGGCCGCTACCCCGACAGGGCTTCCGGCAAGAAGATCGCGGGCCTGCTGCGCGCGGTCGCCGACCAGCTGGACGTATAACCCTGAACAATTTCCGTATCCGCTACGGGAATTCGAGCGCATCCGGGCCGAGGGGCGGCACCAGCCCCTCGGCCGCGGCGCGCGTGAGCAGTCCCCGCACGGCCGCATAGCCGTCCACGCCCAGGTCGTGGGTGAACTCGTTGACGTACAGGCCGATGTGCTGGTCGGCGACGGTCGGGTCCATCTCCTGGGCGTGCTCCATGACGTACGGGCGGGAGACCTCGGGCTCGTCCCAGGCGGCGCGTACGGACGAGCGGATCGACTCGGCGAGCCCCGTCAGCACCTCCGCCCCCAGCGACCGCTTCGCGATGATCGCGCCCAGCGGGATCGGCAGCCCGGTGGTGTCCTCCCAGTGCTCGCCCATGTCGGCGAGCTTGTGCAGGCCGTAGTTCTGGTACGTGAAGCGCGCCTCGTGGATGACGAGCCCCGCGTCGGCCTTCCCGTCCCGCACGGCGGGCATGATCTCGTGGAACGGCATGACCACGATCTCGCCGACCCCGCCGGGCACCGTGTCGGCCGCCCAGAGCCGGAACAGCAGATACGCCGTCGACTTCTCGCTCGGCACGGCGACGGTGCGGCCCGTCAGATCCCCGGGCCCACGCGTGAGCACCAGCGGCCCGCAGCCCCGCCCCAGCGCACCCCCGCACGGCAGCAGCGCGTACTCGTCGAGGACGTACGGCAGCACGGCGTACGACACCTTCAGGACGTCGAACTCGCCCCGCTCGGCCATGCCGTTGGTGATGTCGATGTCCGCGAAGGTCACATCCAGCGCGGGGGCGCCGGGGACGCGGCCGTGGGCGAGGGCGTCGAAGACGAAGGTGTCGTTCGGGCAGGGCGAGTACGCGATCTGCAGGGGCGGTGCGGGGTGTACGGGCTCAGTGGTCATGCCGGTTCCAACTCTCCAGTACGGGCGCAAGCTTCCCGAAGGCCTCCGTCAGGGCCGTGAGGGCGTCGCCGATGCGCCAGGCGGCGCGGTCACGCGGGCCGACCGGGTTGGAGACCGCGCGTATCTCCAGCGCCGGCACGCCGTGCGCGGCGGCCGCCTCGGCCACCCCGAAGCCCTCCATGGCCTCGGCGAGGGCGCGGGGGTGGCGGGCGCGCAGGGCGGCGGCGCGCTCGGCGGTGCCGGTCACGGTGGAGACGGTGAGTACGGTGCCGGTGGGCGCCCCGGTCGCGGCCGCGAGGTCTCGTACGAGTGCTTTCGGCGGACGGTGGGTGACGGTCCCGAAGCCGAGCTCCGTCACCGGGACGAAGCCTTCGGGGGTCTCGGCGCCCAGGTCGGCCGCGGTGATCTCGTCGGCGATCACGAGGGAGCCGACAGGGGCCTCGGGCTGGAAACCGCCGGCGATCCCGGCGGAGACCACGAGGTGGTAGGGGGTGCCGCTCAGGGCGGCGGTGGTGAGGGCGGTCGCGGTGGAGGCCGCGGCGAGCGCCGGGCCCACACCGGCGGCGATCACCAGGTGGTCCTCGCCCGTGAACGCCCGGGCCACCGCGTCCCGTTCTGCGGGGACCGCGGTGGCCACGAGGACACGTACGGAAGACACGAAGGACCCGGCGGGCTCGGCAGGCGGGGTCAGTCGTTCTTCTTGAGCTTGAAGGACCACAGACCGGTGACGGTGCTGCCGCTCTTCTTGCCGTCGCCCGCCTTGATGGTGACCAGGGTGGAGTTGCCCTGGGCGCCGTACTGGGCGTTGAAGAACACGCTGCCCGGAATGGTGCGGTACGTCTTGTTGCTGTCCTCGGTCAGGGGCTGACCGTTCATCAGGATCGTCCACCGCTTGTCGGCGATCTTGGGGTCGACACCGATGCGGACGGTGTCGTCGGGGTCGACCTTGATGGACTGGATGTCCTTGTCCTTCAGGCACTTCGCGAGGTCCGCGGTCTGCAGGGTCTTGCCCTCACCGCCGCAGGTGGCCTCCTCGCTGACCGAGGAGCGGCCGACCGTGATCGTGGAACGCGGCGTCGGCTTGTCGCACGCCGACAGGACGAGCAGTCCGGCGGAAACGGCGCCGGCGGCGGCGACGGCGCGGCGGCGTCGCACAGCATCGGATTGCATCGAGGTCATGGGCGAAGGCTATAGGGCGTGTCCGACGCTCTCTTTACCTGGGGGGCGGCGTGCCTGTGTGTTACGCCACGCGAGGCTTCGACGCGCCCCCGTGCCGGGCCGAGCCGAGCAGCCCGCGGACCGTGGTGGCCCACCCGAGGGCGATCACCGCGGCGGCCAGGGACAGCCCCGCAGCGCCGTTCAGCGGCATCACGATGCCGATCGCGCCGCCCAGCACCCAGGCCATCTGCAGCATGGTCTCGGAGCGAGCGAACGCCGACGGGCGCACCGTCTCGGGCACGTCCCGCTGGATCAGCGCGTCCAGCGCCAGCTTGGCCAGGGCCTGCGAGAACCCGGCGAACGCGGCGAGACACGCCACCAGGAACGCGCCGAAGAAGATCGCCGCCGTGACCGCCACGCCGAGCACGATCGGCAGCACCGTCACGACGATGAGCTCCGGCGCCCGCTGCCGCAGCCACGCCCCGACCGCCGTACCGAGCGCGTTGCCCGCGCCCGCCGAGACGGCCACCAGTCCCAGCGACACCGCCGCGCTCTCCCCGGTCAGCGGATGCTCACGCAGCAGGAAGGCGAGGAAGAAGGTCAGGAACCCGGACAGCCAGCGCAGGGCCGCGTTGGCGCCGAGCGCGTGGGTGACCGCGATGCCGACGGTCCTCAGGCCCGGCTTCTTGACCGGTTTGATGTGCGGCCCGTGCAGATGCGCCTCGTCCGCCGCCAGCAGCGCCGTGTCCTCACCCTTGGCCGAGTCCACCTTCGGCGCCAGGGAGAAGGACAGGAACATGCCCCAGATGTAGATCACGAAGGCGCCGTACAGCGGCCAGCGCGGACCGATGGCATGCAGCCCCGCCCCGATCGGCGCCGCGACACCGGTGGCGAGAAGACCGCCGAGCGTCACCCGGGAGTTCGCCTTCACCAGGGAGAACTTGGGCGGCAGCAGCCGGGGCACGACCGCGCTTCTGACCACGCCGTACGCCTTCGACGCGACCAGCACGCCCAGCGCGGCCGGATACAGCTCCAGGCTGCCGCCGGCGACGGCCCCGGCGATGATCAGTGCCAGCAGCGCGCGGGCGAGCATCGAGCCCGCCATCGCGGCGCGGCGGCCGTGCGGCAGCCGGTCCAGGAGCGGGCCGATGACGGGGGCGAGGACGGTGAAGGGCGCCATGGTGATGGCGAGGTAGAGCGCGACCCGCCCCCGTGCCTCGTCGGTCGGCACGGAGAAGAAGACGGTGGAGGCGAGGGCGACGGTGACCATGACGTCACCGGCGCCGTTCACCGCGTGCAGTTCGATCAGCTTGCCGAGGCCCGACTCACCGGCGCCGTGCGCATGCGTGGCCTTCCTGATCCCGCGGGCCGTTCCGGTCACCGGGAAGTGCAGCGCACGGCCGATCGCGCGGACGGACCCGACGAACCGGCCCGAACCGCCACCACGACTGCTGCCCCTTATCCCACCGACCCTGGTGGCTCCTTGGGGCGTCCTTGCGGCTGCCACTCCGTCATAGTGCCCCGAGAAACCTGTGTGTAGTGCGGTTACCGCGCGTATGGGCGCGTAGTTCCTCGGCTTTTTCCAGGTGCATGCCAGATAGTTGCCGGGCGGGCGGGGGGAAACCTCCCGTCGGTGTAGGCCGAGCGGTCGGGAGAAGGTAGCGTGCGTAGCGCGTCGTGGCGAACGTTCTCGGCCGCGCGCCTCTCGGACATCCCGCAGAATGGATGCATGAGGTGCGCCCGAGTGCGATCGGGCGCGGACGTCGACGCGGTCCCCCGGTCCGCTCCGTCCGCACCCACCGCCTTCAGGCCGGCGCACCCGAGTGACGGCGTAGGAGAGAAGCGATACCTGTGAGCGCAGCGACCACGCGAAGCCGCACCCCCGACCGCCTGTGCGCCGAGGCCGTCGACCTCGCCCGCGCCGCCGCCGAGGAGGCCGCCGCACCAGGCGTGGTCGGCGAGCATGTGGGGCTGGAGTCCGAGGGCGACCGCGTTGTCACGCACTTCTTCGAGTGCAAGGAACTCGGGTACCGCGGCTGGCGCTGGGCCGTGACGGTCGCCCGCGCCTCCCGCGCCAAGTTCGTCACCCTGGACGAGGTCGTCCTGCTGCCCGGCCCGGACGCGCTGCTGGCCCCGGAGTGGGTGCCGTGGAGCGAGCGCCTGCGGCCCGGCGACATGGGCCCCGGCGATCTGCTCCCGACCGACGCCGAGGACCTGCGCCTGGAGCCCGGCTACTCCGGCGAGGAGGAGCCCGTGCCCAGCTCGGCCGTCTCCGAGGAGATGGCGGAGCTGGTGGAGGCGGAGGACGCCGAGGTCACCGTGGGCACCCCCGCGAACCTTCCCGTCGTCCCGACCCGCGGCTCCATCGCCTCGGTCGCCGAGGAGCTCGGCATGCGCCGCGCCCGGGTCCTGTCCCGCTACGGCCTGCATGTCGCCGCGGACCGCTGGGAGGAGTCGTACGGCGCCAAGACGCCGATGGCACAGGCGGCACCGGCGTCCTGCGTGAGCTGCGGCTTCCTGCAGCCGATCGGCGGTTCACTGGGGCAGGCCTTCGGCGTCTGCGCCAACGAGTTCTCCCCGGCCGACGGCCGAGTGGTGTCTTTGGCCTACGGCTGCGGCGGCCACTCGGAGGCCGCGGTCATGCCGAAGCCCCCGCAGCCGGCACCTCCGGTGATCGACGAGACCCGCGTGGACCCGTTCCCCCTGCGGCCGGCGGCGGACTCCGGGTCCGTGCCGGTCGTCTCCGACGGGGAAGCAGCGGACCTGGGGCACTCGTAGATCTGCGGGTGCATGGAGGTACGCGTCGACCCTGGGGGCTCCGCCCCCAGACCCCCGTCGGCCCTGAAGGGGCCTCGTCCTCAAACGCCGGACGGGCTGAAAAACCAAACCCCGCCCGGCGAAAATCAGCCCGCCCCGCACGATCCAGCCCGTCCGGCGTTTGAGGACGAGGCCGTTCAGGCCGATCGAAGTCCGGGGCGGAGCCCCGGCGGGGTCGAAGGGGCAGCGCCCCTGGGGACGGGACGGGTAGGGGCGGCGGGGGCGGAGAACAACTCGCGGTACCTTCGAGCTCACGCCGATGAGGGCCGATGAGGAGAGCCAACGTGAGCAAGTTCGTGCGGCCTGCACCCGAGGGCGCGGACCCCTTCGGAACCGCCCGCCTCAGGCGAGGCGTACTCGACGCCTGGGCCACCAGCCCCGCCCGCTTCCGCGAGGACGCCAACGCCGAGGAGGACCTCGTCCTCGGCGGCTACCGCGACCGCCTCGTCGTGGAGCTCGCCCAGAACGCCGCCGACGCCGCAGCCCGCGCAGCCGTCCCCGGCCGCCTCCGCCTCACCCTCCGCGACGGCGTCCTCGTCGCCGCCAACACCGGCGCCCCCCTGGACGCAACAGGCGTCGAGTCGCTCTCCACCCTCCGCGCCTCCGCCAAACGCGACGCCCACGACACCGCGGTCGGCCGCTTCGGCGTCGGCTTCGCCGCCGTACTCGCCGTCACCGACGAACCCGCCCTGGTCGGCCGCCACGGCGGCGTCCGCTGGTCCCTCGCCGAGGCCCGGGAACTCGCCGCCGACACGGCACGGCACAGCCCCGGCCTGGGCGACGAGATCCGCCGCCGGGACGGCCACGTCCCGCTCCTGCGGCTCCCCTTCGCCGCCGAGGGCACCGCCCCGGACCCCTACGACACCGCCGTCATCCTCCCGCTGCGCGACGCCGCCGCCACCGACCTCGCCGAACGCCTCCTGGGCGCCGTCGACGACGCCCTGCTCCTCGCCCTCCCCGGCCTCGAAGAGGTCGTCGTCGAGATCAACGGCGACAGCCCCCGCACCCTCAGCCGCCGCCCCAACGGCTCCTTCACCGTCGTCGACGACTCCCTGGGCGGCACCACCCACTGGCGTACGTCCTCCGCCCACGGCCCCCTCACCCCGGACCTCCTCGCCGACCGCCCCGTGGAGGAACGCCTCCGCCCGCACTGGTCCCTCACCTGGGCCGTCCCCGTCAACGCCACCGACAGCTCCCCCGCCCGCCCCCGCACCAGCGCCGTCGTCCACGCCCCCACCCCCAGCGACGAGCCCCTCGGCGTCCCCGCCCTGCTCATCGCCTCCTTCCCCCTCGACACCACCCGCCGGCACGCGGCACCCGGCCCCCTCACCGACTTCCTCGTGCAGCGCGCGGCGGACGCGTACGCCGAACTCCTCGCCGACTGGCGCCCGGTGACCGGGGGAATCATCGACCTCGTCCCCGGCCCCCTGGGCAAGGGCGAGCTGGACGGCGCCCTGCGCCAGGCGATCCTCGAACGGCTCCCGCGGACCGAGTTCCTCCCGCCCGCCGCCGAACCCGGCAAGGACCAGGGCCACGACCACGAGCACGACTTTGGCCTCCCCGAGTCCCTGCGCCCCCGCGACGCCGAGATCGTCGAGGGCGCGGGCCACGACACGGTGCGGGTCCTCGCCGAGGTGCTCCCGACCCTGCTGCCCGCCGGGCTCGAACGGCGCGTGGAACTGCGGACCCTGGGCGTCGCCCGCGTCCCGCTCACCGACGCGATCGACCGCCTCGCCGGTCTCGAGAAGGAGCCCGGCTGGTGGCGGCGGCTCTACGACAGCCTGGCCGGCGTCGACCCGGACCGTCTCTCCGGGCTGCCCGTGCCGCTCGCCGACGGCCGTACCGCCATCGGCCCCCGCCAAGTGCTGCTGCCCACCGCCGACGCCGCTCGCATCGACCCGGAGGTGCTCGCCCGGCTCGGCCTGAAGGTCGCCCACCCGGACGCGGCCCACCCCCTCCTGGAGAAGCTCGGCGCCCTCCCGGCGACCCCACGCGCCGTCCTCACCACCCCGCAGGTACGGGCCGCCGTGGCCGCCTCCCTCGACGACGACGGCGGCCTCGACTGGGAGCAGGAGACGCCCGACGCCGAGGAACTGGCCGACACCGTTCTCGCGCTCGTACGGGACGCCGGTCTGGAGCCGGGCGACGAACCGTGGCTCGGCGCCCTCGCCCTCCCCGACGAGGACGGCGAACTCGCCCCCGCCGGTGAACTCGTCCTCCCCGGCAGCCCCTTCCACCAGGTCATGCGGGCCGACGAACTCGCCACCGTCGACGCCGAGCTGGCCGACAAGTGGGGCGAACAACCACTGGCCGCCTGCGGTGTCCTCGCCAACTTCGCGCTCGTACGGGCCACGGACGTGGTGCTGGACCCCGACGAGCTGGAGCCGCGCGAAGGCGACTACGCCGAGCCCGACGACGCGGGGCTCCTGGACGCCGTGGACGTCTGGAGCGAGGACGTCCTCGACCGCTTCCCGGACACACCCGTACCGCCGGTCGCCACCGAACTCGTCGCCGTACGCGACCTCGACCTGGTCGACGACGACAAGTGGCCGCAGGCCCTCGCGCTGCTCGCCCAGCCGCCCCTGCGCGACGCCCTCACCCAGCCGGTACGGATCCTGCTCCCCGACGGCACGCACGAGGTCGTACGGCCCTACACGGCCTGGTGGCTGCGCGGCCACCCGGTCCTCGACGGCCGCCGCCCGGCAGGCCTGCTGGCGTCCGGCGGCGACCCCCTCCTGCGGGGCCTGTACGACGAGGCCGACGCGACCGGCTTCGACGACGAGCAGGTGCTGCGGGCGCTCGGCGTACGGACGTCGGTGTCGGCCCTGCTCGACGAGCCGGGCGGCGCCGCCGAACTCCTGGACCGCCTCGCGGACCCCGAGCGTGAGGTCACGGGAGCCCAACTGCACGCCCTCTACGGGGCGTTGGCCGACCTGGACCCTGAGCAGGTGACCCTGCCGGACGAGCTACGGGCCGTGGTGGACGGCCGCGTCGAGGTCGTGGACGCCGCCGACGCCGTGGTCGTCGACTCCCCTGACCTGCTGCCCTTCACCGAGGGCGTGCCCCTCCTGCCGGTACGCCCGGCCCGGGCCGCCGAACTGGCCGAACTGTTCCAGGTGCGGCGCCTGAGCGAATCCGTGACGGGAGAAGTCACCTCCGATGGCACCGAACACGACGTACCGGACGCGGTACGGGTCCTGCTGGGCGCCGGTACCCCGGCCACGTACGTCGAGCACGAGGAACTCGTCGTCGACGGCGTGGAGTTGGACTGGCGCCTGACGGCGGACGGGACCCTGCACGCGGCCACCCTGGAGGGCGTCGCCGCCGGCCTCGCCTGGGCAGCGGGTCAGTGGCCGCGGCGCTTCGAGGTGGCGGCTCTGCTGGAGGATCCGTCCCGGACGGAGGAGTTGGCGCGGGACCGCTGGTTCGACTGACGGGCACGACCCGTCGGGGCGGCCGGTTTCCGATCTTGGCATGGGATTTGCAATCCCCTCAAAAAATCCTCTTCGGCCGTACAACTTTCCACAACCGTCACGGATCTGACCCCCTGAGCCAACAGGCTCCACGATCACTTTCTCCACTTGGGGAACACATGCGCATACGTGCCACTGTGGCCGCCGTCTCCGGCGCCCTGGCCCTTTCCGCCTTCGCCCTGCCGGCCGCGCACGCCGCCGACGCCCCGTCGTACAAGACGGAGGCCGCGAAGATTCTCGCCGCGCACGGCAAGACCGCCTTCAGCAGCAGCGCCGCCGCCGCGGACCTGGGTGTCACCTTCTCCAACCTCAAGATCGCAAAGGCGGTCAAGGTCGGCACCACGAACCACGTCTCCACGACGGTCACCTACACGCTGACCCACGGGGCGAACTACAAAATCAACTCCAGCGACTTCGACAGCGGCCCCATCATCTACAAGGGCAGCTCGATCAACAGCGCCCAGAACGTGCTCGGCGGCGAACTGCCCGCCACCTGCACGGCCACCTCGGCCACCACCGCCAGCTGCAAGGGCGACATCGACATCTTCCCGATCAACGAGGGCGGCACCGCCGGTGACCTGCTCAACTCGGACGCGGGCAAGTGGTCGGCCGGCGCGATCGCGCTGCAGTACAGCACCGGGGACCACTCCCTGCAGGGCGACCTCGGCAGCACCCTCGTCCAGCGCAACTCCAGGCTGACGGTCAACGCCGCCCCGGAGCCGGTGAGGAAGGGCAAGACCATCACCGTGGTCGGCAAGCTCTCCCGTGCCAACTGGGAGGACAACAAGTACCACGGCTACAGCACCCAGCCGGTGAAGCTGCAGTTCCGCAAGAAGGGCTCCAGCACCTACACCACGCTGAAGACCATCAAGACGAGCACCACCGGTGACCTGAAGACGACGACCACGGCCACGGTCGACGGCTACTACCGCTACGCCTTCGCGGGCACCACGACCACCCCGGCGGTCAACGCCACGGGCGACTTCGTCGACGTGCAGTAAGCAGGCCTAGGCCCGGAAACGGCGGTCGACCCACTTCCACAGCAACTCCAGGGCGACCGCCGCCACCGCCGCGATGCCGACCGCGACCCATGGCATCGTCTCGCCGACCAGCTTCAGCGCGAAGAAGTGCTGGAGCTGCGGCACGATCAGTACGAAGAGGAACGCCACGCCCATCGAGGCCACCAGGGCGATCCGCCACCAGGTGTAGGGACGGGCGATGATCGCCAGGATCCACATGGAGATCAGGAACAGGGTCAGTGTGGCGGCGCTGGTCTCCGCGTCCAACTGACCCGGTCCGGTGTAGTAATGACGGGCGATCAGATACATCACGAAGGTCGCCACCGCGGCCACCACCCCGCCCGGTATCGAGTACCGCATCACCCGCCGTACGAAGTGGGGTTTCGCCCGTTCCTTGTTGGGGGCCAGGGCGAGGAAGAAGGCCGGGATGCCGATCGTCAGGGTGGACAGAAGCGTCAAGTGCCGTGGCAGGAAGGGATATTCCACCTGCCAGCACACCACCAGCACCGCCAGCAGCACCGAGTAGACCGTCTTCACCAGGAACAGGGTCGCGACCCGGGTGATGTTGCCGATGACCCTCCGGCCCTCCGCGACCACCGACGGCAGCGTGGCGAAGCTGTTGTTCAGCAGCACGATCTGCGCGACCGCCCGGGTGGCCTCCGAACCGGAGCCCATGGACACGCCGATGTCGGCGTCCTTCAGAGCCAGTACGTCGTTCACGCCGTCGCCGGTCATCGCGACCGTGTGACCGCGGGACTGCAGGGCGCCCACCATGTCCCGCTTCTGCTGCGGGGTGACCCGACCGAACACCGTGCCCTTGTCGAGCGACTTCGCCATCTCCTCCTGCTCGGAGGGCAGGTGGCGGGCGTCCACGGTCGTGCCGGTCAGGCCCAGCTTGGCGGCCACCGCGCCGACCGACACGGCGTTGTCGCCGGAGATCACCTTGGCGCGGACGTCCTGGTCGGCGAAGTAGCGCAGGGTGTCCGCCGCGTCGGGGCGCAGGCGCTGTTCGAGGACGACGAGGGCGGTGGGCCTGGCCCCGTTCGCGGGCTCGGGATCGTCCAGGTCGCGGCCGGCCCGGGCGAGCAGCAGCACCCGTAGGCCCTGCTCGTTGAGCCGCCCGGTCTCCTTCAGGGCCGGATCGCCGGCGCCCAGCAGCACGTCGGGCGCCCCCAGCAGCCACGTACTGGACTCGCCGTTGCCCTCGCTGAAGGTGGCGCCGCTGTACTTGCGGGCGGAGGAGAAGGGCAGGGATTCGGTGCAGCGCCAGTCCTCGACGTCCGGGTAGGCGTCGATGATCGCCTGCAGGGAGGCGTTCGGCCGCGGGTCGGACTCGCCGAGGGCGCCGAGGACCTTGCGTACGTACGACTCGTCGGCGCCCTGCAGCGGCCTGAGCTCGGTGACGTCCATGCCGCCCTCGGTGAGGGTGCCGGTCTTGTCGAGGCAGACGGTGTCGATGCGGGCGAGGCCCTCGATGGCGGGGAGTTCCTGCACCAGGCACCGTTTTCGGCCAAGTCGTATGACACCTATCGCGAAGGCGACCGACGTCAGCAGCACCAGCCCCTCCGGGACCATCGGGACGATACCGCCGACCGTCCGTGCGACCGAGTCCTTGAAGCCGTGCTGTTTGACCACCAGCTGGCTGATGACCAGGCCGATCGCGGTCGGGATCATCATCCACGTCACGTACTTGAGGATCGTCGAGATGCCGGTGCGCAGCTCGGAGTGGACCAGGGTGAAGCGGGAGGCCTCCTCGGCGAGCTGGGCGGCGTAGGCCTCGCGGCCCACCTTGGTGGCCTTGAAGGCGCCGCCGCCGGCCACCACGAAGCTGCCCGACATCACCTGGTCCCCGGGCTTCTTGACCACGGGGTCGGCCTCGCCGGTGAGCAGCGACTCGTCGATCTCCAGCCCGTCGGCCTCGACGCACACCCCGTCGACCACGGCCTTGTCCCCCGGCCCGATCTCGATCAGGTCGTCCAGCACGATCTGCGAGGTGCTGATCGCGGCGGCCACCCCGTCCCGCCGCACGGTGGGCCGCGACTCCCCGATCACCGCGAGCGAGTCCAGGGTCTTCTTCGCCCGCCACTCCTGGATGACACCGATGCCGGTGTTGGCGATGATCACGTACCCGAACAGGCTGTCCTGGAACGGCGCGACGAACAGCATGACCAGCCAGAGCACACCGATGATCGCGTTGAACCGGGTGAAGACGTTCGCCCGGACGATCTCGCCCATCGACCGGCTGCTGCGCACCGGAACGTCGTTGACCTGCCCCCGCCCCACCCGCTCGGCCACCTCGGCCGCGGTCAGCCCCCGCGCCGACACCGGAACAGGAACGGGGTGCACAGGGTCGAGCTCCGCGCCCGCGTCGATGTGCGTCATGCATTCGACGGTACGTGTGGATTCACCCCTTCACCCGCCGAGCGCCCGGAAGATCCGACCTGGGGAGGAGCAATCTCGTGCGGTGGTAGTAGCGACTTCGTGCGGTGGTTGCAGCCGGGGCGGCACGTCTCGGTGAGGGTCGGCCTGTTTCAGCCCGTCCGGCGTTTGAGGACGAGGCCGTTCAGGCCGAAAAGCGGGGTCTGGGGGCGCAGCCCCCAGCAGCGCCCACCCCACCGCCGGGTGCTACTCGGCCGACGTCGCCCGTTCCGCCGGCGCAGCCCCCGTTGCGGCCGCCCGCTTGATCGCCGCGTCCCGCTTCCTCACGAACCACACGCCGTACAGCCCGAGCACGCCCCCGGTCAGGCACGTCCACAGCCACCACAGATGGCCGTGGTCCTCGAACCAGCCGTAGAAGGGAAGCTGCACCAGGAAGAGGACGAACCAGAGGATCGTGCCGCCGGTGATGGTGGCGACCACGGGGCCCTCAAGGGGCTCCGGCGCCTCGTGCTGGGGGGTCCACTTCGCCATGCGCACAGCTTACGAGGCGGTCCGCTCTACGCGCGGAGATAGCGTCACCGGACTCATATGTTCATACTGAAACCGTTTGCGCTCGGCGCTGTCTGCTTCTACTCGTAGGAACATCCAATGTCCACCTCGGCCCCCGCCAAGGTCCCCACCCCCGAACAGTCGGGGAAGGCGCCCGTCCCCGGCGCTCTCGACCGCTACTTCAAGATCTCCGAGCGGGGCAGCACCCTGCCGCGCGAGATCCGCGGCGGCTTCGCCACCTTCTTCGCGATGGCCTACATCATCGTGCTGAACCCGATCATCCTGGGCAGCGCGAAGGACATGTACGGGCACCAGCTCGACAACGGCCAGCTGGTCACGGCGACGGCCGTGACGGCGGCGTTCACGACCCTCCTCATGGGCGTCGTCGGCAACGTGCCGATCGCGCTCGCCGCCGGGCTCGGTGTGAACTCGGTCGTCGCGCTCCAGCTCGCTCCCCGGATGGCCTGGCCGGACGCCATGGGCATGGTGGTCCTGGCCGGCTTCATCGTGATGCTGCTGGTGGCCACCGGACTGCGCGAGCGCGTCATGAACGCCGTGCCCTACAGCCTGCGCAAGGCGATCTCCATCGGCATCGGCCTGTTCATCATGCTGATCGGCCTGGTCGACTCGGGCTTCGTCTCCCGGATCCCGGACGTCGCCCAGACCACCGTCCCGCTCCAGCTCGGCAGCACCGGACATCTCAACGGCTGGCCCGTCCTGGTCTTCATCCTGGGCGCGCTGCTCACCCTCGCGCTCATCGTGCGCAAGGTCTCCGGCGCGATCCTGATCTCGATCGTGACGATGACGGTCCTCGCGCTGATCATCGACGCCGTCGCGAAGATCCCGACCTGGGGCCTCACGACGCCCAAGTGGCCCGGCAACCCGGTCGCCACCCCGGACTTCGGTCTGATCGGAAAGGTCAGCCTGTTCGGCGGCTTCTCCCACGTCGGTGTGCTGACCGGCATCCTCTTCGTCTTCACCGTGCTGCTGTCGTGCTTCTTCGACGCGATGGGCACGATCATGGGCGTCAGCGACGAGGCCAAGCTGACCGACGCCCAGGGCTATATGCCGGGCATCAACAAGGTCCTGTTCATCGACGGCCTCGCGGTCGCGACCGGCGGCGCCAGCTCCTCCTCGGCCACCACCGCGTTCGTGGAGTCCACGGCGGGCGTCGGCGAAGGCGCCCGTACGGGCTTCGCGAACGTCGTCACCGGCGGTCTGTTCGCCGTCGCCCTGTTCCTGACCCCGGTCGCCACGATGGTGCCGTCCCAGGCGGCCACCCCGGCCCTGCTCGCGGTGGGCTTCCTGATCCTGGCCGGCTCGGTCAAGGAGATCGACTGGGCCGACTACACGATCGCCATCCCCGCCTTCGTGACGATGGTGATGATGCCGTTCACCTACTCCATCACCAATGGCATCGGCATGGGCTTCATCACCTTCGCGGTGCTGCGTCTCGCGGCCGGCCGGGGCCGGGAGGTCCCGGTGGCGATGTACGTCGTCGCGGCGGTGTTCGGCTTCTACTACCTGATGCCCGCGCTGGGTCTGACGTGACCGAAGGGCGTCACGTGACGCCGTAGAACCTCTCGGTCTCCTCCACGGCGGACTGGAAGCGCTCGTCGAAGTCATCCCGAATGAGCGTCCGGACGACATAGTCCTGGACGCTCATTCCTCTTTTGGCGGCGTGGTGCCGGAGCCGTTCGAGCAGCTCTCCGTCTATCCGCAGGCTGAGCACACTGGTCCCCATGGCTACGAGGGTCGCGGCACCCTTCGGCGCGGTGTGTCCCGTTCCGCGTCACGATCACCCATATGAGTGATGTTCCGATTCAGTGGCGCGTGTCACGGGCATTCGGCGCGTCGCACCTGGTCTTTAGCGAGAGTAATGAGTTACGCTAAAGAACATGTCGGACCTCAGCCATGGCGACGACGCTGCCGCCGTGAACTCCCTGCGATCAGCTGTCATGCGGCTGTCCCGTCGACTCAAGCACCAGCGGGTCGACGAGTCGCTCAGCCCCACCGAGATGTCGGTGCTGGGCACCCTCTCCAACTGCGGAAGCGCCACACCCGGCGAACTCGCCCGCAAGGAGCACGTGCAGCCGCCCTCGATGACCCGCATCGTCGCGCTGCTCGAGGCCAAGGGCCTGGTCCGGCTGGAGCCGCACCCCGAGGACCGGCGCCAGAAGGTCGTCACCAAGACCGAACAGGCCGAGGCCATGCTCGCGGAGAGCCGCGCCAAGCGGAACGCGTTCCTCGCCAACCTGGTCGGCGGCCTCGACGAGGACGAGTGGGCGAAACTCCGCGCCGCCGCCCCCGTGCTGGAGAAGCTCGCACATCTGTAAGCCATACCGAGGAGGCGAACCCTTTTGAGTACGGGACCCGGAGCAGCTTCCGCCCCCGCACCGGCACCTACCACCCCCGCTCCACCCCCGCTCTCCCGCAAGTCCTCGATGTTCAGCTCGCTGAAGGTCAGGAACTACCGCCTGTTCTTTCTGGGCCAGGTCGTCTCCAACATAGGCACCTGGATGCAGCGCATCGCCCAGGACTGGCTGGTCCTGAGCCTCACCGGCTCCGCCACGGCCGTCGGCGTCACGACGGCCCTGCAGTTCCTGCCGATGCTGTTCCTCGGCCTCTACGGCGGAGTCCTCGTCGACCGGCTGCCCAGGCGCCGCACGCTGCTCGTCACGCAGACCTCGATGGCCGTCACCGGTATCGCGCTCGCCGCGCTCACCCTCTCCGGCCATGTGCAGGTCTGGCACGTCTACCTCGCCGCCTTCGCCGTGGGTCTCGCGACGGTCGTCGACAACCCGGCCCGGCAGTCCTTCGTCTCCGAGATGGTCGGCCCGGACCAGCTGCAGAACGCGGTCAGCCTCAACTCCGCCAACTTCCAGTCCGCCCGCCTGGTCGGCCCCGCCGTGGCCGGCCTGATGATCACCGGCGTGGGCACCGGCTGGGCGTTCCTCTTCAACGGCCTGTCCTTCGTCGCCCCGCTCGCCGGCCTGCTGCTGATGCGGGCGCGCGAGCTGCACGTCGTCGAGCGGGCACCGCGCGGAAAGGGCCAGCTGCGGGAGGGGCTCCACTATGTCGCCGGGCGCCCCGACCTGATCTGGACGATCGTCCTGGTCGGGTTCATCGGCACCTTCGGCTTCAACTTCCCGGTCTACCTCTCGGCCTTCGCGGACGACGTCTTCCACGCGGGCGCCGGCTCCTACAGCGCCTTCAACACCGTGATGGCGGTCGGCTCCCTGGCGGGCGCGCTCCTGGCGGCACGGCGGGGCACGGCCCGGATGCGGGTGATGATCGGGGCGGCGGCGGCCTTCGGCGCCCTGGAACTGGTGGCCGCGACCGCGCCCTCCCTCTGGCTGTTCGCCCTGCTGATGGCCCCGATCGGCATGTTCGGCATGACGATCAACGTCACCGCCAACACCAGCATCCAGATGGCCACCGACCCCGCCATGCGCGGCCGGGTCATGGCCCTCTACATGATGGTCTTCCTCGGCGGATCCCCGATCGGCGCACCCATCGCGGGCTGGGTCACGGACTCGTACGGTGTCCGGGCGGGCCTGGCCGTGGGCGGCGCGATCTCCGCGGCGGCGGCCGTCACCATCGGCCTGATCCTGGCCAGGGTCGGCGGCCTGCGGCTGTCGGTCGGCTGGAACCACGGCCGTCCGGTCGTGCGGTTCGTGCCGCGGGAGCGGCAGGAGGAGTTGGCGGCCGCGGCGTAGGAAGGGCGGCGGGGTCAGTCGCGGGGAAACTCGTCGGTCTTGAGGACCAGGCCGACCGGGGTGCCGGTCAGGTCGATGTCTTCCCCGAAGGAGAAGCTGACGTCGCTGTGGTACTTGCCGTCCTTCGGCAGGGTGTGCAGGTGCCACTCGCCGGTGTACGGGTCCACGATCAGGTACACCGGCACTTCGGCTGCGGCGTAGGTGTCCTTCTTCGGGCCGTAGTCGTTGCCTGCCGTGTCCTTGGAGATGACCTCGGCCACGAATTCGACGTCCTGATAGCGCCAGCGGCCCTTGCTGTCCTTGACCGACCGTTCGGCCATGCCCGCCAGGTCGCAGGCGAAGCCGTTCAGATGCCCGGGGAAGTCGATCCGCACGTCCGATGCCAACCGCTTCTGCGAGTACTTGGCGTCCAGCTGCTTCGCGATACCGAAGATGATCTCCCAGTGGTTCTGCCGCTGCGGTGACATGAAGATGTTCCCCCCGACGATCTCGATCTTCGTACCCTCGGGGATGGGCATCTTCTCAAGGCACTCGAACAGGACGTCCAGCGTCAGCTCGTCGCACTCCTCGGCCATCTCGATCCTGTCGTCAAGGACGGTCATCGTGGCGCTCCTCCTCGGCTGCCGCTCGGTCACGGACAGCCGCGCAGTACAACGATACGCACGGTGACCGGGACACGCCCGGCCGGCGGCGCGGTGTGCAGACTGGCTTCATGAGACTCTTCGCCGCCGTGCTGCCCCCCGAGGGCGTCGTCGATGAACTCGCCGCCGAGGTGGCCGAGTTGGAGAAGCTGCCGGACGCGGGGGCGCTTCGCTGGACGGCGCGGGAAGGGTGGCACTTCACGCTCGCCTTCTACGGAGAGGTCGACGACGGCCTCGTACCGGAGCTGTCGGCCCGGCTGGAGCGGACGGCACGGCGGACCCCGCCCTTCGGGCTGGCCCTGCGGGGCGGTGGCCAGTTCGGGCACGGACGGGCGCTGTGGGTGGGGGCGGAGGGTGAACTGCCGGCCCTGGGGCTGCTCGCCGACCGCGCGGAGGCCGCGGCGCGGAAGGCGGGGGTGGCGATGGGGCAGCACCGGCGGTACAAGGCGCATCTGACGGTGGCTCGGAGCCGGGACGCGACGGACGTACGACCGTATGTCGCCGCTCTCGGGGAGTTCACGAGCCGTACGTGGACGGTGGGGGAGCTGGTGCTGGTGCGGAGCAAGCTGCCGAGTTCCGGGGTGCCGGGGGAGCAGCCGCGTTATGAGGCGGTCGCCCGTTGGGCGCTCGGGGGTGCCGGTTAGGCTCGATGCGTGGACCCGAAAACCCGAAACCGGATCATGGCCGGTGCGCTAGTTCTTCTGCTTGTGGTCGTTGTCGTCGCAGCGGCGGTCAGGTAGCGGGGAACTGCGCGTTCGTCGCCGGGTGCGGGCCGTATGCGGCTGGTCGCGCCCACGCGGCGGAGCCGCATATCGAATGCAGCCCCGCCGCCCCTATAGGGGCGCCCCTGTTCGCGGCGTTACCAAGCGAAGGCCTCCGGGGACGGGCCCGGGCCCGGGAAGACCTCGTCCAGGCCGGTCAGGAGCTCGTCGCTCAGTTCCAGCTCCGCCGCCCTGATCGCCGACTCCAGCTGTTCCGCCGTGCGCGGGCCCACGATCGGGCCGGTGACGCCCGGGCGGGTCAGGAGCCAGGCCAGGGCCGCCTCGCCCGGTTCCACGCCGTGCTTGTCGAGCAGGTCCTCGTACGCCTGGATCTGCGCGCGGATGGTGGTGTTGGCGAGGGCGTCCGCGGCCCGGCCGCTCGCGCGGCGCCCGCCCTCGACCTCCTTCTTGATCACGCCGCCGAGCAGGCCGCCGTGCAGCGGTGACCAGGGGATGACCCCGAGGCCGTACTCCTGTGCGGCCGGGATGACCTCCATCTCGGCGCGGCGCTCGGCCAGGTTGTAGAGGCACTGCTCGCTGACCAGGCCGATGGTGCCGCCGCGGCGGGCGGCGATCTCGTTGGCCTGGGCGATCTTGTAGCCGGGGAAGTTCGAGGAGCCGACGTAGAGGATCTTGCCCTGCTGGACCAGGACGTCGATCGCCTGCCAGATCTCCTCGAAGGGGGTGCGGCGGTCGACGTGGTGGAACTGGTAGACGTCGATGTGGTCGGTCTGCAGCCGCTTCAGGCTGGCGTCGACCGCGCGCCGGATGTTCAGCGCGGAGAGCTTGTCGTGGTTGGGCCAGGCCTCGCCGTCGGCGGCCATGTTGCCGTACACCTTGGTGGCGAGGACGACCTTGTCGCGGTGGGCCGCGCTCTTGGCGAACCAGTTGCCGATGATCTCTTCCGTACGGCCCTTGTTCTCGCCCCAGCCGTACACGTTGGCGGTGTCGAAGAAATTGATGCCGGCGTCCAGCGCCGCGTCCATGATCGCGTGGCTGTCGGCCTCGTCGGTCTGCGGTCCGAAGTTCATGGTGCCGAGGACCAGTCGGCTGACCTTGAGTCCCGTGCGTCCGAGCTGCGTGTACTTCATGACCACCCAGCCAACGGCGTGGAGTGCGCTCTAGGCAAGGGAGCTTGGGGAGTCCGGGAGACCTTGACGCTAACTGATGGTTAGTGCTTTCCTGCGGGAAGCGTCAACTTGAAGTTTCAATATCTATTCCCGGAGAGCCGCATGCCCCCCACCAGCTCCGTCCGCAGGGCGCTCGTCGCCTTCGCCGCCTCCGCCGCCGCGCTGGGTACCGCCGCGGTACCTGCCGTAGCTGCGCCGCACCCCGCCTCGGCCGCTCACTCCGGTCACTCCGGTTACGGCGATTCCGCCCGCCTCGGCTACCAGAAGGCCGTGGCCGCCGGTGTCCTCAAGGGCGTGTTCGAGCGCGGGGACACCGCGGTCGTGGACCGTTTCGTACGGCCGGACTACATCCAGCACAACCCGCTCGCGCCGGACGGTGCGGAGATGCTCAAGAACCTCGCCGTCTCGGTGCACAAGCAGTTCCCCCACGCCGAGTACGACATCAAGCGGGTGATCTCCGAGGGTGACCTCGTCCTGGTCCACTCCAACGTCGTCCTGACGCCCGGTACGCGGGGCTCCGCGGTGTTCGACATCTTCCGCTTCCAGGGCGGGAAGATCGCCGAGCACTGGGACGTGGGGCAGGCCGTGCCGGAGAAGTCCGTCAACGGCAACGACATGTTCTCCACGGTGAGTCGGCCGCGGACGGAGCAGCCGGGGCCGGGCTGCCTCACGGCGTACAACAAGAAGCTGGTGACGGCCGCCTTCGACCAACTCCTGGTGAAGAAGGACCTGTCGGCGATCGACCGGTACTGGGGGCCCGAGTACGACCAGCACAACCCGGACATCGCGGATGGGGTGGAGGGCGTGAGGTCGGGTCTGGGCGCGTACTTCAAGCAGTTCCCGCAGCTGACGGTCACGCCGAAGCGGGTCATCGCCGAGGGTGACCTGGTCGCCGTCCACAGCCACTACGTGAACGCGCCGGGGGAGCGGGGACAGGCGATCGTGGATCTGTTCCGGGTGCGGGGCGGGAAGATCGTCGAGCACTGGGACGTGATCCAGGACGTGCCGGCGACTTCGGCGAACGGCAACGGGATGTTCTAGAGGGACTTCAAGAACGTCGACCAGGTGGTGGGGGTCAGCTGAAGGGTTCGGGCTTCGGGGTTCTTGGAGTCGCGGATGTGGTGAGGGGCCGAACTCATAGCTGTGGGATAGGGCGTCGGCCTTCAGCTCCGGAAGGGGCGTGCAGCGTGACGAACGCAGCCCGGGTGCGGGTGTCGTCCGCTGCCTGCCAGGCGCCGGTGACGTGGCCGAGCACTCCCTCCGGAGGGAGCGGTGCCGGTCGCAGGACGCGGTGCACGCGGAGCAACGTGCCGTCGGCGGCGTGGAGTTCGGTGGACTCGGTGGTGTCCGTCGCCGTGGAGAGCGGGCCCTCGATGGCGGGGGACGCGGCCGCGTAGGCGCGGGTGACCTCGTGGTCGGGGGTGTCCGTGATGCTCTGGGCCATGGCCTGGACCCGGCCCTCGATCAGGGCCAGGAGCTCGGTGAGGAGTACCGGGTCGTGGCAGCCGTCGTAGGCCCAGCGCTTGCCCAGCACGCCGTGCTCCATGGTGCCGACGAGGGCGTGCTCGGCGCCGTCGAGCGGGGCGCCGCGGTAGGTCAGCGGCACCAGATAGGCGACCGGGGCCGGGCCGGACACGTCGGTGGCGACCATGAACTCCATGCCGACCCCGCCCTCCGGGTCGTCCAGCCGGAAGCCGCCGGCCTTGGTCAACTCCGGTGTGGCCGGGCCGCCTTGGTACCAGGGGCGGGTGGGCAGCCAGGTGGTGAGCAGTTCCACCTTGGTCGGCTTGAGGGTGGTGTTGTGGATGAGCGCCATGCGACCAGATTCTGTCAGCCGGCTCGCGGCGCCGTGGTGCGCCCCAATAAATGATCTTTCCTGTGCGAGAAGAATTCAAAAGACAAACTGCTGGACTCTTAACGTATTGAGGACGGTGCGATCGGCTCGGATGACAAACGCTCTAGTCGATGTTTTCGTCGAATTGGCCTCACTCGTTTGCCGCGCATCCGGAGGAGGGGACGCGGCGTTAGCGGAATATGGCGAAAGCAAGGTTCCTTAACCCGTACCGTTCCGGAGCGACCGCGGAGGATCTGCCACCCGCCCGTGCGGTGGCAGTGGGGCGCTACACCTTCACGCCCGCCGCGGCGTACTCGGCGGCCGATGCGTGCGGCACCTTGCACGGGGACGGTGCGCGCATCGAACTGCAGGTCACCGGGACCATCTTCAGCGAGTTCCTGGGAATCCTGGACACGGCTCAGGAGGAACTCGGGCGGCGGTGGAACGATCAGGGACGGTCCGGCTGCCACGCGGTTACATGACGGGGGCGGACCTCTATGAACGACGAATACCTGGATTTTTCCTTCACCCCGCACGAACGGTATCCCGGTGACTACCCCACCGGGCTGGCCACCGGCCGCCACCGGGGCCCTGCAGAGGACATGTACGCCACGGGCCCCCTGGTGGAGGGCTGGGACCCGGTCGAGGAACTCACGTCCCTCCTGCAGAACGCCGTGACGGCGGAGCAGGCGGGCACCGTGTCGCCGCCGCCTCGTCGCGAGCCGCCACCGCCGTCCGACCTCGACTTCACGGGCGAGTCGATGGACAACCTGGCGAGGATCACCGCCGAGTTGCCACCCATCCGGCGCCGTACCGTCCGGCACCGGAAAGTGCGGTTCCGGCTGCGCTTCCGCTTCACCTGGCTGCAGACCGTCAGCTTTCTGATCGCCGCGCTAGCCGCCGTGATCGTTTCGATGGTGAGCGTCTTCGGCGGCATGGTGGCCTATGCACCTCTGCGGCACGTGGCGTCGGCAACGCAGGGCGGAATACTGACCTGGTGGCCGCTTCTGGTCTACGGCCCCTGGATGGTGGCCTCGCTCTCCATTCTGCGCAGCGCCCTTCACCAACGCAGGGCCGTGCACTCCTGGTTCGTCGTTCTGCTCTTCTCCTTCCTTGCGATGTCACTCTGCGTGGCCGAGGCCGACAGGAGTTTCACCGGTGTCGCCGCGGCGGCCCTGCCGACGCTCGCCTCCCTGGCCTGCTTCCAGCAGCTGGTCCGTCAGATCACGCTGACCCGGCCGCCACGCAGAAACATCTCCCGCCACCGTCATCGCCAGACGCCCGCGACCGCGAAATCCCCCGCCTCCAAGAGCGGTTCGACCACGTCGAAGCCGCGCCCCAGCGGTGGCGGCACCGCGTCCCGAAGCTGACCGGGGATCAGGCCGGCTTCCGGTCGGCCTCCCGCGCCGCACGCTCCACCCGGTCCCGGTGGCTCTCCCACCAGGCCGCGTCGTCCGACGGCATGCTGTCGTTGCCCTGGTTCATCCCCACCGCGCCGTCCGTGAGTTCGCGGAGGATGTCGGCGTGCCCGGCGTGCCGGTGCATGTCGGCGATCACGCGCACCACGGCGTGATGCAACGTCACCTGGTCCCTGCCCTCGGGCCACCACGGCACCCTGCCGACGGTGTCCAGCGGCAGCGCGTCGATCGTCGCGTCCGCGTGCGCCCACACGCTGCGGTAGAGGTCCACGATGTACTTGCGGGACTCGTCGGCGGTGGCCCACATGTCCGCGTTGGGTTCACCGCCCGTCGCCATCCAGGGCAGCGGGCCGCCGGACAACGGCCGCCCGAAGGTGTCGCCGAGGTAGCCCAGCTCCACGCCGGTCGCGTGCTTCACCAGGCCCAGGAGGTTGGTGCCGGTCGGCGTCCGCGGACGGCGGATGTCGTACTCCGAGAGCCCTTCGAGCTTCCACAGCAGGGCATCGCGGGCGGACTGCAGATAGAAGTGCAGGTCGGCCTTGGCATCAGGGATGGGGGAGGGAGAGGTCATGGGGGCAGTCTGCCGCCGGCGCGATCTTTGCTCACCGGCTTTTCCCAGCGGCTTTCCATCGCCTGCGTGAGCCGCCGGGTTCAGTCGCGCGGGAACTCTTCGGTCTTGAGGGTGAGGCCGACGAGGGTGGTGGTCATGTCGACGTCGCCGCCGAAAGCAACGGACAGTTCGACGACGTACTCGCCGTCCTTCGGTTGGGTGTAGAGGTGGCACTTGCCCTGGTAGGGGTCGGCGATGAGGTAGACGGGGATCTCGGCGGCGGCGTAGGCGGTCCTCTTGGGGCCGTAGTCGTTCGGGGCCGTGCCCTTCGAGATGACCTCGGCGACGAACTCGACGTCCCGGTGGGACCACAGGCCTTTGGAGTCCTTCTTGGCGCCCTCCCGGATCTTTGCCACATCCGGGGCGTAACCGTTCAGACTGCCCGGGAAATCGATGCGAACGTCCGACAGGACGTTGACGTCCATGCCGAATTCATCCTCGAGAGCTCGGACGATCCTGCGGATGATCTTCCAGTGGATATCCCGTTGCGGCGCCATGAAGACGGTCCCCTCGACGATCTCGACCTTGTAGCCCTCGGGGGTGGCCCGCTCAAGCGACTCGAACAGGCTGTCCAGAGTCACCTCGCCGCTGTATTCGGCCATCTCGATCCTGTCTTCAAGGACGGTCATCGTGGCGCTCCTCCCCGGCTGCTCCACGGACAAGTGCAGCCGCGCAGTACAACGATACGCACGGTGACCAGGACACGGGGAGACGAACACATGCCCGGTTCCGACGGCGTCGAGGGTCAGCCCTCGTAGGGCTCCCCGAGATCCCACGCCTGATACATCGCGTCCGCGAACGCGCCCGCGATCTTGCGCTCACCGCTCGCGTTCGGATGCGTGCCGTCGTACGTGTCGTGATGGATGTCGTACGACGGCGGTGGCGAGGCCAGCAGGAGCGGGGAGCGGGGCTCGTCCAGGTCGGCGACCGCCTTGGCCAGGAGTTCGTTGAAGCGGGTCACCTGCGCGGCGAAGGGGGCGTCCGCGGTGGCGCGCACGTTCGGGATCACCGGCAGGACGACCAGGCGGACGCGCGGGTTGGCCGAGCGGGCCGCCGCCACGAAGCGGTGCACGTTCTCCGCCGTCTGCTCCGCGTTCGTGTAGAAGCCCAGGTCGATCAGGCCGAGGGAGACCAGCAGGACGTCCGCGCGGCAGGAGCGCACCGCCTCTTCGATCAGCGGAGCCATGTGCTGCCAGCCCTCGCCCCACCCCGCCAGATGGGCGCGCGGGAAGTCGGGGTCGGCGTACTCGTACGACACCGGCGCGTCCGCCGCCTTGTCGTACAGCGTCTCGCGCGGGCCCACCAGGGCGAACGGGCCGTCGTACGTCTCGCGCAGGTGCTCCCACATCCGGTAACGCCATGTGTGCTCGCCCGCGCTTCCGATCGTCATGGAGTCGCCGACCGGCATGAACCTAAGCATCCGCTCATGATGGACGATCGGGGAGGGATCAGGGAGGGACCAATGGGACGGGTGGGGTGTGAGGCCTGCCACGCGCCCCTGGCCGTCACCCCTCGGCGTCACCCGTCCGTGAACACGGGGCGGGGATGGCAGGCTTGGGACATGCGCCGACCGTTCGCTCTCCTCGCCGGGGTCCTTCTCGTGGGCGCCTTCGCCGCGCCCGTATCCGCCGCAGACGGCGACGGCAAGGGCGACCAGGGGTTCACCATCAAGGACTCGCGCATCGCCGAGTCCAGCGGACTGGCCGCCTCCCGTCTGCACCCCGGCATCTACTGGACCCACAACGACAGCGGTGACGGCCCGTACATCTACGCCGTCGACAGCAGCACCGGGAAGACGGTCGCCCGCGTCACCCTCAGCGGCATCGGCGCCCCCCGCGACACCGAGGCCGTCTCCATCGGCCCCGGCAACCAGATCTACGTCGGCGACATCGGCGACAACCTCGGCGGCAAGTGGCCGTACGTGTGGATCTACCGGCTGCCCGAGCCGAAGAGACTGGTCGACCAGACCGTGCGGGCCACGCAGTACGTGGTGAAGTACTCGGACGGGGCGCGCAACGCCGAGTCGCTCGTCGTCGACCCGAAGACCGGGCGGGCCTACATCATCGACAAGAACGAGAACGGCGGGCACCTGTACGAGGGGCCGGCCAGGCTCTCCGCCTCCGGCACCAACTACTTCAAGCCCGTCGCCACCGTCGACCTCTGGGCCACCGACGCCGCCATCTCCCCGGACGGCAAGCAGCTCGCCGTGCGCGGCTACTTCGGCGGGATCTACTACGACTGGAACGGCGGCAGGATCAAACGCAAGGGGCGCCTGAACGTTCCGCTGCAGGGGCAGGGCGAGTCCATCACCTACACCGTCGACGGCACGAAGCTCATGTACGGCAGCGAGGGCGCCGACAGCGCCGTGCAGGCGCAGGACGTTCCGGGCGGTGGCTCGAAGTCGCCCTCCGGGAGCGGGAGTTCGAGTGCCTCGGGCGGCAGCGGCGGCGGTGTGGGCGGCAACCTCAAGGTCGGGGCACTCGCCGTCGCCGTCGCGGCGGCGGTGGTCTTCGGGATCCGGCGGCTGCTGCGCCGCTGACCGACGTCGTAGAGCTTGACGTGTTCATGTGACGTGGCTTCCATGGAGGTGCCGGGTGATGGGAGCGCTCCCATTCTGTTCCGGGCCCGCGCCTCCCGAGAGGAAGCAGCGACATGTTCCGCAGCTTGCGAAGAGCGCTGTGCGCCGTTGCCGCGGCGCTTCTGTTGCCACTGGGCGGCGGTGCGCACACCGCACACGCGGCCGCCGTCCCCGGCGCCGGCTACTGGCACACGAGCGGCCGCCAGATCCTGGACGCGGCCGGGCAGCCGGTCAGGATCGCCGGGATCAACTGGTTCGGCTTCGAGACCGCCAACCACGTCGTCCACGGCCTCTGGTCCCGCGACTACAAGTCCATGATCGACCAGATGAAGTCACTGGGCTACAACACCATCCGGCTGCCCTACAGCGACGACATCTTCAAGCCGTCCACCGTCCCCAACAGCATCGACTTCAGCAGCGGCAAGAACGCCGATCTGCAGGGTCTCAGCTCCCTCCAGGTCATGGACAAGCTCGTGGCGTACGCCGGTCAGGACGGCCTCAAGGTCATCCTCGACCGGCACCGGCCGGACTCGGGCGGACAGTCGGCGCTCTGGTACACGGCGGCCGTCCCCGAGTCCACCTGGATCGCCGATCTGAAGGCGCTCGCGGCCCGTTACCAGGGCCAGGACACCGTCATCGGCATCGACCTGCACAACGAGCCCCACGACCCGGCCTGCTGGGGCTGCGGCGACACGGCGACCGACTGGCGGCTGGCCGCCGAGCGGGCCGGCAACGCGGTGCTCTCCGTCAACCCCGACCTGCTGATCTTCGTCGAGGGCGTGCAGACGTACGGCGGCGTGTCGGGGTGGTGGGGCGGCAACCTGATGGGCGTCGCCCAGTACCCGGTCCGGCTCGACGTGGCCGACCGGGTCGTGTACTCCGCCCACGACTACGCGACCAGCGTGGCCCAGCAGCCCTGGTTCAGCGATCCGGCGTTCCCCGCCAACATGCCGGGCGTCTGGGACAAGTACTGGGGTTACCTCTTCAAGCAGAACATCGCGCCCGTGTGGGTCGGCGAGTTCGGTACGACGCTGTCCTCGACCGTCGACCAGAAATGGCTGGCGGCGCTGGTGAGCTATCTGCGGCCGACGTCGACGTACGGGGCCGACTCCTTCCACTGGACGTTCTGGTCCTGGAACCCCAACTCCGGTGACACGGGCGGCATCCTGAAGGACGACTGGACGACCGTCGACACGGTGAAGGACGGCTATCTGGCGAGCATCAAGGCACCGCTGTTTCCCGGCACCGGCACGGGCGGAGGAGGCGGTGGGGGTGGCGGTGGCGGGAGCACGGCCGCGTGCTCGGCCTCCTACACCGTCAGCAGCGACTGGGGCAGCGGCTTCAACGCCGAGGTGAAGGTGACCAACACCGGGACGAGCGCGATCGGTTCCTGGAAGGTGACCTGGACCTGGGGCGGATCACAGCAGGTCACGAACATGTGGAACGCCTCGTACACCCAGAGCGGCGCGACCGTGACCGCGGTGAACGCCGCGCACAACGGTGGTGTTCCGGCAGGCGGTTCGGTGAGCTTCGGGTTCGGGGGTGCGCCGGGCGGCGGGGCGGTGCCGCATGTGAGCTGTACGGCTGCGTGAGGGCCGTGTGACGAGGGCGCCCGGTGTGTGCCGGGCGCCTCCGGGTCACAGGAATACCAAATCTTCGCGTCATGTGTTTCCCGCGTTCGCTCTTCTTCGAAAAAATCCGGCCGGGATCACGAACATTGCGGTCCCGCCCCAACTCCCCACGCTCTGAGAGAAGTTCATGAAGACAAGCGCAGCTGTGCTGTGCGGCGCCGCCGTCGTTCTGGCCGGGACGCTCACGGCCGCTCCCGCCGAGGCCGGCACGCCGTCCTCGGCGGACGCCGTCCAGACGGCGAACGTCACCTGGAAGAAGTGCGCCACGGACGCCACCCCGACCCTCCAGTGCGGGACCGTGCAGGTACCGCTCGACTACGCCAGGCCGCAGGGGCGGAAGATAACCCTGGCCCTGACTCGGGTCCCGCACACCGCGCGGAAGTTCCAGGGCCCGCTGCTGGTCAACCCGGGCGGCCCCGGCGGCAGCGGCCTCACGCTCGCCCCCTTCGTCGCCTCCGCCCTGCCCAAGGCGGTCGCGGCCCAGTACGACGTCATCGGATTCGACCCGCGGGGCGTCGGCAAGAGCAAGCCCGCCCTGGACTGCAAGCCCGGCTACTTCAACCCCGTCCGCCCGGTCAGCGTCCCCAGCACGCCGGCGATCGAGAAGGCCAACCTGGAGCGCGCGAAGTCCTTCGCCGCCGCCTGCGGCAGGAAGTACGCGGACATCCTGCCGTACATCAACACGGTCAGCGCCGTGAAGGACATGGACTCGATCCGCAAGTCCCTCGGCGCCAAGAAGATCAACTACTTCGGCTACTCGTACGGCACCTACCTGGGCCAGGTCTACGCCAAGCTCTTCCCGCACCGGGTGCGCCGTCTGGTCCTGGACTCGGTCGTGAACCCCGACGGGGTCTGGTACGACGACAACATCGGCCAGGACTACGCCTTCAACGCCCGCCACAAGGCCCTGATGGCGTGGATCGCCAAGTACGACTCCACGTACAAGCTCGGCACCGACCCGGCAGCGATCGAGGCCAAGTGGTACGCGATGCAGGCGGAGCTCGCCAAGAAGCCCGCGGGCGGCAAGGTGGGCTCCGCCGAGCTGGAGGACACCTTCCTGCCCGGCGGCTACTACAACGGCTACTGGCCCCAGCTCGCCCAGGCGTTCGCCGCCTACGTCAACGACCACAACCCCGACCCGCTGGTCAAGGTGTACCAGTCGCTCGCCGCGGTCTACGGCTCCGGTGACAACGGATACAGCGTCTACGCCGCCGTGCAGTGCCGGGACGTGTCCTGGCCGCGTGACTGGAAGCAGTGGGAGAAGGACAACTGGGCGGTGTACGCCAAGGCGCCGTTCAACACCTGGAACAACGCCTGGTACAACGCGCCGTGCGCGTTCTGGCCCACCAAGTCGCTGAAGCCGGTGAACGTCGCCAACTCCCAGCTGCCGCCGGTGCTGCTGTTCCAGGCGACGAACGACGCGGCCACCCCGTACGTGGGCGGTGTCACCGTCCACCGCCTGCTCAAGAACTCCAGCCTGGTGGTCGAACAGGGCGGCGGCAACCACGGCATCTCGCTGAGCGGCAACGCCTGCCTGGACAAGTACCTGGCGACGTACCTCACCGACGGCACGGTGCCGCGCGGCCACGGCACGGCCGACGCGGTGTGCCAGAAGACCCCCGACCCGAAGCCGGCGAGCACGGCGGAGTCCGCGCTGTCCTCGCAGCAGCCGGCCACCGCGCCGCGCGGCAGCACCCTGCACGGTCTGATCGGCATCCGCGGCTGAAGGTGAGTTGAGCGCAAACGCGAAGGGGCGCCCGGTACTGGTACCGGGCGCCCCTTCAGGTCGTGGTGGAAGCCGTTACAGCTTCTCGATCACGTAGTCGATGCACTTCGTCAGGGCCTCGACGTCCGCCGGGTCGATCGCCGGGAACATCGCGACCCGCAGCTGGTTGCGGCCGAGCTTGCGGTACGGCTCGGTGTCGACGATGCCGTTGGCGCGCAGCACCTTGGCGACGGCGGCCGCGTCGACCTCGTCGGTGAAGTCGATCGTGCCGATGACCGCCGAGCGCTTGGCCGGGTCGGTGACGAACGGGTTGGCGTACTTGATGTCCTCGGCCCAGCCGTAGAGCGTGCGGGCGGAGGTCGCCGTGCGGCGGACCGACCAGTCCAGGCCGCCCTGGCCGTTGAGCCACTCCAGCTGCTGGTTCAGCAGGAAGAGGGTGGCGAGGGCCGGGGTGTTGTACGTCTGGTTCTTGCGGGAGTTGTCGATCGCCGTGGGGAGGCTGAAGAACTCCGGGACGTGGCGGCCGGACGCGTGGATGCGCTCGGCGCGCTCGATCGCGGCCGGGGAGAAGATGCCGATCCACAGGCCGCCGTCGGAGGCGAAGGACTTCTGCGGGGCGAAGTAGTAGACGTCCGTCTCGGACACGTCCACCGGGAGGCCGCCGGCGCCGGAGGTGGCGTCGACGAGGACCAGCGCGCCCTCGTCGGCGCCGGCCACGCGCTTGATCGGCATGGCGACACCGGTGGAGGTCTCGTTGTGGGTGAAGGCGTAGACGTCGACGCCGGCCTCGGCCTCGGCCTCCGGGTGCGTGCCCGGGTCGCTCGCGATGACGGTCGGCTCGGCCAGCCACGGGGCCAGCTTGGCGGCCTTCGCGAACTTCGAGCTGAACTCGCCGAAGTTGAGGTGCTGCGACTTGTTCTCGATCAGGCCGTGGGTCGCGATGTCCCAGAAGGCCGTCGAGCCGCCGTTGCCGAGGATGACCTCGTAGCCGTCGGGCAGGGAGAACAGCTCACTGATGCCCTCGCGCACCTTGCCGACCAGGTTCTTGACCGGGGCCTGGCGGTGGGAGGTGCCGAGGAGGGAGGTACCGGTCGCGGCCAGCGCGTCCAGCGCTTCCGTCCGCACCTTGGAGGGGCCCGCGCCGAAACGTCCGTCGGCGGGCTTGATGTCAGCGGGAATCTGGATCTCAGCCACGGGGTGAGGTTAGCCGTTTCGGGAAACCTGGGTGAAACGTCGTCCGCCCGGTGAGACACGTGTCTCGGTGGCCGTCCCTGGGGGCTTGCAGCCCCCGGACCCCCGCTTCGGCCCTTGCGGGGCCTCGTCCTCGAACTCCCCCACTCTCGGCTTCGCTCGAGCGGGGGGACCCCCACGACGGGCTGGTTGAGTGGACGCATGTCGAAACTTGAGGCGGAGCTGCGAGGGGCCGTCCGGGGCGAGGTCGGGTTCGATGCCACGTCCCGGGCGCTGGTCACGATGGACGCGTCCAATTATCGGAGGGTTCCGCTGGGGGTGGTGGCCCCGAGGGACGCCGACGACGTGGCCGCCGTGCTGGAGGTCTGCCGGGCGCACGGGGTGCCCGTCGTGCCGCGTGGTGGTGGCACCTCGATCGCCGGCCAGGCCACCGGTGCCGGTGTCGTGCTGGACTTCACCCGGCATATGGACCGGATCGTGTCCCTGGACGCCGAGACCCGTACCGCCGTCGTCCAGCCGGGGCTCGTCCTGGACCGGCTGCAGGAGGCCGCCGCGCCGTACGGGCTCCGGTTCGGGCCCGATCCGTCCACGCACAGTCGCTGCACGCTCGGCGGGATGATCGGGAACAACTCGTGCGGCTCGCACTCGGTGGCGTGGGGGACCACGGCGGACAGTGTGCGGGAGCTGGACGTGGTCACCGGGCGCGGGGAGCGGTTGCGGCTCGGGCAGGGGTGGGCCGGGGCGCCGGACGGGTTGCGGGCACTGGCCGAGGGGGAGCTGGCGCGGCTGCGGACCGGGTTTCCGGAGCTGCCCCGGCGGATCTCCGGGTATGCGGTGGACGCGCTGCTGCCGGAGAAGGGGGCCGATGTCGCCCGCTCCTTCTGCGGGAGCGAGGGCACGCTGGCGGTGCTGACCGAGGCCGTCGTACGACTTGTCGAGGCGCCACGCGCGCGTGCGCTGGCCGTGCTGGCGTACGCCGACGAGAGCGCCGCCGCCGAGGCCGCGGCCGGGTTGCTGCCGTACGGGCCGCTGACCGTGGAGGGCATGGCGGCCGATCTGGTGCCGTCCACGGCCGCGCTGCCGCGGGGCGGGGCCTGGCTGTTCGTGGAGACCGGCGGGGACACGGAGGCGCAGGCACGCGCGCGTGCGGAGGCGGTCGTGCGGGCCGCCGACGTCGTCGACTCGCTCGTCGTCACCGACCCGGGCGGGCAGCGGGCGCTGTGGCGGATCCGGGAGGACGCCAGTGGCACGGCGACGCGCATGCCGGACGGGAGCGAGGCCTGGCCCGGGTGGGAGGACTGCGCGGTGCCGCCCGCGCGGCTCGGCGCCTACCTGCGGGACTTCAGGCGGCTGCTGACCTCCCACGGGCTGCGCGGCACCCCGTACGGGCACTTCGGGGACGGCTGCATCCACGTCCGTATCGACTTCGACCTGCTGAGCGAGGCGGGCATCGGCCGGTTCCGGCGCTTCTCGGAGGAGCTCGCGGACGTGGTCGTGGCGCACGGCGGATCGCTGTCCGGGGAGCACGGGGACGGGCAGGCGCGGGCGGAACTGCTTCCGAAGATGTACGGCGAGGACATGGTCGCCCTCTTCGGGCGGGTGAAGGGCGTCTGGGACCCGGACGACCTCCTCAACCCCGGCATGCTGGTCCGTCCGGCCCCGCTCGACGCGAACCTCCGCTTCTCCGTGCTGCCGCGCGAGCCCGTCGACGTGGCCTTCGGGTACCCGGCCGACGGCGGCGACTTCTCCGCGGCGGTACGGCGGTGCGTGGGCGTCGCCAAGTGCCGTACGACCTCCGCGTCCGGCGCGTCCGTCATGTGCCCGTCCTTCCGGGCGACCGGCGAGGAGGAGCACTCCACGCGCGGGCGTGCCCGGCTGCTGCACGAGATGCTGGCCGGCGAGGTCGTCACCGACGGCTGGCGGTCGGCGGAGGTACGGGACGCGCTCGACCTGTGCCTGTCCTGCAAGGGGTGCCGGTCCGACTGCCCCGTCGAGGTCGACATGGCCACGTACAAGGCGGAGTTCCTGCACCACCACTACGCGGGGCGGCGCCGCCCGGCCGCGCACTACAGCATGGGACGGCTGCCGGTGTGGCTGCGGCTGGTGGACCGCACCCGCACCGCCCGGCTGGTCAACTTCCTCGCCTCCATGGGGCCGCCCGCGGCGCTCGCCAAGCGGGTGGGCGGGATCGCGCCCGAGCGGCGGATTCCGCGGGTGGCGACCGAGACGTTCACCCGGTGGTTCGGGCGCCGCGCCAGGGCGCGGGAGCGGCGGATGATCCGCGAGCTGGGACTGGAGTACGAGGAGCCCCTCGGCAGGCCTGTCCTGCTGTGGCCGGACACCTTCACGGAGCACCTCTCGCCGGAGGTGGGGAAGGCGGCCGTGCGGGTCCTGGAGGCGACCGGACTGACGCCGGTCCTGTGGCCGACCCGCCGCCACCCCGCCGTCTGCTGCGGGCTGACGTACATCTCGACCGGTCAACTCGACCGTGCCCGCAAGGTGTTGCGCCGCACCCTCGACCTGCTGGACCCGTTCCTGGACCCCCGGCTGGGCAAGAACTTCCCGCCCTTCGTCGTCCTGGAGCCGAGCTGCGCCGCGGCCCTGCGCACGGACCTGCCGGAGCTGCTGCACGACGACCCGCGCGCCGCCCGCCTCGCCGCCTCGGTCATGACCTTCGCGGAGGCGCTGGAGCGGTACGCCCCCGACTGGGCGCCGCCCGTCCTCGACCGCCCGGTCACCGGCCAGACCCACTGCCACCAGCATGCCGTCCTCGGTGACGGTGCGGACCGCCGTCTGCGCGAAGCCGCGGGGCTGACTGGGGAGTTGGCGGGCGGCTGCTGCGGTCTGGCGGGCAACTTCGGCTTCGAGAAGGGCCATTACGAGGTGTCGGCGGCCTGCGCGGAGGAACAGCTGCTGCCGGGGGTGCGGCAGGCCCCCGAGGGTGCGGTGATTCTGGCGGACGGCTTCTCGTGCCGGACACAGCTGGAACAGCTCGCGGGCGTACGGGGGCGGCACCTCGCAGAGGTACTGGCGGAGGGACTGGAAGAGGGACTTCTCAAAGGGGCCTCCCAGGATTCATAAGCCGGCTCTCAGGTTCATAACAGAACTCTCAGGTTCGGCGGGGATCACTCAGGATTTAGCCAGGTATTCACAGCTCCTGTTTGCCGTTACCTCGCCAACTTTGCCGTTTCTTGAGTTGCCGGGCGTGTAGGTTCATCGATGTCGGGAACCGGACGCGGAATTCCCGAAATCACTGAACTGCGAAACACCAGGAGTTGGAATGAGCCTCAAGAAGCTCGCCCCGCTGCCCCCGAAGCCCAAGAACAAGCAGCTCCCCCCGCCGCCCCCGCCGAAGCCCAGGAAGAAGCACCCCAAGCCGCCGGTGCCGAAGCCGATCCCCGGCGACGACAACTGAGTGAGCTGTGAGAGGACCGACGGCATGCCGTCGGTCCTCGTTTTTCGCGGAATTCAAGGGTCGTTGAATCCAGGAATTGCGGAGGGTGTGTGAAATGGATATGGAAGAGGATGGGGACGAGGATCTCGAATACGAGGGCGATACTCCCATCCATTCCGGCCCGCACCGCCTTCCGCCGCTTCTGGCCGCTGACCAAGGGGCTCAGGAAATGGCTGCTCGCGGTCTGGGTGTGCACGGTGCTCGCCGCTCTCGCCGAGACCGAGGCCATCCTGGTCTTCAGCGACCTCACCGACAACGCCCTGCAGAAGGGGTCGCTGGCCGCTTTCTGGGCCCCGGCCGTGAAGTGGCTGGGCGTGGCCGTCGGCGGAGCGGTCGTGGCATACGCCGGCAACTCCCTCGCCGCCTGGGCCACCGAACGGTTCGTGATGAGACTGCGCGAGCATGTCTTCGACCACGTACAGCAGTTGCCCCCGCACTTCTTCCAGCGTCACCGCCAGGGCGATCTGCTGTCCCGGCTGACCAGTGACGTCGAGGCGATCGAGACGCTGGTCGTCTCCGGGCTCGTCGGCGCCGCCTCCGCCGTCTTCTCCGCGCTGTTCTACGCGGTCGCCGCCTTCTGGCTGCGCTGGGACCTGGCGGCCGCCACCTTCGGCCTGGCTCCTCTGTTCTGGCTGGCGGCCCGGCGTTTCTCGGGTTCCATCAAGGACGTGTCGCGGGAGGGCCGGGTCGCGGACGGCGCCATCACCTCCGTGGTCGAGGAGTCCCTCGGCAACATCGTGCTGACCCAGGCGTACGACCGGCGGGACGCGGAACGGCGTCGGCTGCACGAGGAGGCGAGCGCCTGGTTCCGCGCCTCCGTCCGCTCCACCCGCCTCAACGAGGCCTACGAGCAGCTCGTCCAGGTCATCGAGACGGTGTGCGTGCTCGCCGTGATCGGGATCGGCGCCTGGGAGATCTCCACCGGCCGGATGACCCTCGGCCAGCTCCTCGCCTTCGCTGCCTTCCTCGGCTATCTCTATCCGCCGGTGCGGGGCCTGGCCCAGCTCGGCCTCACCGTCACGGCCGCCACGGCGGGCGCGGAACGGCTGATCGAGATCCTGGACGTCGAGCCGTCGGTCACCGACCCGCGCCGGGGCACCGAGACCGGCCGCCCCGACGGCGCGGTCGAGGTCCGGGCCGTCACCTTCAGCTACCCGGGGGCCGACGCCGTCGCCCTCCAGGACCTGTCGTTCACCGTCAGCCCCGGCGAGCTGGTCATCGTCACCGGTCCGAGCGGCGCCGGCAAGTCGACGGTCTCCAAACTGCTGCTGCGCTTCTACGACCCCGATGCCGGCGACCTCCTCCTCGACGGCGTCCCGCTGCGCGACTTCCCGCTGGCCCGACTGCGCGCATACGTCACCCTGCTCCCGCAGGAGACCCTCGTCCTGCACGACACCGTCCGCGCCAACATCGCCTGCGGCCGTCCCGGCGCCAGCGACCAGGCGATCGAGGAGGCGGCGCGGGCGGCCGACGCCCACGAGTTCGTCATGAGTCTCCCCGAGGGCTACGACACCAAGGTCGACCCCCACTCGGCCCGCTTGTCCGGCGGTCAGCTCCAGCGCCTCGCCATCGCCCGCGCCATCCTGCGCGACGCCCCCGTACTGGTCCTCGACGAACCGACCACCGGCCTCGACGCCATGGCCGCCCGCCGGGTCGTCAGGCCCCTGCGCCGCCTGATGGCCGGCCGGACCACCATCATGATCACCCACGACCTCAACCTCGCCCCCGACGCCGACCGCATCCTGGTCGTCGACCGTGGCCGCATCGTGGAGACCGGCCGGCACGAGGAACTGCTCGCGCGCGGCGGCGCGTACGCACGGCTGCACCGCTCGCAGAACAACGCGGTGACCGACACGGGGGAGCTGCGGATGCCGCTGTTCACGGAAGGGTTCGCCGAGGCGCCGGCGGCCGTGGTCGAGCCCGTGTACGGGGACCAGGTGTGCGAGGGGTACGACGGGTACGGGGCATACGGGGCTTGGCAGGCGCCGTCGTACGCCTACGACCAGTACGTACCGCAGCAGGAGGAGCCCTGGCCCGGTATGTGAGGCTGCCGTGTCCACCATTCAGGACAGCTGCAAAACGGGTTCACACGCCTGACTGAGTCCACTACCCTGGACCTGGCAGTACATCGCGATGAACAAGTCGTGAACCCCCGAGCCGAGCACCTGGACCGCCCGTGACCAGCCCCAGCACCACCACCTCTCCGTCAGCGGTGCACCCCCCGACGGCCCCCCACCGACGAGGCTCCCTCGGCCCGGTCGGCCTGGTCCTGGCCGGGGGCGTCTCGGTGCAGTTCGGCGCCGCGCTGGCGGTGGATCTGATGCCGCGGGCGGGCGCGTTCGGGGTGGTCACCCTCCGCCTCCTCGCCGCGGCCGTGGTGCTGCTGCTGGTCTGCCGGCCCCGGCTGCGCGGCCACTCGCGCACCGACTGGGGCACGGTGATCGTCTTCGGTGTCACCCTGGGCGCGATGAACGGCCTCTTCTACCAGGCGGTCGACCGCATCCCGCTCGGCCCGGCGGTCACCCTGGAGGTCCTCGGCCCGCTCGCCCTGTCGGTCCTGGCCTCGCGCCGCGCGGTCAACCTCGTCTGGGCCGGACTCGCCCTCACCGGCGTCTTCCTGCTCGGCGGCGGAGGCTTCGACGGCCTCGACCCGGTCGGCGTCGCCTTCGCGCTGGGCGCGGGCGCCATGTGGGCGGCGTACATCGTGTTCAGTGCGCGTACGGGCCGACGGTTCCCGCAGGCGGACGGGCTGGCGCTGGCCATGGCGGTCGGGGCGCTGCTCATGCTGCCGCTGGGGATCGCCGAATCGGGCGCGAAGCTCACCGACCCGACGACGATCGCGCTGGGCTCGGCGGTGGCCATCATGTCCTCGGTGCTCCCGTACACCCTGGAGCTCCTGGCCCTGCGCCGCCTCCCCGCGTCCACCTTCGCGATCATGATGAGCCTGGAACCGGCCCTCGCGGCAACGGCGGGCTTCCTCATCCTGGGCCAGTCCCTCTCCGCCTGGCAGGCCGCCGCGATCGCCCTGGTCATCGGGGCGAGCATGGGGGCGGTGCGGACGCAGGTGGGGCGGGCGAAGGCGCCGGTGCCGGAGGCCTGACGGTCTGCGCCGGACGCGGTCAGTCGGCGGGCTTCTCCCAGACCGACACGTGCTGCCGGCTGTCGCTGGTGAAGGGTTCGCGGGTCCAGCCGTCCCAGCGGTCGCGCAGCCGCATCCCCGCCAGCCGGGCTATGAGGTCGAGTTCCGAAGGCCAGACGTAGCGGAAGGGGACGGCGAGATACGAACCGTGGCCCTCGTCGTCGATCCGCACATGATGCGAGCTCATCGACTGGGTGGCGACGTCGTACAGATCGAAGCCGAGCCGTCCGTCTTCCACCCGGAACGGCACGGCGTTCTGCCCGGGCGGCAGCCGGCGCAGATCGGGGACGCCCACCTCGATGACGAAGCGGCCGCCGGGTTCCAGATGCTCGGCGACATTGCGGAAGCAGTCGACCTGGGCGTCCTGCGAGGTCAGGTTGTTGATCGTGTTGAAGACGAGGTACGCCAGCGAGAACCGGCCCTCCGCCTTGGTCGTCGCGAAGTCCCCGATCGTGACGCCGATCGCGTCACCCCCGGGCTTGGCCCGCATCCGCTCGACCATCGCCCGGGACGTGTCGATGCCGTGCACCTCCACACCGCGCCGCGCGAGCGGCAGCGCGACTCGTCCCGTCCCGATGCCGAGTTCGAGGGCGCGCCCGTTCCCGCTCCCGGCGAGCTCCGCCAGCAGGTCGACCGCCGGATCCAGCCGGTCCGCCGCGAACATCTCCGCCGTCGACTCGTCGTACCCCGCAGCCACGGATTCCCCGAAGTAACCGTCCTCATCGATCACCGGAGGACCGTACTGCTCGGGCGGCGGGCGGCGCGCCTCGATTTTCAGCAGTTCGCGCTGTAGCGGACACAGCCGGGCGGCGGGGAGTGGTCGTGGTTCCACTCCCGCTGCGCGGCCGTCAGCGCTCCGCCGGCCAGGAGGGCCACCAACAGGTGTGCGACCACGGTCCAGCGGGCACGGAAGACTCCCGCGACGACCGCCAGGACGAGTACGACGATCAGCAGTTCCCGTAACCGCTCCATGTGCGCGAGCCCGGCCGCGTCGATCCGCGCCCGGTCGCCCTGCGCCGCCCAAACCGCCAGGCCGTAGCCGTATATCCAGTCCAGCGCGAGCCACCCCGCCTCCAGCAGGAACAGGGGGATCGCGAAGGCGAGATCCACGCCCGGCCGCGTTCTGCGCGACCAGGGGCGTCGGCGGCCCGGACGTACGAGGGTGTCGGTCATGGGTGCAGCGTGTCGCGCCGGGCGGCGGCGTGCATGAGCACCCGTACTCAGTCGCGAGGCCTGTGGAAAACAAATTAATGCAAGCATGCTTGCTTGTTTCTGGTGGCGCTGCCATGCTCGCCCCATGGCTGACCCGACGCCCGTGATCGACGATCTCTGCGCGGAGAGCGAGGAACTCGACCTGCTCGTGGCCGAGTTGAGCCCGGAGCAGTGGGCGCTCGCGACCCCGGCACCCGGCTGGACCGTCGCCCACCAGATCGCGCATCTCGCCTGGACCGACCACTCCTCCGTGCTGGCCGTGACCGACCAGGACGCCTTCGCCCGCGAGGTCGAGAAGGCGCTGGCCGCGCCCGGGAACTTCGTGGACAACGGTGCGGAGGAGGGGGCAGGGAAGCCGCCCGAGCAGTTGCTCGCGGACTGGCGGGCCGGGCGCAAGGCCCTGGCGGACGCCCTGCGTGCGGCGCCGACAGGGGCGCGTTTCCCCTGGTACGGCCCCCCGATGTCCGTCGCCTCCATGGCCACCGCCCGCCTCATGGAGACCTGGGCGCACGGCGGGGACGTGGCGGACGCGCTGGGCGTGGCACGCACCCTCACCGACCGGCTCCGGCACATCGTCCGCCTCGGCGTCCGCACCCGGGACTTCGCCTTCGGCGTGCACGGGCTGACTCCGCCGTTCGAGGAGTTCCGGGTCGAACTGACGGCGCCTTCCGGCGAGTTGTGGGTCTACGGTCCGGAGGAAGCCGCGGACCGCGTCACCGGCCCCGCCCTCGACTTCTGCCTCCTGGTCACCCAGCGCGCCCACCGCACCGACCTCGCCCTGCACGCAGAGGGCTCCGACGCCGACCGCTGGCTGGACATCGCCCAGGCCTTCGCGGGCCCACCGGGTGACGGACGCCCGCCGAAGGACGGCACCGTATGACGGCGATCCTGCGCATCGGCAACGCCTCCGGCTTCTACGGCGACCGTTTCGACGCCATGCGCGAGATGCTCACCGGCGGCGAGCTGGACGTGCTGACCGGCGACTATCTCGCCGAGCTGACCATGCTGATCCTCGGACGGGACCGGCTGAAGGATCCCGGCGCCGGATACGCCCGTACCTTCCTGCGTCAACTGGAGGAGTGCCTCGGCCTCGCCCACGAACGCTCCGTCAAGATCGTCACGAATGCCGGTGGTCTCAACCCCGCCGGACTCGCCGCCGCCGTACGGCGGTCGGCCGACCGGCTCGGCATTCCCGTCCGCGTCGCCCACGTCGAGGGCGACGACCTCAAGGCCAGGTATTCGGACCGCCTCGCCGCCCACGCCTACCTCGGCGGCTTCGGCATCGCGGCCTGCCTCCGGGAGGGCGCGGACGTGGTCGTCACCGGGCGCGTGACGGACGCGGCACTGGTCACCGGGCCCGCCGCCGCGCACTTCGGGTGGGCCCGGACGGACTACGACCGGCTCGCGGGAGCCGTCGTCGCCGGGCATGTGCTGGAGTGCGGGGCGCAGGCCACCGGGGGCAACTACGCCTTCTTCAAGGAGCGCTTCAACGAACGCCCGGGTGACCTCCGGCGCCCCGGCTTCCCCCTCGCCGAGATCCACGAGGACGGCAGCTGCGTCATCACCAAACACCCCGGCACCGGCGGTTTCGTCGACGTCGGCACGGCCACCGCCCAGCTGCTGTACGAGACGGCCGGCGCCCGGTACGCGGGACCGGACGTGACGGCCCGCCTGGACACGATCCGCCTCACCCAGGACGGCCCCGACCGCGTCCGCATCGAGGGCGTGCGCGGCGAGGCCCCGCCGCCCACCCTCAAGGTCGGCCTCAACCGCCTCGGCGGCTTCCGTAACGAGGTCGCCTTCGTCCTCACCGGCCTCGACATCGAAGCCAAGGCCGCGCTCGTGCGGCAACAGATGGAGGCCGCCTTCGCGGAGGCCAAGTCCCAGCCTGCAGAGGTCCGTTGGGACCTCGTCCGCACCGACCGCCCCGACGCCCCGACCGAGGAGACGGCGAGCGCGCTGCTCCGGCTCGTCGTACGGGACCCGGACGAGCGGCTCGTCGGGCGGGCGCTGAGCGGAGCCGCCGTAGAACTGGCACTGGCCAGCTACCCCGGCTTCCATGTGCTGGCGCCACCCGGAAAGGGCACGCCTTATGGGGTCTTCGAGGATGTCTACGTCGCCCATGGTGCCGTCGACCATGTGGCGGTCCTCCACGACGGACGCCGGGTTCCTATAGCCCCGGCACACGACACCCTCGTACTCGAAAACCTGCCGAGCCCCGAGTTGCCCGAACCGCTTCCGGACGGTCCCAGCCGGCGCGCCCCGCTCGGCCTCGTCGCGGGCGCCCGCAGCGGGGACAAGGGCGGGAACGCCAACGTGGGCGTGTGGGTGCGGACGGACGAGGCCTGGCGGTGGCTCGTCCACGAGCTGACGGCGGACCGTTTCCGCGAGCTGCTCCCGGAGAGCCGCGACCTGCCCGTCACCCGCCACCTCCTCCCGAACCTCCGCGCTCTCAACTTCGTCGTCGAGGGCATCCTCGGCGCGGGCGTCGCCGCCCAGCACCGTTTCGACCCGCAGGCCAAGGCCCTCGGCGAATGGCTGCGCTCCCGCCACCTGGACATCCCGGAGGCCCTCCTGTGACCGTTCTGCCGACCACCCTGGACACCAACGGGCCGGACTACCGGGCGGCCCGCGAGGCCATGCTCGCCAAGCTCGCCGACCTCGACGCAGAGCATGCCAAGGCCCTCGCGGGCGGCGGCGAGAAGTACGTCGAACGGCATCGGGGGCGCGGCAAGCTGCTCGCCCGCGAGCGCATCGAACTGCTCCTCGACCCGGACACACCCTTCCTGGAACTGTCGCCGCTCGCCGCCTGGGGGAGCGAGTACGCGGTGGGCGCCTCGCTCGTCACCGGCATCGGCGTGGTGGAGGGCGTGGAGTGCCTGATCACCGCCAATGACCCGACCGTGCGCGGCGGCGCGAGCAACCCCTGGTCGCTGAAGAAGGCCCTGCGGGCGAATGACATCGCGATCGCCAACCGCCTTCCCTGCATCAGCCTGGTGGAGTCGGGCGGCGCCGATCTGCCCTCCCAGAAGGAGATCTTCATCCCCGGGGGCGCCATCTTCCGGGACCTGACGAGGCTGTCGGCGGCCGGGATCCCCACCGTCGCCGTCGTCTTCGGGAACTCGACCGCCGGAGGCGCGTACATCCCCGGCATGTCCGACCACGTGATCATGGTCAAGGAGCGTGCCAAGGTCTTCCTCGGCGGCCCGCCCCTGGTCAAGATGGCGACCGGCGAGGAGAGCGACGACGAGTCGCTGGGCGGCGCCGAGATGCACGCGCGCGTGTCGGGCCTCGCCGACTACTTCGCCGTCGACGAGCCGGACGCGCTGCGCCAGGCCCGCCGCGTGGTCGCCCGCCTCAACCACCGCAAGGCGTACGACGATCCGGGACCGGCCGAACCCCCCAAGTACGACGAGGACGAGCTGCTGGGCATCGTCCCGGGGGACCTGAAGATCCCCTTCGACCCTCGCGAGGTCATCGCCCGGATCGTCGACGCCTCCGACTTCGACGAGTTCAAACCGCTGTACGGGACCAGCCTGACGACCGGCTGGGCCACGCTCCACGGCTGTCCCGTGGGGGTGCTGGCGAACGCCCAAGGGGTGCTCTTCAGCGAGGAGTCCCAGAAGGCCGCCCAGTTCATCCAGCTGGCCAACCAGCGCGACATCCCGCTCCTCTTCCTGCACAACACCACCGGCTACATGGTCGGCAAGGAGTACGAGCAGGGCGGCATCATCAAGCACGGCGCGATGATGATCAACGCGGTCTCCAATTCGAAGGTGCCCCATCTGTCGGTCCTGATGGGCGCCTCCTACGGCGCCGGTCACTACGGCATGTGCGGCCGCGCCTACGACCCCCGCTTCCTGTTCGCCTGGCCCAGCGCCAAGTCGGCCGTCATGGGCCCGCAGCAGCTCGCCGGCGTCCTGTCCATCGTCGCCCGGCAGTCGGCGGCCGCGAAGGGCCGGCCGTACGACGAGGACGGGGACGCCGCCCTGCGCGCCATGGTGGAACAGCAGATCGAGTCCGAGTCGCTGCCGATGTTCCTGTCCGGGCGGCTCTACGACGACGGCGTCATCGACCCCCGCGACACCCGCACGGTCCTGGGCCTGTGTCTGTCCGCCATCCACACCGCGCCGTACGAGGGTGCGCGCGGCGGCTTCGGCGTCTTCCGGATGTGAGGCTCATGATCAGTTCTGTCCTGGTGGCGAACCGCGGCGAGATCGCCTGCCGTGTCTTCCGCACCTGCCGTGAGTTGGGAATCCGGACGGTCGCGGTGCATTCCGACGCCGACGAGAACGCGCTCCACGCGCGCGTGGCCGACACGGCGGTACGGCTGCCCGGCGCGGCGCCCGCGGAGACGTATCTGCGCGGCGACCTGATCGTGAAGGCGGCCGTCGCCTCCGGCGCGGACGCCGTCCACCCCGGCTACGGCTTCCTCTCCGAGAACGCCGACTTCGCACGCGCCGTCATCGACGCCGGCCTGACCTGGATCGGACCGCCCCCCGAGGCCATCGAGGCGATGGCGTCCAAGACACGCGCCAAGGACCTCATGGGCATCGCGTCCCTGGAACGAGGGCGGATCACCGAGGCCGACCTGCCCGTCCTGGTCAAGGCGGCCGCGGGCGGTGGAGGACGCGGGATGCGCATCGTGCGCCGCCTGGAGGACCTCGACGCCGCCCTGGAGGGCGCACGGGCCGAGGCCGCGAGCGCCTTCGGCGACGGCGAGGTCTTCGTCGAGCCGTACCTGGAGCACGGCCGCCACGTGGAGGTCCAGGTCCTCGCGGACAAGCACGGCACGATCTGGACCCTCGGCACCCGCGACTGCTCCCTCCAGCGCCGCCACCAGAAGGTCATCGAGGAGGCCCCCGCACCCGGCCTCCCGGAGAGCCTCGTCGAGGACCTGTACGCGCTGTCGACACAGGCCGTGTGCGCCGTCGCCTACGAGGGCGCCGGCACCGTCGAGTTCCTGGTCGCCGACGGCCGCGCGCACTTCCTGGAGATGAACACCCGCCTCCAGGTCGAACACCCCGTCACGGAGGCGGTCCACGGCATCGACCTGGTGGCTCTGCAGATCCGCGTCGCCGAAGGCCACCGCCTGGAAAAGGACCCCCCACGCGCGCGTGGCCACGCGATCGAGGCCCGCCTCTACGCCGAGGACCCGGCGAACGACTGGACCCCGCAGACCGGCACCCTGCACCGCCTGACCGCCCCCGAAGGCATCCGCCTGGACACCGGCTACGGCGACGGAGACGACATCGGCGTCCACTACGACCCCCTGCTCGCCAAGGCCGTCGCCCACGCCCCCACCCGCGCGGAGGCCGTCCGCGCACTGGCTGGAGCCCTGGAGCGCACCACGATCCACGGCCCCAAAACCAACCGTGACCTCCTCGTCCGCTCCCTGCGCCACCAGCAGTTCACCTCGGCCACCATGGACACGGCCTTCTACGACCACCACCTCCCCGAACTGACCACGCCGGCCCCCGACCCCTACGCGCCCCTGGCCGCCGCCCTCGCCGACGCCCGATCCCACCGCTCCCGCTTCGGCGGCTTCCGCAACCTCCCCTCCCAGCCGCAGACCAAGCGGTACGCCATGGCGGGCGAGGAACACGAGGTCCGCTACCGCCACACGCGGGCGGGCCTGGAGGCGGACGGGGTACGGGTCGTGCACGTGGCGCCCGATCTCGTCGTACTCGAAGCGGACGGCGTACAGCGCAAGTTCGAGGTGACACGGTACGGCGACGAGGTCCACGTGAACGCCACCCGCCTGACCGCCCTCCCCCGCTTCCCCGACCCGACGACCCAGCACGCCCCGGGCTCCCTGCTGGCCCCCATGCCCGGCACGGTCGTCAAAGTGACCGAGGGCCTGACGGCAGGAGCAGCCGTCCGAGCCGGCGAACCCCTCCTCTGGCTGGAGGCGATGAAGATGCAACACAAGATCACAGCCCCGGTCACAGGAACGCTGAGCGCTTTGCATGTGGTACCTGGCCAACAGGTGACGGTCGGCTCATTGCTGGCAGTAGTGGAGCCGCCCTAAAGGGGCGCGGGGAACTGCGCGACCAGCCACACACAACCCGCACCCCGAAGGAAGCCAGATGGCCCTCATCGAGTCCGAAGAACACAAAACCCTCCGATCGGCGGTCGCCGCCCTCGGCAAACGCCACGGCCGCAATTTCGACCGAGAGGCACTCTGGACCGAGGCAGCCAAGCTGGGCTACCTCGGCGTCAACCTGCCGGAGGCACACGGCGGCGGAGGCGGCGGCATAGCCGAACTCTCCATCGTCCTGGAGGAGTTGGGAGCCGCAGGCTGCCCCCTCCTCATGATGGTCGTATCCCCGGCGATCTGCGGCACAGTGATCGCCCGCTTCGGCACCGAGGACCAGAAACGCACCTGGCTCCCCGCCCTGGCGGACGGCACCCGCACGATGGCCTTCGGCATCACGGAACCGGACGCCGGCTCCAACAGCCACCGCATCACCACCACGGCCCGCCGCGACCCCGACACCGGCGACTGGCTCCTCACCGGCCGCAAGGTCTTCATCTCCGGCGTCGACATCGCCGACGCCACCCTCATCGTCGGCCGAACGGAAGACGCCCGCACCGGCACCCTCAAGCCCTGCCTCTTCATCGTCCCCCGGGACGCGCCCGGCTTCACGCGCCGCCAGATCGACATGGAACTCCAGGCCGCGGAGAAGCAGTTCGAGCTGACCCTGGACGACGTACGCCTCCCGGCCGACGCCCTCGTGGGCGACGAGGACGCAGGGCTCCTCCAGCTCTTCGCCGGCCTCAACCCCGAACGCATCATGACCGCCGCCTTCGCCATCGGCATGGGCCGCTACGCACTCGCCCAGGCGATCACCTACGCCCGCGACCGCACCGTCTGGAAAGCCCCCATCGGCGCCCACCAGGCCATCGCCCACCCCCTCGCCCAGGCACACATCGACCTCGAACTCGCCCGCCTGATGATGCAGAAAGCGGCCCACCTGTACGACGCCGGAGACGACGTCGGCGCAGGCGAGGCCGCCAACATGGCGAAATACGCGGCCGGAGAGGCCTGCGTCAGAGCCGTCGACCAGGCCGTGCACACCCTCGGCGGAAACGGCCTCACCCGCGAATTCGGACTCGCCTCGTTGATAACTGCCGCACGCGTGGCTCGTATTGCTCCGGTGAGCCGGGAGATGATTCTCAACTACGTCTCCCACCAGACTCTGGGCCTTCCCAAGTCGTACTAGCCCAAGTCCTGCAGACCGTCGTGGCCGCCTTGGAGGAACCGTGTTCCGCAGCGAGTACGCAGACGTCCCGCCCGTAGAACTCCCCATCCACGAAGCAGTGCTGGGCCGGGCCGCCGAGTACGGTGACGCGCCCGCCCTGATCGACGGAACCGACGGCACCACCCTCACGTACGAGCAACTGGACCGCTTCCACCGGCGCATCGCGGCCGGCCTCGCCGAGGCCGGCGTACGCAAGGGAGACGTGCTCGCCCTGCACAGCCCCAACACCGTCGCCTTCCCGACCGCCTTCTACGCGGCCACGCGCGCGGGCGCCTCCGTCACCACCGTGCACCCCCTGGCCACCGCCGAGGAGTTCGCGAAACAGCTGAAGGACTCGGCGGCCCGCTGGATCGTCACCGTGTCACCCCTGCTGGAAACGGCACGCAGGGCCGCCGAACTCGCCGGCGGCGTCGAGGAGATCTTCGTCTGCGACAGCGCCCCCGGACACCGGTCGCTGATCGACATGCTGGCCTCCGCAACGCCCGAGCCGGACGTCGCCATCGACCCGGCGGCGGACGTCGCCGCACTGCCGTACTCCTCGGGCACCACCGGCATCCCCAAGGGCGTCATGCTCACGCACCGCCAGATCGCCACCAACCTCGCCCAGCTCGAACCCGTCATGCCGTCCGGCCCCGGCGAACGCATCCTCGCCGTCCTGCCGTTCTTCCACATCTACGGCCTGACGGCCCTCATGAACGCACCCCTCAGGCAGGGCGCCACGGTCGTCGTCCTCCCGCGCTTCGAACTCGAAACCTTCCTCGCGGCCATCCAGAACCACCGCATCACCAGCCTGTTCGTGGCCCCGCCCATCGTCCTGGCCCTCGCCAAACACCCCCTGGTCGCCCAGTACGACCTCTCGTCCCTGAAGCACGTCATCAGCGCCGCCGCCCCCCTGGACGCCCGGCTCGCCGCCGCCTGCTCCCAGCGGCTCGGCCTGCCACCCGTCGGCCAGGCCTACGGCATGACGGAACTGTCACCCGGCACCCACGTCGTCCCCCTCGACGCCATGCACGACGCACCCCCCGGCACCGTCGGCAAACTCATCGCGGGCACCGAGATGCGCATCGTCTCCCTCGACGACCCCGACAAGGACCTCGGCACCGGCGAGTCCGGCGAGATCCTCATCCGCGGCCCCCAGATCATGAAGGGCTACCTCGGCCGCCCCGACGCCACCGCCGCAATGATCGACCCGGACGGCTGGCTGCACACCGGAGACGTCGGGCACGTCGACAACGACGGCTGGCTGTTCGTCGTCGACCGCGTCAAGGAACTCATCAAGTACAAGGGCTTCCAGGTGGCCCCCGCCGAACTCGAAGCCCTCCTCCTCACCCACCCGGGCATCACCGACGCGGCCGTCATCGGCGTCTACAACGACGACAACAACGAAGTCCCGCACGCCTACGTCGTCCGCCGGCCCACCGCCACCGACCTCACCGAAACGGAGGTCATGATGTACGTCGCCGAACGCGTCGCCCCCTACAAACGCGTCCGCCGGGTCACCTTCATCGGCGGCATCCCGCGGGCCGCCTCCGGCAAGATCCTCCGCCGCGAACTCCGGGAACTGCAGGAGCGCACATGACGTTGATCGGACGTGCACGCGCGCGTGGCATCGAAACCCTCAGCCTCGACTCCCCGGCCAACCGCAACGCACTCTCCGCGGCACTCGCCGGGGAACTGGCCGACGCACTGACGGACTGCGCCAAGGACACCGACGTACGCGCGGTCGTCCTCACCCACACCGGCAACACGTTCTGCGCGGGCGCCGACCTCCGCGACCCGCCGGCCCCCGACGCACTCGTCGGACTGCTGAGGCAGATCGTCGAACTGCGCAAACCGGTCCTGGCCCGCGTGACAGGCCATGTGCGCGCAGGCGGCCTGGGCCTGCTGGCCGCCTGCGACATCGCCGCCGCCTCGACACAGTCCACCTTCGCCTTCACGGAGGTACGCATCGGAGTGGCCCCCGCGGTCATCTCCCTGACGCTGCTGCCCCGCACCGACCCACGGGCCCTCGCCCGCTACTACCTCACCGGCGAACGCTTCGAGGCCCCCGAGGCGGCCCGCATCGGCCTGCTGACCGCCACCGGCGACGACGTGGACGCCGTACTGGAACCCATCCTGGACGGACTGCGCCGAGCCGCCCCACAGGGCCTGGCCGAGACGAAAGCGCTGCTCACAGCTAAGGTGCTCGAAGCATTCGACCGGGACGCGGCCGACCTCACCGCGCTCTCGGCCCGGCTGTTCGCCTCCCCGCAGGCCCGCGAGGGGATGACGGCCTTCCTGGAACGACGGGATCCCACATGGGTGCTGTGACCACCGACAACAGCGTCGACCGCGCCGAACGCGTACCCAAACAGGACCGCAGCCGAGCCACCCGGCAGCGCCTCCTGGAAGCCGCCGTGGCCTGCCTCGCCGAACACGGCTGGGCAGGCTCCACGGTCTCCGTCGTAGCCGAACGCGCCGGCGTCTCCCGCGGCGCCGCCCAGCACCACTTCCCCACCCGCGAGGACCTCTTCACGGCAGCAGTCGAATACGTGGCCGAGGAACGCTCGACGGCGCTCCGCGCCCTGTTCCCGCAGGGAGCGGCCGGAGACCGCCGGGCGGTCGTGTCGGCCCTCGTCGACCTCTACACCGGTCCGCTCTTCCGGGCGGCGCTGCATCTGTGGGTCGCCGCCTCGAACGAGGAGCAGCTGCGCCCACGCGTGACGGAACTCGAGGCGCACGTCGGCCGCGAGACCCACCGCATCGCCGTGGACCTCCTCGCCGCCGACGAATCCCGCCCCGGCGTCCGCGAAACCGTCCAGGGCCTCCTCGACATGGCCCGCGGCCTCGGCCTCGCCAACCTCCTCACGGACGACACCGGACGCCGGGAACGGGTTGTTACGCAGTGGGCAGCGCTGCTCGACGAGGCGCTGGACTGAATACCAGGGCCCACACCTCGGCCCGCAGGCGACCGCGTACCTGACCGCCCCCCTCAGAGGGCGATGCCGTCGTACCCCTCAATCTCCGAAGGACGCCGCACACCCGGCCCCACATACCGCGCGGACGGCCGCACAAGCCGCCCCGTCTGCTTCTGCTCCAGAATGTGCGCCGACCACCCCGCCGTACGGGCGCACGTGAACATCGACGTGAACATATGGGACGGCACCTCCGCGAAGTCGAGAACGATCGCCGCCCAGAACTCGACGTTCGTGGCGAGGACGCGATCCGGGCGTCGCGCGTGCAGCTCCGCCAGTGCCGCCTTCTCCAGCGCCTCGGCGACCTCGAACCGCGGGGCGCCCAGCTCGCGGGCCGTACGGCGCAGCACGCGCGCGCGTGGGTCCTCGGCGCGGTACACGCGGTGTCCGAAGCCCATCAGTCGCTCGCCCCTGTCGAGGGCCTGCTTGACGTACGCCTCCGCGTCCCCGGTCCGCTCGATCTCCTCGATCATGCCGAGGACCCGCGAGGGCGCGCCGCCGTGCAGCGGGCCGGACATCGCTCCTACGGCGCCGGAGAGCGCCGCGGCGACATCCGCTCCGGTGGAGGCGATGACGCGGGCCGTGAACGTGGAGGCGTTCATTCCGTGCTCGGCGGCGGAGGTCCAGTAGGCGTCGACGGCGGCGACGTGCTTGGGGTCGGGCTCGCCGCGCCAACGGATCATGAAGCGCTCGGTGATCGAGTGGGCCTTGTCGATCTCCCGCTGCGGAACCATGGGCCGGCCCTGGCCGCGAGCCGACTGGGCGACGTAGGAGAGAGCCATGACGGCTGCTCGGGCGAGGTCAGCGCGAGCCTGCTCGGCGTCGATGTCGAGGAGGGGTTTGAGGCCCCAGACGGGTGCCAGCATGGCCAGTGCCGACTGGACGTCCACCCGGATGTCGCCGGAGTGCACGGGGATCGGGAACGGCTCGGCGGGCGGCAGGCCGGGGTTGAAGGCGCCGTCGACGAGGAGCCCCCAGACGTTCCCGAAGGAGACGTGACCGACCAGGTCCTCGATGTCGACGCCCCGGTACCGGAGGGCGCCGCCCTCCTTGTCCGGTTCGGCGATCTCCGTCTCGAACGCGACGACTCCCTCGAGTCCGGGTACGAAGTCGGACATCAGGCGGCTCCTCGTGATGTGTACGACAGATGTGCAGGGCAGAAGAACGGCGGCTCGGCCGCTGGATCCCCGGTCGTATCGTGCGACTCGTGGTCCTGGGTGGCCACCCTGGTGATGCCCCACGCGGCTGGTCGCTCAACCAGAACGCACCAGCACGATATCTCCGAGTGCCACTTTTGGGGAGGCTTCGCGGCACTCAGTGCCACGGTGCTCCTGGTCGGCGACGGCCGTCCATGCCGAAATCATGACGGACGCCATGGCGAACGTCACCTGCGCATACGGCAGGATGATCGGGTGACCGACCGAGACGCCGTCCCCCTCGATCCCGCCTCGATGCGCAAGCAGTACCGGGCCGAGGGCCTCGCCGAGTCCGATCTGGCCGCCACTCCGGTGGCGCAGTTCGCGCGCTGGTTCCAGCAGGCCGCGACGGAGGCCCACCTCTTCGAGCCGAACGCCATGGTCGTCTCCACGGCGAACGCCGAAGGCCGTCCCAGCTCCCGCACGGTGCTGCTGAAGCACTTCGACGAGCAGGGTTTCGTCTTCTACACCAACTACGACTCCCGCAAGGCCCGCGACCTCGCCGAGAACCCGTACGTCTCGCTCCTGTTCCCCTGGCATCCGATGGCCCGCCAGGTCATCGTCACGGGCATCGCCCGCCGCACCGGCCGGGACGAGACCGCCGCCTACTTCCGCACCCGTCCGCACGGCTCGCAGCTCGGCGCCTGGGCCAGCGCCCAGTCGAGCGTGATCTCCACCCGCGCCGACCTGGATGCCTCGTATGCCGAACTGGCCGCCCGCTACCCGGAGGGCGAGCAGGTGCCGGTGCCTTTGCACTGGGGTGGTTTCCGGGTCGCCCCGCAGGCGGTGGAGTTCTGGCAGGGCCGCGAGAACCGGCTGCACGACCGGTTGCGGTATGTGGCGGAGGCGGACGGGGGGTGGCGGGTGGAGCGGCTCAGTCCCTGAGAGCGCCGGAACGCAGACGACCCGCGAGCTCGGGTCCCCCTGCCTTACGGCGGGGGAGCCGGCCGGACGTACCGGCGAGCTCGCGGGTCGGGTGACTGCGTTGGATTGGGCCGGCTGCGTGTTGCTCGCACACGCTGGTCCGGCATCGCACTGGGTGTGGTGGCGGGCCGCTAGCCCGCAGCCACCTCGCGCGTCCGGTTTTCACTCATTTAACCGACCACCTCCCTTCTCACGTGGGCGCCACACTAAGCAGCCTGTTGGCGGCGCTCAAGCGATTTTTGGAGATATTGGCGGCGCTGCTTCCGGCCGGACGGTGTAGCCGTACCCGTCGCCTCGCTGCAGGAGTCGCAGGTTCCAGTGGGAGACATTGAACCTTCCGGCAGGCGTCGTGAGGCTGTGCTGCCCTCTGGCTCGGACGGAAATCCGTCCGGTCCAGGTCCCGGCCCACTTCCCGTGATGCTTGTCCGGGCTGGTCTCAACCCGGCTGGCGCCGACGGCGTAAGACCTCCGGGAGCGCCGCTCCCGGAGGCAGCCTGAGCCAGGAATCCCCCTCGTTTCGAGGGGGAGGATTCAACTAGCTTTTCGACCATGACGACGAAGCGACGCGCGATCCTCAGTGGATCGACCTTCGAGGAGCAGATCGGTTACGCACGGGCCGTGGTCGACGGGGACTGGGTGCATGTGTCCGGGACCACCGGGTTCGACTACTCGACCATGACGATCTCTGACGACGTCGTCGAGCAGGCCCAGCAGTGCATACGGAACATCGGGGCGGCGCTCGCGGAGGCGGGGTGCGGGCTGGGCGATGTCGTGCGGGTGCGGTATCTGCTGCCGGAGCGGGAGGACTTCGAGCCGTGCTGGCCCGTGCTGCGGCGGGCGTTCGGGGAGGTGCGGCCGGCGGCCACCATGATGGTCGTCGGGCTGGCGGATCCTCGGATGCGGATCGAGATCGAGGTGTACGCGCGGCGCCCGGTGCTGCGGATCGAGGCGGTACACGGAGAGGCCGCGCTGGAGGAGTGGCGGTTCGTCCACAACCAGATAGTGCCGCCCGCTGCCATGTCCCTGGACGAGGCGCGGGAGCGGCTCGGGCGTTACCGGCTGGAGAACGCGTACCTGGGGGATGTTCTCGTCGGCTGTTCGACCGTGCGGCCGCCGGAGGGCGATGAGGGTGTGGCCACGGTGATCGCGCGCGTGCTGCCCGAGTTCCGGGGGCGGGGGTTCGGGCGGGCGATCTACGAGAAGGCGCTGGCGCACGCGCGTGTGCTGGGTGCCGGGGTGGTCGAGACGTGCGTGCTGGCGGCGAACGAGGACGGCCTGCGGTTTGCCGAGAAGTGCGGGTTTGTGGAGACCGAGCGGTATGTGTTGGACGGTGAGAGTGATCTGTGGATTGATCTTCGGCTGGTGATGGCCGGATCATAGGGATCGGCGGGTGTTACAACGATTCCTCCAATCTTGGGGAACTCGGTGTGTGCTGCGTCACGTTCCAGTTAGATGATTGCGAGTGAGCGAACCGACGCGCCGTACGTGCGGACGCAGCTTGGCAGGGGGTCCAGGTGAGTGCTTCCCGGCGTAGTGGGACCACCGACGAGCTGGGGCCTGATGAGCCCGAGCGGGCCGGCCCGGTGGGTCCTGACGGCTCCGATCTGCTGGCCGCGCTGCTCGATGGGATGGATGCGGCGCTGTGTGCCTTCGACGCGGGCGGGGTCGTCACGCATTGGAATCGTGAGGCCGAGCGGATCCTGGGGTGGACCGCGGCCGAGGCGGTGGGCCGGCACGGGTTCGCGGGCTGGGCGGTGCGCCCTGCGGATGCCGAGGAGGTCGAGGGGCGGCTGATGTCCGCCATGGAGGCCCCGGGGCGGCAGGTGCACGAGTTCGCGCTGCTGACGAAGGACGGCGGGCGGGTGCTGGTGCGGACGCAGTCCGCGGCGGTGCGTGGGCCCGACGGTAAGCCCGCGGGTGTGTACTGCGCCTTCAGTGAGGTGCATACGCAGATCGATCTGGAGCGGTCGATCGCGTTGAGCGAGGCGTTGTTCGAGGACGCGAGCTGGGGTGTCGTGCTGGTCGATGCCGATCTGCGGCCCGCGGTGGTGAATGCGCACGCGGCGCGGGCGCTGGGGATCGGGCGTACGTCGGCGCTGGGACGGCCGTTGGGGGAGTTGCTCGCCCAGGGTGTGGAGGAGCTGGAGAGCGCGCTCACGCATGTGCTGGCGGAGGGTGCGCCGCCGGCGCCGGCCGAGATCTGGGTGAGTGTGCGGACGCCGGACGGCGATCAGCGGCGGTGCTGGCGGTGTGGCTTCGTGCGGCTGGCGTCGCCGCTCGCGGAGGAGCCGGTGCCGTTGGGTGTCGCCTGGCTCTTCCAGGACGTGACGGAGGGCAAGCAGGGCGAGCAGGAGGCGGCGCTGCTGCGGTTCCGGACCAATCAGCTGCATCGGGCGGCTCGGGCGGCAGCGGAGTGCGAGGACCCGGGTGAGGCGGCGACCGTTCATCTGGACTTTGCGCTGGCCGGGTTCGCGGATCATGCGCTGATCGACCGGGTGGCGGGCGGTGCGGTGGTCGACGGGGCGGCGGAGGGTCCCGTACGGCTGGTGCGGGTCGCCACTACGCCGTCGGGGGCGCCGGGGCCGAGTCTGCTGACCGGGCAGGCGGGGTTGCCGGTGCGGTACGGGCAGGGGCATCCGGCGCTGCAGTGCGTGGAGCGGGCGGGGTCCGTGCGGGCGAGCGTGGGGGCGGTGCCGGCGGAGCAGGCGCGGGAGTGGGCGCTGGCTCGGCAGTGGCCGGGGGATGCGGTGCATGCGTTGTGTGCGGTGCTGCGGAGCCGGGGGCGGACGTTGGGGGTCGTGACGTTTCTGCGGGGGAGTGGGCGGAGTCAGTTCGAGCGGGTGGATGCGGTGTACGCGGAGGATGTGGCCGTGCGGATTGCTGCGGCGTTGGATCTGGCGGGGGTTGTGGGGCGGTAGTCCAGGCCGCGGGGACTCCTATTGCTGGTAGAAGATCCGGTCCCCGTACTCCTGCATCACCCGTGCGTTCCATGCGTGGCCGCCGTCCACGTTTCCTGAGCGCAGTAGGGGTGGTTCGATGCCGCGTTCGGCCAGGGTGCCTGCTGCCGTGGCCATGACGGCCTGGAGGATTGCGCTGGTGACGACCGTGGAGGCCGGCGCGAAGGGGGCCGGGATGGTGTCGAGGGTGAGGGTGGCGTCGCCGATGGGGATCTTGGAGTCGAGGACGAGGTCGCAGTGGTCGCGCAGATAGGTGCCGGAGCTGTGCCGGGACCGGGTCTCGGTCGCGTACGCCACTGAGGTCACGCCGATGACCTTCACGCCGAGCGTGCGGGCGTGCAGGGCCATTTCGACGGGGAGGGCGTTGCGGCCGGAGAGGGAGATGATCACGAGGGCGTCCCCGGCGCGGAGCGGCGAGGAGTCGAGGACGGCGGTCGCGAGGCCGTCGACGCGCTCCAGGGCGGAGCCCAGGGTGGCCGGCATCACGTCGACGCCGACGACGCCCGGTACGGCGAGCAGGTTCATCAGGGCGAGTCCGCCCGCGCGGTAGACGACGTCCTGGGCGGCGAGGGAGGAGTGACCGGCGCCGAAGGCGAAGAGGCGGCCGCCGTCCGTGACGGTGTCGGCGAGGAGGGTGCCGGCCGCCGTGATGGACTGTGCCTCCTCGTCCCGGACCCGTTGCAGGAGGTCGATCGCGGCGTCGAAGAACTGGTCGGCCAGTTTGCCGTCGCTCATGCGGGTCCTTCCGGGGCGGTGTGGGGGTCCGGGCGCGGATGTGTCGCGGATCACCGTGCGGTCTGGACCAGTGCCGTGTCAATACGGTGGGTGAGTGCCCGGTCGTAACGCCGTGGTTTCAGCGGCGAGGCACGGTTGTCAGTGGTATGCGTCAGAATTGAATCCAGGGCCAGCGCACACGCCGGGAAGCTGTCGTGCTTCCGGCAGATCTCATCGAGGGGCACGTATGTCCGGACTGATCGACACCACGGAGATGTATCTCCGCACCATCCTCGAGCTGGAGGAGGAAGGTGTGGTCCCCATGCGCGCCCGGATCGCCGAGCGGCTGGACCAGAGCGGGCCGACCGTCAGCCAGACGGTGGCTCGGATGGAGCGGGACGGTCTCGTGTCCGTCGCGACGGACCGCCATCTGGAGCTGACGGACGAGGGCCGTCGCCTCGCCACCCGCGTGATGCGCAAGCACCGGCTCGCCGAGTGTCTGCTGGTCGACGTGATCGGCCTGGAGTGGGAGCAGGTGCACGCGGAGGCGTGTCGCTGGGAGCACGTGATGAGTGAGGCCGTGGAGCGGCGCGTGCTGGAGCTGCTGCGGCACCCGACCGAGTCGCCGTACGGCAACCCGATCCCGGGTCTGGAGGAGCTGGGCGAGAAGGACGGCGCGGACCCGTTCCTGGACGAGGGCATGGTGTCGCTGGCGGACCTCGACCCGGGCGCCGACGGCAAGACGGTCGTGGTGCGCCGTATCGGTGAGCCGATCCAGACGGATGCGCAGCTGATGTACACGCTGCGGCGGGCGGGTGTGCAGCCCGGTTCGGTGGTGAGTGTGACGGAGTCGGCGGGCGGTGTGCTGGTGGGCAGTGGTGGTGAGGCGGCCGAGCTGGAGGCGGATGTCGCCTCCCATGTGTTCGTCGCCAAGCGCTGACGCCGTCAACTTCGCTTGTTCCAGGGGGGTTTGGGGTGTCCTGCGGGCTTGTCGTCGATCTCTTCGGCTGCCGGGATCCGGTGCGTCGAAATCGCAGCGCTCGGACGTTTCGCGTGCGAGGCTGTCGCGTGAGGCATATGACCTGAGGGGGTCGGGAGGATGTGCCGCAGACGTGTGGAGGGCCCCGGCGCCGTGTGGCGCCGGGGCCTGTCCTCCCCTGTGCTGACCCGGAGCCCCGAGCTCTCAGGGTCATCCCCTTCGGACCGTTTTCCCCGAGCGGTCCGCCTCCCGCTGAAGATCTCCCCTCGGCGGCGGCGATCATTCCTCGGGCGAGGTCACTCGTACGAGGGGTGTTGCCCGCAGGGACCCTACTTTCGAATACCCATTCGATAGCCTTCAGTGACAGGTCAGGCGGAATGTGCGCTTCAGGAGTGAGCGCACCAGCACTGAGCGCACGAGAACCGAGCGCACAACAAACTGGGCTCACACGAACAGGCAGCTGCACGGCACGGCAGGACACGGTTCACAGGACCGACTGCTCGAACGGGAGTGAGCGGTCCGAGAGGAGCTAGGGGGGTGCCAGGACCATGGCGCGACGCATCGACGTGACGGGTGCGGGCGGCGTACGCCTCGCGGCCTGGGAGTTCGGGGACCCTCCCAAGGCCGACCCGGCGCAACCCGCGCCCGAGGACACCCCCGGCGTGCTGTTACTGCACGGCCTGATGGGCCGCGCCTCGCACTGGGCGTCCACCGCCCGCTGGCTCTCCGGGCGGCACCGCGCCGTCGCACTCGACCAGCGCGGCCACGGCCAGAGCGACAAGCCCCCACAGGCCTCCTTCACCCGTGAGGCGTACGTCGAGGATGCCGAGGCCGCGCTGGAACAGCTGGGCCTCGCCCCGGCGGTCCTCATCGGCCACGCCATGGGCGCGCTGACGGCCTGGCAGCTCGCCGCCAAGCGTCCCGAACTGGTGCGGGGTTTGATCATCTGCGACATGCGGGCCTCCGCACTGGGTGTCGCCTCGCAGCGGGAGTGGGCCGACTGGTTCAAGGCCTGGCCCGTCCCCTTCGCCACGCTCGCCGACGTACGCAAGTGGTTCGGCGAGGACGATCCGTGGGTGGAGCGGCCGAATCCGGCGCGCGGGGAGTTCTACGCCGAGGTGATGCACGAGTCGTCCGACGGCTGGCGGCCCGTCTTCGACCACGAGCAGATGCTGCGCTCCCGGGAGACCTGGGTGTATGACGCGCACTGGGAGGAGCTTGCGCAGGTGCGGTGTCCGGCACTTGTCGTGCGCGGGGTCGACGGGGAGTTGGGGCGGGCCGAGGCCCAGGAGATGGTTCGGGTACTGCCTCTCGGTGAGTATGCGGAGGTGGCTGATGCGGGGCATCTTGTGCACTATGACCAGCCGGCGGCTTGGCGGGCGGCCGTCGAGCCGTTTCTCGACGCGGTGTTCACTGCGTGAGGTGTTCACTGCGTGAGGCTGGGCGGGGCGCCTATTGGCTCGGGGGTGCTGGTTGTTTGGCGGGTGCGGGTTCGTTGTGGTTGATCGCGCAGTTCCCCGCGCCCCTTTGGGGGCGCTCCAGGCCCCTGTGTCAGAAAGATCCGTCAGCCTTTGCTCACCGCCGTGAGGATCTCCGGGAGGCGCGCCGCCGTTCGCGGGGCCGCCAGGCGTAGGCCTGCCAGGGTGATGCCTGCCCCGTATGCCGTGCCGACCGGCAGCAGCAGCCAGCCCCACTGGTCGCCGTCCTTGGCCACGTTTGCCCAGATCGTGGCGACGATGACGGGGGCGGACAGCAGGGCCGCGGAGACCATGCCGCCGAAGATGGAGATCCAGGCGAGGCCGGCCTGGCCGGGGACCACGTTCTTGTAGCCCTCCTGGGGGATGGAGTACGGGAAACGGGCGGACGTCCATGCGCCGGTCGCCAGCATGGCGCCGAGCAGCGCGAAGGACAGGCCGAGGACCTCGGGCAGGCGGGGCCAGTCGCCGAGCATCGCGGTGGTCAGGACGGTCACGAGGGTGGCGTACGGCAGGGTGATCACCAGCAGGGCGAGCGCCCGCCCGCGCAGCTCGACATAGGCGTCGTGCGTGGAGGAGATGGTCGTGGCGACCATCCAGAACGCGGAGGTGTCCTGCCCGAACTGGTTGTACATCTGGATGCCGAGCATCCCCGCGGCGAAGCACGCGAAGTAGATCGAGCCGGTGCCCTGAAGGGCATTGAAGACGGGCACGATCAGGCCGATGGCGAGCGAGGTCACCCAGGCCGCCTTGGTCTTGGGGTCGCGCCAGATGTAGCGCAGGCTGCGCTCCATGACCGTGCCGGTGCGGCCGGAGGGCAGGAGGCGGGCGAGGCCACCGGTGGTCCGTTCGCGGGCGGCGGGCTCGGCGGCCTGGAGGGTGGAGCCGTCGGGCGAGGTCATCAGCCGGGTCAGATGGCGTGACCAGACGGCGAGCAGCAGTATCAACGCGGCCGCGCTCAGGGCCAGTTGGAGGGCGGCGACACCGTAGGAGCCGTTGCTCACCGAGTGCACCGCGCCGATGGCCGACGCGGGTGGCACCCACTTCAGGACGTCAGCCACCGGGTCGAGTTGTGAGAGCCCGGAGGAACCCAGGTGCTGCGCCCCGAAGTTGACCAGCTGCGCCCCGATCGCGATGACCAGGCCGCTCAGCACCGCCAGGTCGCGGCCCTTGCGGCTGGTCAGCAGGCGGATGTTGGCGGCGGCGACGGCCCGCGCCAGGGCAACGCACACCAGCAGCCCGAGGACGACGGCGAGGACACCGACGGCGTACGCGGCACCGCCGTGCGCGACCGCGATCACCGAACCGGCCAGCAGAAGCAGCGTGAACAGCGGCCCGATGCCCACCAGCGAGGCCGCGAGCAGCGCCCGCACCAGCGGCCGGGGCCGCAGCGGCAGCATCACCAGGCGCGTCGGGTCGAGCGTCTCGTCGCCGCTCGGGAAGAACAGCGGCATCACCGCCCAGCCCAGCGCCAGCACGGCCGTCCCGAGCGCGACCACGGACAGGGCGTGCGTGTTGCCGCGCAGCGCGATCAGCCCGAGCAGTTGCAGCGCCCCGAACAGCACCACGACGACGGCCGAGACGACATAGGCGGCCCGCCGTCCGCCGGACTGCCTGAGCCCGTTGCGCAGCAGCGACAGCTTCAGCCGTACGAAGACCGGAGTGAGGTTGGCTTCGCCCGTCATCGTGCGCCGCCGCCCAGCCAGTCCAGGTTCGATCCCGTGTCGCGGCCGCCCGCGCCGACGAGTTCGAGGAACGCCTGCTGCAGCGAAGCCGCCTCCCCGCGCACTTCGGCGAGCGTGCCGTGCGCGCGGATACGGCCGGCAGCCATCACGGCCACCCAGTCGCACAGCGACTGGACGAGCTCCATGACATGGGAGGAGAAGACGACGGTGGCGCCCGACGCCGTGTACCGCTCCAGGACCCCGCGGATGGTCTGGGCGGACACGGGGTCGACGCCCTCGAACGGCTCGTCGAGGAAGAGCACTTCGGGGTTGTGGAGGAGAGCGGCCGCGAGGCCGATCTTCTTGCGCATGCCGGTCGAGTAGTCGACGACGAGCTTGTGCTGGGCGCCGGCCAGGTCGAGTACGTCGAGCAGCTGTGTGGCCCGCTTGTCGACCTCGGCCCCGGGCAGCCCGCGCAACCGGCCGCTGTACGCGAGCAGTTCACGCCCCGACAGCCGTTCGAAGAGCCTCAGCCCCTCCGGCAGCACCCCGATCCGCGCCTTCACCGCCACCGGATCCCGCCACACGTCGTGCCCGACGACCTCGACACTCCCCTGATCGGGCCGCAGCAACCCGGTCACCATGGAGAGGGTCGTGGTCTTCCCCGCTCCGTTGGGCCCCACGAGCCCGATGAACTTCCCGGCGGGCAACTCCAGATCGATCCCGGCAACGGCAACCTGCTGCCCGAACCGCTTCCAGAGCCCTTGTACACGCACGGCGGCTGACGTCATGGATCAACCCTACGGTGCTACAGCCGCCCTGAAGGGGCGCGAGGAACGGCGCGAGCAACCACACACAACCCGCACCCGCCGACCTACCGATCCCGCCCACACGCATAGGCGAGCGGAGAGATCAATTCCTCCGCATCCGGCAGCCACCGATTGGCGGGCGTGGGCCGACAGGCCCACTGCACGGCACCACGAGACCCGTACCGCGTAGGCGGCGCAGCCACGTACGCCCCCTCCCCGAGCGCAACGAGATCCAAGGACGAGGGCGACCAGCCCAACTTCCGCACCAGTTCGGGCATCTTCACCGCCGCCCCGGGCAGCACGAAGAAGTGCATCCGACGATCCGGCGTCAACGTCACGGGACCGAGCGTCAACTCCATGCGCTCCATGCGCGCCAGCGCGAGGAAGCCCGCGGTCTCGGCGACCTCGATCGCGTCGAACGTACGCCCCGTCGGCAGCAGGATCGACGCCGTCGGATGCTTCTGCCACATCCGGCGGGCGACGGTCGCACTGCCCGTCGCCAGCGCCTCCCAGTCGTCGTCCGCCGGATGCGCGCCGCGCGCGGCGCACGCGGGGTCGCCGCAGGAGCAGTGCCACACCCCGTCGACGGCTTCCAGCCAGGTGCCGGGAAAGACGTCCCAGTGGCGCTCCTCGGCGTAGCGGACGGCGGTCTCCTGCAGCGATTCCCCACGCTGCTTCGGAATCTGAGCGGCTTCGGGGCCGGCGATCGTCTCTTCCACGGTGAACTCAACTCCCGTACCTACCTGGAGTTACGGGGGTAGCGCGCGCGGGGGAGGAGCATTGATTCCGTATCTGGGGCGCATGGATGCACGTGTGGGGGCGCGCGGGAGGAACCTCGGCGTGAGCTGGGTAGCCACCGGTGGGGTCGGGTTCCGCCTTTACCCCGGCAATCCGCGCAAGCCTCGCATTTTACGTCTGTCGGCGGGGCATTGATCTTCACGGCCGGATCTTTTCGCTTCAGGGGTTGTTCCCAGGGGGTACGCCATGGCCGCAAGGCCTCTCGTCGCACGACAGCCGAACGAACGGTTGCAGGCGCTCATCCAGGAGGCGGGGTGCTCGAACGCCGGGCTCGCCCGCCGGGTCAACATGTGCGGCGCCGAGCACGGCCTCGACCTGCGCTACGACAAGACGTCCGTGGCCCGCTGGCTGCGCGGGCAGCAGCCGCGGGGGCGCGCCCCGGCGATCATCGCGGAGGCACTGGGCCGCAAGCTCGGCCGTACGGTCACGATCGACGAGATCGGCATGGCCAACGGCAAGAACCTCGCCTCGGGCGTGGGTCTCCAGTTCTCGCCGACGGTACTGGGGGCCATCGAGCAGGTCTGCGAGCTGTGGCGCAGTGACGTGGGGCGCCGGGACTTCCTGTCCGGTTCGTCCGTCGCCGCGTCCGCGCTGGTCGAGCCGAGCCGGGACTGGCTGATCTCCTCGCCCGACTCACAGGTCTCGCGCTCGGCGGGACCGCGGGTGGGGCAGTCCGACGTGGCGGCCGTGCGCGCGATGACACAGGCGCTGGTGGATCTGGACCATCAGTACGGCAGCGGGCATGTGCGCCCGGTGGTCGTGCACTACCTCAACAGCGTCGTCTCGGGGCTGCTGGCGGGGTCGTACCGGGAGGCCGTCGGCCGTGATCTGTTCGCCGCGGTGGCCCGGTTGACCGAGCTCGCGGGCTACATGGCCGTCGACACCGGGCAGCCGGGTCTGGCCCAGCGGTACTACATCCAGGCGCTGCGGCTCGCGCAGGCCGCCGGGGACCGCGGCTACGGCGGGTATGTCCTCGCCGCCTCCATGAGCCACCTCGCGGCGCAGCTCGGAAACCCGCGTGAGATCGCGCAGTTGGCGCGGGCGGCGCAGGAGGGGGCGCGTGGGCGCGTGACACCGCGCGCGGAGGCGATGTTCTATGCGGCGGAGGCGCGCGGGCATGCGTTGATGGGCGATGCGCGGGCGGCCCAGGTGGCGTCCGGGCGGGCGGTCACGGCGCTGGAGTCCGCCGATTCCGCCTCCGGGGACGACCCGGCGTGGATCGCGCACTTCGACGAGGCGTATCTCGCCGACGAGTTGGCTCACTGCCACCGGGACCTCGGGCAGGCCGAGGCGGCGGCGCGGCGCGCGCAGGAGTCGCTGGCCGGGCTGCCCGAGACCAAGGCGCGCAGGCGGGCCATCGGGTATGTGCTGCTGGCCACCGCGCAGGTGCAGCAGCGTGAGATCGAGCAGGCCTGCAACACGGGGCTGAAGGCCGTGGAGCTCCTGGAGTCCCTGCGCTCCAACCGGGGTGCCGAGTACCTGGAGGACTTCCAGCAGCGGCTGGACCCGTACCGGGACGAGCCGGTGGTGCGGGAGTTCGGAGCCCGCCTCGACCTGCAGGCGGCTGCGTGAACGTGTGGACAACGGCCGGTGGCCGTGCGGGGCCGGCCGGAGTGGGTGACAGATACAGCGGTATGTAGAGCGGTTTTGTTACTGCTGTCACAGGGAAGGAGGTTGCGCCCTGAGCTGCGTGGCACCCGGCTCGGGGGACCCGGTAGCGTGAGCCGACGATTCCGAAGGTCCCCCATTCGTAGGAGTCCCGGTGACGCAGAGTGGACAGGGCGAGGAGCCCTCGCCGCGCGAAGCGCGCGAAGGCATCGTGCTGCCCTCCGACGGAGGCGAGCCCCTGCTGCCGGGCATGCTGGGCGCCCAGGCTCCGACCGGCCCGCAGCCCGGCCCCTACGGCGGACCGCCTCCCGGTGACTCCGCCGGGCAGCAGGCAGGCTCGCACAACGGCCCGCAGGCGGGCTCCTACGGCGGTCAGCAGTCAGGCCCGTACGGCGGCCGGCAGAGCGGCCCGTACGGCGCTCCGCAGGCCCCGGCCCCGCCCGGCGGTCAGGCCTGGGGCACGCCGTGGGGCCCCGACCAGCAGCAGAGCCCGGCCCCGGCGCCGGGCCAGGGCTGGCCGACACCGCCGGCCCCGGCGTGGGGGGCACCCGACCAGCAGCAGTCCCCGCCCCCGGACCAGTGGGGTGCGCACGCGTCCGGGCCGCTGCCCCCCGAGAGCACCCCGGCCCCGTCGTACGGCGGTCAGCCCGCGACGCCGCAGCCCCCGGCGAGCGCACCCCTGCCGCCCGCCGCGCCGGGCGCGTATGGTGCCCCGGTTTCGGGCGCCGCGCCGCTGCCTCCCGCCGCCCCCGGTGGTGCTCCGCTGCCGCCCGCGGTGGATGAGGGCGCCACCCAGTACATACCGCCCGTCGCCGCTGCTTCCCATGCCGAAGGGGCGACGCAGTACATTCCGCCCGTTGCGCCGGGGGCGCTGCCGCCCGATGCGGGTGGGGGCGGATCGGTCTCCGAGGCGACGCAGTTCCTCGGGCATGCGCCGCATGCGGCCGGGCCCGACTCGCAGGCCACCCAGTACATACCGCCCGTGACCGGGCAGGCGCCGTACGGCATGCCGCAGGGCGGGGACCGGCAGCCGCCTGCCGAGTTCGACAACCTGTTCCGCAGCGGGCCCGGTGCCGAGAGCCCCGCCCAGGCCACGCAGCAGATGCCGCGTTTCCAGCAGCCGCCCCCGCAGGCCCCGCAGGGCGCGTACCCGCCGCCCGGCGACAGTGACGGCGGCGGACGGAGCAGGTCGCGGGTGCCGCTCATCGCCGCGATCGGTGTCGGCATCGTCGTGGTCGGCGTCGGCGCCGGCGCGCTGCTCAACGGCGGGGGCGGGGACGGCGGCAGCAAGGACAAGAACCAGACCGTCTCCGCCACGGCCCCGGCGACCGACGGCTCCCCCTCGTCGGCCGGCGATCCCGCGAAGCAGCAGGCCGTAGCCCTGGACAAGCTGCTCGCCGACAGCGGTGGCAGCCGGGCCTCGGTGATCCGGGCGGTGGACAGCGTGAAGGGGTGCAAGGACCTCGGCCAGGCCGCCTCCGACCTGCGCGACGCGGCCAAGCAGCGCGCCGAACTGGTCACCCGGCTGTCCGGTCTGTCGGTCGACAGGCTCCCGGACCACGCCGCGCTGACCGCCGCGCTCACCAGGGCCTGGCAGGCGTCCGCGGCGGCCGACAACCACTACGCGGCCTGGGCCGACCAGGTCGGCGGCAAGAAGGGCTGCAAGAAGGGCCAGGCCCGCCCCACCGGCCAGACCGCGGCCGGCAACCGCGCGAGCGGCACCGCCAGCCAGCAGAAGGTCAAGGCGGCCCAGCTGTGGAACGCCATCGCGAAGACGTACGGCCTGACCCAGCGCCAGCCGACCCAGCTGTGACGTGACGTGAAAGCGCGGACGTGAGCCTCAGTTCACGTCCGCGCTCTGCAGCGTCTTCGTCACGTCCACGAACCTCTTGTCCGCCGCCACGAGTTGACCCTGGCGTACGACCTGGAGCGTCACATCGGCGTTGACCATGCGGGAGAAGCCGATGCTGGCCAGTGGGCCCTCGGAGGACCACTGCAGCGTCGGTGTCAGTCCGCCCGTGTCGACCTTCAGCCCGTCGTCCAGGGCCTTGCGCACCGTGTCGGCGGACACGTCGCCGCTGCCCAGCGACGCGACGACGGACCTGAACACCGTGTACGCGATCCAGGTCGTCTGCACCCCGGTGTCCGAGGCGTCGATCCGGTTGTCGCCGAAGGCCTGCTCCTGGATCACCTTCTTCATGGCGTCCCAGCGCGGGTCGCTCGACACCGGGTACCAGCCGGTGACGTAGGACCCCTCGTACGGCCCCGACTGTCCGCCGGACTCGTTGATCACCGTCTGGTCGACGCTGTCGAGCGTGGCGGCGGTCCTCACCGCCGGGAAGTCCTCGCGGTCGCGCCGGAAGGAGTCCATGAAGGTGTCGGTGCGGTCGCCGAGCGCGGGGATCACGCACCCGCTCTTCGCCCGGCTGCCGGTCGTGGCCGTCAGCGCCTGCCGCGAGGGCCCCGAGTACTCGGTGGTGTCGTCCGCGGCCCGCTGGTCGATCGCGGGGCGGTGCCCGCCCGCCTTCAGGCCGGAGTCGAGCATGGCGGGCAGCTCGTCGCCCGCGATGCTGTCGGGCCGTACGAGCGCCACCGGGCCGCAGCCGCCGGCGAGTTCCTTGCCGAGGCCGGCCAGCAGCGCGGGCTGGCCGCCGTTGACCGGGTAGGACATGGGGCTGGTGAACTCGGCGGTGGTGACGCCGTAGCCACCGATGTAGGGGATGCCGGCGCCCTCCAGCTCGGGGAGGTAGGAGTCGCCGTACTGGCTGTAGGAGCCGACGACCGCGACGACGTTCTCCTTGACGGCGAGGCGGGCGCACTTCGCGGCGGCCACGCTGTCGTTGTGCTCGTTGCAGGTCAGGACCTTCAGCTTGCGGCCGTTGATGCCGCCCCGGGCGTTGATCCAGCGCGCGTAGGCCTGCGCGAAGGCCGGCATGCCGGGCTTGTTGGTCGCGCTGGTGTCCGAAGGGGCCCAGGTCATGACGGTGATCGGGGCATCCCCGGAACCCCCCGTGGTACCGGGGATGACCCCGCAACCGGCGGCGAGCGAGGCACAGGCGACCAGCGCCCCCGCCGAGACGGCGGTGGCTCTGAGATGCCGGGTGCGTGTGGGGAGGAAGGTGCTGCGATTGCGTCGCCTGCCGGTCATGGGCACACACGCTTCCGCCACATCGCCAACCCGGGGGTGACCTTCGGTTATCGACCGGTGACGCCAAGGTGAATTACGGGGGGCGGTGGGGCGCTCGAGCGGGAGAACGTACGATCGATGACCGTGCAAGGTTCGGAGAACTCTTCCCGTCGCGGCCGTCGCTCCTCCACCATGGGCGGCATGCCACTGAACGACATGCCGTGGTGGCGCTGGCGCAGCAATGTGCGCTCCGCGCTGCACATGCTCTCCGACCCGGCGTTCCAGCAGAACGTCTGGCTGGCCGGCGTCGACGGATACGGGGACGTGACCGACGCCGTGTACCGCCTCGTCGAGGACACCTGGCTGGACAACTGGTCCGCCGAGAAGTACGTCGGCACCATATTCCGGGACTCCCAGGAGGCGGCCCTCGTCGACACCGCCGTGCTGCGGGTGCTGCGGATCATGCACCAGGTCGGGCCCGACGCGCCGGTCTCCGCATACGTCGAGAACCAGGCCTGGCCGGAAGCCGTCAGGGCGGCCCGCGACGCGCATGTGCGGATGGCGATGGCCGACGGCGAGGACCCGGACGCGCCGCCGCGCACGCTCGAGGTGTTGCGGATCATGACGAGGTCCGCGTAGCGGACTCCGGTCCGGGCCGGGGGCCATTTATGGGACCCTGTCCTGCATGAACGAGCAGTCCACCCGAGCCGCCACCCAAACCGCGGCGCTCGACGACCAGTACGTCCTCACGCTCTCCTGCCCCGACAAGCGGGGCATCGTGCACGCCGTGTCGAGCTATCTCTTCATGACCGGCTGCAACATCGAGGACAGCCAGCAGTTCGGCGACCACGACACGGGTCTGTTCTTCATGCGCGTCCACTTCTCCGCCGAGGAGCCGGTGACGGTGGACAAGCTGCGGGCGAGCTTCGCGGCGATCGGTGACTCCTTCCACATGGACTGGCAGATCAACCGGGCCGACGAGAAGATGCGCATCGTCCTCATGGTCAGCAAGTTCGGGCACTGCCTGAACGACCTGCTGTTCCGGGCGCGGATCGGGGCGCTGCCGGTGGAGATCGCGGCGGTGGTGTCCAACCACACGGAGTTCGCCGAGCTGGTCGGCTCGTACAACGTTCCTTTCCACCACATTCCGGTGACGAAGGACACCAAGGCGGAGGCCGAGGCGCGGCTGCTGGAGATCGTCCGTGAGGAGGGGGTCGAGCTGGTGGTGCTCGCCCGCTATATGCAGGTCCTCTCCGACGATCTGTGCAAGCAGCTCAGCGGGCGGATCATCAATATCCACCATTCCTTCCTGCCGAGCTTCAAGGGGGCGAAGCCGTATCACCAGGCTCATGCCAGGGGTGTGAAGCTGATCGGTGCGACGGCGCACTACGTCACCGCGGATCTTGATGAGGGGCCGATCATCGAGCAGGAGGTCGAGCGGGTGGGGCATGACGTCACGCCGGACCAGCTCGTCGCGATCGGGCGTGACGTGGAGTGCCAGGCGCTGGCGCGGGCCGTGAAGTGGCATGCCGAGCGCCGCATTCTGCTCAACGGGCGCCGGACGGTTGTGTTCGCCTAGCAGCTCGGGGGCTTCTGCCGTCGGGCGAGTGCGGGCGCGTCGTGGTTTCTCGCGCCCGCGCGGCGGAGCCGCATATCGATACAGCCCCGCGCCCCTTTAGGGGCGCGGGGAACTGCGCGATCAACCCCCACCGCCCCGCGGACGCCAACGAACCGCAACCCACCCCTACATCCGGCTCAAGGCAGCTGCAGCGAACAGCACATCCCTGATCGCCTCCCGGTCACCGACCTGCCCCACCGCCGCCTCCGCCGGAGGCACATGGCCGGCTGCCAGGCGGCAGAACTCTGCGCCGTCCAGGGCCACGTGGGCCACCTCGTGCTCGGCGGAGCCGACCGCCGCGGGGGAGTCGAGGGGGATCAGCCACTCGCCGCCGCCCATCCCTTCGATCTCCAGCCGCAGGCTGCGGCCCGGCTCGCCCGCCGGGACCAGGTGCCGGTGGTGGGGAGGCGAGGCCAGGCCGGCCCGGCGGCGGGTCGCCAGTACGTCCGGCAGGACACGCGCCGCGAGGTCGATCATGCGGTTCATATGGCGTGGGGCGGGCGGCTCGTACGGGTAGTCGACGGCCTCGGCGATGTCCTCGGCGTGCACCCAGCACTCGAAGGCCCGGTCCAGCATCGCGTCCCGCAGCGGCAGCTCGAAGTCGCCGTAGGAGACGACCGGCCGGGCCGGTCCCGAGTCGCTGATGAAGGACGCCGTGCGGACGAGGTCATGGGTCTGCTCGCGCCAGGGGGCCCGTACGGAACGGTTGGGCGGGAAGTGCGAGGTGCGCCAGTACGCCTCGGTGCGGGCCCGGGGCGTGGAGCCCGCCTCGGCGACGTCGCCGAGCGGGTCGTCCATGCCGAGGGCGGCCGCGACCAGCCCGTCGACCGACAGCAGGTGGGCGATGACCCCGGCGACCGTCGTACGACGGGTCATCGGGCCCTCGGCCTCGAACCAGCGCAGCCGCACGGGCCTGTGCCACTCGGCGTCCCCGATGTCCTGCAGCAGGGCGTCGAGCCGGGCGGCCTCCGCGTCGTACGGAGCCGCCCACCCGGGCACCGGGATGCGGGGCGGGCGCCGGTCGAGGCAGCCGTCCAGGACGCGGGTGCGCAGGCCCGGGTCCAGGTCGAGGCTCTCCGGCTGGTGCAGCAGGCCGACCGCCTCGCGCAGCCGCAGCGCCTCGTCGGCGCAGGAGCCGCACTCGCCCAGGTGCTCCTCGACGGCCGCCGTCTCTTCCGCCGAGCAGGCGGCCAGCGCCCAGGCGCCGAGGAGCGACTTCAGGACGCGGTGCTCCAGGACCAGCGGGGCGGGCCGCCGCGCCGTCTCGCCCAGGTCCTCCAGGGCGGGCAGCGGCCGTCCGCCGTCCTCGACGGAGGCGCGGGGCATCGGTATGCGGGGAGACTGGTCGGGGCCCTGAGGGATGTCGTTGCCGTTGTCGTTCTCGGGTCCGCCCGGGATGCCGTACCCCTCCTGCTCCTCGGTCTCGTCCTGCTCGTCGTGTTTGTCGCTCTTGTCCTCGAAGTCGCCCTTTCCCGCGGGGCCGTTCCTGCCGTCGGGGTCGTCCTCGCCGTCGAATCCGCCGAGGTCGAAGCGGTCCGCGCTGCCTGCGTCGTTCACACGGCACCCCCGTAACCGGGCGGTGCCCCGGGTGCGCCGGCGTCATGGGCGGTGGACAGGAGCTGCAGGCCCAGGCGGAGCCGGCGGCGGGCCTCGTCCTCGGTGACGCCGAGGTCGGCGGCGGTCTGGCGGTAGTCGCGGCGCTGGAAGTAGGCCAGGTCCAGGGCGGCGCGCAGCGGGGCGGGCATGGACGTGACGATGTAGTCGGCGCGGGCGGCGACCGAGGCGCGGCGCACCTTGCGCTCCAGGTCCTCGGCGGAGCCGCCGGAGCCCTGGGCCAGGGCGGCGGTCTCGGTGGTGCGCAGCCGCTGCACGGCGAGGCGGTGGGTCAGCGTGGCGACCCAGGAACGCAGCGGGCCCTGCTTGGGGTCGTAGGCCTCGGGGTGTTCCCAGACGTGTGCGAAGACGTCACGCGTGATGCCGTCGGCGGCGCGCTCGTCCCCGAGGACGCGGTGGGCCAGGCCGTGCACCAGGGAGGCGAACCGGTCGTAGAGCTCGCCGAGGGCGGCCGCCTCACCGCGTGCAAGTCGCTGCTGCATCTTGCGGTCCCAGCGGGGCGGTGCGTCCTTCTTCGTCATGCGGCCCCCTCACCCCTGCCCGTTCGTCGGCCCGGCCTGCGTCCATCGTCTCCTCGAATGTAGTCGGCACCTACGACAATGCACGTCGTTTTGTCGCAATGTGCGCAGCCTGCGTTCTGTGCCTGCCTACCCGCTCGACCTCTGATCAGACCTGATCGAACAGGATCGAAGTCGATTAAAACAAGCCTCTTCCGATCGGTTCCCGTTTCTTGCGTCGTGTTTCAGGGAACGGCCGCTGGGCAGCCGCGCTGCAAGGAAGCGTAGGAACGGCTTCCGTTTTGCGGGGACTCCGGCGAGCGAAGGGCATGGTGGTGGCGTTCTATGTGACCGGTGGCGAGCAGGGCGAGTGGACCGTGCTCCGTGTGTCGGGCGAGCTGGACCTGGTGACGTCGCCGGTGCTGCGTCAGCGGGTCCACGACGTGGTGGCCGACGGCCGGCACGGCCTCGTCCTCGACCTCTCCGAGGTCTTCTTCTGCGACTCCAGCGGCGTCGGCGTGCTCATCGCCGCCCGCCGCCTCATCCGCTCCTGCCAGGGCACCCTGCGCCTGATACTCCCGGCGCAGGGCGCGGTCGAGGGCTCACACGTCAACCGCGTGCTGGGCGCCCTGGGCGTGCGCCGACTGTTCGACGTGTACGCCGACGTGGCGTCGGCGGTCGCGGAAGAGGCCGATCCGCTTTCGGCCTGACCTGGGCCGAAGCTGTGCATGGGGGCGTAGCTCAGCTCCATGTGCCACACAGTTGTCCCGAAATTCCCCCGGTCTTGGCACAAGCGCCGCTTTCCCGCGCCCGCACGGTCTCCCGCGTCGTACGCTCCGACGAGATGCACCCGAGATGACGTAAGGCGGCCCGAAAGACATGGTCAGCAGCGAGTACGAGCGCAGGATCGCCGCCCGGTTCGCCACCTTCGACCAGGACGGCAACGGCTTCATCGACCGCGAGGACTTCAGCAGAGCGGCCAAGGCGCTGCTCGCCGAGTTCGCCGTCGCGGCCCGCTCCGACAAGGGCCAGGCGCTGTACGGCGGAGCCGAGGCGTTCTGGCAGGGCATGGCCGGCATAGCGGACCGGGACGGCGACCAGCGCATCGACCGCGAGGAGTTCGTGAACGGCGCGGTCAAGCGCCTGCGCGACAACCCCGAGCGGTTCGCCGAGATCGCCCGCCCCTTCCTGCACGCGGCCCTCGACCTCGCCGACACCGACGGCGACGGGGCCGCCACCGTCGAGGACACCGCGCGCGTGCTTCGGATCCTGGGGGTGGAGGAGAGCCTCGTCCACACCGTCGCTGCCGAGCTCGACACCGACGGCGACGGCAAGGTCGGTGAGGCGGAGATCGTCCCGGCGTTCGCCCGCTACTTCACCGTCCCCGAGTAGGGCCCTGCCGCTGGTCGACGCCCCGCCCGTAGCGGTCCCGCAACTGGTACTTGAGCACTTTCCGCAGGGTCTCGTTGCGCGGCAGGGCGTCCACCACCTCCAGCTGCTCCGGCAGCTTGTGCACCGACAGCCCTTCCGCGCGCAGATACGAGGTCACCGTTTCCAGGGTCAACTCCCCGGCGCCGTCCGGCTGTTCGATCACCGCGCACACCCGCTCCCCGCGCTCGGCGTCCGGCAGCCCGATCACCGCGACGTCCCCGACCGCCGGGTGGGCGGCCAGCAGGTCCTCGATCTCCTTCGCCGAGATGTTCTCGCCCTTGCGGATGATCACGTCCTTGAGCCGCCCGGTGAGGACGAGATGCCCGCTGTCCGTCACGAACCCCAGGTCACCGGTGCGCAGAAACCCCTCCCCGTCGAAGGCCTCAGCCGTCTGCGCCGGATCCAGATAGCCCTGGCACACGGCCTCCCCGCGCAGCCGCACCTCCCCGTCCACGATCCGTATCTCCATCCCCTCCGGCGGCCGCCCCTCCGTCGTCGCCAGGTTCTCCGCGGTGTCGTCCGGCGCCCCCATGGTGATCATCGGCACCTCGGTCATGCCGTACCCGTGGGTGAGCTGCACCCCCATCTCCCGTACGACGGAGTGGTACACCTCCGGCGGCTTCGGCGCCCCGCCGCCCGCGAGCAGCCGTAGCGAGGGAATGACCTTCCGGCCGGGCTGCTTGCGCTGCTCGGCCAGGAACATCGAGTAGAACGCCGTCGACCCGCCCGCCATCGTCACGCCGTGCCTGCGGTACGCCTCCAGCGCGCCCGGAAGCGCGAACTGCTCGAACATCACCGCCGGGAAGCCGTACAGCAGCAGCATCACCGTGTAGTCCGGCCCGGCGATATGGGCGTACGGGAAGGCCATCGAGCCCACGTCGTCCGCCGAGAGCCGCAGCGCGTGCGCGAGACAGGAGCCGCCCGCTATCAGCGAACGGTCCGTGTGCAGCACCCCCTTCGGGTCGGAGGTCGTCCCCGAGGTCCAGTAGATCCAGCGCACGGAGGTGCCCTCGGAGGGCGGCGGGGGCAGCACCCCCGGATCTCCGTCCGGCAGTTCGTCGTACGCCTCGAAGACCCCCTTCGCGCCGAGCCGCCGCGCCATCGCGGTGTGGTCGAAGCCCCGCCACTCACCGGGTACGGCGAAGAACTCGGCCCTCGACTCCCGCAGCGCGAAGCCGACCTCGCGGTCCCGGTAGAACGGGATGACCGGAGTCTGTACGGCACCCAGGCGGGCCAGCGCGAAGGACAGCAGGGCGGTCTCGATCCGGGTGGGCAGCTGCCAGGCGACCACCGTGCCGGGACGTACGCCCATGTCGTACAGACCGGCCGCGACGCGCTCGGCACGCGCGCGTAGCTCGCCGAAACTCAGCGAGCGGTCGTCCTGGAGGAGGACCGGCCGGTCGGGGGTGAGGTCGGCGCGGCGGGCGACCAGGTCCCAGAGGGTGCGGGATGCGCTCAGTGCGTGGGCGGTGTCGTTCACGGCGGCCCCCTCGTGGAGCTGACACGGAGCTGATGCAGGGCTGGTGCAGAGCTGACGGGCAGTCAGATAGTGCGCAGAGCGTAGGGCTCGGCGCCTTGTCGGTCCAGGGGTGCGGGACTGGCGTCTCTGATCAGCTGAGTGATCCTGCGTCAGACAGGTGTCCGGCACGGGTTCTGCCCATCGTGGAGGGGCGGCATGGGCGTGCAGGTGGAAGCCCGCGCCCAGCACTGCTCCTCGCGGCCGATGACGGCCGGTGGTGGGTCCGCTGATCGTCGTGACGCCCTGGTTCCGGTGAGCTGCGCGGGGCAGTCGAGTCCGGCCCGTGTGAGCGTGTCCCTCCGGACACTGTCCCGCCGGACCTGACGGTTCGGTGGGGGAGGGGGTCCGGCGTCGCCTGGAGGGAATGGTGGGCCAGGTGGCGAGCACTCCGGCGGTGAGGTCGGCGCGCCACTTCGCCGAGCGCAGTGTGCGTCCCGCGGCCTCCTGGGCCATCCGCAGGATGCGGTCGTTGATGCGGATGCCCTCGGGTGGGGTGACCGTCCAGCCGAGTCGGCGCTGCGCCATCCAGGCCTTCGACGGCAGACTGCGGCCTGTTGTGTCCTCTCCGCGGGCCAGGGCGCCTACATCGGCGGCGTTCCAATGCTCGGCGAGTAAATCGGCCACCATGTCGCAGACCAGATCGGCGGCCCAGCCCACTCGCTCCCTCAGCTTGGTTACGGGCAGCACCTCGCCCGTCTTCTCCACCATGCCCCCGCGCAGCAGAGCCTGAGCGCAGGCGGTGCGGGCGCTCTCGTCCACGGCAAGTTGCAGCCTCCGGCTCACCTGCTCCCCTCCCGCTCGTGACGCTGTCATCCGATCAACGACATCCCGAAGAAAAGGTCACATATTCGATCCTCGCGCTTACGTACGTCGCCGAGGTCGGCATGGGGCGCGTGACAGGGCGCCGATGGATGACGCATCACTTCCGATCCCAAAGGAAATGTGTGAACCTCCGCATAGAGCAGTACCTGACGGACCATCAGATCTGTGCATCAGGCGGAGGGGATCATGACCGAACTGCCCCGCATCATCAGCGTCGACGACCATGTGATCGAGCCCGCCCACCTCTTCGACACCTGGCTGCCGGAGAAGTACCGCGACCGGGGACCGCAGGCACTCACCGCGGGGATCGGCGAGCTCGCCTACATCGGCGGGAAGTACCGGATCACGATGGACCCGGAGGGCCAGCCGACCGACTGGTGGATCTACGAGGACCTGAAGTTCCCCTACAAGCGGAACATCGCGGCCGTCGGCTTCGACCGCGACGAGATGACCCTGGAGGGCATCACCCGGGAGGAGATGCGGCGCGGCTGCTGGGACCCCAAGGCCCGGCTGGAGGACATGGACCTGAACCACGTCGAGGCCAGCCTCTGCTTCCCCTCCTTCCCGCGCTTCTGCGGGCAGACCTTCGCCGAGGCGCACGACAAGGAGGTCGCGCTCGCCTGTGTGCGCGCCTACAACGACTGGATGGTCGAGGAGTGGTGCGGTGACAGCGGCGGCCGGCTCATCCCGCTCTGCCTGATCCCGCTGTGGGACGTGGAACTCGCGGTCGCGGAGATCCGGCGCAACGCCGCGCGCGGGGTGAGGGCGGTGACGTTCTCCGAGATCCCCACCTACCTGGGCCTGCCTTCCATCCACTCCGGGTACTGGGACCCGTTCTTCGCGGTCTGCCAGGAGACCGGGACGGTCGTCAACATGCACATCGGCAGCAGCTCCCAGATGCCCGCGGCCTCCCCTGACGCGCCCCCCGCCGTCCAGGCCTCGCTGAGCTTCAACAACGCCATGGCCTCGATGATGGACTACCTGTTCAGCGGGGTGCTGGTGAAGTTCCCGACCCTCAAACTCGCCTACTCCGAGGGCCAGATGGGCTGGATCCCGTACGCCCTGGAGCGTGCCGACGACGTGTGGGAGGAGCACCGCGCCTGGGGCGGGGTGCGGGACCTGGTCCCGGAGCCCCCGTCGACGTACTACTACCGGCAGATGTTCTGCTGCTTCTTCCGCGACAAGCACGGGGTCGCCTCACTGGACGTGGTGGGCCGGGACAACGCCACCTTCGAGACCGACTACCCGCACGTCGACTCGACCTTCCCGCACACCAAGGAGGTCGCCCTCGACCATGTGAAGGGCCTCGACGACGAGACGGTCTACAAGCTGATGCGCGGCAACGCGATCCGCATGCTGGACCTGGACCTCGACCGCTGATGGACCTGTCGTACACGGCCGAGGAGGAGGAGTTCCGGGCGCGGCTGCGGGAGTGGCTCGGCAAGGTGCTGCCGACGCTGCCCGCGAAGCCCTCCCCGGAGGACTGGCCCGGGCGCAGGGCGTACGACCTCGGGTGGCAGCGGATGCTGTACGACGCCGGATACGCCGACGTCCACTGGGACGGCACACCGAGCGTTCGCCTGATCTTCCTGGAGGAGACCGAGAAGGCGGGCGCCCCCTATGTGGGCGCGAACTTCGTCGGGCTGCTGCACGCCGGGCCGACCGTCGCCGCCGAGGGGACCGACGAGCAGCGGGCGCGCTGGCTGCCGCCGATCCTGCGCGGCGAGGAGGCCTGGTGCCAGGGCTTCAGCGAACCGGACGCCGGCTCCGACCTCGCGGCACTGCGCACGCGCGCGCGTAGGGACGGCGACGAGTACGTGGTGAGTGGGTCCAAGATCTGGACCTCGCACGCCGAAGTGGCCGACTGGTGCGAGCTGTTGGTCCGCACGGACCCGACGGCGCCGAAGCATCGCGGGATCACCTGGCTGGCCATGCCCATGTCCTTGCCGGGCGTCACCGTACGGCCGTTGCGGACCCTTGCCGGGTCGGCGGAGTTCGCGGAGGTGTTCCTCGACGACGTACGGGTGCCGGTCGCCAACCGGGTCGGGGACGAGAACGACGGCTGGCGCGTGACCATGGTGACGCTGTCCTTCGAGCGCGGTACGGCGTTCGTGGGCGAGGTGGTCGCCTGTCGGCGGGTGCTGGGCGAACTCGCCGCGGAGGCCAGGGCCAACGGCCGCTGGGACGACCCCGTGCTCCGGCGGCGTCTCGGGAGGCTGAATGCGGAGTTCCGGGGGCTGTGGCGGCTGATCCAGTGGAACGTGAGCGAGGCGGAGGCCTCCGGCGGTGTGCCGGGGGTTGGGGGTTCGGTTTTCAAACTGCGGTATTCGCATGCGCGGCAGGAGTTGTACGACGTTGCCGCCGAGGTCCTGGGGGCGGACTCCCTGGACTTGGACCGGCCCTGGGTGCTCGACCGGCTGTCGTCGCTTTCGTACACCATCGCGGCCGGTACCTCGCAGATTCAGCAGAACATCGTTGCCGAGCGGATCCTCGGGTTGCCGAAGGGGCGGTGAGCGGTGCGGTTTCAATTGACCGTGGAGCAGCGGGCTTTGCGGGACGCCGTGCGGGGTGTGATCGGTCGTGGGTCGTCTGCGGGTCGGTGGGGGCTGGTCGCGCAGTTTCCCGCGCCCCTAAACGGCGGTGCAGGCCCCGGTGCTTACCAGCCCCGTCTCGACCGGGTTCTGTGGCGCACTCTCGGAGAGCTGGGCTTTTTTTCTCTACGACTGCCCGAAGTGGACGGAGGGGCCGGACTCGGGCTGTCAGAGGCCGTGTTGGCGTTCGAGGAAGCCGGGCGGGCGTTGGTGCCCGGGCCGCTCGTGGCCACGCATCTCGCGGCCGGGGAGGTGCCCGGAGCCGCCACGGGGGAAGTTGTCGTGGCCGCCGCCGATGGGCGGCTCGTGGAGTGGCTGGACGAGGCCGACGTCGTGCGGTCCGGCGCCGAGGGGGCCGTACCGCTGCGGTCGGTGGACCCGTTGACGCCTCTGCACCGGGTGCCCGCACCGGCACCATCGGACCCCGTCGCAGACCTCCTCACCGCCGCGGAGCAGCTCGGTACGGCCACGCGCGTGTGCGAGCTGGCCGTGCAACACGCCCGGACCCGTGAGCAGTTCGGGCAGCCGATCGGGGCCTTCCAGGCGGTCAAGCATCTGTGTGCGCAGATGCTGGTGCGCACCGAACTGGCACGCGCCGCGATCTACGCGGCCGCCGTCACCGCCGACCGCAGTGACATCGCCGCGGCCCGGCTGCTTGCCGAGGAGGCCGCGGTGCGCGGTGCCCGCGACTGCCTCCAGGTGCACGGCGGCATGGGCTTCACCTGGGACTCCGAGGTGCATCTGCATCTGAAGCGGGCATGGGTGCGGGCGCAGCGTGGTGGCGGTGTCACGGAGAGTGAGGAGTTGCTCGCGGCTGATCTGGTGGCCTGAACGGCGCCGGCCTGGGATGTCACGGAAGCCGCGCTCGCGGATGTCGCGGATTGTGGCATACCGGAATTACGGAGCGTTGATATCGGGTTGTGTCCTACGCGTGACCCGTCACGTCCCGGAGTCGGCGTCCCGCTCCGGTACCTTCTGTGGGATGCGAGAGGCTGCGAGCATGAGCCGTACCGGTGTTGCCCCCGGGGTGATGCCGGAACTGGCCTGTTCGAGTCCCCGCAATGAGCGTCGCACAGTATGCCGCACGGGTACTCCTTCGCGCTGGAATATGCCCGAAGCGCTTGTTGGCGTGACTGTACGTCAACCATGCTGTCTCTTAAGGGATTCACGTTCCGTGACCCTTGCTCTGGGCTCTGCACTGGCCATTGTTCTGGTCATGCAGAAAATGGCTACGATCGTGGCCCTCGTTGCGGCGCGCGCGTGGCGCGAGGTCATGTGTCCGCCGGTTCGGATGGTGTGAGCGGTGCAGGTGCTTCAGGTGCAGCTGGAAGTCCGGCCCGACCCCGCTGAGGTGGGGCGAGCCCGGAGGTGGGCGCGTTCCCGCCTCGTCGGGTCCGGGATAGAGGCCGACGAGCCGCTCGCCGAGACGCTGATCCTGCTCGTCTCCGAACTGGTCACCAACGCCGTGGTGCACACCGGCTGTCCGGCCGTGCTGCGGCTCTCCCTGCCCGGTGTGGCCGCCGAATCGGCCACCGTCCGCCTCGAGGTGGCCGACACCAGCGACCGGGCCCCCGTGCCCCGGTGCGCCGACGGTGACGCGACCGGCGGCCGCGGCCTCGCCCTCGTCGACGGTCTCGCCGACCGCTGGGGCTGGAGCCCCGAGGGTGCGGGCAAGCGCATCTGGTGCGAACTCGACCGCTGTGCACAGACCCGGCAGACCGCACAGGCCTGTGTGGGCGGCGCAACGGCGTACGAGGGGCTGGCGTTCGAGGCGGTGTGACCGGCGCACGGGTGCGGAGGATCCGTCACCTCGGGGGCACGGTCGCAGAAACCGCTCTCACGCCCTGGCCGGCTGAGGCGATGCGCCGGGATGTGCTTCTGTGCGCGCCCACGACAAATTGGGCTTAAGTAATAAATCCCCGTACGGGTGTTGACGCATCGTGTCCGTTTGATCACGCTTGTGGTCAGCGATTCGCCGTGAGGGGACGACGAGGGCTTCGGTGACGGGAGCCCTCGACGAGTGCGGATCGTGATTCGGCGTCGGCTCCCTCAGGGCCAGGAGGAGCCGATGGGGGTCCTCCCGCTCGAGCGAAGTCGAGAGTGGGGAGGGTGCGCCGAGTCGGTCGGCGGCGCGTGGTGCCGTGCTCGGGGCGGGAGCACCGCGCCGCCGGTCGACGAACCTCACAGGACGGCGACGGGTGCCACCGGAGTCCCTGTCGCGCCGACGAAGGGCTCGGGCATCGCCGACAGCAGGAACGCGTATCTGCCAACTTCTCCACAGGCTGTGGACAACTCTTCGAGATTCCAGTTCTGTCCCTGCAGCATGCCCATCTCCACCAGGTCGAGCGCGTGTACGGGCAGCCACAGGTCCTCGATCTCGGGCGGGAAGATCTCGAACGTGAGGGTGTCGTTCGCGACGGCGGCGACATCACGCGTGTGGAACCACTCCGGGGTGCGGATCGACAGACCCGGCGAGGGGTAGCCGTACGCGTGCCTGTCCCCGGCGAGACAGACCTGGATCTGTCCGGTCCGTACGAGCACGACATCGCCGGCACGCACGCGCGTACCGGCCATTTCCTCGGCGGCCTCCAGGTCTTCGGGGGTGACCGCGTGCCCGCCCTCCAGCCGGTCGACGCCACGCGCGCGTGCCACATCCAGCAGCACCCCGCGCGAGACGACGTGCCGCGCCTTGTCGATGCCGCTGAACTCGGCGCCGCCGTGCGCGGTGACGGTGCCGGCCGGGCGGCCGTTGTAGAGCCGGCCGGAGTGCGAGACATGGGGCAGCGCGTCCCAGTGAGTGGCGGCCTGCAGCCCCATGGTCACGGCGTCGTCGCTGCACGCCACCGACCCCGGGCCGAACAGCTCCTGGTTGATCTGCACCATCGCGTGCAGCGGATTGACCCGCCCCGGGATCATCCCGGTCTGCACGCCGTCCTGCTGCAGGGGCAGCGCGAGGGGAATGCGGCGGCCCGTGCGGACGGTCGCGGCGGCCTCGCGGACGACCTCGTCGGTGATCAGGTTGAGGGTGCCGATCTCGTCGTCGGCGCCCCAACGGCCCCAGTTGTTCACGCGCTTGGCGATCTCGGCGAACTCCGCGGGCATCGACATCGGCTCTCCCCGGGGCTTGTCTCCAGGTATCTGACGGGTCATAAAATCTAACGGTCCGTCAGAAATCGCGGGAAGGGGCCGGACGTGGGGAACTTCTTGGCAGGCAAGGTCGTCGCCGTGACGGGTGCCGGACGGGGCATCGGCCGTGCGGTGGCGCTGGCCGCGGCGGCCGAGGGGGCGAAGGTCGTCGTCAACGACTACGGGGTCGCCGTCGACGGGGCCTCGCCCACCAGCGCGGTCGCCGAGGGCGTCGTCAAGGAGATCGAGGCGGCGGGCGGGGACGCCGTCGCGGTGGCCGACGACGTGTCCACGATGGCCGGCGGGCAGCGGGTGGTCGACGTCGCGGTCTCGTCGTACGGGCGGCTCGACGGGGTGGTGTGCGTCGCCGGGATCCTGCGTGAGCGGATGCTGTTCAACATGTCCGAGGAGGAGTGGGACCCGGTCGTGGCCACCCATCTGAAGGGCACGTTCACCGTGTTCCGGGCGGCCTCGGCGGTGATGCGGGGGCAGCGGGCGGGCACCCTGATCGGGTTCACCAGCGGCAACCACCAGGGCTCGGTCTCGCAGGCGAACTACAGCGCGGCCAAGGGCGGGATCATCTCGCTGGTCCGGAGCGCTGCGCTGGGTCTGCACAAGTACGGGGTGAGTGCCAATGCGGTGGCGCCCGTTGCGCGTACGCGGATGTCGGCGAACGTTCCCATGGAGCTGACGGAGATCGGGGAGCCGGAGGATGTGGCCGCCCTGGTGGTGTACCTGCTGTCCGACCGGGCGAAGGAGCAGGGGATCACCGGGCAGGTGTACACGATCGCGGGGCCGAAGCTGGCGGTCTGGGCTCAGCCGCGGGAGCTTCGCTCGGCGTATGCCGAGGGTTCTTGGACGCCTGAGCGGGTTGCGGAGGTTTTGCCGGGAGCGGTGGGGGTGGACCCGATGCCGATGCTTGAGCGGTTGGCTGCGATGGAGAAAGCCGCTGCGCGGGGCGACAGGCCGAACGCCTGAGAGCTCGGGGGAGCTCGTGGTTTGGCGGGTGCGGGTTGTTGGTGGCTTGTCGCGCAGTTCCCCGCGCCCCTGGGGAAGTGACCCTGAACGGCGCTGAGAGGAGACCCGTGGACTTTGCATTCACCGCAGACGATGAGGCGTTTCGGACGGAAGCCCAGGCGTGGCTCTCCGAGCATGCCGAACCTGCGCAGGATCGTCGTGCCTGGGAACGCACCCTCGGTAAGGCGGGGTGGATAGGGCTCGGGTGGTCCGAAGGGGGATATGGCAATCGGAGCGCCTCGCTCACCCAGCAAGTCGTCTGGGCCGAGGAGTATGCGCGGTCGGGGGCGCCTGCGCGGTCGGGGCACATAGGGGAGAAGCTCCTGGCGCCCACCCTCCTCGCCCATGGAACGGAAGAGCAGAAGGCCCGCTTCCTTCCCCCGGTTGCCGCTGGTGACGAGCTCTGGTGTCAGGGGTACAGCGAGCCCGGTGCCGGGTCCGATCTGGCGGGGGTTCGGACCGCTGCCGTGCGGGACGGGGCGGGGTATCGGATCAGCGGGCAGAAGATCTGGACCTCGCTGGCGCACGAGGCCGACTGGTGCTTCGTGCTGGCACGGACCGAACCCGGGTCCCGGCGGCACCATGGGCTGACCTTTCTCCTCGTTCCCATGGACCAGCCGGGGCTGATCGAGGTGCGGCCCATCCGGCAGCTGACCGGGACCAGCGACTTCAACGAGGTCTTCTTCGACGGGGCACGCGCGCGCGTGGAGCACGTCGTAGGGGGTGAAGGGGGCGGGTGGAAGGTCGCGATGAGTCTGCTGGGGTTCGAGCGGGGGGTTTCCACGCTGGCCCAGCAGATCGGGTTCGCGGGGGAGCTGGGGCGGGTGGTGGCGGCTGCCGTCGAGACGGGCGCGGTCGCCGATCCCGTCGTACGGGAACGGCTGGTGCGGCAGTGGGCCGGGCTGCGGGCCATGCGGTGGAACGCGCTGCGGACGCTGGGGGGTTTTGGAGATGCCGGGGCTTCCAGCGTGGCCAAGTTGTTGTGGGGCGGCTGGCATCAGCGGCTCGGGGAGCTGGCGATGCAGGTGCGCGGGGCCGCGGCGGGGGTCGGGCCGGTGGACTGGTCGCCGACGGCGCCGTACGAACTGGACTCGTTGCAGCAGCTGTTCCTGTTCTCCCGGGCCGACACGATCTACGGCGGTTCGGACCAGGTCCAGCGCACGATCATCGCCGAGCGTGTGCTCGGCCTGCCCAGGGAGCCCAAGGGGGTCTTCTGATGCGCGGTGTGGTGTTCGACGGCAAGCGGCTCGAGGTCGTGGACGACCTGGAGGTGCGGGAGCCGGGGCCGGGGGAGGTGCAGGTAGCCATCTCGGCAGCCGGGTTGTGCCACAGCGATCTGTCTGTGGTGGACGGGACCATACCTTTCCCCGTTCCCGTGGTGCTCGGGCATGAGGGGGCGGGGGTGGTGGAGGCCGTCGGCGCCGGGGTCACGCATGTGGGGGTGGGTGATCATGTCGCACTGTCCACGCTGGCCAACTGCGGTACGTGCGCGGAGTGCGACCGGGGGCGGCCGACGATGTGCCGGCAGGCGATCGGACGTCCCGGGCAGCCGTTCCTGCAGGGCGGGCGGCCGGTCTACCAGTTCGCCTCCAACTCGGCGTTCGCGGAACGCACTGTGGTGAAGGCGGTGCAGGCGGTCCGGATTCCCCAGGACATTCCCCTGCCGGCCGCCGCACTGATCGGGTGCGGGGTGCTGACCGGGGTGGGCGCCGTGCTCAACCGGGCGAGGGTCGACCGGGGGGACAGCGTGCTGGTCATCGGCACCGGCGGCATCGGGCTCAACGTCATCCAGGGCGCGCGGATCGCGGGCGCCCTGCGGATCGTCGCCGTCGACGCGAACCCGGCGAAGGAGGCGGTGGCCCGGCAGTTCGGGGCGACGCACTTCCTGACGTCGACGGACGGCGTGAAGGAGATCCTGCCCACGGGGGCCGACCACGCCTTCGAGTGCGTCGGGCGGGTGGAACTGATCCGGCAGGCGATCGACCTGCTCGACCGGCATGGCCAGGCCGTGCTGCTGGGCGTGCCCGCGGCGACCGCGGAGGCCTCCTTCCTCGTCTCCTCCATGTACCTCGACAAGTCCATCCTGGGCTGCCGGTACGGCTCTTCGCGCCCGCAGCGGGACATCGCGCTCTACGCCGACCTGTACCGCGAAGGACGGCTGCTGCTGGACGAGCTGGTGACCGGGACCTACCCGATCGAGGACTTCGAGAAGGCGAAGGCGGACGCGGAGGCGGGGCGGGTGGCCAGAGGGGTGCTCACCTTCTAGCTGCTCACCTTCATGCTCACCTTCTGGTTCCGGCTGCTCACCTCCGGGTTTTGGCTGCTCGCCTTCTTGCCGGTCAGCGCCCCGGCGCGGAAGGTACGGCGATACGCGGTGGGCGTGACGCCGAGGACCGTCTGCAGGTGCTGTCGCATCGACTGTGCCGTACCGAAGCCCGCCTCCTGGGCCACCTGGTCGACGGACAGGTCGGTCGACTCCAGGAGGTGCCGTGCCCGCTCCACGCGTTGCTGGGTGAGCCACTGGCCGGGGCTGACGCCGGCCTCCTCGCGGAAACGGCGGGTGAAGGTGCGTACCGACATGGACTCCTGCGCGGCCATGTCGCGGAGCTGGATCGGCTCGTGCAGGCGGCCCAGGGCCCAGGCGCGGGCACCCGTCGTGGTCGCCAACTGCGGTTCGGGCAAGGGACGTTGGATGTACTGTGCCTGGCCGCCGTCACGGTGGGGTGGTACGACGGTGCGGCGGGCGATCTCGTTGGCGACGGCGGTGCCGTGGTCGCGGCGCACCATGTGCAGGCACAGGTCGAGGCCGGCCGCGACGCCGGCCGAGGTCAGGATGTCGCCGTCGTCGATGAACAGCACGTTCGGGTCGACGTCGATCTTCGGGAAGAGGCGCTGCAGCTGGTCGGTCTCCGCCCAGTGGGTGGTCGCGGGGCGGCCGTCGAGGTAGCCGGCCGCGGCGAGCACGAACACACCGGTGCAGATGGAGGCGAGCCGGGTGCCGGGCCGGATGTGGGCGAGAGCCGCGGCCAGCTCCTCGGTCAGGACGCCCTCCTCGAAGACCGGGCCGAGTTCGTACGACGCCGGGACGATGACCGTGTCGGCGGTGGCCAGGGCCTCCGGGCCGTTCTCGATCTGGATGGCGAAGTCGGCGTCGGTCTCCACCGGGCCCGGTGGCCGGATCGAGCAGGTCACGACCTCGTACAGATGCCGTCCCCGGGCGTCCTTGGGGCGGCCGAAGATGCGGTGCGGGATACCCAGCTCGAAGGGGAGCAGGCCGTCCAGGGCGAGGACGACCACGCGGTGCGGGCGGAACTCCGGGTCTGCCGGCTCACTGCTCATGGCCCGATCCTAGCGAACGCTGTCCTTCGGGCCAGTGGATGCGCTCGGTTCCGGCCTGGATGCTCTATGTCGTGACCCAGACAACCGAACCCGCAGCAGTCGGAACGGCCCCCGAGTCCGGCCGTTCCCCTCGCACCCGCATCCACCGGGCGTGGTTCGTCGCCGCCGTCACCTTCGTGACGATCATCGGCGCGGCCGCCTTCCGTTCGCTTCCCGGCCTGCTCATCGACCCGCTGCACCAGGAGTTCGGCTGGTCACGCGGCACCATCGGTGCCGCGGTCTCCGTGAACCTCGCGCTGTACGGACTCACCGCCCCGTTCGCGGCGGCGCTGATGGACCGCTTCGGCATCCGCAAGGTCGTGGCCGTGGCCCTGACCGTGATCGCGGTCGGCTCGGGCCTGACGGTGTGGATGACGGCCGCCTGGCAGCTCCTGCTGTGCTGGGGGCTGCTGGTCGGTCTGGGCTCCGGGTCGATGGCGCTCGCCTTCGCCGCGACCGTGACCAACCGCTGGTTCACCGAGCGCCGCGGCCTGGTCACGGGCATCCTCACCGCCGCCTCGGCCTCCGGCCAGCTGATCTTCCTGCCGCTGCTGTCCTGGATCGTCCAGCACCACAACTGGCGTCCGGCGGCCGTCACGGTGGCCCTCGCCGCCCTGGCGGTCGTCCCCTTCGTCTGGCTGCTGCTGCGCGACCACCCGGCGGACGTGGGCCTCAAGCCGTACGGCGGCAAGGAGTTCGTGCCGAAGCCGGAGCCCGCGGTGGGGGCCGCCCGCCGGGCAGTGAACGTCCTGTTCTCGGCGTCCCGCACCGGCACCTTCTGGCTGCTGGCCGGCACCTTCGCGATCTGCGGCGCCTCCACCAACGGCCTGATCCAGACCCACTTCGTGCCCGCCGCCCACGACCACGGCATGCCCGTCACGGCGGCGGCCTCCCTGCTCGCGGTCATCGGCGTCTTCGACGTGGCCGGCACGATCGCCTCCGGCTGGTTCACCGACCGCTTCGAACCGCGCCGGCTGCTGGCGGTCTACTACGCCCTGCGCGGCATCAGCCTGCTCTTCCTGCCGATGCTCCTGGCCCCGTCGGTCCACCCTCCGATGCTGTTCTTCATCGTCTTCTACGGCCTCGACTGGGTCGCCACCGTCCCGCCGACCGTCGCCCTGTGCCGCGAGCAGTACGGCGAGGACAGCGCGATCGTCTTCGGCTGGGTCCTCGCCTCCCACCAGGTCGGCGCCGCACTCGTGGCCTTCCTCGGGGGCGTCGCGCGTGACGTCTTCGGCTCGTACGACATGGTCTGGTACGCCTCCGGCGCACTGTGCGCGGTGGCGGCGCTGATGGCGCTGGTGATCCGGCGCAGGCCGGCCGCTCCCGCGGTGGCGGCGGTCTGAGTGGCGAGCTGAGCCTGTGCGCCGTCCAACGCCTCCAGGGCTGCCGCTGCTGTGAGGACGTCGTCCCCATACCGGGTGCCCAGGACGAGCCCTGGGTACCCACGGCAGCGTCGTACGGCCTGGGGACCTTCGTGGTCGACCCCCTGCCGCCCTCCTCCGAAACCCCGCACCCCCCGCCTAGCTCCGTCGAGCGTCAGCCGCCGCCCAATCGGCCGAACCGCCCCCGATGAAAGACCAGCGGTCCGTCGGGGGTCTCACCCGCGCCGAGGGCGTCCACCCGCCCCACCACGATCAGATGGTCGCCCCCCGTGTGCACCGCGTGGATCGTGCAGTCGATCCACGCGAGCGTGCCGGTCAGGCGCGGTGAACCGGAGACCGGTGCCGCGTCGTACACGATCCCCGCGAACTTGTCCGCGCCGCTCACCGCGAAGCCCCGGCACAGCTCGCCCTGGTGGGCGCCGAGGACGTTGACGCAGAAGACGCCCGCGCGGGCGATACGCGGCCAGGTGGTCGACGTGCGGCCGACCATGAAGGCGACCAGCGGCGGGTCGAGGGAGAGGGACGAGAAGGACTGGCAGGCGAAGCCGGCCGGAGTGGACTCGCCGTCGGCGGCGGGTGCGGTGACGACGGTGACACCCGTCGCGAAGCTGCCCAGCACCCGCCGGAACTCGGCCTGGTCGACCGGTGCGCGCTCGTCCTCGCCGACGCACCGCAGCTCCGGGCGCGGCAGCGCTTCTACGGGGGCCGGGGTGCCGGCCGACCTGAGGTAGCGGACGGCGGCGGCGGCCGCCCCTGCGTGTCCCATCACCCCTCCATTGAAGCTGACGGTTCGTCAGATGGGAAGGTCAGCGGCCCTTGAACTCGGGGCTTCTGCGCTCCACGAAGCTCCGTACGCCTTCCTGGGCGTCCTCGGTCGTCATGTTGATCTCCTGGGCGGCCGCCTCGGCGGCGAAGGCGGTCGCTCGGCCGGCGTCCAGGGAGGCGTTGACCAGCTGTTTGGTCAGGGCGAGGGCGCGGGTGGGGCCGTTGGCCAGGCGGGACGCCCACTCGCGAGCCGTCTTGTCCAGTTCGGCGTCCGGGACGACCCGGTTGACCAGGCCCAGGCGTTCGGCGTCGGTCGCGGACAGCGCGTCGCCGAAGAACGTCAGCTCCTTGGCGCGGTGCGGGCCGATCAGGCGGGGAAGGAGGTACGCCCCGCCGCCGTCCGGGACCAGTCCTCGCCGTACGAACACCTCGATGAACCTGGCCGACTCCGCGGCCAGTACGAGATCGCAGGCGAGGGCGAGATGGGCGCCGAGGCCGGCCGCCGTGCCGTTCACCGCCGCGATCACCGGTTTCTCGCAGTCCAGGACCGCGGCGATCAGACGCTGGGCGCCCAGGCGCAGGACGCGGGCCACGTCGCCGGCGACCCGCTCACCGGCGCCCGAGCCGCCCCGCAGATCGGCTCCCGCGCAGAATCCACGCCCGGTTCCGGTGATGACGACGGCTCGTACCTCCGGGTCCGCGGAGGCGTCGCCGAGCAGTCGGATGATGCGTTCACGCTGGTCAGGAGTGATGGCGTTGAGGGCTTCGGGGCGGTTGAGCGTGATGCGGCAGACCTGGTTGTCAGTGGCGTGCTGTACCAATGACTCAGTGGAAATTTCCGGCTCGGAACTCTTCGCGCCAGTAGAGCCGGTACGGGGGGAATCAGGCATGTTCATCTCATTACGCATGTTCATCTCAGCGGCACACCGCCAGCGCGTCCAGCGCCACGGCTCCCTGCCCCCTGGGCAGCACCATCAGCGGGTTGATGTCGAGTTCCGCGAGCTCGTCCCCGAGTTCCATCGCCATGCGCTGCACCCGCAGGACGACTTCGACGAGCGCGTCGAGGTCGGCCGGGGGGCGCCCCCGGACCCCGTCGAGCAGAGCCCGCCCGCGCAGGTCACAGAGCATGTCCCGGGCCTGCTCCTCGCCGAAGGGCGGCACGCGCACGGCGACGTCGTGCAGCACCTCCACCAGCACCCCGCCGAGCCCGACGGTCACGGTCGGCCCGAACAGCTCGTCGTGCGTGACGCCGACGACCATCTCCACACCCCGCTCGACCATCTGGCACACCAGGACACCGTCCAGGGACACGCCCTCGTAGCGCGCGATGTCGGTCAGCTCCCGGTAGGCGTCCCGGACCTGGCTGGCGGAGGTGAGCTCGATCTTGACCAGCCCCAGCTCGGTCTTGTGGGCGATCTGCCCGCCGGACGCCTTCATCACCACCGGGTAGCCCACCTGGCCCGCCGCGCGTACGGCCGCTGCCGCACTGGTCACCAACTGCTCGCGCGGCACGCGGATCCCGTACGCCCGAAGCAGCTGTTTCGCGGCGTGTTCACTGAGCTGTTTGCCCGGGCGCATCAGTGCCTGCGCCTTGCGGAAGGAGGGCGAGGTGGTGCGGGGGGCCTCGTCGAAGGGGGAGCGGTAGCCGGTGGTGAAGCGGTGGTGGTCGAGGTAGGCGCGGACGGCGGTGATGCAGTTCGCGACGGTGCGGAAGGTGGCCACCCGGGTGGAGCCGAGGAGGACCTCGCGGTAGGCCGGCTCGGTGCCGACCGGAGAGCCCCACACGACGCAGACCAGCTTGTCCGTCCGCTCGGCCGCGTCCACCAGATCCTGGACGAGCTTGTCGCTGAGGGGAGGGAAGGGGCCGGTGATCGGGCAGATCAGGACGCCCACCTCGGGGTCGTCCAGGATCGCGTCGATGATCTTCCGGCCGCGCCGGTCGCCGACCGGATGCCCGCCGTTGTCGACCGGGTTGGCCACGCTCAGGTAGCCCGGTATCCACTGGTGCAGCTCGGCCTGCTTGGCCGGCGAGAGGACCGGCAGCTTCAGCCCCGCCTCGGTCGCCAGGTCGGCGAAGTGCGCGCCCGTGCCGCCCGAGATCGAATACACGACGACGCCCTCCGCCTGCGGCGGCCGGGCCCGCGCCAACAGGGCGGCGGTGTCCTGGAGTTCGTCGAGCCCGTCCACCCGGATCACGCCGAACTGCCGCATCGCCGCGTCCACCACCGTGTCCGCGCCGGTCAGCTTGCCGGTGTGCGAGGCGGCTGTGCGGGCGCCCGTCTCGGTGCGGCCCACCTTGACGGCGACGACCGGCACCCCGCGCCGTGCGGCCCGGTCGGCGGCGAGCAGGAAGGACCGGCCGTCCTTCAGCCCCTCGACGTAGCAGGCGATGGCGCCGACCTCGGGCCGCTCGGCGAAGTAGGAGATGAAGTCAGCGGTCTCCAGGTCGGCCTCGTTGCCGGTGGGCGCCCAGTGGGAGAGCCGGATGCCGAGTTCCTGGAGGGCGAAGACGGGCCGGCCCTGGTGGCCTGACTGGGTGATGAGCGCGATGGCCGGTCCGTCGAGGTCGTCCCGGAACCGCTCGAAGGCGTTGAGGTTGGTGTTGGGCCCGAGCAGCCGCATCCCGGAGCGCCGTACGGCCCCCGCCAGACGCTGCTGCGCGGCCGCACCCTCCGCACCGGTCTCCGCGAACCCGGAGGCGAAGACCACCGCGAACTTCACCTTGGCCTCGGCCAGCTCCTCGAGCACCGGAAGAGGCTCGGCGATCAGCAGTACGGCGAGATCGACCTGCTCGGGCAGGTCGGCGACGGAAGGGGAGCAGGGTATGCCGAAGACCGACGGGCGGCTCGGGTGGACGGGGTGCAGCCGCGCCCCGACCCGTTCCGCCCAGGCCACCAGCTGCCGGGTGATACCGGTGTTGGGCCGCCCCTCGGTGTCCGAGGCGCCGATCACGGCGACGGTCTCGGGCCGGAAGAACCGGTCCAGATCGGGTACGTCGGCGTACAGGGGCAGGCCGCTGACGTCGAGGTCGTCGGCCTCGGCGGGCCTGCCGTGGACGGCGGGCCCGGGTTGCTCGCCACAGGCGATGACCCGGGCCCGGCGGGAGTCGGTGGTGAGGGTGCCGTGGGTTGATCCAAGCATCGGTCCGCCCGCTCCTCTGAGAGACAGCCAATAACTGACGCTCTGTCAGATTACTGAACTGACGCCATGTCAGGAACGGGCGTGCACGCAAAGTTGAAGGGGCACTCAAGGCCGGACGGGAAGCCGATCGATCCCGGCGGGCCGCCTCACAGCTCCGCGAGCACCTCCTTGGCCACCCGTTCCCCCGACCGCACGGCCCCGTCCATGTACCCGTTCCAGTACGTGGAGGTCTCGGTGCCCGCCCAGTGGATGCCGCCGACCGGCTTGCGCAGGGCGGCCCCGTACTCGGTCAGGACGCCGGGCGGGGCGTAGGCGACCGGGCCGCCCCGGGAGAAGCCCTCGTTGTCCCAGCGCTGCAGCACGAAGGAGGTGGGCGACTTGGCCTTGTCGCCGAAGTAGTTGACGTAGTCCGTGAGTACGGCGGCCTTCACCTCGGCGACGCTCGACGCGTCGTAGGCCCGCATCTCGTCGGCCTCGATGAAGCCCATCAGGGCGCCGTAGGAGGCGTCGGGCGGTGAGTTGTCGAACGTCGAGCGGACCACGCCGGAGTCGCTGACGACCTGGCCGTTGAGGCCGTCGGCCCGCCAGAAGGGGGTGTCGTAGACCGCGATCGCCTTGCCGATCGAGCCCATCGGCAGCCGCTGGCTCAGCTGGTCGCGCCAGGCCGGCAGCAGCGGGTCGAAGGCGATGCGCGCGGCCAGCGGCGGCGGTACGGCGACGACGACCTTCCTGGCCGTCACCGTCGCCCCGTCCGCGGTCACCACGTACTTGCCGCCCGACTGCGCGATCGACCGCACCGGCGCGCTCAGCAAGACCCGGTCGCCGAGCGTGGCGGCCAGCTTGATCGGCACCTGCTGGGAGCCGCCGACGAAGCGGGACTCCTGGGCGCCGTTCGCGGTGTCGGTGAGGCGCTCCAGGGTGCCGGCATGGGACTCGTTGCCGGCGGCGGCGATGTAGAAGAGCACGAAGAGAAGGGAGAGTTCACGGGGCTGGGCCGAGAAGATCGAGGTGCAGGCCACGTCCAGCAGGAACTTGGCGGACGGGATGACCGCGTTGGCGTTGAGCCAGCTCTCGAAGGTCTGCTTGTCCCACTCGGCGGCCTTCGCGGCCGTCCAGGGCGCGTCGACCGGCACCTGCTTGGCCATGTCGTCCAGCGACGCCTGCACGATCGCCGCGTTCGCGAGGCCGGCCGCGTCGACGGGCGGGACCGAGCCGAGGATGCCGTCGGTGGCGTACGGGGTCCTGGTGCCGTCCTTGTAGAGGAGGTTCTTGCCGGTGTTGTAGGTGGTGAAGGTCGCCACGCCCAGGGAGTCGGCGAGGGCCTTGATGCGGTCCTGGGTGGGGCCGATGAACTCGCCGCCGCCCTCGGAGAATCCGCCGTTGGCCAGGGGCAGGTTGACGACCCGGCCGCCCACGCGGTCGCGGGCCTCCAGGACGGCCACCGTCCTGCCGGCGGCCACCAGGTCACGGGCCGCCGTCAGTCCGGCGAGCCCGCCGCCCACTACGGCGACGTCCACGTCCCGCGTGGTCGCGGCGGAGGCCGTACCGGCGGCGGTGGCGGTGAGGGTGACGGCTCCTGCAGCGGCGGCGGCACCGCCGAGCAGGGAGCGTCGGGAGAGGGCTTGCGGGTGGTGCTGTCTTTCGCGTGCCACGTGCGTCCTCCGTGTGGAGAGAGTGTGGAGCCAGAAAGTGAGCGGTGTTCACATTCTGGCCCCAAGCGGAGGCACGCTTCAACGCTCCCGTCACATCTGACTCACGCGTAACGAGAGTTCCAGGGAGGGGAGTTGAGGGTCTTGGAGGGGGTTGGGGGCTTCGATGTCACCCGGCAGGATCAGACGGGCAGGATCAGAGGGGCGGGATCAGAGAGGCGGGATCAGCCAGGCAGACAGGATCAGACGGGCAGGCGGGACAGCGCGTCCCCGCCGTTCTTCACGATGGTCTTCGCGATCTTCTCGGAGTCCATCGCCACCTCGCGGAGGGTGCCGCTGATGGGGGTGGTGAAGCCGGTGAAGTACAGGCCGGAGGCGTGCTGCGGGGTGCGGGCGCCGTGTGCCACGGGTCTGCCCCGCGTGTCGAGCACGTCGAGGTGACCGACGAGGCCTTCCAGGGCGCGGACGTACCCCGTGGCGGCGACGACCGCCTCCGGGGAGACGCGGGTGCCGTCGGCGAGGACGACCTTGCCGTCCTCGAAGCTGTCGACGGCGGCGACGACCTCGACCCGCCCCTTGCGGACGGCGTCGATGAGGCCGACGTCCTGCACCGGGATGGCGCCCTCCTTGGCCCGGCTGTACAGCCCGGTGTCGGGGCGGGGCAGCCCCTGCGCGGAGAGATCGGGGACGCTCAGCTTCGCCATCGGCCGCGCGAGCCGGTCGACCAGCCCGGTCGGCAGCCGCCGTACCAGCACGCCCGTGTACTGGGCGGCCCATCCGGCGGTCGAGCGCCGCACGATGTGCGGAGCCGTCCGCACCGAAAGCCGCACCCGCGAGGCGCCCCCCTCCACCAGGTCCACGGCGATCTCGGCGCCGGTGTTGCCGACGCCCACGACGAGGACGTCACGGCCGGCGTAGGGGGCGGGGTTGCGGTACTCGCCGGCGTGCAGGAACTCGCCGGTGTAGGCGTCGAGGCCGGGCCAGTCGGGGACATACGGCGTGTGGTTGTAGCCGGTGGCGACGACGACCGCGGCGCCGGTCAGTTCGCGGCCGCCCGTGGCGTGCAGCAACCAGCCCTCGCCGTCGGGTGTGCGCTCGACGCGGGAGACCTCGACGCCGGTGACGATCTCCAGCGCGTGCACCTCGGCGTACTTCTCCAGGTACCGCACCACGTCGTCCCGGGCCACCCACCGCCCGAACCGGCGCGGGATCGGCAGCCCGGGCAGGGCCGAGAGGCGGCGGGTGGTGTGCAGATGGAGACGGTCGTAGTGCCGCCGCCAGGCCGCACCCACACTGCCGGACTTCTCCAGGACGACGGCACGTATGCCCCGGGCCCGCAGCGCATACGCGACGGAGAGCCCGGCCGGGCCGCCGCCGATGACGTAGACGGGGCGCCCCGAGGGGCTCGCGGGCGGTGTGGAGTCGTCCATGTGCGCGAGCGTAATCACGCACCGGGTTGATGGGTCTCGGTCAAGAGGGGAATTGGTTGCGGATTGATCACGGGTGTAGGAGTAGTGGGTGGGGCTTGTGGCGTAGGCCACCTGGTTGTGGCTGTACGGCGATCAGTCCCACCCTCAGCCCCCTACTTGCCCTTGTCCTGACCCGTGCCCTTGTGGCCCGTCACCTTGGCGATCCACTTGATGAAGTCGCCGGGATCGGTGTTCGCGCCATGGCCCTGGTCCCAGTAGTAGAGGTGGTCGACCTCGTCGCCGAGGCCCGCCGCGGCTGCGGCGAGGTTGGCGGAGATGACGTGCGAGGTGTCGGAGTCGTTGGTGCCGAGGCGGATCCACCAGTGCTTCGAGCGCCGCCCGTTGACCTTTTCCACGAGGTGGTACATCGGGTTCATCAGGCGCAGCTTCTCGGGGATGTCCGCGGCGACGCGCTTGGTGCTGAGCCCTGTGGTGTCGTTCTTGGCGCTGTAGGCGGTGAAATGACGGTTCTCGGTCGTCCCCGCGCCGAAGAGGTTGTTCTCGCCGGCGGACAGGTCGAAGGCGTCGAAGGCCGGGGTGGTCTTCTTGCGGGCGCCCACGTGGGTGAGGAAGTCGGCCCAGGTGAAGGCGGCCTTGCCGCCGGACCAGGTGATGAAGTTGTTCTTCGTGAGGTAGGCCGTCCGGTCCGAGTCCGACAGGTCGGTCAGGTACTTCGTCGCCGACGGCTCCAGGTACTGCTTGACCAGGTACTCGTCGTAGTTGCGGGCGGTGAGCGCGCCGAAGCCGGAGCCCTTCGGTCCGTGCAGCCGCAACTTCGCCTGGTACTCGGCGAACTGGGCCTTGAGCTCCTTCGACACCGTCTGGTCGACCACCTTGCCGGTGGACTGGGTGACGTTGGTGCCCCAGTTCCACTCGTAGGCGCCGTCGGCGTGCTCCAGGTCGGTGATCGGGCACCAGGCGCCGACTGCGAAGATCGCGTCGGAGGCGTCGGCGGCGCCGAGTTCCCGGAGGTACTTCTCGTAGAGCCGGCTGTCGCCGGACGCGCCGAGGAGAGAGGACAGGGCGCCACCCGCACTCGTACCCGCCGAGACGATCCGGTCGACGTTCCCCGGTATCCGCCCCTTGTTGGACTTCACGTACCGCACGGCCGCCTTGAGGTCGACGATCGCGGCCGGGGCGGTGCCGTAGTACTCGCCGGAGGAGTTCTTGAGGGTACGGCCGCGGGCGCCGGGCTCGATCACGACGTACCCGGCGGCCAGGGCCAGCAGCTGGTTGGAGGCCGTGGCGCCGCCGGTGGCGTTGGTGCTGCCGTTCGCGTTGGGGGCGGAGGCGCTGGGTGCGGCACTCCCGCTGGGTGCGCCGCTGGGCATGCCACCGCCGCCGCCCATTCCCCCGGCGCCCACCCCGGTGGCGTCCGCCACGGAGGACGGCATGTAGCCGCCGATGGAATTCGCGAACAGGATCGGCGCGTCCGTCGGGTCGACCGCCTTGCCGTCGATCTCGACAGGGGCGCTGACGATCAGCGACTGGTATGTGGCGTCCACCGGCTTGGCGACGTACGTGATGGCCTTCCAGAAGTGGTACGTCACGGAGTGGTCGTTGCCGTCGGTGTCCGTGACGGTCGTCATGAGCTTGGTGTAGCCGCTCGGGTCGAAGACCAGCGAGCCCGAGGAGGACGCGGACGACGCGGACGACGACGAGTCGCCTGACGCCTGGGCGCTGAGGGTGATGCCCCCGGCCGCCGCGACGCCGGCGGTCGCGCCGATGCCCATCACAACGGTCCTGCGCTTGACTGCCCTGTGCTTCACGGTTCGACTCCCTCGAAGGTTCTGGGCTTGCGTTTGTGACGCTAGTGGGAGTGGCGACAAAATTGCCAACAATCTGCGGGCATTCATGGGCACCCCACAGCTTCGTGGCGGGCGCACAGGCGGCTTCCCGGATCCGAATATCTGACGTACCGTCAGATTCATGGATGCGATCTGGCTCACGGGCGCGGAATGGCTGGCCGTGCTGCGCATAGGACTCGGGCTGTGGTGGCTGGAAAGCTGGCGGCACAAGGACCGGAAGGCCTGGTTCGAGCGCGGGACCGGGATCGCGTGGGCGGCGGGCATCGCGGCGAAGCACCGCTGGAACGCCGTGCGGTCGGGCTTCGAGGTCATGGTGGCGCCGCGGCCGCGGACGATGGCGTACGTCGTGGTGTACGCGGAGCTGGCGATCGGGCTGGGGCTGGTGGCCGGATTGCTGAGCCCGGTCGCGCTGGTGGGGGGACTGCTCCTGAACGGCCTCTACTTCACGCTCATGATCCACGACGTGGCCGAGCAGGGGCAGAACTCGATGATGGCGCTGATGTCGGTGGTCGCGCTGTTCGGGATGTCGTGGCAGACGTGGTCGCTGGACAGCGCGCTGGGGCTGTTCTGATGGCCGGCCGTGGTGCGGGTCCTGATGTGACCGGCTCCGAGGCGATCGGCGCCGAGCCGGGCCGCCCTCGGTTCGACGTACCGGAGGTCGACGCCTTCACCCGGACCTACTGGGACGCGGCCGCCGAGGGCAGGCTGCTGATCCGCCGCTGCGGGGCGTGCGGGCGGGCCCACCACTACCCGCGCGAGTTCTGCCCGTACTGCTGGAGCGAGGACGTGCGGTGGGAGCGGGCGAGTGGCCGCGCGGTGCTCTACACCTGGTCGGTCGTCCACCGCAATGACCTGCCGCCCTTCGGGGAGCGGACGCCGTACGTGGCCGCGGTCGTCGACCTGGCGGAGGGGCCGCGGATGATGACGGAGGTGGTGGGGTGCGGGGCGGGCGAGCTCCGGGCCGGGGCCGAGCTGGAGGTGACTTTCCGGGAAAGAACGCCGGTATTCCGGCCGCGCGCATGAGGCGTACGGGTTTGAATGGGCTGATGACCTCTGTCGACGCGCAGCAGCACATGGACCCGCCTGACTCGTCCTCGTCCTCGCCTTCGTCGTCCTCGCCTTCGTCTTCGTCGTCCTCCTTTCCTGATCTGTACGGTCACGGCCTCCGTCTGCGCCCGTGGGACGCGGACTCGGAGGCCGATGTCGCGGCCTGGTTGCACGGGCTCACGGACCCGGAGTTCCGGCGCTGGAACACACCGCTCAAGCAGGTCGACGACCTCGCCGGCGCGCGCGAGTCGCTGCGGGGCAAGGCGCTGGCCTCGGCGGACGGTTCGGGGGCGTCGTACTGCGTGACGGACGCGTCGAGCGGTGCGGTGCTGGGGCACGTCGGTGTCAACATGATCGACCTCGTCCAGAGCGTTGCCCGCGTCGGATACTGGGTGCTGCCCGAGGCCCGGGGGCAGGGGGTGGCCACCCGCGCTCTGGCCGTGGCCGCCCGCTGGGCGCTGACCGACCTCCGGATACACCGGCTGGAGCTCGGCCATGCGCTCGGCCATGAGGCGTCGTGCCGTATCGCCGAGCGGTGCGGGTTCCGTTACGAGGGGACGCTGCGGGGCGCGATGTGGGAGGCGGGGAGGCAGGACGCGTTCCGGGACGTGCATCTGCACGGGCGGATCGCCACGGACCCGGAGCCGCAGCTCCCTTAATTCGCGCGCGCCGGGCTCACGTCGTGCGGAACCATGAAGCATGCGGCCCGAAGACTGGCACTTCATCGACGACCTGGACGCCTTCCTCGCACGCGCCGGGGATTTCCTCCGCTCCCGCCCCGCCCTGCACACCGTCCCGCTGACGGTGACCGAGGGGCTACGGAGGCATGGAGCGGGCCAATACGGCTCCGAGACGCCCTATTTCGGCGTCCTGGAGTCGGCGGGAATGATCCGCGCCGCCTACTTCCGCACCCCTCCCTACCCGCTCAACGTCACGCCCCTCACCCCCGAGGAGACCGACTCCCTCGCCATCCACCTGGCGGGCCTGGGCCGCCCGGTGCCCGGCGTCAACGGGGAGCGCTCCACCATCGACGCCCTGGCCCGGGCCTGGGAGGAGCACACCGGCGCGAAGGCGACGCTGCACCAGCGGCAGCGGCTGTACCGGCTCGGCACACTGACGGTGCCGCAGCCGGTGCCTCAGGGACGGCCGAGGGTCGCCGGCGCGGCGGATCGGGAGCAACTGATCACCTGGTACGGCGAGTTCGTGGCGGCCATCGGTGAGGATGAGAGAGAGCAGGGGCGGGCGGAGGGCTGGGCCGATGCGCGCATCTCCTACGGCGGGACGACGTTCTGGGAGGACACCGACGGCACCCCGCTCTCCATGGCCGGACTGACACCGATGGTCGCCGGACAGATCCGGGTCGCTCCCGTCTACACCCCGGCGCACCTGCGCGGCCGTGGATACGCCGGGGCGGTCACGGCCGAGGTGAGCCGCGCCGCACTCGCGGCGGGCGCGGCCGAGGTGCTGCTGTTCACGGACCTTGCCAATCCGACCAGCAACGCGCTGTACCAGCGGATCGGGTATCGGGCGGTGGCGGACTTCGGGGTGTACGACTTCAAGGCGTCGGCATGAAGACGATCACGCAGAGCGAGTTGCGGAACAACGTCACCGCGGTCATGGCCGCTGTCGAGGCCGGTGAGACGTACCGCATCACGCGCAACGGCATGGAGGTCGCCGAACTGCGTCCGACGGCGCGGCGAAGCAGGCTGAGTGCGGACGAACTGGTGGCCAGGCATCGGAGGCTTCCGCGAGTGGACTACGTACAGATGCGTGCCGAGGCGGACGAGTTCTTCGGGCCGGGGGCGGGGGACGCTCACGGCCACAGCAGCTCCTTGGCCCAACCACCGTCCTTACGGCGGTAGTTCAGCCTTACGTGCCGTCTGCGCTCGTCCCCCTGGAAGAACTCCACCTCGTCCGGGCGGAGGCGGTACAGGGTCCAGGACGGCACCGGAGCGTCGGGATCCTGCTGGGCCCGTTCCCAGGCGGCCTCGGACGCCCGCGCCAACTCCTCCGCAGAGCCCAGGATTTCACTCTGACGGCCGGTGAGGGCTGCGGCGAGTGCGCCGGTCGAGCGGGCGTGCAGGTCGCCCTGCGACTCCTGGGCCGGGGCTGCCGTGACCGGCCCGCGGATTCGGACCTGGCGGCCCAGCACCGGCCAGTAGAAGGCGAGGGCCGCATACGGCCGTGCTGCCAGCTGCCTGCCCTTGCGGCTCGTCGCATGCGTCGCGAAGGACCAGCCGTCGGCGTCCGCGCCGTGCAGCATGACGATCCGGACGTCCGGGTGGCCGTCGGCGTCCGAGGTGGCCAGGGACATGGTGTGCGGCTCCCGCTGTCCCGCCGCCACCGCGTCCGCGAACCACGCCGTGAAGAGGGGCAACGGTTCGGCCGGGGCGGCCGCAGGGTCGAAGGGGCGTAGCTCCGTGACCTCCGGGTCCCACACCCGCAGCGACCTCAGCAGCTCGTGAAGATCTGTTCCCATGGGTCGAGTATCGACCGCGGGTCGCTTGCTCGGCGCATCCGCTGTGGTCAGACCTGGCCGAACTGTCGGAGGAAGGCCTGCCAGCTCTCGGGGGAGACGGTGAGGAGGGGGCCGTGCGGCTGCTTGCTGTCGCGGACGGCTCGGCCGCCGGGGGCGGTGTCGGCGACCTCGACGCAGGCGTTCTCCTGTCCCGAGTAAGACGACTTCCAGAAGGCGCTTACGACCTCGGTCACGACGTGTCTTCCTTCAAGCTCCGCAGTACGCCCCGGATGAGCTTCGCGCTCGCGTCCGGCGTCAACGCTGACGATCGTAGTAGGTCGAACGCATTGGCGTAAGCAGCAAGGTCCTCGGCCCCCTCAAGGACGGACGTGCCTCGCAGGTTGTCCATGGCGACCGCTTCGACGGTCGGCTCCTCGTCGAAGCTGAAGGAGTAGAAGGCGGAGGAGTAACCAGCCAGGATGCCCGCGCTGAGCGGCAGCACTTGGACAGTGACGTTCTTCCGCTTGCCGATCTCCAGGATCGCGGACAGCTGTTCGCGGTGAATCTCGACGTTCACCAGCGGTTGCGCAAGGACCGGTTCCCAGAGGATCGCCGTGTACGAGGCACCACCCTCTTCGATCTTCGCTTGCCTACCCACTCGGACCTTCACCAGCTGGGCGGCCCGTTCCGGCTCCATGTAGTTGGGGCCGTGGGCGATAACCGCCTCCGCGTAGGCCGGAGTTTGCAGAAGCCCTGGCATCATCACTGGCTGCCATTCACGGATGTAGGTTGCGTCATCCTCCAACGCGATGTGATCGACGTAGTCCGGCCGGAGGTGCTCGGCGTGTTCGAGCCACCAGCCCCGGTTCCTTGAGTGCTTGGCCAACTCCTCCAGTTTGTGCCGGACTTCGGGGTCCTTGACTCCATACGCGTCCAGCAGCAACCGCACTTCGATGACCCGCGCGGTGACGTGACCACTCTCAAGCCGGCTGACCCTTGCCTGACTTGCCGCGATGATCTCGGCGGCTTTCGGCTGGTCGAGCTTGGCGGCTTGGCGGTACTGCCTGAGCGCCGTCCCCAAGCGCCTGCTGCGAACTGTCGGTCGTCCACCTGCGGGCATGGGACCTCCCCTCTCCTGCGGCAACGATGCCACACAGAACGTCATTGCGAGAGTTCTTCACTCGATTGAGCTAACGACTGAATGTATTCAGTTGGTGTGGTTGCACAAGCGGCGAACGCACCCGTAGCTTCATGAAGGCGCCGCGACGGAGCGCATCTTGACGGCACGTCAGGAGGTACGGCACCCCCATGCCCGAAACCGAAACCTTCCGCATCCCCAAGCGCAGAAGGCATGTCCCCGCCGCGCGCCAACGCGTCCGCAAGACGCTCGCGGACTGGGGAATCACGGACGAACTCGCTGACGACGTCACCCTCTCCGCGAACGAGCTCGTGACCAACGCTGTGGCCCACTGCCAGGTGACCCACGCCCAGGTGAAGGTCACGCTCACGCTTCGGGAGCCGTACCTCTTCCTGGAGGTCCAGGACCCCGACCGGGACCGGTTTCCCGAACCGCGCGATCCGGGTCCGGAGGCGGAGTGCGGGCGCGGGCTCGCCCTGGTGCGGCTGCTGGCCCACGGCTGGGGCCACGCGCAACTGCCACACACGAAGTGCGTGTGGGCGAGGTTCATGCTCCCGGAGCGGCCGGAGAGGACAGGCCATGTCCCGGCGGCTTTATGAGTACGCCACCCGCCTGCTCACTCGACCACGCGCGAACAGCCGCCCCCTGCCGGACGACTGGAACCTCACGCAGGAGCCACGCGCACCGGACCCCTACGTCTGGCGGCTCCCGAACCCCCACGACGCCCGCTGGCGCCGCTGGGCCAGACGCTCCCGCGCGGCCGGCCACCGCCTGCCGTTTCCGCAAGAGGACGATTGCTGGCAGATCCCTGCCCGCCCGTGGGGCTCACGCTGGGAAGCCGCGGACGACGTAGTACGTCCCTATGTAGGGAGATGTTGAGGCGAGGCCGATCCGTCACGTGGGCTCAGAGTCTCACCGTCTGCGCCTGTGACCTGCGGAAATGAGGGCTTCCGGGGAGACTGTCGCGACCATCCGCTCAGGACAGCCACACACCGAGAGCGATGATCGCAAGCCCCACGCCCCCGAAGCACCCTGTCGTGGCGAGAAGCACGCGCCAAAGGCTCCGTTCACGCGGTCGCTCGGCACTACGCCACTCAGTGAGGCCCACGATCACACCCGTGAGGACCAGCGCGCCCCCAGCAAGCACGACCAGCGCCGCGAAGAAGCCCTTCCAGCCGGGGTCGTAGTTCGGGTTGTTGTGCGCGACCCCTGCCAGGAGCAGGTCGCCGAGCCCATCCTGCACTGTCACCACAGTCCGAAGCCCCAGCCGGCGATGGCAAGCCCGATCACGAGGATCACCGGCCCGAGAACGTAGTTGCCCACCTTCTTCTGATCGCTGACGTTCCAGAGAGCAATGGTCAAAGCGGCGCCCATGACGGCGATCAGGCACCCGGCAACCCCGAGGAGCGCCCAGAAGAAGCCGGTCCAGGTGGCGGGGTGGTTCGGGTTGGGGGTCCACGTGGCCGCAAGTCTCACGTCGCCGACCATGTTCACTCGTCCTTCGCCAGGTCCTGGACGTCCGCCTCGATGCCGGAGCCGGCAGCGTAAACGCCCGTGTTCAAGGTGGTTCCCACGGTGTTCTTGAACGCGCTGTCGGCCAGTTCGCCCCGGTCACTGAGGTTCTTGCCGCCGAGGCTCCCGTGCTGCTCCAAGGCATGGTTGAGGCCGTGGTTCTGGGCGTTCCCGAAGGCACCGGTTGCGGCGTTCGTGAGGGCGTCCTGGCCCATCGTCGAGGCATCCTGGTTGTGGGCGATGTCAGCCGTGAGCCCACCGGCCACGTTGCCCGCTGCTCCGTTGACGGTGGTGCCGAGCAGGCCGTCTCCCCTCAGGATGTTGCCTGCTGCCCCGGTCAGTCCGGCTGTGTCCGCGAGCGCCGCGCCGCCCCCGGTGAAGACGGCTGTTCCGCCGGCGGCCCAAGCGCCGCCGGCGAGGTCGTCTCCGACGGTCACGGGCTGGCCGTTGACGGCCTGGTTGACCATCATGCTGCCCGAGTCCGCCACGAAGTTCGTGACGAAGCTTTCGGCGCCCTTCTTGAGGAACTTCGCGGCGAACTCGGCCACCTTCGCCAGCTTTGCCGCCCCTTCCTCGCTGAGTTTCCCGAACCGCTCCAGCAGCCCCGCCACCTTCTCCGCCGCCGAGCTGAACAACTTCACCAGGTCCACGATCTTCGCGACCCGCGTGGCCACCGCCGTGTTCGCGACGAGGTCGGAGAGGAAACCGGTGAAGAAGGACAGCGCCGCGCCGGCCACCTCCATCTCCGCGATCTCGACGCAGATGTCGATGATCTCCTCGTTGATCTTGTCGATCTCGTCGGCGTACGCCCGCAGCCCGTCGGCCACCTGGTGGAAGTTGTGCGCCATGTCGTCGATGACGCGCTTCTGCTCCGCCCAGTGCTTCTCGAAGGCATCGCGGGCCTCGCCGTGCCAGCCCTGCTTGTCGACGCCCTGGATTTGCACGTCGAGGGCGTGCGCGACCTCTGTCAGCTCCTTGCCCATGGCGTCCCAGGCACCGGCGATCGTGCGGAGCGTGTCGCCGTTGCCGCCAGGGAGCTCCACCCCGCAGGCCTGCAGGATGTCCAGAACCTTGCCGTCGATCCAGCTGTTGATGCTCATGCCGGGCCTCCCGCCGGCTGAGTCGCCGCACGCAGGTGCTCCACGGCGGTCTGGTCCGAGGCCTTGTAGTTGGTGGCGTTGAGACGCAGCCGGTCGCCGTCGCTGGTGAAAACACCGGGCAGCTGCCCGAGCGCCTTGAGGGTGCTGGTCAGCAGCGTCTGGTACTTCTGCGCCGCACCGTCGCAGGCGCCGAGCAGGCCGAAGGCCTCGCCGATCTGGGACGCGGTCGCCGCGAAGCCGTCGATCGGCTTCGCCAGGTCCTTCGCCTCCCTGTCGAACTTCCCGGCAAGCTCGTCCAGTGTGTCGGGGTCGACACCGAACTGGCTCATTTCCGATCCCCCGTCGTCGAATGCATAGACAGACACCAGCAGTACCGGAGGCAGTGATCCGCCGGGAAGAAGTGTTTGCGGGATCAAAAGGCCTGTTTGCGGGATCAAGACGCGATCATGACGCGCCCTTGGCCGCTTACCTCTCAGGTCATCGACCCCACCACGCCGGCCCTGCCACGATCGTCGGCATACGGACCCCGACCGACCGGAAGGACGGCAACACACCATGACCGCCTACGCCATAGCCCACCTCCAGGAAGCCGCCCCGCACCCGGAGATCGCCGAGTACATCGAGCGCGTCTCCGGCACCTTCGAGCCCTACGGCGGCCGTTTCCTGGTGCACGGCACGCAGCACGAGGTGAAGGAGGGCAGCTGGCCCGGGCACGTCGTGGTGATCGGTTTTCCCGGGATCACCGAGGCGCGGGCCTGGTGGGACTCACCGGCGTACCAGGAGATCGCTCCGCTGCGCTCGCGGCACATCGACGGCGACATCATCCTCGTCGATGGCGTTCCCGAGGGCTACGACCCCGCCTCCACGGCGCGCGCGATGCGCGAGGCCCTGCCCGCCGAGTAGCCCTCGCCGCCGATCACCTGCCCAGCACCACCGTCCCGGAGGAGCAGAACCAACCCCCGGTGCCGGAGGCCACCCCAAGGCGCGGCAACTCCCCGTCCGACGCCCGCACTTGCCGCGCCCCCGCCTCTCCCCGCAGCTGCCGCACCGCCTCCACCAGCAGGAACAACCCCCGCATCCCGGGGTGTTGGGCCGACAGCCCGCCGCCGTCGGTGTTCACCGGCAGCTCCCCGCCCTCGACCCTCAACCGCCCCTTCTCCACGAACGCCCCGCCCTCCCCCTTCCCGCAGAACCCGAGATCCTCGAGCGTCACCAGCGTCATGTAGGTGAACGCGTCATAGATCTGTGCGAAGTCCATCTCCGAAGGCCCGACCCCGGCCCGCTCGAACGCCAGCCGTCCGCTCACCGCCGCCGGTGACACCGTGAAGTCCGCCCACTCCGACATCGCCGCATGGCTGACGTGCTCCCCCGTGCCGAGCACCCACACCGGAGCCGTACGGCAGTCCCGTACGTACTCCTCGGCGGCCAGCAGCACCGCCGCCCCGCCGTCGGAACGTATGCAGCAGTGCAGCTTGGTGAAGGGGTCCGCGATCATGGGGCCGGAGAGGACCTCGTCCACGGTGATCGGGGTGCGGAACATCGCGTCCGGGTTCAGCGTGGCATTCGCCCTCGCCTGTACGGCGACGGACGCCAACTGCTCGATGGTCGTGCCGTGTTCGATCATGTGGCGGCGGGCCGCCATCGCGTACTTGGCGATCAGAGTGTGACCGTAGGGGACTTCGAACTGGAGGGGGCCACGTGCGCCGAAGGAGAGGTTGCCCGTGCGGCGGCCCGCCTTGATGTCCGCGCGGGCCGTCGAGCCGTACGCCAGCAGGACCGCGTTCGCGTGGCCCGCCGCTATCGCGTCCGCCGCATGGGCCGCCATCACCTCCCAGGTCGAACCCCCCACCGCCGTGGAGTCGACCCAGGTGGGGCGCAGACCCAGGTACTCGGCCACCTCGACGGGCGCGAGGGTGCCCAGGCCGGCGGATGCGAAGCCGTCCACCACCGACCGGTCCAGACCTGCGTCCGCCAGTGCGCGGCGGGCCGCCTGGGCGTGCAGGGTGTACGGGGTCACGTCGTCCACACGGCCGCAGTCGGAGAGGGCCACGCCGACCACGGCCACCTTGCGGGTCCCGCCCGTCATGAGAGGTCTCCTCCCCCTGTGCATCTTGCTCCGGCCCTCCTAATATGACGGACCGTCAGATCTGGAGGGAAGGGGTAGCCATGGACGCCGGCTTCACGGCCGAGCAGGACGGGATCCGCCGCACCCTGCGCGAACTGCTCCGCAAACGCTGCGGCCCCGCGGAACTGCGCGCCGCCCTCGACACCCCCGCCGGACACGACCCGGCTCTGTGGACCGCTCTCGCCGACCAGCTCGGCCTGCCCGGACTCGCCCTCCCGGAGGCGTACGGCGGAATCGGCTGCTCGCCGACCGAACTCGCCCTGGCGGCCGAGGAGTCGGGCAGGGCCCTTGCCCCCTCCCCGCTCCTCGCGACCTGTGTGCTCGCCGCACCCCTGATCCTCGCCCTCGGCACCGACACCCAGCGCGCCGCCCTGCTGCCCCGCATCGCCGACGGCACCCTCACGGCCGCCCTCGCCGTGCCGGGCGCCGCCCTCGCCACCGCCCTCGCCCTCACCGGCACGGGCGACGGCGACTGGGCGGGGGGCGGACGCGCGGGGGGCGTCCAGGCCCGGCGGGCGGGCGACGGCTGGCGGCTGTACGGACAGGTCGACCAGGTACTGGACGGCCACAGTGCGCAGCTCCTGGTGGTCGCCGCCCACACCGGCGGCTTCGCCCGCGCGCGCACCCTCCTCTTCCTCGTGACGGGGGACGCGGCCGGGCTCGTACGCATACGCCAGACCGCACTCGACGCGACCCGTCCGCAGGCACGTGTCCAACTACGGGACGTGGAAGCCGCCTTGCTGGGCGCGGAAGACGGGAGCGCTGCCCTCGACACTCTCTCCGCGGTGGGTGACACGGCCGCCGCCGTGCTCGCCTGCGAAGCCGTGGGGGCCGCCGACCACGCACTGGAACGGACCGTCGAATACGTGAAACAACGCGAGCAGTTCGGCCGGGCGATCGGCTCCTTCCAGGCCGTGAAGCACCGGCTGGCCGACGTGTACGTCCAGGTCCAGGCGGCGCGCTCGGCCGCCTACTACGCCGCCTGGGCCGCCGCCCACGGTGAGCGGGTGGGCGGGCTCGCCCTCGCGCAGGCGCTGGAGGCGCTGCGCGGTGCCGCCGCCGAAGGGATCCAGTTGCACGGCGGCATCGGTTTCACCTGGGAGCACGAGGCGCATCTGTACTTCAAGCGCGCCGCGGGCGACGAGCTGCTGTTCGGGCCGGTACACCGGCTGCGGGCGCACGCCGCCGACGCGGCGCATCTCTTCGAGCAGGGTCGCGAGGTGGCGGTGTGATCGGCGAACGGCTGGTGCAGAAGGTGTCCTCGACGAGGGGCTTCGCGAAAGTGGCACCGCACGTCGTGCCGCCGCTCGACAAGGCCGTACACCGCCTGACCCGCGGAAAGTACCTGCTCAGCGCGCAGATGCTGCCCGGCGTGATCCTTACGTCCACGGGTGCGCGGAGCGGCCTTCCACGTCGTACGCCCCTGGCCTGTATGCCGGAGGAGGGCGGCTGGCTCCTGATCGGCTCCAACTTCGGCCGCACCGACCATCCGGCCTGGACCCACAACCTCCTTGCCCATCCCGAGGCCGAGATCAGCTGGAAGGGCCAGGACATCCCGGTCACGGCCCGGCTGCTGGAGGGTGAGGAGAGGACGGCGGCCTGGAAGGCGCTGTTGGCCTTCTGGCCGCCGTATGCGACGTATCAGGCTCGGGTGGAGCGGGAGATACGGGTGTTCAGGGTCACGAGGCGTGCTGGGTGACCTGGTAGCAGGCGACGTCGTACTGGGAGATCGCGTTGCCGCTGCCAGAGTGCAGTGTGGAGCCCGGGCCGTTACCGGCGTACATGCTGCCGGCGATGCCACCAGGGTCTTCGTTGAAGGCCGAGCCGCGGGCGCTTGAGGCGTTTCCGGGGGAGCTGGTCGCGCCGGGATCACCGCAGGTCTTGCCCGGCTGCCCGGTCGCGAACGCAGGCCCCGCGACGATGCCCGCCGTGCCTGCCACGAGCGCGGCCGAGGCCACAGCAACGGCCGCTCGCTTCAGGAGGTTCATGATCGCCTCTCCTTTCGCGGAGTACGTGCACATACGTACGTAAACCGGGCGCCGAGTGTTCAATGACCTACAGCGCCAACCGCTGCACCAGCAAAACCGCCCCGATCCCCAACATCGCCGCCCCCGAGGTCCGCGTCACCGCTCGGGCCGCGGACGGCCGTGCGCCGAGCACCGCCCGTGCTCCCAGGCCGACCGTGAGGTAGACGGCGGCGCAGCACGCCATGTGGAGCAGGCCGAGGGTGGCGGTCTGGACGGGGACCGGCAGACCGCCGTGGGTGGTCAGGAACTGGGGCAGCAGGGAGAGGTACAGCAGCAGCCCCTTGGGGTTCAGGCCGCTGATCGTCGCACCGCGGAGGAAGACGCGGGCGTCGGAGGCCGCGGCGGGCTCCTCCGCCGCGCCCGGAACACCCGGCCGCCGCAGCACCCCCCACCCCAGCCACACCAGATATCCGGCACCCGCGACCGTCAGCGCGGTCAGCAGCCGTGGTTCGCCCGCCACCAGTACCGCGAGTCCCGCCACCGCCAGCGCCGTGTGCAGTGCGTACCCGGCGACCAGACCGCCCACCGCCCACCCGACGGAACGCCCGCGCAGTCCGGCCGAGATCGCGTACGCCCAGTCGGCGCCCGGCACGCACACCAGCAGAAGGTCGAGGGCGAGGAAGGAAAGCAGCAGTCCGGTGTTCATGCGAGCGACATTAGGCTTGAATGCGCCGAAGGTGTTCCCGGATTTTGCTCACATGCCCCCGTTTCATGGAAGGATCTACTCCATGGACGACGTTGATCGGAAAATCCTTGCCGAGCTGCAGCAGGACGGGCGGCTGACCGTGACCGAGCTGGCCGGGCGGGTGCGGCTGAGTGTCTCGCCGTGTCACCGGCGGCTGCGGGAACTGGAGCGGTCGGGGGCGATCAGCGGGTACCGGGCGGTGGTGGAGCCGGCTGCGGTGGGGCTGACCTTCGAGGCGCTGGTCTTCGTGTCCATGCGGCAGGAGGACCGGGACACGGTCGCCGGGTTCGAGCGGGCGCTCGCGGACATTCCCCATGTCCTGGATGCGCAGCGGCTGTTCGGTGAGCCCGACTATCTGCTGCGGGTGGCCACCGCCGACCTCGCCGCCTTCCAGCGGCTGTACGACGATCGGCTGGCGACGCTGCCGGGAGTGCAGCGGCTGACGTCGACGCTGGTGATGAAGCATGTGGTGCGGGACCGTCCGCTGCCCGCATAGCGCAGCAGGCGGCGGCTCACCGCCGGGTGAGCCACCGCCTGCCAGACAGGACTTGGGCCTCGAAAGAGAGACTCGGGAAAGAGACTCGGAAAAGAGACTCGAAGAAGAGATCTGTGAAGAGATCCGTGGCGAGATCTATTTCGTCGGCTTCTTGCCGGTCACGCCCAGGTGTACCAACAGCGCCAGATTCGGCTTGAGTTCGGCCTGCTTGACGCCCCAGGTCTGGAATCCTTTCTGGTGCGAGGCGACCGCCGCGAGCATCGCGACCAGTGAACCGGCGACCGCCGCCGGGTTCACGTCCTTGTCGATCCTTCCCTTGGACTGCAGTTCGGCGATCGAGTCGGCGAGGGAGTTGTTCACCGAGTTGAGGATCTTCATGCGGATCTTGTAGAAGCGTTTGTCGCCCTCGGCCGCACCGAGGTCGACGACGCGCAGGATCGCGTCGTTCTTGCGCCAGAACTCGAGGAAACCGTCCACGAGTTCCTGCGCGGTCTGCCAGCCGGCCTTGCCGACCCAGGAGCGGCCCTCGAGGAGGGCGGTCAACTGGCCGCCCTCGGTGGCCATTTGCTCGGCGATCTCCAGGACGGCGCCCTCGACGTCCGGGAAGTACTGGTAGAAGGTCGCGGGCGAAGTCCCCGCTTTCCGGGCGACATCGATGACTTTGACGTCCCGGTAAGGGGAGGAGCTGAGCATCTCGCTGAGGCAGTCGAGCAGCTTCTGCCGGGTCGCCTGCCCACGCCGGCCGGCCACGCGGCCGTCGACGGTACGCACTTGTCCTGTCATGTCGTCAGCTTACCGAGGGGTGATGGGAGCGCGATTCGGCCGACTGCAAATGGGGTGCACGAGAGGGCGGAGGCTGGTGTGCCTGGTCCTGCGGGGTGCGTGAGTCGCCGTTAGTTTGGCGGTATGGCCGAAAACAGGGCATCCGCGTACGGAGAGGGCGTCCCGTGCTGGGTGGACGCGCAGCTTCCCGATGTGGAGGCGGGCAAGCGGTTCTACGGCGAGCTCTTCGGGTGGACCTTCGAGGACCGGCCGGAGGTGTCCGGCGGCTTCGTGTGGGCGCGTAAGGAGGGGGAGCCGGTCGCCGCGCTCGCACGCAAGGCGGACGGGCGGCTGCCGACCGTGTGGAGCGTGTATTTCGCGACGCCGGACGCCGAGGCGCTGGCCGACCGGATCTGGGCGGCCGGCGGGCAGGTCGTCACGGCGCCCACGCCGCTCGCGGAGCTGGGCACGGCCGCACTGGTCACCGACCCCGAGGGCGCCGTCTTCGGCCTCTGGGAGCCGGGCAGCCACCCCGGCTTCGGCAGGCGGCACGAACCGGGCACCTTCGCGTGGGCCGAGCTGTACGCACGGGACGTGGAGGTCGCCAACACCTTCTACGGTGATCTCTTCCACGACGCCCTGTTCGGGCCGGAGGCCAGACCCGACTTCGGGCGGGCGGCCGTCTCGGAGGTCTTCCCGGCCGAGATGCCGCCCCACTTCCTGGTGCACTTCGGCGTAGCGGACTGTGACGAGGCACTCGGGACGGTGAGCCGTCTCGGGGGCCGGATCTGGGCGCCAGTATTCGAGACGTCGTACGGAAGGGTGGCCGTCGTCACCGACAATCAGGGGGCGTCGTTCGCGGTGCTGGAACGACCGAAGGAACGACGGCAGCAGACCGACTGAAAACTGCTGAAATAGACCGACTGAAACAGATCGTGCGGTGAAACGTACCGTTTTGGGGTGAGGCATCCCGACTCGGTCCCGGGTTCGCAACCAGTGCCCGGGACAGGAAGAATCAGGGTGCGTGCCGCCATGGCGGTGCGGTGGTGAGACGCTGCACGGGGTCGCGTGGAGATGTGGCCGGCGCGGCCCGTACGGGGAGGTGGCAGGCAAGTGGTGGATCAGCTGACACAGCACGATCCGCGGCGTATCGGTCCGTTCGAGGTGCTGGGGCGGCTCGGTGCCGGCGGCATGGGGCTGGTCTATCTCGCCCGCTCGGCGTCCGGCCGGCGCGTGGCGATCAAGACGGTCCGTACGGAGCTCGCCGAGGACCAGCTGTTCCGCGTCCGCTTCTCGCGCGAGGTCGAGGCCGCCCGGGCGGTCTCCGGCTTCTACACGGCGGCCGTGGTCGACGCCGACGCACGCGCCGCCGTGCCGTGGCTGGCCACCGCGTACGTGCCCGCGCCCTCCCTCGAAGAGATAGTGAACGAGTGCGGGCCGCTCCCGGCCCAGGCGGTGCGCTGGCTGGCGGCGGGTGTGGCCGAGGCGCTGCAGTCGATCCACGGCGCCGGTCTGGTGCACCGGGACCTGAAGCCCTCGAACGTCCTCGTCGTCGAGGACGGCCCCCGGGTGATCGACTTCGGTATCGCCTCCGGTGTCTCGAACACGCGTTTGACGATGACGAACGTGGCGGTCGGTACGCCCGCCTATATGTCGCCGGAGCAGGCGAAGGACTCGCGGTCCGTGACCGGAGCGAGCGACGTCTTCTCACTCGGCTCGATGCTCGTCTTCGCGGCCACCGGACACCCGCCCTTCCACGGCGCCAACCCGGTCGAGACGGTCTTCATGCTGCTGCGGGAGGGCCCGGACCTGGAGGGGCTCCCGGACGAGCTGCGCCCGCTCATCGAGTCCTGTATGCAGATGGAGGCGACGAACCGCCCCAACCCGGCCGACCTCCAGGCCCAGCTGGCCCCCCACCTCTTCGGCTCCGGCACCGACGACAGCGGTACGGCCTCGGCCTGGCTGCCCGAGCGTGCGGTGAGCCTGATCGAGGCGCGCCGCAACGGCCGCCCCGCGGCGAAGCCGGGCCAGGGCGGCGCCGGCCGCAGCGGCGGCGGTGCCCGCCCCGCCCCCGTGCCGCCCCCGCCCTCGCACGACCCCGTCGTACCGGGGCCCCCCGTGTCCGTCGGCGCCCCCGACACCGGCCCCGTCCGGCTGGCCGGCGCCCAGGTGCCCATCGGGCCGGGGCCGCGGGTCTCCGACGTCCGTGCCGCCGCCGTGAAGGCACCTCCTCCGGAGGCCGCCCTGGCCGCCTCCTGGTCCAAGCCGCGCCCCGGGGTCAACGGCGCGGACCCCGTCGTACCCACGTCGCTGCCCGCGCCGCCGGAGGCCGCGGCAGGCTGGCGCCCCTGGCGTTTCCGCATGTCGAACGATGTGTGGGGCACCCCCTCGGTCTCCGACGGCCTCGTCTACGTCACCTCCTTCGAGGTGCACGCCCTGGACGTGGCGACCGGCCGGCGGCGCTTCAAGACGCGGGACGTGGCCTGGTCGATGGCGGTCGCCGACGGCCGTATCCACGCCTCCGACGGGCCGACGCTGTTCGCCCTGGACTGCCGCGAGGGCGCCGACCTGTGGCGGCTGTCCACGGACGCCTGGGTGTACTCCCTCAAGCCCGACCGGGGCACGGTCGTCACCGGCACCCGCGGCGGTGGAGTCCAGGTCTGGGACGCCTCGGACGGCCAGAAGCTGTGGGAACTGACCGGGGCGCAGACCGACTTCGAGTCCCCCGAGGCCGGGCCCGCCGCCCACGACGGCACGGTCTACGTCTGGCAGGATGCCCGGCTGCGCGCCCTGGTCACCCGCTCGGGCGAGGAGCGCTGGTCCTACCCGATCGGCGACGCGGCCTCCTGCGGCGGCGTGCCGGTACGGGTGACGCAGGCCCCGGACGGATACGTGTACGTCTGCGCCGGCACCCGGGTCCTGGCGATCAACGTGGCGAGCGGCCATGTGAAGTGGCACTTCGAGGCCCCCGCGGTCTTCCTGTGCCCGCCCACCTTCGCGCCCGGCCCCGCGGTCGCCGGCGGCGGCATCTACCTGGTCGACTACCTCGGCACGGTCTACGCCCTCGACGCCACCGACGGCCGCGACCGCTGGCGCATCGCCACCGAGTCCCGGGCGTCGATCGACCCCGTTCTGGTGGCGGCCGGGCACGTCCACGTGGGCAGCGGCAAGGGGCTGTACACCCTGGACGCGGTCACCGGCACCCCCAAGTGGCGCTTCCAGGCGGGCGGCGACATCGTGGGTGCCCCCGCGGTGGCGGAGGGCCGCATCCACTTCGGCTCCACGGACCACCTGCTCTACACCCTGAAGGCCGACGACGGGCGGCTGCGCTGGAAACTCGCCACCGGCGGCGAGATCACCGGCTCCCCGGTCGTCAAGGACGGCGTGGTGTACGCGTGCAGCAAGGACCGCTGCGTGTACGCGCTGGACGCGGAGAAGGGGACGGGGACCGCCCGGCCCGCCTGAGCTGCGGGTGACGGCCGTCGTACCGGTGTCACGGAAGGGTGTGGACGGCGGCCGTCCCACCTAGACGCTACGCCGGGTGCGCGGCGGTCGCCACGCGGTGAGTTCGCCCCCGCCGCCCCTACCCGTCCCGTCCCGGGGGCCAGCCCCCGGACCCCCGCTCCTCAAACGCCGGAGGGGCTGAATTTTCGCCGGCCGGGGCTTGATCTTTCAGCCCGTCCGGCGTTTGAGGACGAGGCCGTTCAGGCCGAAAGCGGGGGTCTGGGGGCGGCAGCCCCCAGGGGACGGGAATGGGAAGGGGCGGCGGGGGCGACTCAACGGGTTCGGAACGACCGTCTGCGCCCGGCGAACAGCTCCGCCTGCCGTTCCTCCGGCAGGTTCCCGAGCGCGATCAGGTGGGCCGCCTGTGCGAACCCGGCGGCGACGGCGCCCTCCTTCGCCGCCCACAGGGCCCGCACGGTCCCCTGGACGCCCTCGGTCGGATATCCGGCGATCACGGTGGCGCACGCCGTTGCAGCCGCCAACGCCTGGCCGGGCTCGGTGAGTTCGGAGACCAGCCCGATGTCGAAGGCCCGCCCCGCGGAGATCCGCTCCGCCGTCCCCATCAGCATCATCCGCGCCACCTCCCCGTACGGCATGCGCTGGGCCATGAGCACGGACTCGTAGGCGCTGACCATGCCGTAGGTGGTGTGCGGGTCGAAGAAGGCGGCGGTGGTGTCGGCGACGACGAAGTCCGACTCCCCGAGGAGATAGAAGGCGCCCCCGCAGGCCATGCCCTGTACGGCGGCGATGACCGGCTTCCACAGGTCGTTCGCCTTGGGGCCGACGCGCAGAAGGGGATCGTCGGCCATGTAGGGGGAGTCGGGCTGCGGGACGACGGCGCTCCGGTCGAGGCCCGTGCAGAAGGCGCGCTCACCGGCACCGGTGAGGACGACGGCGCGCACCGAGTCGTCGAACCGCAACTCCCGCCAGGCCTCCCGCAGTTCGTTCCGCATGGCCAGGTCGACGGCGTTGAGCCGCTCGGGCCGGTCGAGGGTGACGACCGCGACACCGGTGTCCTTGTCGGCCGTGAGACGGACAGCGGTGGTCATGAGCGCTCCAGAACCCACTGCGGCAGCCCCTCGCCGTCGAACACCACCTGCACCTTGGCGCCGATCCGGATGCGCCCGGCCGGCACCGAGTCGAGCCGCGCACCGGCCTCGGCGACGAGGTTGCCGACGAGACGGATCCGCGGGGCGTCGGTGAGTTCGACGACGATCACGTTGTACGGGGCCTGGTCCGCGTAGTCGGGCAGGAGCGGCGGGTGGGGCACGACGTACGACCAGATACGCCCGTGACCGGCGACCTCCCGCCACTCGCTGGCGAAGGACTGGCAGTGCGGGCAGCAGGGCCTGGGCGGGAAGCGGGGCTCGCCGCAGTCGGCGCAGGCCTGGACGCGGAGTTCGCCCTGGCGGGCGTAGCCCCAGAAGGGGGCTCCGTCGGAGTCGATGACGGGATCGAGCACGGTCAGCTCCTCAGCAGAAGGGCGGAGGTGGGGACGCCTTCACCGGCGGTGACGAGGCAGGTGGCGGCGTCCGGGACCTGGGCGGTGCTGGTGCCGCGGAGCTGCCGTACGCCTTCGGTGATGAGGTTGAACCCGTGGACGTAGGCCTCGCTGAGCCCGCCGCCGCTGGTGTTGAGGGGCAGCCGCCCGCCGATCTCCAGGGCCCCCTGCTCGGTGAACGCCCCGCCCTCGCCGCGGCCGCAGAAGCCGTAGCCCTCCAGGGAGAGCGGTATGAGCGCGGTGAACGCGTCGTAGATCTGGGCGACGTCGACGTCCTGGGGCGTGAAGTCGGCGTGTTTCCACAGGTGCCGGGCGGCGGTCCAGGCGGGGCCGGTGAGCGGGTCGTCGTTCCAGTAGTTGACCATGCCGTGGTGCTGGGCGGGCAGGCCCTGGGCGGCGGAGTGGACGTAGACGGGCCGCTGTCTGCAGTCGCGCGCCCGCTCGCGGGACACCACGACGCACGCCAACGCACCGTCCGTCTCCAGGCAGTTGTCGAAGAGGCAGAGCGGCTCGCTGATCCAGCGGGAGGTCATGTACATCTCGCGGGTCAGGGGCCGCTCGTACATCACCGCGGCCGGGTTCTGGTTGGCACGGTTGCGGCAGGCGAGGGCGACGTTGAAGAGGTGGTCGCGGGTCGCGCCGTACTCGTGCATGTAGCGGCGCGTCAGCATGGCGATCTCGTCCGCGGGGCGCAGCAGGCCGAAGGGGCGGGTCCACTGGGCGGGGGTGGGCAGTTGGACGGTGGTGTTCTTCCACGGGCGGGGGCCGCTGCCCCGCTTGCGGGAGCGCCAGGCGACGCCGACGGTGGCCTGGCCCGAGGCTATGGCGGCGGCGAGATGGGCCACGGTGGCGCAGGAACCGCCGCCCCCGTACCCGACCTTGCTGAAGAAGGTGAGGTCACCGAAGCCGACAGCCTTCGCCAGCTCCACCTCGTCGGTCTCCTCCATGGTGTAGGAGGCGAGCGCGTCGACCTCGCCGGGTGCGATACCGGCGTCGTCCAGGGCGGCGAGAACGGCACGGCAGGCGAGAGTCCGCTCGTCCTCGTCGAGGCGTTTGGCGAAGGGGGTCTGCCCGATGCCTGCGATCGCGGTGGCGTCCTTCATCCCGGTGATTCCGGCCATGCTGGTGCACCTCCGCATGCTGTCCCCTCAGCTGACAGAGCGTCAGGCTACAGCTAATCTGACGGGTAGTCAGCTAGCAGTAGGGGGCTGTTGTGCGCGGTGACGTGGAGTGGGGCAGCATTCCGGACCTCGTCCGGTCGGCGGCCGAGCGGTACGCGGACGCCGAGGCGGTGGTGGAGGGCCGCACCCGGATCTCGTACGCCGAACTGGGCGCCCGCGTCGAACGGTCGGCGGCGGCCTGTGTCGCGGCGGGCATCGCGCCGGGCGACCGGGTCGCGATCTGGGCCCCGAACTCGCCGGCCTGGATCGTGGCGGCACTGGGCGCGGTGTCGGCCGGGGCGGTGCTCGTGCCGATCAACACGCGCTTCAAGGGGGCGGAGGCGGCGGACGTGCTGCGCAGGAGCGGGGCGCGGCTGCTGTTCGTGACGGGGACCTTCCTGGGGACCTCGTACGTGGCCTCGCTGCGGCGGGCGGTCGACCGGGGGCCGGGGCTGCCGGAGCTCGACCAGGTGGTGGTGCTGTCGGACGACGCGCCCGAGGACTTCCGCACCTGGAAGGACTTCCTCGCGGGCGGGGACGGGGTCGGACCGGCCGAGGTGCGGGCGCGCTCGGCGGCGGTGGACGGATCCTGGCCGTCGGACATCGTCTTCACGTCCGGTACGACCGGCCGCCCCAAGGGCGCGGTGATCACGCATGCGCAGACGCTGCGGGCGTACGAGATCTGGTGCGACCTCGCGGGACTGAGGCGGGGCGACCGCTACCTCATCGTGAACCCCTTCTTCCACACCTTCGGTTACAAGGCCGGGGTCCTGGCCTGTCTGATGCGCGGCGCGACGATGATCCCCCAGCCGGTGTTCAACATCGACACGGCCCTCGCGAACATCGCGGCGGAACGGGTGTCGGTACTGCCGGGCCCGCCGACCCTCCACCAGTCCCTCCTGGACCACCCGGCCCGCGACGCCCACGACCTCTCGGCGCTGCGGCTGGTGGTGACGGGCGCGGCGGTGGTGCCGCTGCAACTCGTGGAGCGGCTGCGCGGGGAACTGGGCGTGGAGACGGTCCTGACGGCGTACGGCCTCTCGGAGGCCAGCGGCATCGTGACGATGTGCCGGCGCGGCGACGACCCCACGGTGATCGCCTCGACGTCAGGACGGGCGATCCCCGGCACGGAGGTACGGGTCGAGGCACCGCTCGGCGAGCCCGGCGAGGTCCTGGTCCGCGGCTTCAACGTCATGCGCGGCTACTACGAGGACGAGGCGGGCACGGCGGAGGTCCTGACGCGGGACGGCTGGCTGCGCACCGGGGACGTGGGCGTCCTCGACGCCGGGGGGAACCTGCGGATCACCGACCGGATCAAGGACATGTTCATCGTCGGCGGCTTCAACGCCTACCCGGCGGAGATAGAGCAACTCCTCGGCCTGCACCCCGATGTGGCCGACGTCGCGGTGATCGGCGTACCGGATCCGCGGCTGGGGGAGGTGGGCAAGGCGTACGTGGTGCGGCGGGCGGGTTCGGTGCTCACCGCGGACGACCTGATCGCCTGGACCCGGCGGGAGATGGCGAACTACAAGGTGCCGAGATGGGTGGAGTTCGTGGGTGAGCTGCCCCGGAACGCGAGCGGGAAGGTGGTGAAGGGGGAGCTGCGGGCGCGGAAGGCCCGTCCCTGACGAACCCGTCGGCCGCGGTGGCTCCCCCTCCGAGCCACCGCGGCCGATCCCCGTTGCCGGGAGTCCGTAGGGAGTCCTCAGGCCTTCTCGTCGGTGATGTGGGTGTCGAGCGGGTTGATCACGGCCTTGGCGTCCGTGATGTGGGTGTCGAGCGGGGTGACCGTGCCCGCATCGGCGTCCGTGATATGGGTGTCCAGCGGGTTGACGGTGCCGGCCTCGGCGTCCGTGATGTGCGTGTCGAGCGGCTTGACGGTGCCGTCGGTCTTCTTCGTGTCGGCCATGGTGTTCCATTCCTGAAGCGTCCTGGGACAGCGGTGACAAAGTCCGTCCGGCGACTCCCCCGAGGACCGCCGGACGGACTGAACGGGCCGTTCACCATAAGTGATGGCCCTCATCGCCGATCCGTCTGCCCCCCGACGCGACGCATCGACACGCTCAGAGTGTCGGAGCGCGATAAACGAACGATGAACGCCCGCGCGGACGGCTCAGGCGGCGGCCAGCGGGGAGATCAGGGACCGCACTTCCGCCGCTTCGGCCGAGCCCAGCTCCTCGTAGATGGACAGTGCCTCGCGCCAGCAGGCCTGGGCGCGCCCGGGCTGCCCGATGCCGTCGAGGGCCCGGCCCAGCACGGTCAGCACGTTCCCGCGACGCCATTCGCCGCCGATGCCCCGCAGTACGGCGAGGGACTGCTCGGCGAGGGCGGCGGCCTGCGCGGGTTTCCTTTCGGTCAGGCGCACTTCGGCGATGCGGAAGATGGCCATGCCCTCCCACAGGCGCTGACGGCTGTCCCGGAAGACCTCGAGTGCCTCTGTGAACTGGGCGACCGCCTGGTCGAGTTCGCCGGTCTGGGCGAGTGCGAGCCCCAGGGCGTAACGGCCGTTGGCGCCGCGCAGGGTGTGGCCGAGGCGGTCGTAGATGCTGATGCCCTGCTGGGCCAGTTCCACGGCGCTTTCGGTCCGGCCCATCGCCAGGTGCGAGCGGGACAGGTTGCACAGGGCGCTCGCCTCGCCCGCCAGGTTCTTGTCGGCCCGGAAGTTGTCGATCGCCTCCTGCAGGTAGGCCGCGCCCTCCGCGTGGCGGTTGCCGTAGACGGCGATGACGCCGCGGTGGTTGGGCACCCAGCAGTTGAGCGCGGCGTCGTCGAGCCCGTGGCTCAGGGCCGCCGCCCGCTCCGCCTCCTCGGCCGCCTGGTCGAAGCGCCCCGCGGCGAGGTGGGCATCCGTGAGGGTGGTGCGCGCCCGCCCCTCGGCGCGCGCGTCACCCGCCTCGGCGGCGGCATCGCGTGCCGTCACCGCGTTCGCGCCGTAGTCACGGGCGTTCGCACCGGACTCGGCGAGATCCTTCGCGGCCCACAGGAGGTCGACCGCCCGGCGCAGCCTGTTTCCGTCCAGGGACTGGTGTACGCAGGCCAGCAGGCAGTTGGCCTCGGCGTACAGCCAGTCCTGGGCGGCGTGGCGTTCGGTGAACCGCAGCCCGGGGTAGTCCGTGGGCTCCAGGTGGTCCACCAGGCGGTCACCGGGCCGCTCGATCGCGTACACCCCGGCCGCCGTCGCCAGATAGAAGTCCAGCAGCCGCGACATCGCCGCGTCCTGCTCGCTCGGCGGCCACTCGTCCCGCTCCGCGCATGCACGCGCGTAGAGGCGTACGAGATCGTGGTACCGGTAGCGGCCGGGGGCCGCCGACTCCAGCAGCGAGGTGTCGACGAGGGCTTCCAGCAGGTCCTCCGTCTCCTCCGCCGGCAGGTCGAGGACCGCCGCGGCCGCCGCCAGCGAGATGTCCGGCCCGTCCGCGAGGCCCAGCAGCCGGAACGCCCGTGTCTGGGCCGGCTCCAGCGCGCCGTAGCCGAGTTCGAAGGTGGCCTTGACCGCCAGGTCACCGGCCTGCAGCTCGTCCAGGCGTCTGCGTTCGTCCGCGAGCTTCGCGGCCAGCACGGAGACCGTCCAGGTGCGGCGGGCCGCCAGCCGGGACGCGGCGATGCGGATCGCCAGCGGCAGGAAGCCGCAGGCCGCCACCACGTCCAGGGCGGCCTCGCGCTCGCTCGCCACCCGCTCCTCGCCCACGATCTTCGTGAACAGCGACAGCGCCTCTTCGGGCGACATCACGTCCAGGTCCACCAGATGCGCCCCGGCGAGATCGACCATCCGCACCCGCGAGGTCACCAGCGCCGCGCAGCCCTCTGTGCCCGGCAGCAGCGGCCGTACCTGCGCCGCGTCCCGTGCGTTGTCGAGCAGGACCAGCACCCGGCGGCCGTCCAGGACGGACCGGTACAGCGCCGCCCGCTCCTCCAGCGAGTCCGGGATCGCCGAGTCGGCCGTGCCCAGGGCCCGCAGGAACGAGCCCAGGACCGTCTCCGGTTCCGCCGCCCGTGCCCCCGCGCCCTGGAGGTCGACGTACAACTGGCCGTCCGGGAAGGCCGTCCGCGCCTGGTGGGCGACGTGCACGGCCAGCGTGGTCTTGCCGACGCCGCCGATGCCCGCCACCGCCGACACCGCCATCACCCGGCCCTCGGCCGAGGACAGCACCTCGCCGAGCTCCTGCACGAAGGCCGCACGACCCGTGAAGTCCGGGACGGTGGCCGGTAGTTGGGCCGGACGGACCGGGGTGGCGGCCGGCTCGGCCTGCGGGGACTGCGGCTCCGCGAGCCCCGGGTCCGCCCGCAGGATCCGTTGCTGCAGCTCCCGCAGCCCCGGCCGCGGGTCCACCCCCAGCTCGTCCGCCAGCAGCCGGCGGGTGTCCGCGTACACCGCCAGCGCCTCCGCCTGGCGGCCGCTGCGGTACAGCGCCAGCATCAGCAGTTCGCGCAGCCGCTCGCGCAGCGGGTGGGCGGCGGTGAGGGCGGTCAGCTCCGACACGGCCTCCGCGTGGCAGCCCTGTTCCAGGTCCATGTCCAGGCGGGACTCCAGGAGTTGCAGCCGCCACTCCTCCAGGCGGACCCGCTGTGCCTCCGCGTACGGGCCGGGTACGCCGGCCAGCACCTCCCCGTCCCACAGCGCCAGCGCCCGGCCGAGCAGCTCACGGGCGTGGCACAGGTCGCCGGCACCCTTCGCCTTCTCCGCCTCGGCGGCCAGGTCCTGCGCCACGGCCAGGTCGAGGGCGCCCTCGGCCAGCCCGCGCACCGCGTACCCGCCGGACTCGCTCACCAGGACCCCGGGGTCCAGCACCTTCCGCAGCCGGGAGGCGTACGTCCGCAGCGCGGCGAGGGCCTGCGAGGGCGGCTCCTCGCCCCACACGGCGTCGATCAGCTCGCCCGCGGTGGCCGTGCGGCCCTCGCGCAGCAGCAGGGCGGCGAGCAGGGCACGTTGCTGCGGGGAGCCGGTGCTCAGCTGCTCCGATCCGCGTCGGGCTCGTACCGGACCGAGCACGGCGAAGCTCAGCGGGGCAGTCCGCGGCGGAGCCTCTGATGGCTGCAGCGCAGAGGAGCCGGCCCGCCTCTGTTCCGGCACTCGCGGTACACCGTCCATCGCCGTCTCCCTAGACACAGTGGGCAAGCAGGCCCTGCCGTTTGGATCAGCTCGGCGTCGCGGGGCGGCCGACAGGCACCATTCCCTACGGCCGACCTGATCCAAACGACAGGGCCTACGTCAGTTTGCCTTGTTCATGGCGGATGCGTCAGCCGGGGAGAGCTCTTGCGCAGGCAGACGCGCGGGATATCACAAGGCCCTCACCTGCTCTTCGCACCCGCTGCGGAACCGCTGATGGCTCCCGCATAGCTGACGGGTCGTCAGATCGGCGCTACCGTGACCGCCATGGAGACCACGAAGGACTTCCCGGACTTCCCGCTGATCATCTCCGTCGACGACCACACCGTGGAGCCCGCCGACGTCTGGCAGAGCCGCCTGCCGAAGAAGTACCTCGACACCGGCCCCCGCATAGTCCGCGCGCCGCTGAAGGAGATCTCCTTCCTCGGCGGCCGCTTCCGCCCGGTGATGGGCGCCCCCGGCGACGACGGACCCCTCGGCGACTGGTGGCTGTACGAGAGCCTGCAGCGGCCCCTCACCCGCCTGGACACCGCGGTCGGCTACAGCAGGGACGAGATCAAGCTCGAGGTCATCACCTACGAGCAGATGCGCCCGGGCTCGTACGACGTCCCGCAGCGCCTCGCCGACATGGACGTCAACCACGTCCAGTCCTCCGTCTGCTTCCCGAGCTTCCCCCGCTTCTGCGGTCAGACCTTCACCGAGGCCGCGGACCACGAGCTGGCGCTCCTGTGCGTCCAGGCCTACAACGACTGGATGGTGGAGGAGTGGTGCGGGCCGCAGGCGCAGGGCCGGCTCATACCCCTCACCCTCATCCCCCTCTGGGACGCCGAGCTCGCGGCGGCGGAGGTCCGGCGCAACGCCGCCCGCGGGGTCCGTGCCGTCGCCTTCTCCGAGATACCCCCGCACCTCGGCCTCCCGTCCGTCCACTCCGACGACTGGGACCCCTTCCTCGCCGCCTGCGACGAGACCGGCACGGTCATCGCCATGCACATCGGCTCCAGCAGCCGTATGCCCTCCACGTCCAAGGACGCCCCGCCCGCCGTCGGCTCCACCATCACCTTCGCCAACTGCTGCTTCTCGATGGTCGACTGGCTGATGAGCGGCAAGTTCGAACGCTTCCCGAACCTCAGGATCATGTACGCGGAGGGCCAGATCGGCTGGATCCCGTACATCCTCGAACGTGCCGACGTCGTCTGGGAGGAGAACCGCGGCTGGGGCGGCGTCGCCGACAAGGTGCACCGCCCGCCGTCCGAACTCTTCGCCGAGCACATCTACGGCTGCTTCTTCGACGACGCCTTCGGGCTGAAGAACCTCGACGCGATCGGCGTCGGCAACGTCCTCTACGAGACCGACTACCCCCACTCCGACTCCACCTGGCCGAAGTCCAGGCAGGTCGGCGAGGCGCAGATGGGCCATCTGGACCCGGCGGTCGTGGAGCGGATCGTGCGCGGGAACGCCATCGAGCTGCTGGGGCTCACCCCTGAGGGACTCTGGCGGTGAGTGCCTTCTCGTACGGGATGCAGCTGCCCGTCCAGTCCCAGAGCACGATCTACGCCGAGGGCTGGGAGGCCGCCGCCGGTCCCGAGGACCTGGTGGAGATCGCCCGGACCGCCGACCGTGCCGGCTTCGGCTATCTCGCGAGCTGCGACCACGTCGCCATCCCGCGCCGGCTGGCCCCCGCCATGAGCACGGTCTGGTACGACCCCGTCGCCACCCTCGGCCTTCTGGCGGGCGTGACCGAGCGCGTACGGCTGCTCAGCCATGTCGCCGTCGTGGGCTTGCGGCATCCGCTGCTGACGGCCAAGCAGTACGCCACCCTCGACCATCTGTCGGGCGGCCGGCTGATCCTGGGCGTCGGCGCCGGTCACGTACGGGAGGAGTTCGAGGTGCTCGGCGTCGACTTCGAGCGGCGCGGGGCCGTGCTGGACGAGTCGATCGACGCCCTGCGCGCCGCCCTCGGCCCCGACGAGTTCCCCGAACACCACGGCAAGCTCTACGACTTCGAGGGGCTGGGGCAGCAGCCGCGACCGGCCCAGGCTCGCGTGCCGCTGTGGGTCGGCGGATCATCCCCGGCCGCCGTACGCCGGGCCGCCCTCAAGGGCGACGGCTGGCTGCCGCAGGGCGACCCGCGGGACCGGCTGCCCGCGCAGATCGAGCGGATACGGCGGCTGCGGGACGAGGCGGCCCGCGGCGGAGCCGCACATGGATGCAGTGACGGGCCGTTCACGATCGGCGCCATCACCGAGCCGCTCTACCTCGGCACCCCCGCCTGGGACGTCGGCCGCCGCACCCTCACCGGCCCCCCGGACGCGCTCGCCGAGTCCCTGCGGGCCTACCGCGCGATGGGCGTGCACCAGATCCAGGTGCGGTTCCGCAGCCGCAGCCGCACCGAGCTCACCGACCAGATGGCGGCCTTCGGCGCCGACGTGGCGCCCACTCTCTGAGGAGTTACGGCATGGGCAAACTGGACGGACGCGTCGTGATCGTCACCGGGGCGGCGCGCGGACAGGGCGAGCAGGAGGCCCGCCTGTTCAGAGCGGAGGGGGCCGAGGTCGTGATCGCCGACGTCCTCGACGAGCAGGGCGGCGCCCTCGCGAAGGAACTGGGCGCGCGCTACGTCCACCTGGACGTGGGCCAGGAGGACCAGTGGCGGTCGGCGGTGAGCACCGTGAAGAACTCCCTGGGCCGGATAGACGGTCTCGTCAATAACGCCGGCATCCTGCGCTTCAACTCCCTGCTCGACACCCCCCTCGACGAGTTCATGCAGGTCGTGCAGGTCAACCAGGTCGGCTGTTTCCTCGGCATCAAGACCGTCGCGCCGGTCATGGAGGACGGCGGCACGATCGTCAACACCGCCTCCTACACCGCCGTGACCGGTATGGCGGCCGTGGGCACGTACGCGGCCACCAAGCACGCCATCCTCGGCCTCACCCGCGTGGCCGCCCTGGAACTCGCCGACCGGCGCATCCGCGTCAACGCCATGTGCCCCGGCGCCATCGACACCGCCATGTCCAACCCGGCGCAGCTGGACCCGGCGGCGGACGCGGAGGAGACGGGGCGGGCTCTGGACGAGCTGTACCGCAAGCTCGTGCCGCTCGGCCGGATCGGGAAGCCGGAGGAGGTCGCGCGGCTCGCGCTGTTCCTGACCTCCGACGACTCCTCCTACATCACCGGGCAGCCGTTCGTGATCGACGGGGGCTGGCTGGCGGGGGTCAGCATCATCTGACTGCTCGTCAGCTATTGACCCTCCATGCGGGCAGTGCAACAGTCGTCCAAACTGACGGAGCGTCAGAAACTTTCAGAACCGGGGACGGTGAACCTCCTTGGAATTCGGGCTCTTTGTACAGGGATACGTGGGCAAGCGCGCCGAGACCGACCCGCTCGCCGAGCACAAGGCACTGATGGAGGAGACCGAGTACGTCATCCAGGCGGACAAGTCGGGCTTCAAGTACGCCTGGGCGTCCGAGCACCACTTCCTGGAGGAGTACTCGCACCTCTCCGCCAACGACGTGTTCCTGGGCTACCTGGCGCACGCGACGGAGCGAATCCATCTGGGGTCCGGCATCTTCAACCCGCTGGCCCAGGTCAACCACCCGGTGAAGGTCGCCGAGAAGGTCGCCATGCTCGACCATCTCACCGGAAACCGCTTCGAGTTCGGCAGCGGGCGCGGCGCCGGCTCGCACGAGATCCTCGGGTTCATACCGGGTGTGACCGACATGAACTACACCAAGGAGATCTGGGAGGAGACGATCGCCGAGTTCCCGAAGATGTGGCTCCAGGACGAGTACGCCGGCTTCCAGGGCAAGCACTGGCAGCTGCCGCCGCGCAAGGTCCTGCCGAAGCCGTACGGGAAGTCGCATCCGGCGATGTGGTACGCCGCCGGGTCGCCGCCCTCGTACGCCATGGCCGCCCGCAAGGGCCTGGGTGTGCTCGGGTTCAGCATCCAGAAGGTCTCCGACATGGAATGGGTGCTGGAGCAGTACAAGACGGCGATCGTGAACGCCGAGCCGGTCGGGGACTTCGTCAACGACAACGTGATGGTCACGACGACGGCCATCTGCGCGCCCACGCACGACGAGGCGATACGGATCGCCACCCACGGCGGGCTGCACTATCTGCCGTCGCTGGTGTTCCGGTACCACGACACCTTCCCGCGACCCGAGGGCTTCCCGGTGTGGCCGGAGACGCTGCCGGAGTACACGCCCGAGTTCGTCGAAGTCCTCATCGAGGAGGAGCTGTTGATCTGCGGGGACCCGGACGAGGTGCTCACGCAGTGCAAGCGGTGGGAGCAGGCGGGGGCGGACCAGCTGAGCTTCGGGTTGCCGGTGGGGGTGCCGAAGGAGGAGACGCTGCAGACGATTCGGTTGATCGGTGATCACGTCATCCCGAAGATCGACACGGATCCGGTTCATCGGACTTCGCGGTTCCGGGCTGCCAGTTGATCGCCGTTGGCGGGTGCGGGTTCGTTGTGGCTGGTCGCGCCCGCGCGGCGGAGCCGCATATCGATACAGCCCCGCGCCCCTAGGGCGGTATGCCGAACGCACCTCAAGGAGTAAGGCCCATGCTCGATCACGTCATCAAAGGCGCGTCCGTCGTCGACGGGACCGGCGCGCCCGCCTACACCGCCGACGTAGGCATACGAGATGGCCGTATCGCCTCCATCGGCATCGTCACCGAAGAAGCCCGGACCAGCGAGGACGCCTCCGGGATGGTCCTCGCCCCCGGCTTCGTCGACCCTCACACCCACTACGACGCGCAGCTTTTCTGGGATCCCTATGCCACGCCCTCCCTCAACCACGGGGTGACGACCGTCGCGGCCGGGAACTGCGGGTTCACGCTCGCGCCCCTGAACCCCTCCCGGCCCGAGGACGCCGACTACACGCGCCGCATGATGTCCAAGGTCGAGGGCATGTCGCTGGTCGCGCTGGAGGAGGGGGCGCCCTGGAGCTGGCACTCCTTCGGTGAGTATCTGGACGCCCTCGAAGGGCGGATCGCCGTCAATGCGGGGTTCATGGTCGGGCACTGTGCCCTGCGCCGGTATGTGATGGGGCCGGACGCGGTCGGCGGGCAGCCGAGCGAGGAGCAGCTGGCGGAGATCGTGCGGTTGCTGCACGCGGCCATGGATGCCGGGGCCTGGGGGTTCTCCACCACCCAGTCGTCCACCCACTCGGACGGCGACGGGAAACCGGTCGCCTCCCGGCATGCGGAACCGGCGGAGCTGCTGGCGCTCTCGCGTGCCGTCGGCGAGCACGAGGGCACGCAGATCGAGGCGATCGTCGCCGGCTGCCTCGACCAGTTCAGCGACGCCGAGATCGACCTGTTCGCGGAGATGAGCGCGACCGCCGGACGCCCCCTGAACTGGAACGTCCTCACCATCGACGCCTCCGTACCCGAACGCGTGCCCCGGCAGCTGTACGCCAGTGAGCAGGCGCGGAAGGCGGGCGGCCGGGTGGTCGCGCTGACCATGCCGATCCTGACGCCGATGAACATGTCCCTGGGCACCTTCTGCGCGCTGAACCTGATCCCGGGGTGGGGGCCGATCCTCGGGCTGCCGGTGCCGGAGCGGATCGCCCGGCTGCGCGACCCGGACGTACGCGCGCAGATGCTGGAGCGCGCCACGTCGAAGGAGGCCGGTGTCTTCCGGCGGCTCACGAACTTCGGGCGGTACGTCATCGGGGACACGTACAGCGAGGCGAACGAGGGGCTGACGGGCAGGGTCGTCGAGGAGATCGCGCAGGAGCGGGGGCAGGACCCGTTCCGGTGTCTGGTCGAGATCTGCGCGGCCGACGAACTGCGCACGGTCCTGTGGCCCATGCCCACCGACAACGACCCCGCGTCCTGGGCGCTGCGCGCCGAGACCTGGCAGCACGAGGACGTGCTGCTCGGCGGGTCCGACGCCGGTGCGCACCTGGACCGCATGTGCGGAGCCCCGTACACGACGCGCTTCCTGGGCGACTGTCTGCGCCGGCGGAAGCTGGTCGGTCTGGAGCAGGCGGTGAAGATGCTGACCGACGACCCGGCCCGGCTCTTCGGGCTGCGGGAGCGGGGGAGGGTGCAGGAGGGCTTCCATGCGGATCTGGTCCTCTTCGACCCGGAGCGGATCGACGCGGGCACGGCCACCCTGGTGCACGACCTGCCGGGTGTCAGTCCGCGGCTGGACGCCAAGGCGATCGGGGTGCGCGCCGTGTGGGTCAACGGGGTCGAGGCGATCCGGGACGACGTGGTGAGCGGCGCCGTGCCGGGGAAGGTGCTGCGGTCGGGGCGGGACACCCGGACGGTGAGCACCAGGTGAACCAGGGGGCGGACGGGCAGCGGCTGTTCGTCGGCGGCCGGTGGGCCGAGCCGGACGGCGGCCACTACGAGGTCGTCGACCCGGCGACCGAGGAGACCGTCGGGTGGGCTCCGGAGGCCTCGCGGGATCAGGTGCACGCGGCCTGTGCCGCGGCCCGCGAGGCCTTCGGGCCGTGGTCGAGGACCCCGCCCGAGGAACGGGCGGCGCTGCTCGGCCGCGCGGCGGACATCATCGCGAGCCGGTTCCTGCCCTACGCCGAGCTGGCGCAGGCGGAGACCGGGGCGACCACGGGGACGGCCCGGGCGATGCAGGTCGGGGTGGGCGTGGCCCGGTTCCGGCGGTACGCGCGCGTGGAGCCCGCCGAGTGGGCTGTCCCGCCGCAGATCAACGAGGCCGGGCCGATGGGCAGGGCGGGCGTGATGGGCGCGCTGGCCGTCCGCCAGCCGGTCGGCGTCGTCACCTGCATCACCTCGTACAACAACCCGTGGGCCAACCCGGCAGGCAAGATCGCCCCCGCTCTGGCCATGGGCAACACGGTGGTGGTGAAGCCGGCCCCGCAGGACCCCTTGTCCGTCTACCGGATGGCGGAGGCACTGGAGGCGGCGGGAGTCCCGGCGGGTGTGGTGAACGTGGTCTCCGGGCGGGCGGTGGAGATCGGCGAGACGGCCGTGGCGTCCCCGGACGTCGACATGGTGAGCTTCACGGGGTCGACGGCGGTCGGGCAGCGGATCGGTGAGGTGTGCGGCCGTTCCATGAAGCGGCAGCTGATGGAGCTGGGCGGCAAGGGCGCGGCGCTCGTCTTCGACGACGCGGATGTGGGCTCCGCGGTGGCCGGCATCGGCACGACCTTCTCCTTCTACAGCGGCCAGATCTGCACCGCGCCGACACGGGTGCTGGCGCAGCGAGGCGTGTACGACCGCCTGGTCGAGCAACTGGCGGCGTATGCAGGCCGGTTGACGGTCGGTGACCCTCGTGACCCGAACACGGTGGTCGGGCCGGTGATCTCGGCCGCGCACCGGGACCGGGTCGAGTCGTACGTCGAACTGGGCCGGAAGGAGGGCGCGGTGGTCGTGACGGGCGGCGAACGCCCGCCGTCCGACCAGGGTTTCTACGTCGCACCGACCCTGCTCGCGGACTGCACCAACGACATGCGCGTGGCCCGCGAGGAGATCTTCGGCCCGGTGGTCTCCGTCATCTCCTTCGAGGAGGAGGAAGAGGGCATCGCCCTCGCGAACGACACCGACTACGGCCTCATCGACTACGTCTGGTCGGGTGACGTGGCCCGGGCCTTCCGCGTGGCCCGGCAGCTGCGGGCGGGCGGGGTGGGGGTCAACACGGTGGGCCGCAACATGGAGGCGCCGTTCGGCGGGTTCAAGAAGAGCGGGGTGGGGCGGGACGTCGGCGTGTACGCGCTGCACGCGTACGGCGAGGTGCAGGCGATCGTCTGGCCGGGGTGAGCCGGCCCGACGGGCGCCCCCGGCTCACCGCTCCAGATCCACCCGCACCGTCAGCTGTCCCACGCCGATCATCCGTACCGCCGCGCTGTTGAGGCGGGGCAGGGCGCGCAGCCGGGCCGCGGTGTCGTCGTCCGGCAGGAGGTGGGCCGTGCCGGTGTGCCAGCGGCCCCGGAGGCGGACCCGTACCCGCGGGTCGGCCTTGATGTTGCGGACGTACTGCGAGCGCTCGCCGAACTCGGAAACCAGCCAGAACGAGTCGCCGACCCGGCGCCCGCCGACGGGCGTGCGGCGGGGCAGGCCGGAGGCGCGGCCCGTGGTCTCCAGCAGGGTCTGGAGCGGCAGGCGGCGCATGACCGCGTTGAGCTTGCGCTGGAACGCCGTGACGGCTCGGTACTTGCTCTCGGCGCGAGGGGACATCGTTTCCGGATCTCCTGTGGTGTGAAGCGGCTCCTCCCGCGTCAGCGGGAGGAGCCGAAGGAGCAGACTCAGCCGCCGCTCTTCCGCCGGAACGACCGCTGGCTCGCAGCCGGGCCGTGCGCGCCTCGAATCTTCGACGCGTCCGCGTTCGCAGACAGGGCCGCCGCGGCCTCCTCCTGCTTGCCCCGCTTGCGCGCCAGGGCCTCCCGGAACTTGCCCTTCAGGTCGTACTGGCCGTCCTCGTCGGGCGCCAGAGCAGGGCTCTCGGCCTCAGCCGGCTCCGAACCTTCTTGCTGTGGAGACTCTGCAGCCATGGTGACCTCCTGGGTTCGGGCAGTGTGAGCACAGCTTGTCATGCCGGGTCCCGCGCCGGGCGCCCGCGTCCGGAGTCGGGCAGCCTGCAGTCGGCCTCACCCTCCGGCCGGCCCGGGCCGGACTTCCCCTGGCGGCGACAGCAGTGCCTGACGGCCCCTATCCCGCTCCCCGTACTCCCAGGAAGATCGGATTCGTGAACGCCGCCATCACCCCCGGCACCGGCCCCACCGCCGCCTCATGCCGCAACTCCGCCCGCACATACGCCGCGTAAGAGGCAGTCGTACGCCACTCCGCCACCCCGGAGCCCGCCACCGGCAGCGGTTCGCTCGTGAGCAGCACGCCCTGGTCGGTCACGAAGCGGATCGTGCAGCGCGGGGCGCCGGCCGCCTCCAGGCGCACGGTCACCGGCGTCTCGTGGTCGACGGCCTCCAACCGCTCGCCGGGACCGGCGACCCGGCCGTCGGCGGAGGCCGTGAAGGCCAGCGAGACGCTCCGGGACTCGGCGACGTACGACCGTCCCGCCCGGATGCCCTCCTGGATCGCCTCCCGGGTCAGGTCGTCGGCGAGGACGACCGTCTGCGGCAGTCCCACCGTGTCCGGATCGCGGTGTGCGTCGCTGTTGCCCATGGCGGGCAGCCACCCGTGCCCTTCGCGCACGGACGTGACCAGCAGGTTGTCCCACTCCGCCAGCGTCACCTCGTCGTCCGGCGTCCACGGCCCGTTCCACACCTCCACCGCGTCCGCCTCGGCGAAGCCGAACTTCCAGCCGCAGCCGACGCAGGTGCCGTGCGGATGGGCGGGTACGACCAGGCCGCCCGTCTCGCGGATCCGGTCGGCGAAGCGGCCGAAGCGATGGTCCCGGGCCCGGTAGCGCCAGTCGACGAAGGTGCCGGGATCGGTGCCGAGGGCGAGGACGTGGCCGTTCCTCGTCGTCACCTCCTCGCCGAGCATGATCAGCAGGTCCTCGCCCGCCTCCGGGGCCCAATGCGGGTGCGAGGAGTGGGTGTTGTGGTCCGAGGAGTTGATGAAGTCCAGGCCGGCCGCCCGCGCGAGGGCGGCGATCTCGGCCGGGGTGCGCCGGCCGTCGGAGTACCAGGAGTGCAGGTGGCAGTCGCCGCGGTACCAGGCGCGCCCCCGGCCCTTCGCCCGCGCGGGCGGATACACCGGCTCAGGTGTCCCGCCCGGCTCCCCGTGCGTGAACGTGACCGTGAGCTCGTACGACAGGCCCTGCGGCGCCACCGTGTAAGGGCCCAGCACGACGTGCCAGGTGCCGGGGCGGATCGGACCGGGGATGTACCCGGGCGTCGCGTCGTCCACCCGTACGAAGAACTCCGTACGCGCCCCGCCCGACCACCCCCGGAACCCCTCCCCGCCCAGCTCGGTGCCGCGCTCGTCGAAGAGGCCGATGTCGAGCGCGTTGCCGGGGGTGCCGGGCGGCACGGAGGGGCGGTCGTAGGTGTAGGCGACCCTCAACTCGCTGACACCAGGGGGTACTTCGACCGGTACGTATACGTAGTCCGGGGAGCCGGGAAACAAAGTGCCGCGCAACGTCGTCACCCCCCTAACGTAAACCGCCTTCAGGGGCGCGGGACAGTGTCGATTTGCGGCTCCGCCGCGTGGGCGCGACCAGCCCCAACGAACCCGCATTCGCCGCCGACGATCAGCCACCCCCCACGAACAGCGAAACAACCGACTAGTCGGTATGGACATCCGTCACTCACACCGGTACAGATGACCCATGCGAATCGCAGCAACAATCTTCCTCACCGACGAGACCGTCACCCCCACCCGGCTCGCGCGGGAGCTGGAAGCGCGCGGTTTCGCGGGTCTGTATCTGCCCGAGCACACGCACATCCCGGTGGAGCGTGCGACCCCGTATCCCGCGGGCGGCGACCTGCCTCCCGAGTACGGCCGCACCCTCGACCCCTTCGTCGCGCTCGGCCAGGCGGCCGCGGTGACCGAGCGGCTCGGCCTCGGCACCGGCATCACGCTGGTGGCCCAGCACGACCCGATCGACCTCGCCAAGCAGATCGCGACCCTCGACCACCTCTCCGGCGGCCGTTTCACCCTCGGCCTCGGCTTCGGCTGGAACGTCGAGGAGGCCGCCGACCACGGGGTCGAGTGGCGTACGCGGCGGGAGCTGGTACGGGATCGGATGGCGCTGATGCGGGCGCTGTGGAGTGACGAACCCGCCGCGTACGAGGGGGAGTTCGGGAGCGTACGGGCCTCGTATGCCCACCCCAAGCCGGTGCGGAAGCCACGCGGCCCGGTCGTCGGCCCGCGCACCCTCGTCGGCGGGGCCGCCGGTCCCAAGCTCTTCTCCCACATCTGCGAGTACGCCGACGGCTGGCTCCCGATCGGCGGCCGCGGACTGACGGAGTCACTGCCGGTGCTGCGGTCCGCCTGGACGGACGCGGGCCGCGACCCGTCGGCGCTGCAGGTGGTCCCGTACGCGGTCTTCCCCACTCCCGGCAAGCTGGCGCACTACGCGGACCTGGGCATCGAGGAGGTCGTCGTACAGCTCCCGCCGGCAGGGGAGGCGGAGGTGCTGCGTGTGCTGGACGAGTACGGGGCCCTGCTGGGCTGACTCCTGGGCACTGATCAGGTCGACCGTATGCTCGAAGGATGACGACATCCGCGACCGGAACCGGCCCCACCGACAACTCCATGCGTCGCGCCCTCAAACGTGCCCGCGACGGCGTCGCCCTGGACGTCACCGAGGCGGCCGTCCTCCTCCAGGCCCGCGGCGAGGCCCTCACCGACCTCGCCGCGTCCGCCGCCCGGGTACGGGACGCCGGCCTCGAACAGGCGGGGCGTCCGGGCGTCATCACGTACTCGAAGAGCGTCTTCATCCCCCTCACCCGGCTGTGCCGGGACAAGTGCCACTACTGCACCTTCGTCACTGTCCCCGGCAAGCTGCGCCGCGCCGGCCACGGAATGTTCATGTCCCCGGACGAGGTCCTCGACATCGCCCGCAAGGGCGCGGCCCTCGGCTGCAAGGAAGCCCTGATCACCCTGGGCGACAAGCCCGAGGACCGCTGGCCCGAGGCGCGCGAGTGGCTCGACGCGCACGGTTACGACGACACCATCGCCTACGTCCGCGCCATCTCCATCCGCATCCTGGAGGAGACGGGCCTGCTGCCCCACCTCAACCCCGGCGTGATGTCCTGGACGGACTTCCAGCGGCTCAAGCCCGTCGCCCCCTCCATGGGCATGATGCTGGAGACGACCGCGACCCGCCTGTGGTCCGAACCGGGCGGCCCCCACTACGGCTCCCCGGACAAGGAGCCCGCCGTACGGCTGCGGGTCCTGGAGGACGCGGGCCGCTCGTCGGTCCCCTTCACGTCCGGCCTCCTGATCGGCATCGGAGAGACGTACGAGGAGCGGGCGGAGTCCCTGTTCGCGCTGAGGAAGGTGTCGAGGGCCTACCACGGCATCCAGGAACTGATCATCCAGAACTTCCGCGCCAAGCCGGACACCGCGATGCGCGGCATGCCGGACGCGGAGCTGGACGAACTCGTCGCGACGGTGGCCGTCGCCCGCCACATCATGGGCCCGGCCGCCAACCTCCAGGCCCCGCCCAACCTCGTCGACTCCGAGTACGAGCGGCTGATAGGAGCCGGCATCGACGACTGGGGCGGAGTGTCCCCTCTGACGATCGACCATGTGAACCCGGAACGCCCCTGGCCGCAGATCGAGGAACTCACCGAGCGCTCCCGCGCCGCCGGCTTCGAGCTGCGCGAACGCCTCTGCGTCTACCCGGAGTTCGTCCAGCGCGGCGAGCCCTGGCTGGACCCGCGGCTGCGCCCGCACGTGCGCGCCCTGGCCGATCCGGAGACGGGCCTCGCGCGACCGGACGCGACCGTCGAGGGCCACCCGTGGCAGGAACCGGAGGAGGCGTTCGTCGCCTCCGGCCGCACCGACCTGCACGCCTCCATCGACACCGAGGGCCGTACGTCCGACCGCCGCGACGACTTCGACGAGGTGTACGGCGACTGGGCGGCCCTGCGCGAGGCGGCCGCCCCCGGCATGCTGCCGGAGCGCATCGACACGGACGTACGGGCGGCCCTGGCGACGGCTGCGGACGACCCGACGCGCCTCACGGACGCGGAGGCCCTCGCCCTCCTGCACGCCGACGGCCCCGCACTGGACGCCCTCACGCGCATCGCGGACGACGTGCGGAGGTCGGCCGTCGGCGACGACGTGACGTACATCGTCACGCGCAACATCAACTTCACCAACGTCTGCTACACGGGCTGCCGCTTCTGCGCGTTCGCGCAGCGCAGGACGGACGCGGACGCCTACACGCTCTCCCTGGAGCAGGTCGCGGACCGCGCCCAGCAGGCCTGGGACGTGGGCGCGGTGGAGGTCTGCATGCAGGGCGGCATCCACCCCGACCTGCCGGGCACGGCGTACTTCGACATCGCGAAGGCGGTGAAGTCCCGTGTCCCCGGGATGCACGTCCACGCCTTCTCGCCGATGGAGGTCGTCAACGGCGCCACCCGCACCGGCATGTCCATCCGGGAGTGGCTGAGTGCGGCCAAGGAGGCGGGCCTGGACACCATCCCCGGCACGGCCGCCGAGATCCTCGACGACGAGGTCCGCTGGATCCTGACCAAGGGCAAACTGCCGACGGCGACCTGGATCGAGGTCGTCACGACCGCGCACGAACTGGGCATCCGCTCCTCGTCGACGATGATGTACGGCCATGTGGACCAGCCGCGGCACTGGCTCGGCCATCTGCGGACCCTGTCCCGCATCCAGCAACAGACGGGCGGCTTCACGGAGTTCGTGACGCTCCCCTTCATCCACACCAACGCGCCGGTGTACCTGGCGGGCATCGCCCGCCCCGGCCCGACGACGAGGGACAACCGCGCGGTGACCGCGATGGCCCGCCTCCTCCTCCACCCCCACATCCCCAACATCCAGACCAGCTGGGTGAAGCTGGGCACGGAGGGTGCGGCCGAGATGCTCCGCTCCGGTGCCAACGACCTGGGCGGGACACTGATGGAGGAGACGATCTCCCGCATGGCGGGCTCCTCCTACGGCTCGTACAAGTCGGTCAAGGACCTGATCGCGGTGGCGGACGCGGCCGGCCGCCCGGCGAAGCCACGGACGACGCTGTACGGGGACGTACCGGAGGAACGGCAACAGGCGGCGGCGGTCTCGGACGGGCACTTGCCGGAACTTTTGCCGGTCCTGGACTGAGTACGATGATCCGACCCCTGTTCCACGAGGACATGGGGATGTGGAGCTGAGGAGATGCGTGCCGTGCCAGCCCCCAAGGTCTGGGTGACCGGTCTGACGGTGGGAGCGATCGCCGCTGTCGTCGTCCTGGCCGTACAGGCCGACAAGGGGCCGAAGCCCCACGCGGTCGCCGCCCGGCCGAGCACGTCGGCGTCGGCGGGCGCGCATCCCACGCCCACGAAGTCCGCAGCACCGGCCGCGGTGCCGGCCGGCTCCGGGACCGGGCGGCGCGTCGTCTACTCCCTCGGGAAGAAGACGGTGTGGCTGGTCGACGCGGGCAATGCGGCCCGCCGTACGTTCGCGGTGTGGCCCGGGACGGTCAGCCCGGACCCGGGCACCTACACGGTCGGCGCCCGCACCCGGGGCGCCATCACCGGCTCCGACGGCGTGAAGATCGAACACATCGTGTACTTCTCGGTCAAATCCGGCGTGAACGTCGCCTTCTCCAACGCGGTGGACGGGGCTTCACCGCCGCCCGCCTCGGGGGTGCAGACGGGCGGCATCCGGATGCGGGTCGCCGACGGGACCGCGCTGTGGACGTTCGGGGCGACCGGCACGAAGGTCGTGGTCGTCGGCTAGGGAGTGCCGTCCGGTCGGTGGGGGTGCTGGGCTCAGGACTCGCACCTGCCGTCCCGACACGACGGCCCGGCCGAGCAGTTCGGCCGGGCCGCAGGGGGCGATACGACGGTCAGGCGGTGCTGTCCGACTCCCGGAACGGCAGGTGGTTGACGACCAGAACGACCCCGGTGAACACGATCACGCGGGTCGCCGCCTCCAGTCCGTTCCAGGTCTTCGACTGCCACATGGAGAACCACTCACCGCCGATCGCGATGAACCCGGCGCCGAAGAGGAGCAGGAGCATCAGCAGGCCGTAGGTGGAGATGCTGCGCGCGCGGGCGTAGTCGCGCCGGGCCCACAGCCAGGTGCCGTATATGAGGACGAGTGCGGCAAGGGTCTCCCAGATGATGATGGCGACGTATGCCGCGTTCTGAAGTCCCTTGCTGGTGATGGCTCTCCATATCAGGTCGTCGTCCTTGAACGTCGTGTCCATGGCCAGCACATGCTGCACGAACGCCTGATTGGTGCCGAAGTCGGTGATGTTGCCGAAGGCCACGAGAGCGATGTAGAGCGCGACACTCGCGGTGAGAAGGGTGGCGGTGAGGTGGAGTGCGCTGCGTGGGGGTGTCGATGCCATGACGGCCATCTTCCCTCACGGGGCGGCGAGTTCGAGATCAATTGAGCCAGAGCAGAATGGGGAACCCACTCCGTCGGGCCGGTCCCGATCGGGTGCCGCATCGGCCGATAACTGAGCACTCAGGATCACTCCTGTCATGTCTCGCATACCCCTCCGCCCCCTAAACCGACCGTTCCCGTTCGATTACAGTGCTGAACTGTCATGCGTCGGGCGGAGCCAGCGGGGAGGTCTTGGTGAATGCGCCAGCCGGGGCCATATGGGGCCGTGTCGAGCAGCAGGATTTTCGTAGCCGGGTGCGGGGGACGCTGCTCGGGGCCTCCGTGGGGGATGCGCTGGGGGCGCCCGTCGACGGGCTGGATCTCGACGGGATCCGGGAGGCGTACGGGGCCGAGGGCCTCGCGGACTTCGCCTTTGCGTACGGCAGACGCGGTGCCGTCACCCACATCACGCAGCTGACCTTGTTCACCGTCGACGGGCTGATACGGGCGCAGGTGCGCCGGGACACCGGTGCCTGGCATCCGCCGACCGATCTGCACCGGGCGTATCTGCGCTGGGCGGCCACCCAGCGCGACTGGGGGCCCGACGAGCGCCGTAAGGACGACGGGTGGCTGGCCCGGGAGGAGTGGCTGTACGCCCGGCGGGACCCGGCGCGTTCACTGCTGCTCGGGTTCGGGGACGAGCACATGGGGACCCTGGACGCGCCCAAGAGCCCCGCTGAGATCGGGCCCGAGGCGACCGCGCGCTCCGCGCCCTTCGGGCTGCTGGTCGGCTGGGAGCCGCAGTTGGTGGCGCAGCTGGCGGTGGAGTGCGCGACGCAGACCCACGGGCATCCGGTGGCCTATCTGTCGGCGGGTGCGTACGCCGTGATCGTGCACGGCCTGGCCCGCGGCGAGACCCTCGACGGCGCCGTACAGCGGGCGCTCGCGCTGCTCGCCGCCCGGCCGGGGCACCAGCCGGTGTCGGACGCGCTGCAGCATGCGCTGGGCGCCGTACGGCAGGGCATGCCCACGCCCGCGCGGGTCGAGGAGCTGGCCGGGGACGGGTCGGCGGAGGGCGTGCTGGCCGCCGCCGTGTACTGCGCACTGGTGGGGGAGGACTTCCGGCACGGGCTGTGCCTCGCCGTGAACCAGGACGGCCCCTCGGGCGCGACGGCCGCCCTCACCGGCGGTCTCCTCGGCGCCCTGCACGGCGAAACGGCCCTCCCCCCGGCCTGGCTGGCCGAACTGGAAGGCCGCCCGACGCTCCTGGAACTGGCCGACGACTTCGCCATGGAGATGACCCAGGGGCCAGCACTGCACGGTCCGGCCGGGTCGTCCCCGGGGTGGCTCGCCCGCTATCCGAGGGCCTAGGACAGGCCCGGGTCCTGACTGCCCGCTGCCTCGAGAGGTACTGCTAGTCCTTCGCCGCCGTGCCCACGGCGTCCTCCGCAGGACCCGCCGGAGTGGGGATCGCCGCCGCGGCCGTGCCGTCGTCGTCCGTGTTGATGCGTTCGATGACGGCGAGGCGCTCCGGGGTGTCCTCGGGCTTGAGGTAGCCGATGAGGATGTAGAGGAGCAGGGAGACCACCAGCGGGATCGAGACCTGGTACTGGAGCGGGACACCGCCGTGGACGTTCCAGTTGATGGGGTAGTTGACCAGCCAGAAGGCGAGCAGGCCCATGGACCAGCTGGTCAGCGCCGCCGTGGGGCCGGAGCGGCGGAACGGGCGCAGCAGGCCCAGCATCATCGGGATGGCGATCGGGCCCATCAGACCGGCGACCCACTTGATGACCACCGTGATGATGTCCTTGAAGGTGGGGGAGTTGACCTGCGTCGCCACCGCCATCGACAGGGCGAGGAAGACCACCGTGGTCACCCGGGCCGCGATCAGGCCCGAGCGAGGGCCCCACTCCCGGGCCCGACGGGACAGCACCGGCGCCGCGTCCCGGGTGAAGACGGCCGCGATCGCGTTCGCGTCCGATGAGCACATGGCCATGGTGTGCGAGAAGAAGCCGACGATGACCAGTCCCAACAGGCCGTGCGGCAGCAGCTGTTCGGTCATCAGGCCGTAGGAGTCGGAGCCGTCCGGCTTCTGCGCGTGGACCAGCAGCGGCGACATCCACATGGGGAAGAAGAGCACGACCGGCCAGATGAGCCACAGGGCCGCCGACAGCCGCGCCGAACGCTCCGCCTCGCGGGCGCTGCCCGTCGCCATGTAGCGCTGGGCCTGGTTGAGCATGCCGCCGTTGTACTCGAAGAGCTTGATGAAGAGGAAGGCCAGCAGGAACACCGTTCCGTACGGGCCGACCAGCGGCTTTCCGTGGCCGTGCAGGGCCGGCTCGTCCCAGGCGCCGAAGAAGCCGATGCCCTTGTCGTTCAGTTTCAGTACGACGGCGACGAACATCGAGATGCCCGCCAGCAACTGGATGACGAACTGGCCGAGTTCGGTCAGCGCGTCCGCCCACAGACCGCCGATGGTGCAGTAGACGGCGGTGATCGCGCCGGTGATGAGGATGCCCTGGTTGAGGGTGATGCCGGTGAAGACGGACAGCAGCGTCGCGATCGCCGCCCACTTGGCGCCCACGTCCACGATCTTCAGCAGCATGCCCGACCAGGCCAGCGCCTGCTGGGTCTTCAGGTCGTAACGGTTCTTCAGGTACTCCAGCGGGGAGGCCACATGGAGCCGTGAGCGCAGCCGGTTGATGCGTGGCGCGAACAGTTTCGAGCCGATGGCGATGCCCAGCGCGATCGGGAAGGACCAGGTGACGAAGGAAGTCACGCCGTAGGTGTAGGCGATGCCCGCGTAGCCCGTGAACAGGACCGCGCTGTAGCCCGACATGTGGTGCGAGATGCCGGACAGCCACCAGGGCATCTTGCCGCCGGCCGTGAAGAAGTCGCTGACGTTGCCCACCTGCTTGTGCGACCAGACGCCGATCGCGACCATCACACCGAAGTAGCCGATGAGCACGGCCCAGTCGAGACTGTTCATGTGTCCCCTCCGCAGGGTCCGCCTTGTGAACGGCTCGCTCATCCTGGGCGCGCCTACATGGGCACGACAAGCAAGCGTCAGGTCAAAGGAAGGCAAAAATGTTCCTTGTGTTGACCTGCGTTCATACACATGAACCAGCTCGCGCAGAGGTCAGCGCATCAGCTCCCCCGCGTTGACCAGCAGCGACTGCCCCGTGATGGCTCGCGCCCGGTCCGAGGCCAGGAACACCGCCGCGTCCGCCACATCCCCGTCCGTCGCCAGCTCCGGCAGCGCCATCCGCCCGGTCAGCCGCTCCAGTACGTCGGCCTCGGGCACCCCCTCCGTCTGCGCCGTGAACTGGACGTACGCCTGCACCGGCGGCCCCCACATCCAGCCCGGCAGCACGGTGTTGACACGTATACGATGCGGCCCCAGCTCCCGGGCCAGGGAGTACATCGCGCTCGTCAGTGCCCCCTTCGAGGCCGCGTACGCCGCCTGCTTCACCTGGGTGGGGGCGGCCACCGCCGACTGCGTCCCGATGAACACCACCGAGCCACCGCACGCCTTCAGCGCCGGCAGACAGGCCCGCGTCATCCGCAGCGAGCCCAGCAGGTTCACGTCGATCACCTGCTGCCAGCTCACGAAGTCGGCGTCCGCCAGACCGCCGAAGTAGCCGTCCATCGCGGCCACATGGACGACCGCGTCGATCCGCCCGAACCGCTCCCGCGCGAGCGCCGCCAGCGCCTCGCACTGCCCCTCGTCCCTGATGTCGGTCGCCCGGTACGCCGTGTGCGCCCCGTCCGGATCGATCTCACCGGCACTCTTGGCGAGGTTGGCCTCCGTGCGCGCCCCGAGCACCGCATTGCCGCCGTCGCGCACGACCGCCGCCGCGACCTGATGACCGAGCCCGGCGCCGACCCCCGACACGACGACGGTCTTGCCCGTGAGCAGTGACATCGGAGCCTCCCGGGTATGGCGGATTACCTGACGGGGCGTCAGAGTATGGGCGACCGGCGGAGGACGGAAGGGGAGCGACATGAGCGAGGAAACCCGCAGCGACGTGTACGCCGAGCTGGCCGCCGTGGGGCCGTACGGCGTCCGCCCCGGCCATGCGCTGATCACCATGGTCGAGCCGCACCCCGGCCACGAGTACGCGTACAACCGCTGGTACGAGGACGACCACTACTACGCCGGCGCGATGGCCATGCCCTGGATGTACGCCGGGCGCCGCTGGGTGGCGACCCGTGACCTCCAACTCCTGCGCTATCCCGAGAAGTCGGCGATCGCCCAGCCGGTCACCGCCGGCTGCTACATCTCCACGTACTGGATCACGGACGGCCGCTACGACGACCACATGCGCTGGACCGTCTCGATCAACAAGCGCCTCAACCGCGATGCCCGGGTCTACCAGGACCGTACGCATGTCTTCACGGCGTTCCAGGACCACGAGGTGACGGTCTACCGGGACGGCGCCGCCGGGCCCCGTGACTTCCACGCCCTCGACCATCCGTACGCCGGTCTGGTCGTCGAGGTGATCGACGCCGAATCTGCCGGACAGCGGGCAGAGTTGCTGGAGTGGCTGCGCTCCCGCCACCTGCCCAAGCGGGTGGCGGGCTCACCGGCCGCGATGGTGACCGTCTTCCGCCCGACGCCCCTGCCCGGCGACCGCATGACGTACGTCAAGCAGGTCGAGGGCGTGGAGACCAGGCTGACCCTGCTGTGGTTCCTGGAGGCGGATCCACGTGACTGCTGGGAGGCGTACTTCGCGGACCTGGACGCGCCGGTGCGGGAGGCGGGACTGGGCAGGGTGGAGCTGGTGGCACCGTTCGTCCCGACGGTGCCGGGCACGGACAAGTACGTGGACCGGCTCAGGTAGGTGCGTGGAGCGGCTCAGGCAGGCGCGTGGACCGGCTCAGGTGGTGGGCACAGCCGAGCCCCCTCGGCAAGGACGGCGAGCTGGACGAGAGGGCTCTTCAAGTGCTGCTTGTGAAATTGTGGAAGGCGAACGCAGTCGAGGATCAGCAGATCCTCCCCCCTACGCCTTGATCGAGCCGACGAAGGTGTTCCACGCGTCGGCCGGGAAGGCCAGAACGGGACCCTCGGGGACCTTGGAGTCCCGGACGGCCATGGCCGCGCGGACCGGGGACTTGATCTCGACGCACGCGCCGTTGCCCGTGGAGTACGAGGACTTGGTCCACGTGTCCGTGGCGCCCTGACGAATTGCCATTTTTGCTCCGGAATGCCAGTTGTTGAGTTGCTGTCACCGCACGACGGATCCGACTCCGAACCCACAGCGCGGTTTGCGCCAACCCTTGGTGTGTGGTGGCGTGATCGACGCTACTCGCCAACCCCGACGTACGAAGTGACCATTCACTCGACCGGGTGGCATATTCCAGATGGGTCTTCCAGTCCGACCCGGGGACGGTGTACCTTACGGCGCTTCAGCGCCCGCGTACTCCTTCGCGATGTCCGCGATGAACTGCCGCGACTGGTCCGGATTAAGGGCCTGGGCGCGCAGGTGCTCGTACATCACGCTGTATTTCTGCACGTCGTTGGCCTTCTCCAGGTACAGGTCGCTGGTGACGCCCTCGATGTAGACGACGCTGGAGTCCGCCGCGTCGGGGAACTCGAGGATCGCGTACTGGCCGTTGAGCCCCGGGTGGGCCCCCATGTCGAAGGGGATCACCTGCACGGTGACGTGCGGGAGTTGGGACTGCTCGACGAGGTACTCCAGCTGGTCGCGCATGAGGGAACGATTGCCCACGACCCGGCGCACCGCCGCCTCGTCCATCACCGTCCACAGCCGGAGCGGGTTCTCCGGGGCGGTGATTCGTTCCTGCCGGCGCAGGCGCACCTGCACGCGCTTCTCGACGTCGGTGGCGGCCGTCTCGGGCAACGCCCCCGCGATCAGCGCCTCCGCGTACTGCCGGGTCTGCAACAGCCCCGGGACGACCTGGGGGTCGTACACCCGCAGACTCGCCGCATCCGTCTCCAGCCCGATGTAGACGCTGTACGGGATGTCGCCGAAGGAATGCCACCAGCCCTGCTGGCGGCTGTCCTTGGCCATCTGCATCAGCGAGTCGACGATCCGGTGGTCCTCCACCTCGTACACCCCGCACAGGTCGCGGACGTCGCGCTGGCTGATGCTGCGGCGCCCGTTCTCCAACCGGCTGATCTTCGACTGCGACACCAGCAGCCGCTCGGCCACCTCTTCGGCCGTCATGCCCTTGAGCTCGCGGAGCCGGCGCAGCTCCTGGCCCAGCCGGCGTCGCCTGACGGTGGGATTGACATTGGACGCCACGAGACGTGCACCTCCGGCTGCGTGCCTGCACTAGCTGTACTTTGCCACTTTGCGTATCTGCTGTTGAGCAGACTGCCACCAAGGGACTTGGTACCGCTGGGAAACGGCGTATATGCGCTTCCCGCACGACAGTTCATGAGTTCATGGAAAAACGGCCGCGCGGGGCAGCGGAACCGTTACGGCACCCGTATCGACGGATGGCGTACGGCCCCGCCGCCCCGCGCGGACCAGCGGCTCCCGTACCGGGTCTCGGGGACTGCCTCTGCAGGCTCGGTGCGGCGCTCGGCGGTGCGTGGTGCTGCGGTGCGATGCGGTGCGTGGTGCTGCGGTTCGTGCGGCTCGTCGTGGGACTGCGGCTCAGTGGGCCACGACGCGCGCCATGGAACCGCGGCGCGGCTGCATCGGAACGCCACGAGCGGGTTCCGGTGCGGACCTGACCGGTCCGGCGGCGGCCTGACGGCCGGCCGGGGCCGGGTTACGGCGTGGTTGTGCGCCCACGCCGTTCTGGACGTCCATCACGGCGTGCGCGACGAGACCGCCCATGGGGTCGTGCCTGATGAGATCCCGCAACCGGGACCGAGAGGACCGCCCCTCGTTCCCCGGATACAGGTGCTTGCCGAGGCCGACCGCGTGCGCCAGTGCGGCGAGTGCCGCGGTCCGTGGGTCCGGCGGTACGCCGGTACGGATCGCGGAATCCAGCCGGGCTCGGATCTCCCGGCTGATCTCGTTGTCCGTCGCCTGGTAGCGAGTCGTCGGCAGCACTCCGCACATCTGGCCCGCCACGGCATGCACCATGCCGCACCGCTCCAGATGCGAGAGGTAGGTCTGGCGCAGTCCCAGCCGGGGCCCGCCAATCCAGTTCACTGCACGTACCGGAGCGCCACGCCTGCGCAGCAGCTCCAACGCACAGTCCAATGTCGGATCTCCAGTCGGCCGTGGGGCTACCACGGCGATACGATCCCCGTCTGGGGCTATCCGTCCGGCCAGCGCCAGCTCCACTAGCTGTGCTCCGGCCAGACCGAGGTCGAGCGACTGCGGCTGTGCAGTGGTACCCGTGGCCGGGTCCAACGCCAGCAGCAGAAGCTCCTCCGGAAGTGTTCTGCGGCTCCTGCCCATCCATGCCTCCCCGCGTGGATGAAAGACAGGGTGACCCCTCTCACATTGGTCTGTCGAGGGTGCGTGACCTGTTTGTGAGGGAACCGGTAGGTATGTCGTTCTCGTCTACCGCAGGGGTTAAGCCCGCACACAGGACACTGGTACATGGTTCGGACAACGCGTTTGAGCGGTGTCGCGGGCGGCGGTTCACGGTTCGGTAGGTCGCACGGAGCGCGTGCGGCATGGAGGAGGCATCGGTGGCGGGCGAGTCCCCCGACAGGTCGAAGCAGCGCGAGTCGTCGGCAGAACCGACGTCGGGGAACACGGGCCCGGTTCCCGAGCCCGCCCGCGATCCCCGTCTCTCGGTGTCCCGGGAGCCCGACTCCACCGACACGTCCGAGGCGCGCGGCGGCGTGGACACGGCGACGCGGGTGTTCTCGGTACGAGATCTGAAGACCGCGGTCGAGGAGGCCGGGGGGACTGCGGCTGAAGGCGCGGCCGAGGAGACCGGGGCCGAGCGGCCGGCGGCTGAGAAGCCTGAGGCAGAGGCGGCCGCGACGGAGGAGACCGAGGCCGAGCAGCCAGCGGCCGGGGGGACCGCGGCCGAGGAGCCTGGGGCCGGGGAGACGGCGGCCGAGGAGCCTGGGGCTGCGGAGGCGAAGGGCGCGGAGGTCGAGGACGCCGAGGTCGAGGACGCCGAGGCCGAGGATGCGGCGGCTGTCGGCGACGACGCTGTGTCTGAGGGCGCAGATTCCGTTGACGACGCGGTCACGACCGACGATGCCGCTGGGACCGAGGGCGACGAGGGCGACGAGGGCGGTGACGCCCGGCTCCGGGCCGCTGTGGCGGCGTGGGTCCGCTCCGGGGACTCCGGGGGGCCAGGGAACGCAGAGAGCACCGCTGAGGCCGACGAGGACGGTGCCACGCAGACGGAGGCGGGCCCCGACGCCCAGGACGAGGCCGCTGCCGGCTCCGACGCGGCGGAAGAGGGACCGGAGGACGCTGCCCCCGAGCCCGAGGCGGACACCGACGTCGACTCCTCCACGGACGCCCGTGCCGAAACGGGCGCCGCCGCTGAAACGGGCGCTGATGCCCAGCCGGCCGCCGACGCCGAAACGGGCGACGAGCCCGAAACTGGCGCCGACTCCGGGGCCGGCAACGGGTCCGAGACGGGCGGTGCGTCCGAGGGGGGTGCTGAGTCCGAGACGGGCGGTGCGTCCGAGGGGGGTGCTGAGTCCGAGACGGGCGGCGAGCCCAAGACCGGCGGTGCATCCGCGACGGGCGGCAAGCCCGCGACGGGCGGTGAAGCCGAGAGCGGCGACGCGTCCGCGACAGGCGGCGAGCCCCAGACGGGCGGTGCCTCCGCGACCGGCGGTGCCTCCGCGACGGGCGCCGAACCCGAGACCGGCGGTGCTTCCGAGACGCGTGGCGAGCCCAAGACCGGCGACGCGTCCGAGACGCGCGGCGGAGCCGTGACGGCTGGCGGAGCCGAAACCGGTGACGCCTCCGAGACCGGTGACGCCTCCGAGACCGGCGGCGCCTCCGAGACCGGTGACGCCTCCGAGACCGGTGACGCCTCCGAGACCGGCGGCGCCTCCGAGACCGGCGGCGCCTCCGAAGCCGGTGGTGATGCCGTTGCCGTCCACGAACCCGCGGTCGCCGATGGCGAGGAAGCTCCGAAGGGGCCACCCGCACCCGATGGCGAAAGTGGTACCGGTGGTGCGGGTGGGAGCACCGGGACCGAAGGCGGAGCCGAGGTCGAGGACAAGCCCGTCGACCAGCCCACCGCCGTCTTCAAGCGCCCCAAGCCCCAGGTCGACCAGCCCACCACCATGCTCAAACTGGGCGGCGCCAAGACCCCGGAGCCGTCCGAAGCCGAGCGCACCAGCAAGTTCGTGGCGCTCAAGCCCCTGGACGAGCCCCGCACGCCCCGCAGGCCCGCGGACGCGACCGCGCCCGTCCCCCAGGTCGGCCCCGAGCGCACCGCCCAGCAGCCGCTGCCCCCGAAGCCGCCACTGGACCTGCTGGCCGAGCTGACCAACACCCCGCCACCGCCGCAGACCCCCGTCCGCACGATCATCCGCAGGGTCAAGATCTGGACTCCCCTGGTCCTGCTCCTCGCGATCATCTTTGCGATCGTGCAGGCCGTACGCCCCCTGCCCACCCCCGCCCTCGCGCTCACCGCCGACGGCTCGTACACCTTCGCCGGCGCCAAGGCCGGCCTCCCCTGGCCGAACGAGGGACAGGGCTGGATGGACGTCAACGGCATCGGCACGATGGGGAACTTCGGCAAGCAGACCCCCGTCCCCATCGGCTCCGTCGCCAAGGCCATGACCGCGTACATCGTCCTCAAGGACCACCCGCTGAAGCCGGGCGAGGAGGGCAAGAAGATCACCGTCGACGCGCTGGCGGAGAAGGAGGGCGGCTACGACAAGCAACACGAGTCCACCCTCAACACCGTCAAGAAGGGCGACGTCCTCACCGAGAAGCAGGCGCTGTCGGCCATCATGATCCCGTCGGCCAACAACATCGCGCGCCTGCTGGCCCGTTGGGACATGGGCTCCGAGGCGTCGTTCATCAAGAGGATGAACGACACCGCCAAGGAACTCGGCATGAAGAACACGACCTACACCGACGCCTCCGGCCTCAAGGAGTCCACCGTCTCCACCGCCGAGGACCAGGTGAGGCTCGGCAACAAGCTGGTGAAGATCCCGGCCCTGATGGACATCACGAAGCTGCCATACTGGGTCGACCCGTCCGGCCAGAAGTGGAAGAACTACAACGATCTGGTCCCCTACGACGGTGCCATCGGCATCAAGACGGGCACGACCACCAAGGCCGGCGGCAATCTCCTCTTCGCCGCCACCAAGGACGTCGACGGCGAGACGGTCACCGTGGTGGGGGCGATCCTCGACCAGCAGACGGCGCCGATCATCGACACCGTCGTCCACGCCAGCAAGACGGCGATGCTCGCCGCCCGGGACGCGCTGACCTCGACGAAGATACTCAAGAAGGGCGATGTCGTCGGGTACGTGGACGACCAGCTCGGCGGGCACACGCCGATCGTGCTCACCAAGGACGTCGCCGCCGTCGGCTGGGCGGGCCTGAAGGTGAAGCTGTCCTTCGACTCCGTCGCCCTCCCGCACACCGCGAAGGCCGGCACCGAGGTGGGCACCCTCACCGTGGGCGACGGCGTGAGCGGCGCGGTCAAGGTCCCGGTCGCGCTGCAGAAGGACCTCACGGAACCCGGCTTCACGGCGAAGCTCAAGCGCCTCGGCTGACAGCGGCCGCGGCTGCCCTCGCACCCCGTCGGCGGGCCCACCAGGGGGCCCTCCGAAGGGGTGCGTGCTAGCGTCACGAAACGGGGCAGCCGCCGCTATCGGGACGCGACCGGGAAATCCCCGGGGACGCGGCCGCGAACCAGCGGACAACGGGACGCGTCCCAGAACAGAAGACGGGACACCACGGGGAGTGCCTTCAGGTGGCCACTGCGGAGCCGACACGCGCCGACGACGCCGATCCGGGCCCGGGAAACGGCCCGCGAATACGCGTGCCCGCCCCGCGCACGGAGGACATGCGCGGCATGCACGGAACTGACACCGACCGAGCGCGGCCGAGCGAGCGGGCGAACAGCGACAGGACATCACGCGCGCAGGCCGCCTTGCTCGCCCTGCGCGAGCGGATGCTGCGCCACCCGGTGCTCTCCGTCACCGCCCTGGCCGGCGTACTCCACATCGTCTGGTTCTTCACCTTCGCGAACAGCGGCGGCGATCTTGCGGCGCAGGACGCATGGGCCGAGTTCGTCGGCCGCCACCCCGACTCGGCATACAACCTCGCCTGGTACGGCGGTATGCACCCGGTGTCGTACAGCGTGGTCTCGCCGTATCTGATGTCGGTGCTCGGTGTCCGTACGACGATGATGATCGCGGGGACGGTCTCGGCCGGTCTGCTCACGATGATCCTGATCCGCAGCCGGAGCGTGAAGAACCCGCTGTGGGCGTCCCTGGCGGGGCTTTTCGCGTTCCTGTGCAACGCGGTCTCGGGCCGGGTGACCTTCGGCCTGGGCACGATGTTCGCGCTGGGCGCGGTCGCCACCGTCTTCTGCTGGCCGTACAAGTGGCGCTACAAGCGGTGGGCGAAGGCCCTGTGCACGGCGCCGCTCGCCGCGCTGGCGACGATGTCGTCACCGGTCGCGGGCCTGTTCGTCGGGCTGGTCGCCGTGGCCCTGTTCCTGCAGAAGCGCCGTCCCGGCGCCTGGGCCCTGGGGCTCACCCCGGCCGCGGTGGTGGCCGTGTCGGCCTGGCTGTTCCCCTTCTCCGGCACCCAGCCGATGACGATCTGGTCGGTGATCCTGCCGTTCCTGTACGCCGTCCTCGCCTTCGTGCTCGTCCCGAAGGGGTGGACGACGGTCCGCCTGACCTCCGCGGTGTACGGCCTCTCGGTCGTCGCGGTCTGGGTGGTCAGCTCGCAGATCGGCTCCAACATCACCCGGCTGGCCATGCTGTTCGCCGGCGTGACGCTGGTCGCGGCGCTCCCGTTCACGGTCCCGCGCTCGCGCAAGTGGTACGTCACCGTGCTCGCTTTCGCCGGCTTCGTCGTCTGGATCGGCGTCAAGTCGGTGGACGACATCATCCACACCTCGCCCGCCGCGTCCTGGGCGCGCGAACTCGCTCCCCTGGTGAACGAGCTCCAGGGCGTCGGCGCCGAGAAGGGCCGCGTCGAGGTCGTCCCGGCCCGCTCCCACCGTGAGGCCTCCGCCCTCGCCCCGTACGTCAACCTGGCCCGCGGCTGGAACCGCCAGGCCGACATGGAGCGCAACCCCCTCTTCTACGACGACACCCTCAACTCGGCGAACTACCACGAATGGCTGCAGCGCTGGGCCGTCCACTTCGTCGTGCTGCCGAAGGGCGAGCCGGACGGCGACGGCGGGGAGCGCGAGCGGGAGCTCGTGCAGCGGGGCATGCCGTATCTGAAGCAGATCTGGGGCGACGCCAACTGGCAGCTGTTCCGGGTCACCGACCCCACCCCGCTCGCCGACCCGCCCGCCATCGTCGACCGTGCGGCCCAGGGCGAGCTGACCATCGAGGTCAAGAAGCCCGGCCGCGTCCTGATCCGCGTCCCCTACTCCCCGTGGCTCGGCCTGGTCGACACCAAGGGCAAGGGCGTCAAGCCCCCGCAGGAGACCTACGCCTCCAAGCACCGCGCGGACGGCACGCCCAAGTCGTACGACAACGTCAACGGCTGCCTGATGCAGACGCAGGAGGACGACAAGGGCGACAAGTGGACCCTCCTGCTGGCCCCGAAGGCGGGCACCTACCGGCTCGGAGCGCCGTACCAGCTACCGCGCGGCACCCCCTGCCCGGACGAGCTCAAATAAGCCCGTCCGGCGCCTGAAACCCAGCCCGTCCGGCGTTTGAGGACGAGGCCGTTCAGGCCGAAAGCGGGGGTCTGGGGGCGCAGCCCCCAGGGACGGGAAGGGAAGGGGCGGCGGGGGCGACAAAACCCGACGCCGACCCGACGCCGTTCACTTCACCGGAAACGCCACATCACACACCGCATCCTCCGGCCCCGCCGCAGCCCAGTCCGCGAAGTACACCTCCCGGCACGGCCCCGCCTGCTCAAGCCCCCGCGCGGCCATCCACTGCTCCACCGCCTCGAAGGCGGCCCCGATCTGCGGCGCAGCCACCTGCGCCTTGGTGATCCGGGTGTACGCCAGCCGCTGCGCCGGCTCCACCCGCACCTTCGTGTCCCAGCTCCGCCCGTGCCGCTCGGCCCACTCCCGCGCCGCGGCCTCGTCCGCGACCGGCACACAGGTCTCGGCGGGTCCGTCGCTCTCCATGGTCACCTCGGAGTGGTAGACGACATAGGGCGCCGCCGCGACACCCCCGCACGCGTCCGCCGCCGGCACCAGACGGTCCAGCGACGCGTCGATCCACGCCGGCAGCTCGTCCTGCAGCGTGTGCCGCGACTGGGTGATCACCACCCGCTCGGGCACGTCCACCGTCTCGACCACGAACTTCCCGTACATCTCGGAGCTCCTCCCCGACAGCCGTCCACGGAGGTACTCGACGAGCGTCCGCTGCCCCGCGATCCGCGCCTCGACGTCCGCCCAGTAGGCGGCGAGCCGGTCGGCGGCCTCGGTGCCGTCCGCCTCCACCACCTCGGCGATCCGGGCGAGCGGCATGTCGAGCTGCCGCAGCAGGGCCACAAGGCGGGCTCGTTCCACCTGGTCGGCGCGGTAGTAGCGGTAGCCGCTGAGCCCGTCGACGTGCGCGGGCGCGAGCAGGCCGAGGCGGTCGTAGAGCCGTAGTGCCTTGGCCGACAGGCGCGCCCGGGTCGCGAACGCGCCGATGGTGAGCAGTTCCTCGTCCACCTGAGCATCCTCCGTCACCGGACGGTCCTTTCCGCCCGGTGACGGGAACGCTCGCCCTTGCCCCAGGGGCAAGGTCAACGCCCGACTAGGCGAGGGCGCTCTCCACCGCCGCCACGAGCTCCGCCGCCTCCGGCTCGGTCTGCGGGGAGAAGCGGGCGACGACCTTGCCGTCCCGGCCGATCAGGAACTTCTCGAAGTTCCAGCGGATGTCGCCGCTGTGGCCCTCGGCGTCGGCGAAGCCGGTCAGACGGTCGTAGAGGGGGTGCCGGTTCGCGCCGTTCACCTCGACCTTCTCGGTCAGCGGGAAGGTCACGCCGTACGTCGCCGAGCAGAACTCGGCGATCTCCTCGGCGCTGCCCGGCTCCTGCCCGAGGAACTGGTTGCAGGGCACGCCGAGGACGGTGAAGCCCTGCTCGGCGTAGCGCTCGTGGAGGCGCTCAAGGCCGGTGTACTGCGGGGTGAGCCCGCACTTGGAGGCCACGTTCACGATGAGGACGGCCTTGCCCGTGTACTGGGAGAGGTCGGCGGAGCCACCCTTGAGGGCGCCGATCTCCACGTCGAGGGGAGCGGCGCCGTTGCTGTCTGCAGTCGTCATAAGCGGATGCTAACTCCGGTACATGTCGTCCCGGTTCTGGGCCTCCACCAGAACCCCACCGGCCGCGGTCCGTGAGTACAGCACCGAGCGGCCCGCGCGCCGCCGCTCCACCAGCCCCGCGTCCAGCAGCACCTTCAGATGCCGACCGACCGAGCCGAGGCCCTGGCCGGTGACCGCGGTCAGCTGGCTGGTGCTCATCGGGGAGGCGAGCAGGACGAGGACCGAGGCGCGCGCGGGGCCGAGCAGGGCGGCCAGGCTCGCGGGCGCGGGTCGGGCGCGGTGGTCGGCGAGCGTCCCCGTGCACGGGTAGACGAGGGCGTACCGGTCGGGCTCCTCCCACGACACCCAGCCCGCCTCGCTGGTCACCGGCACGAAGACCAGCTCGGCGCCGGAGATCTCGCGCGGCGGGTATTCGTGCAGATTGACCTGGAGCCGGTTCTCGCCGAGCCAGCGGGTCCGGCCCGGTCGCAGATCGTCCAGTACGGCGGCCCAGCCGCCCTGGCTGACGCGGGCGGTGCGGGCGACGACATCGGCCTGGAGGATGTGCCGCCGGCGGGTCCAGTACGGCCGTACGGTCTCGGTCCAGACGTACTCGAAGAGACGGGCCGCCCGCTCGGGCAGGTCGTCGCGGTCGAGCTCGGCGGGGAGCCGTGCCGCGGGGGAGACGGTGGCGAGGGCGACGGCGAGCTGGGCGCGGGCGTCGGCGGGGGCGACCGCCCGCACGCGCGCGACGCCCTCCTCGAAGGTCTCGCCGTCCCTGGGGGCCGGGGTGAGGAAGTCGGCGATCCAGTTCCGGCCGAGCCCGGCGCGCACGAGCCGCGCGGTCACGGGATCGGCGGCCAGCAGCGCCCGGTAGCCCGGCAGATGGTCCCGCAGCCAGGCCTGTTCGCCGGGGTGCGCGGCCTGGCGCGTGTGCAGCAGCCGCAGCGAGGCGAAGGTCTCGGCGAGCGGGGAGAGGACGAACCGGCTGCGGGCGAGGGTGTCGGCGTTGATCTGCCACCAGCCCATGACCGCCACCCGCCTTCGGACGTTTCGCGTGTGCGCGAAACAATAACCGGCGTCGGCCGGCCGTCCCGAGACTCCGAGCATGCGCAGCTACCGAGACCTCTTCCGCACCCCGGAGTTCACCCCGTTCTTCCTCGCCTCCGCCGCCCACACCGCGGCCCAGACGATCGGCGCCCTGGCCCTCGGCACGCTGGTCTACCGGATGACCGACTCGCCGCTGCTGTCGGCGGTGAGCATGTTCGGCCCGCAGCTGGCGCAGGTGCTCGGCGCCACCCTCCTCCTCTCGGGCTCCGACCGGCTGCCGCCGAGGTCGACACTGGCCGGCATCGGTCTCGCCTTCGCCGCCGGTACGACCGTCCTCGCCCTGCCCGGGCTGCCGGTCGCGGCCGTCTTCGGCGTCGTCCTCGTCCAGGGCCTGATCGCCTCGCTGGGCGGGGGAGTGCGCTGGGGGCTGCTGAACGAGATCCTCTCCAAGGACGGCTATCTGCTGGGCCGTTCGGTGTTCAACATGCTCTCCGGTCTGATGCAGATCACCGGGTTCGCGACCGGCGGCGTGCTGCTGACGGTCGTGTCCCCGCAGGCCTGCCTGTTCATCTCGGCGGCGCTCTACGCCACCGCGGCCCTCGGCACCCGGCTGGGCCTGACCGCCCGTCCGCCGCGCTCCTCGGGCCGTCCGTCCGTCGCGGCGACCTGGCGCACGAACGCCCTCCTGTGGTCCTCGCGCCCCCGCCGCCTCACCTACCTCGGCCTCTGGATCCCCAACGGCCTGGTCGTCGGCTGCGAATCCCTCTACGTCTCCTACGACCCGCACGCGGCCGGCGCGCTGTTCGCCTGCGGGGCGCTGGGCATGTTCGCCGGTGACGTGACCGTCGGCCGCCTCGTACCGGCCGCGCTGCGCCCCCGGCTGGCCACCCCGCTGCTCCTCCTGCTGGCCACGCCGTACCTGCTCTTCGCCCTCCACCCCGCACTGCCCTGGTCGGCCGCCCTCGCCGTGATCGCTTCCGCCGGCTTCGGCGCGAGCCTCGTCCAGCAGGAACGCCTGATGGCCCTCACCCCGGACGAACTGAGCGGCCACGCCCTGGGCCTGCACTCGGCGGGCATGCTCACCATGCAGGGCGTGGCCGCGGCCCTGGCGGGTTCGGCGGCCCAGCTCACCTCGCCTGCCGCGGCGATGACGTTCATGGCGGCCGCGTCGGCCGTCGTGACGTCGACACTGGCGTGGGCGTGGCGGCGCACCGGGTCGCCCGCAGCCGGCCGGGCAGCAGTGCGTACCGCCGTTTCCCGTCCCTGAGGCTCCGTCAACGGGCAGCATGCAGAGGTGCGTTCAGCGACACGTCCGGGGGAGAGCGCCCATGTCGTACGACTCTGTGAAATGGCCCGCCCGCGGTCTGCTGGGGGCGGTGTCCTCGCAGGCCCGGCAGGAGTTGCTCGCGATGGGGGTGGAGACCCGGTTCGAAGCGGGTGACGTGCTGTTGCGGGAGGGCGAGCTCGACCGGCATGTGCTGTTGCTGCTCTCCGGCTTCGCCAAGGTGACCGCCCGGGTGGAGAACGGTGAGGAGTCCCTGCTCGCGGTCCGGGTGGGCGGGGACACCGTCGGAGAGATGGCGGCGCTGGACGGGGCGCCGCGCTCCGCCACGGTGACGGCATGCGGCCTGGTGACCGCACGGATATGGAAACCCGCCGAAGTGCACTCGCTGTTGGCGCGGCGACCGGACGTGCACCTGATCCTGACCGGGATCATCGCCCAGCGGCTGCGCTGGGCCAACCGCCGACGCCTGGACTTCCGCGGATATCCGGCCAAGGTGCGGCTCGCCCGGCTCCTTGTGGAACTCGCCATGGCCTACGGCCACCCGGTCGAGGGCGGCGTCGTCCTCGGCTGCCGGCTCACCCAGCCGGAACTCGCCGCACTCACCGGAGCCGCCGAGACCACGATCCACAAGGGCCTGCGCGAGTTGCGCCAGGAGGGCCTGCTGGAGACCGGATACGGCACCACGGTGATCCGTGACCTGCCCCGGCTCAGGCAACTGGCCGATCTGGCACCCGAGGTGTGAGACCGCCTGCCGCGGCGCCGGGGCTCAGGCCAGCACCGGCCGCAGCACCACCAGCAGCCCGGCGCTGACACCCATCACGGCCGTGCACACCACGGCGGCGGTCAGGCACCGGTACTTGCGCACGGCCACCTGCGCCAGGAACCGGACCGTCTGGGACAACTCCCGGCGTTCCAGGGCGGCGTCGGCGGTATCCGGCTCCCCGTCGGCCGGCAGGATGTCGGGGCCCGAGGCGAGGTGGGCGAAGCTGTAGCGGTTGGCGCCGGCCGGCCTCAGTACACGGGGCCGCAGCGCGGCTGCCAGGAATCCGGCGCCGCCGAACAGCCCGCACAGGAACAGGGCCAGCAGGGTGCCCGCGAGCACGCCGGCCGCACCACCGCCCTCGGCGGCGTGCAGGGCCCGCCCGCTCCAGACGCCGGCCGTGCCGACCAGCGCGGCCTGTGCGGCGGCCAGGATCCCGGCCTTGGTGTCGGCGTGCTGGTGGGTGGTCTGCAGGGCGGTGAACATGTACTGCGCGGGACGGCTGTCCGGCTGTCCGGCAATGGGCGGCATACGGCTCCTCCTGCGGTCGACGGCCGACGCGTCGTTTTCCAGCAGACACCCGACCGGCCGACCCGATCCCGCATTTATCCGGGATCGGCCCAAGAACCCCATCCGCACCAATTCACCGAATACGCCTACGACTTGGCGCGATCCCGGTATTTTCTTGCTCCTTTCCGCATCCCGTACTTCGACGGGGTTCACGGCGGCCGGGGCGTGTACCACTGGCCTACCGGCGTCCGCGTGTTCGGGGGAGCGGACGCCGGTGTGTTCCATTCAGGGAGCGGGGAGTTCGACTATGGGAACGTTCGGTCGCAGACTGCTGCTGGCGGTCGACGCGAAGGGTTACGGCCGCGTCGACGTGCTGACGCAGCGCCAGTTGCAGGAGGCCATCCAACTGCTCCTGGGCGAGTCGGCCGCCGCGGCCGGCCTGGCGCGGGAGCGGTGGCAGACGCAGGTGGGCGGCGACTCGGTGTTCGCCGTGCTGCCCGAGGGCGCCTCGGAGCCCGACCTCGTCGACACCTTCATGCGGCACCTGGACGCCGGCCTGCGCGCCTTCAACCACGGCCGGCTGCCCGAGGCCCGGCTGCGGCTGCGGGCGGCCGTGCACTTCGGCACGGCGTCCCCGGCCGCCAACGGCTTCGAGGGCCGGGCCCCGGTCGAGATCGGCCGCATGCTGGACAGCGCGGTCCTGAAGGCGGCGCTGGTGGCCGCTCCCGACGCCTGTCTGGCCCTTGCGGTCTCCTCGACGGTCTTCAACGACGTGATCCGCGAGGCGTACACGACGATCCGGGCGCAGGAGTTCCGGGAGGTGCAGATCTCGGAGAAGGAGTACGCGGGGCGGGCGTGGATCCGGGTGCCCGGGTACGACGTGCATGCGCTCGAGTTGGGCGGCGCGGGAGAGGCGCCGTCCGACGGTGGGGCGGACGACGGCGCGCACGGGGGTGGTGAAGCAGTCGACGTGCGCCCCTTGAGTGCGCCAACTGCTCCCGGCGACACGGTAGTTCAGGTGTTCCCCGGAACCGTCCATGCCCCGGGCGCCGTCTTCGGCATCTCCAAGTGACCTCCGAGTGACGGCTGAGAATGGACGAGGAAGAGAGCGCGAAGAGACCCCAGGGCACCCCGGAACCGCCGGAGGCCGACGACCCCGGAGATTCGGCCGAGGCGTCTCCCCCGCCGGAGCCCACCGAGGACGCTCCGAAGCCCGGCGGCGACGGGCCGGCCGACAAGGCCGACGAACCCCATGGAACGGAACAGCCCGAACGGGCCGACCAGCCGGAACAGCCCGGCAGGTCCGACCGGGCGAAGCGGGCCGACGAGACGGGCCAGGCACAGCACAACGTCAACCAGTACTTCTACGGCGCACTCGACGCCCCCGGCGCCATCTTCGGCATCGGCACCGCGGACTCCGGCAATGCCCGGCGCCGCGCCGTCGGCCGTCTGGACGCCGGTGAGGCCGACGCGATCCTGGCACCGTACGTCGAACCCGACTGCTTCGAGGAGGCCGTACGCGCCCTCCAGCAGGACGGTGTGGTCGTGCTCGTCGGACCGCCCGGCACGGGCAAACGTTCCGCGGCGGTGGCCCTCGTCGCCAAGGTCGCGGAGGGCACCGAGTACGTGGTGCTCTCGCCCGGCCGCAGCCTGGACGACCTGGCCGGCGGGCGCCCGGTCTTCGAAAAGGGCGTCGGTTACGTCCTCATCGACCGTATGAACGAAGCCGTCGGCGGGACCGCGGACTTCGACTGGCGGCGGGTGCGCGACACCGTGCGCGAGCAGGGCGCGCACCTCGTGGTCACCACCGTGTACCAGGGTGAGGGCGACGCCCCCGGATCCGTACGCCATATGCCCTGGCAGCCCCCGGACCTCACGGCCGTCCTGCGGCTGCGGCTGGTGCGGGCGGGCTGCGGGGAGGACACCGTCGACCAGGCCGCCTCCCTGATGCCCGCCGGGTGCCGGATCGCGGAGGTGGCCGCGGCGGCCGCCCGGATCGCGGACGGTGCGGATCCTGCCCTGGTCTGGCAGGAGTACGGCGCCGCCGCGGCCCAGCCCGTGCGCGACTGGTTCGACGAGCCGCGTTCGCCGCAGGAGTGGACCGAGGTCACCGCACTGGCCTTCGTCACCGGCCTCGGCTACCGCGACTTCGAGACCTGCCAGGAGCGGCTGGAGCAGCATGTGGCCGCCACCTTCCCGCAACTCGCCACCGACGAGGAGACGGCCGAGGCGACCCGGCGCGACGCCGACCGCAGGCTGTCGCTGTCCCGCAACAGCCTGGTCGCGGTCGAGGAGCGCAAGGACGGCGCACTCACCCGGTCCGCCCTGGTCTTCCCGCACGCCCAGTACCGGCAGTGGGTGCTGGAGGAGCTGTGGAACAAGCGCTCGACGGCGTACTGGGACGGTGTGCGGGACTGGCTGACCGAGCTCGTGGCCACCCAGCCCGGCCTGGGGCTCCAGCTGTCCATCGCCTCCGGCCTCGCCCTGCTCACCCGGCCCGCCTTCGACGAGGTCGCGGAGAACTATCTGCACCCCTGGGCGGCCGGGGCGGCGGGGCCGGCCGGCCAGTCCACGGCCACCCTGGTGCTGCACTGCATGTGTCTGGACGAGGGACTCGCCGCGACGGCGCTCTCCGTCGCCCGTGGCTGGGCCCGTTCGAGCAACCCGGCACTCTCGTCGACGGCGACCGCGGCGTTCAGCGGGGCGCTCGGGGTGTGTTTCCCCACGGACGCGGTCAAGACGCTGCTGCACCGCAGCCTCGGCCGGTTCGACGACCAGGCATGGGAGGCGATGGCCGCCCTCACCAGTCTCGTCGTCGTCCTCATGGAGTGCGACCAGGACGCGGGTGCGGTGCTCCGTCCGCTCGCCTACCAGCTGAAGGACGAGGGCGGAAAACTCACCCCGCACCAGAAGGACCGCACCCTCGACGCCGTACTGACCGTCGTGGCGCGGCACACGCGCACGGGCCGGATGCTCTGCGCCGTGCTGCCGGCCCGTGACCCCGGGCAGGCGGACGCGATCGGCGAGTTGTGGGCGGGGCTGCTGGCGCACCGGCCGTGCCGGCGCCGGGTGCTGCTGTGCATCCACGCCACCCTGCGCGACCTGGCCGCCGCGAAGGACGAGCAGACGGCCGAGCGGCTGGGCTGCTCCCTGGGCGCGGCGCTGCCGCCGGACGAACGCCCGCGGCTGAGGCCGTTCCTGCAGCAGGTCGTGGGGCGTTTCGACAAGGCGGCGGCCCCTCTGATCGACACCTTCCTTGACGCTGTACTGAGCACGGAGGACTGACAGGCATGAAAGCCAATTACCCGCTCGTCGAGCAGCGGGAGTACGGGCGGCCGGAGAAGCGCGGCGGCCTGATGAAGAAGCGGGTGATGCGGGACGAGGGCGAACTGCCCCGCCTCGCCCCGCACCACGTACGGGTCTTCCGGGTCGGCGCGGAGTACGTCGAGGACCACGGGCAACTGCACGTCGAGGACCCGGTGGTGATCGGCGCCAGCTCCGTCACGGTCGTCGACCGCCGGGTCGAGGTGCCGGTCGTCGTGGAGACGAGGATCCCCTCCGCCGAGGCGGGAGACTTCACCGTACGGGCGACGTTCTACTGCACCGTCACGGACGCGAAGGCGGTCGTGCGCGACGGCATCACGGACGTGGAGGCGCTGCTGCTGAGTCATCTGCGGGAGGTGCCGGGACTCACCGAGGACGGCACCGACCAGCCGATCATGAACTCCGCCGCCGTACGGGAACGCATCGACGCACGGCTGACCGCGTATCACGAGATGCGCCCGACGGTGCTGTCCGGCCTGCGCGCCCGGCACGGCCTGGTCGAGGTGCTCTCCCCCGCCGAACTCGCCCAGCACATCGCCGACTTGGAGAAGGAGCGGCGCGAGCAGCAGGAGCAGCAGCGGCGGGAGGAGCGGGAGCAGCAGCTGGCCCTGGACCGGGCCGAGCGGGAGGCCGAGCTGGAGCTGAAGCGGGAACAGATCCGCTTCGTGCGGGAGCAGCGCAAGGAGCGCAACCGGCAGCTGGAGACGGTGGACAAGGAACTGGGCCGCCAGGAATTCGAGACCCTGCGCGACGGGTACGACCGCAAGGCGGGGGCCGAGCAGCAGAAGTACGACCTCACGCAGCGCGCCGAGTTCAACCGGTTCGTGCGCAGCGAGGTCGAGCAGGACATGAAGCTGATCGCCGCCGATCCGCTCGCCGCGGACCTGAGCGCCCGCCACCACGGCGACATCACCTCCGACGAGTACTCCAAGCGCGTTCGCGAGTACGACGAGCTGCAGGCTCAACGAGCCCGGTTGGAGCGCGAGTTCGAGGAGAAGCGGGCAGAGCTCGACCGCGAGGTGGACCGCTGGAAGGTGGAACAGCAGAACCAGCTGGAATCGGCGGCCCGTGAGGACACCATGAAGCGCGAGGAGGCGAAGGCCAGGGAGGACGCCCGTCGCTGGGACGCACAGCACGCGGAGGAACAGCGCCAACGTGACGAGGACCGGCAGGACAAGAAGCAGTTGCTGCAGGAACAGCACACCTGGGCCAGGCAACAGCTGGGCGCCTGGACCGAGCTGACCAAGCAGGCCTTCGACCGCGGCCTGTTCGATGGCCAGCTGAGCGATCCGGGAGCCCAGATCAACCGGGTGAGCGACTTCTCCTTCGAGCGCGGCCCCGCACTGGACGGCACCGCCCCCAGCGCGGTGCAGAACGCCCCACGCGTGAGCATCGGCCAGAAGAGCCAGGACGGCAGCGACACCGACGAAGGCGACAGCGACCTCGACCTCGGCGGCACCGACTCGGAGGGCAGCCTTGGCCACTGACACACCGCTGCGCCCCGCCGACAGCGCCTCCTTCGGCGACGACCCGGGCGCAGCCCGTCCGGTGCCGCGCAGCCACGGACCGGCGGTGCGGCTGCGCGGGCTGATCGGCATCGACGAGGGTCTGCTGGCCTGGGTGCCGGAGGAACGCACCCGCTACACCTGGTACGGCGCCCTGGTCGTCAACACGGCCCTGGTGGGCGCCCTGTCGATGACGCTGGCGCTGAGCAGCTTCCGCTCCGACCTGCCGCTCGCGGCCGTGATCGCGGTGGCCGTGGTCTGGTTCTGGGTGGTCCTCGCGATGGACAGCTGGCTGGTGTCCAGCACCCACGGCACGGCGGTCAAGAAGTGGTCGCTTCTCCTCCGTTTCGTCCTGTCCGTACTGCTCGGCCTGTTCATCGCCGAGCCGATCCTCTTCCAGATCTTCGACAAGGAGATACGTCAGGAGATAGCCGTCGGCAACGAGCAGCAGACCGCCGACTACCGCGGCATGCTCGTCTCCTGCAACCCCACCGACGGCGCATCCACGGCAGACCGCCCCGAATGCCTGAGCTACCAGCTGAAGGTGGCGGGCTCCCCGGCCGAGCTGACCGAGCAGATCAAGAGCAACACCGTCCGCACCAAGGCCCTGCAGACCCAGGTGGACGCGATCAACAAGACGCTCGACGACAAGATGTCCGCCGAGCAGCGCCTGTGCGGCAAGGCCAACTGGATCTGGCGCAACGGGGTGCGGGACGTCACCATCACCTGCGACAGGGCCCGGAAGGACTCCAGCGAGTACCGCACGACCAGCAAGGTCGACACGTACGAGAAGGAACTGTCGGCACTGGTCGCCAAGAGCCGCACCCTGGCCGCGAAGAAGGACACCGCCGCCGACGCCTACCAGCCGCTGCTGCAGCGGGCCATCGACGCGAAGACGCGGGCACGGGCCGCCGACCTGGACACCGACGGCATTCTCACCCGGGCCCACGGGCTCAGGAAGGTGGCGGAGTCCGACGGCTTCGCGCTCTTCCTCACCCTCGTGCTGCATCTGCTGTTGATCAGCCTGGACGCCATGCCCGTGCTGGCCAAGCTGATGAGTGGTGCCACGATGTACGACCGCATGCTCGGCGCCCGCTTCACCGCGAGCAGCCGGACGTACACCGAGGAACTCCAGGTGCAGCAGGAGTGCGCACGGATGGAGCACGAGGTGCAGCGGCACGGCGTGGAACAGGACACGACCGACCGTATGCGGCGTGTGGAACACGACTTCCAGCGGGCCCAGGCGGAGCGGGCCGCGGCGGAACGGGCGGAGCTGGACGAGCGGATGGACCGGATCCTGCGGGCGAGGAAGGCCTGAGCGGTACGGACGACGGACCGGCGGCGGCCCGCCCGGGGAGGGGCGGACCGCCGCCGGAGCCGATGTCACTGCTGAGGGGTCTCCGGTGCGGGAGTGGCGGGCGCCATGGCCTTGGCCGCCTTGTCGAAGTACCGCAGCAGCTCCACCGGGAACGGCATCACGAGCGTCGAGTTCTTCTCGGCCGCGACCTCCACGACCGTCTGGAGGAGCCGCAGCTGCATCGCCTCGGGGGTGTCCGACATGATGCGGGAGGCGTTGGCGAGCTGCTGGGCGGCCTGGAACTCGCCGTCCGCGGTGATGACCCGGGCCCGCCGCTCCCGCTCCGCCTCGGCCTGCCGGGACATGGACCGCTTCAGCGACTCCGGCAGCTGTACGTCCTTGATCTCCACGCGGTCGATGTGAACGCCCCAGCCGGCGGCCGGGCTGTCGATCATCAGGGCGAGCCCCTCGTGCAGCCGCTCACGGTCGGACAGCAGGTCGTCGAGGTCGCTCTTGCCGATGATGGAACGCAGCGACGACTGGGCGACCTGGCCGACGGCGAAGACGTAGTCCTGGACCTCGATGGCGGCCCGCAGCGGATCGGTCACCCGGAAGTAGACGACCGCGTCGACCTTCACCGAGACGTTGTCCTTGGTGATGCCCTCCTGGGTCGGCACCGGCATGGTGACCACCTGCGTGTTCACCTTGCGCATCCGGTCGACGAACGGGATCAGGAACGTCACGCCCGGCTGCCGGTACGACGGCAGCGCCTTGCCCATCCGGAACACGACCCCGCGCTCGACCTGGTTGACCACCCGCATCCCGCTGCGCAGCACGAGCAGGACGGCAACGACCACCAACACGACCGCGACGACGGTGCCTTCCATAAGCATCTCCTTCAAAGGGACCACCGGCTTCTGCCGGTGGGGGTCTGGAAGCTGCGGGCTACAGAGCAGCACGGCAGCCGGTACTGGACATGAGTGACCGTCAAAAGCGGTAGCATTTTGGTTGTGGCTAGAGGTGATCGTCGGGAATCGCTTAATCTGCGCGTGCCCCCGGATCTGAAGCGGCAAGTCGAGGAGCACGCCGACCAGGCGGGTATCTCGATCAACGCTGCCGCGTGCATCCTCCTGGCTGAAGGCCTCCGCGCGGAACGGAGGCGTAAGCAGTGATCCGCGCCTACAAGTTCCTTCTGCGCCCAACGGCCCGTCAGACGGCCACGCTGCGCCAGATGCTGGCCGACCACTGTGCTCTGTACAACGGCGCGTTGCAGGAGCGCCGGGACGCATGGCGGCATAGCTCCAAGACGAGCATCAAGTACGGCAACCAGTCCGCCCAGCTGAAGGAGATTCGGGCGTTCGACGCTGAGCGTCAGGGCCGGTGGTCGTTCTCCTCCCAACAGTCCACGCTGCGCCGCCTGGACAAGGCGTTTCAGGCGTTCTTCCGCCGTGTCAAGAACGGCGAGAAGCCCGGCTACCCGCGCTTTAAGGGCGTGGGACACTTCGACACCGTGGTGTTCCCGAAGGACGGCGACGGCTGCCGCTGGGACTCCACGCCGCATGACCGGCATACCCGCGTGCGGCTCCAAAGGGTCGGGCACGTCAGGGTGCACCAGCACCGGCCCGTAAAGGGCCGGGTGAAGACAATCAGCGTCAAGCGTGAGGGGAGCCGCTGGTACGTGGTCCTGTCCTGCGACGACGTTGCCGCCGAGCCACTTCCGCCGACGGGCGTGGTGGCCGGAATCGACATGGGTATCGCGCACTTCCTGACCACCTCGGAGGGCCAGCATGTGGCCAACCCCAGATTCCTCGAGGCGGCCGCCGCTGAGCTGGCCGAAGCACAGCGGCACTTGGCGATGTTCCCGAGGCACACCGGGCAGCGCACCAAGAAACACCGCGCGGCCGCCCGCAAGGTCGCCAAGCTGCACGCGAAGATCTGTCGTCGGCGCCTCGACTTCCACCACAAGACCGCGCTCGCCCTGGTCCGCGCCCACGACGCGATCGCGCATGAGCAATTGAACACAGCGGGCATGACCCGCGGTGTCAAGCCCAAGCCCGCCCCCGAGGCGCCCGGCACTTTCCTGCCGAACGGCGCCGCCGCGAAGGCCGGGCTCAACCGCAGTATTCTCGACGCGGGTTGGGCGCAGTTCCTCGGAATCCTGGCGAACAAGGCTGAGAGCGCCGGTCGCCTCGTGATCCCGGTGGACCCGCGCAACACCTCCCGCACGTGCCCCGCCTGCGGGCACGTCGCGAAGGAGAACCGCGCCACCCAAGCCAAGTTTGAATGCGTCACATGCGGGTTCACAGCGAACGCCGACCATGTCGGCGCGAAGAACGTCCTCAATAGGGCCGGGCTGGTCCTCTGCGACGCGGCTTAGCCACGGACGCAGGAAGCCCGCGCGCCTACGCGTGGGTGGAGTCACGGCACTCCATTCCTCGGGATTCCCGCTAAGGATTGAGACAAGGAAGAAGACACCGGACGGAGTTGGCCGGATGCGCTCGCCTGCGTCAGGAGATCGTCAAGAAAACGTCCTTGCACACGGCTCCGAACACGGTCCCGGTTACATGGGGAAGTACGCGGCACGGACGCGTCGGCCGACGTCCGCGGAGTTCCGTTTCATTCCGTCCCGGGCGCGATGAACCGGGGCGGTGCGTCGGCGAGTTGCAGCAGGGAGCGGGCGCCCTCCGCGCCGCCGACCGGCTCCGTGCCGTTCACCGCGCCCGGGAAGAGCCGTCCCCACGCCCAGGCCCGCCCCAGCGCGCCGAGCCGCCAGGCCAGGGAGAGGGTGCGGCGCAGGTCCGGCAGTGTGCGGCCCGCGTCGGTCCAAGGGGCGAGATACGCGTCCCGGAGGCGGGGCAGCAGGTCGGGGCCGTAGCGTTCGACGGCCCGGCGGGCGGGGACCAGGAAGCTGCAGAAGGGGTGCGTCACGGCCGCGTCCCCCCAGTCGAAGAAGGTGAAACGGCCGGTGGAGGGCGCGTGGAAGACCTGTCCCTCGTGCAGGTCGGCGTGGTCCACGCAGTCCCCGATGCCGGTCTGCGCGAGCTCCGCACTCCACTCGGCCACGCGAGGCCGCAAGCCGTCCAACGCCGTACGCTCCGCATCCGTCAGCGCTCCGTTCTCCGCCACGAGCCGGTCGAATACCTCGGGCAACGCGGCCGTACGGGCCCCGGGCACCCCGAGGGACTCGATCTTCCCGGTGTACGGCAGCAGGGCGCGCTGCATCTTGGCGTACCGGCCCAGCATCTCCTCCCAGGCCTCGGGCCCGGCCTCACCGGCGTCGAGCACGTCGGCGAACCGCCGTCCCCCGTCGGGCAGCAGCGACCAGCCCCGTCCGGCATCCACGGCGAGCGGTCGCAGCACATGTTCCGGAACCCATCCGGCCAAGGCCGCACCGAGCCCCGCCTCGAAGGCGCTCGCGGGCGGGTTGGCCTTGAACCACACGCGATCGCCGCCCCTGCCGCTCGCTGTGCCGACGTCCAGCCGTACCAGCACCGACCAGGGCCGCAGCCGCACCCGCGGCCGCCCGACGGCCCGCAGCCCGTGCGCGGCCAGCACCTCGTCGACCCACTCCAGGGCGGCGGCCCGCCACGCCTCGTCCTCCCAGGGCGTCACGGCCTGCGGATAGCGCCCGCGGTCCACGGTCTCGGCGGCCTGGGGCAGATCACTGTTCATCGCGCCATCCCATCACCCCCGGCGCGGACCATCATCGGAATTTCATCGCCCCTGCAACGCCTCCCGACTGCGGAAACGCCCGAGGGCGGCGTCCCGTCGCCGGTACGCCGCCCTCGGGTGTCGGTGCCGGTCCTGTCAGCTCCGGTGCGCGGAGCCGTGGATCAGGAGCTCGGTCACGTCCATGTAGCTGCAGCCCGAGGGGCTCGGGTCCGTCGCGCACTTGGCGCCGTTGTCGGCGGCCTGGTTGCCGAGCATGGTCAGGCGGACGTAGCGGACGTTCTGCCCGGTGCCGGCCTTGAGGGGCACGGCGTTCTCGCGGCCGGTGTCGGCGGGCTTGAAGTGGCCCTCGGCGGCGGTGACCCAGGTGGTGCCGTCCGTCGAGGTCTCGACCCGGTAATCGCCGAGGGAGGCCGTCTTGTCGTCCCCGCAGCCCGACGTCGGGTCGATGCGCAGTTCGGTGACGTCGACGGCCGAGGGCAGCTTGACCGTGTTGTGCACCGGGTCGACCCCGGTGCCGTTGCTGCCGCCCTTGGCGTCCGAACCCCAGACGGTGCCCGACATGTCGATCAGGCCGTTCGGTCCGCAGCCGAAGTCGGTGTTGTCGGGCCCGGTGAACTCCGTGACCGTGGCGCCGCCGGAAGCGGCGGCCCAGTCGCGGCGCAGTGCCCAGTCGGCGCCGCTCCCGGAGCCGACGGAGACCGTGCGGATCTGCGGCTCGTAGCCGTTGCCGCTCGCGTACACCTTCCGGTACGTGCCCTTGGGGACGTTGTGGATCGTGTACGTGCCGTCCGCCCTGGTCACGGCGGAGAAGTCGGCACCGGGGAACCCGGAGGCATGGCCGCTGATGCTGACGCCGACCCCGCCGACGGGGGCGCCGGACGCGTCGTCGGTGACCTTGCCGGTGAGGGTGGTCACCGGGGTGTGCGGGCCGGGCGGCAGTGAGAAGTCCTCGTCGGGCTTGGTGTCGTCGGCGCTCAGCGCGGCGGCGAAGTAGCCCATGCCGCGGTGCGCGAACACCTTCCAGATGCGGTCGTGGGCCCGGCCGCGGTTGACCACGGTGTCGGCCTGCAGGATGGCGTTGCGCTGGTCGAGGAAGGTGGGGTTCGCGGGCGACAGCTCCATCGCGCGGGTCAGCAGCGACTCGGTGAGCCTGCTGCCGAGCCGGTTCCGCAGGTCCCAGAGCGTCTCACTCCAGATCTCACCGTCGGCGTGCACCTCGGGGCCACGGCGCGAGATCTTCCCGTAGTCGCCGTAGGTGTACCCGCCCTTGCCCGCCGCCGCCGTGCCGGGGCACTTGGCGGAGGTGGAACCGACCGGACAGTCCAACGGCTGGGAGCGGGAGGGCAGTTCGTCGGTCCAGTGCGGCGGGTCGAGGGCCACCTCACCGTCGACGTGCCGGTTGTCCTTCAGCAGCCCCTTGGTGTTGAGGAAGTCGAGCGCGTACCAGTCGCTCCACGCCTCGCCCATCGCGCCGCCCTGCTGGCCGGTGAGGGCCGAGACCCCGGCGGCGTCGACGACGAGCCGGTTGGACAGACCGTGCGTGTACTCGTGGTAGACGGTGGCGGCGTCGTCGCCCCAGTTGCCCTGCAGCACCGTGTAGCCGGGCCCGGACCCGGTCAGGTACATCTGCATCGTGGGCGCCTGCCCGTCCGGCGGCGTCCCCATGTTGGCGTTGTTCAGGTGGTTCTCGTCGGGCAGCCCGTGGTCGACCGCCGCGCCGTCGTCGGTCTGCGCGTCCACGGCGTCGCCGTCCCGGCCGTCGAAGTTGCCCGCGGCCCGGGTGAAGCCGATCGGGCCGGCCTCCAGGTGGTCGTGGTAGGTGCCGAGGTAGTAGTAGACCTGCGCGGCGTTCTGCTCGCGGTTGGTCTTCCAGGAGTACGGCGTCTTCTGGTCCCAGGAGCAGGGCAGCGGGACGTCGCAGCCGGGACCGGTGACGGGCTTGAACGGGAAGGAGAACGTCCCGTCGGCCGCCGGGGTGATCTCCTCGCCCGCGTCCACCTTGTTGTTGTCGTCGACATCGCTGAAGACGTGCGCGATACGGCCGTCGAGGGTCTTGGCGCCGACGGGCAGCCAGCCGTGCGCGGTGAGATGACGGGTGTGCTGCTTGCCGCCCGCGGGGGCGCCGGGATAGCGGTCCCAGACGAGGACCTTGCCGGTGCGCGAGGGCGTGGCCGCCGAGGAGGACAGGGGCTGTCCGGTGGAGGCCGCCTCCCCGGTCGCTGCGGAAAGGTCGTCGGAGAGATTCTGCCGATACAGAACCCGCCCCGTCGCCGCGTCGACGATGTGCAGCCACATGCCGTGGCCGTCCGGCACGGTGACCGTCTGCCACGCGCGCCGGGCGGTGCCTTGCGGCCCCGTATAGACGACCTGCTTGGCGGTGTCCTGCTTGCCGACGCCGTCGGCCTTGACACCGGCGATGTCACGAACGGCGGTGTGCTTGGCCTGCGTCGAGGTGACACGGCCGGGGGCCAGTTGCGAGGGCAGCTTCGGCACCGGGGAGCCGAGCACACTGATCAGCCGCCCGTCGCGGGAGACGTTCGCCTTGACGCCGTTGCCGAACACCGGGACGCCGTCGACCGACTGGACGAACGACAGATGACGAACCCCTGCGACGTCGGTGTACTCCTTGCGCAGGGTCAGATCGCGGACCTGACCGGCGGAGAGACCGAAGACATCGGGATGGTCCCGCAGATACTGCCGGACGATGTCCTCCGCGCCCTTGTCGCTGCGGGGCGTCAGATACCCGTCGAGCTTGGCCACCTGCCGCGCCGTGCCGGTGGCCGGGTCCAGCTCGAGCACGCCCTGAACCCCGAGCTGCTTGCGCAACTCCCGTACGCCCGACCGCTGTTCGGCCTTCGCGAGCCGGGCGTCGCGGCGCACCAGCGTCTGCTGCGACGGTACGGGCGGAGTGGCGGACGGTGCGGGCGCCGGACCGTCGGCCGCCGGTCCGCCAGGGGTCGCCTGAGCGGCGCCGGGCACAAAAGCGACGGCCAGCGTGAGGCCGGCCGCCGCGGTGAGTATGGTCGCGCGTCTCGCGCGCGAGGAGGAGGCTCTCGCCATTTCAACGCCTCGTGGGGGGTGAGGGGTCCAACGGCCGCGTTTTTACGGCCGAGTTGTACGCCTCGCACCCTTTCAAGGCGACCTGCGCGACAGAAGACCTCAAAGATCAAGTGTCACAGACGTCACACAGCGAGGGCCGTCCGGATCAGTTGGCGGCCAACGATGCGGTGAAGTCCGCCCATGCCTTGGGGGGCAGGCGGAGTATCGGGCCGTCGGGGGTCTTGGAGTCGCGGACGGCGACGGTGGCGGGGATGTTGCGGGCGACTTCGACACATTCCTGGCCGGGTTGACTGTAGCTGGACTTCACGAAGGCGAACTCGGGCATGGGTTACGTTTCCTTACGCAGGCTGTCGATCAGTGTCACGGAGTCCCGGGGTGCCAGGCTGAGCCTGGATGTGCGGTCGAACAAGTCACCGTACGTGCTGCTCCCGGCCTCGTTCTCCACCCACACCATGTCCGTGAGGCCATCACTCTGCACCACGTCCAGAGCGTCGTCCTCCGCGAAGGAGAGGATGCTGAACGGGCCGCTGATGCATGGATGCGCACCCGTCCGAAACGGGAGCACCTGTAGGCGCACGTTCGGCAGTTCGGCCACCTCCAGCAGGCGTTCCAGTTGTGCGCGCCTGATGTGGGGCCCACCGACCTCCTGCCGCAGCGCGGCTTCCCAGATCACAGCGTGCAGTTGGAGAGGGCGTTCACCGAGAAGGCGCCCTTGGCGCTTCTGCTTGACCTCCACGTCGCGCTCGATGTCGTCGGGGTCTTCCCAAGCGGCGCTGGCAACGCACAGCGCACGTGTGTACTCGGGGATCTGAAACAGCCCGGGAATCAGCGAGGACTGCCAGCTGCGGATGCGTGTGGCGGCATCCTCCATCGCGAGGTACTCGGCCATGGCACCCGAGTCGACCGTGCCGCGCCACCACCCTTTCGCCTTACGGCGTTCGCGGTCCAGCCGGGCCAAGTCCAGCAGGCGGGTGAGCGCCTTGGGGTCGTCCAGGCCGTAGAACTCGCACAGCACCCGGATATCCGGGTCCCGCATCGGCACCCAGCCCCGCTCCATCTTCACGACTTTGGTGCCGGTTGCATTGATGGACTCGGCGGCCTGCTGCTGGGTCTTTCCGGCGGTGTCACGCAGGCGCAGCAGCTCTCCACCGAGCCTACGCGCCAGGACAGTTGAGACCTGTCCCTGTCGGGGCTGAGTTGGTCGAGTCATGGTCACAGTGTGTCCCACACCAGTTACCCGGTCGAGCAAATCCCCTTCTGAGGAAGAACTTCCTCAGTTCGATTGCGCTCAGGTGGGCCAGGTCGCTACCGTCGGCGCATGGTCACTCACTCAACGGAGCCAAGCCTCGGAGGCGCCTCCCCCATGCCCCACATCAACCCCACCCCCGAACCCCTCCGCCACGAAGACCAGCTCGACTACACCCCCGTCCCCCGCAGCGTCGCCCTCGCCCGCCATCGCACGGCACGCCTCGTGACCGACTGGGGCCATACGCACCTCGCCGGAGACGTAGCCCTCGTTGCCAGCGAACTGATGACCAACGCCCTCCTGCACGGCAGCCTGCGCGACCGGCTCATCCGGCTGCGGATCACCACTACGACCGCAACGCTCCGCGTCGAGGTCAGCGACCCTCGCGGTGAACGGCTGCCGTGTCGGCGTGAGGCGGCCGACGAGGACCAGTTCGGGCGAGGACTGTTGCTGGTCGGAGCGCTGGCGGACGGTTGGGGTGTCGCACCACGGGCGGGTGTGGGCAAGACGGTCTGGGCGGAATGGGACCTCGGCCTCACCCTCTGCGCCGGCGATCCGCTCGCGCGCACGCGGGAGTGACAGCGATGGCGCTAGGGTCGGCCCGTGCCGGAAGGGCGTTGAACGAGTGGACGGGGCGGCCCATGACCACGCCGTACGCGGACGGAAACGGCCCGCTCATCCCCATGCCTGAGCTGACACTGCCGGCGCTGCGACAGGCCGTGGCGACGGTGGCTCCCTCCCGCCTGCCCGAGTTCTTCGACGACCTGCAGAAGGCGTTCGTCCGCGCCGGGGACGAGGACAGCGTCGTACCGATCCGCATGTTCTACCGGCAGTGGGGTGTAGTGGTGGAGATCGAGCGTCACCCCGACATGGCCCATCGCCTGCACGCTGCCGAGCAGGTCATCAGCAGCCCCGACCCGGACGTGCGCGAGCGCGCCATCCGCGAGGCCGGAGAGATCGTACGAGCCGCACACCGCGAGATCGCCGACGGCGGACTGACGCTGTGAGCCGCTCCAGGACGACCTGCTGGACGGGCTCCCGGATGCGGCAGAGTGCCGAGCCCGAACGTCTGGCCAACGAGGTCACCGTATGCGAGTCGATGGTGTTTCTGGTGGGAGCCGCCTACACCGGACCGGGGCCTGGCGTGCGGACCGAGAGCCGTGGGCTCCTCATGCCCACCTACCTGACCGATGTCCGTGGTGAGCGGATCGTGGTCGTGCAGGTGAGCTGGTTCGGCTGAGGCGCGGCCGGATCCAAGCCGTATCGATCGGGTCCCCTGCCGGCGATATTTCCGTGAACAAGGGTTTGTTGCCGCCTTGGGGCCCTCGGAGGCCATTCATGACGTGCAGGGAAGGTACGGCTTGGTACGAGCCGCCTCGGCAGCTCTGTGCGTGTCGCCTTGAAATGGCTGGAGACGGGTCCCGTCGCACGCCAGAGATCGTACGATTGTCACGAGGTGAGGGGGCCCGTGGACATCTCGCAGGTACGCAATCCGTACGACTATCGACATCCAGTGCGCGATGCCGCGCGCTTTGCCGGACGGAGCGGTGAAGCGGCGGTCATCGCAGGTGAGTTGGATCAGGCGGCTGTCGGCGAACCGTCGGTCTGTGTCGTGTTGCACGGTCAGCGGGCCAGTGGGAAGACGAGCCTGCTCTACGCCACCGAGCGGATGGCCGCCGAACGCGGGCTAACAACGGTGCGGGTGGAACTGATCGAGAGTGACGGCGAGCCGATCGCCTTCTTTCGCAAGGTCTACGACGAGCTAGTACCGGCGGTGCTGGATGCGGCCGCCAAGAGCGGCAAGGGCGTCGCCTTCGACGCGGCGGCCGTGCGCCGCGTGACAGCAGGAGCCGCCGAGGCCTCGACCGTGGCCCCGCTGCAATTCCCGGAGGCGCTTGCCCTCACCGGAGCTGAGCCTCGCGTACCGGAAGCCGCCCTACGTCATGATCTATCGTTCTTTGTACATCTCCTCGGGCGTCCGATTGCTCTGCTCGTCGACGAGGCGCAGTTGATCGCCGACGACGAGCGCGCACTGTCGATCTTGCGTTTCCTCACCACCCGCGTCGACGGACTCGTCGTGGTGCTTGCCGGTACGTCCGAACTGATCGAGCGGATTAAGGACGTGCAGTCACCGATCCTCCGACAGTTCAGGGAGATCGAGGTCAAGAGTTTCGTTGAGCAAGTCGACGTCGAAGACTGCGTGGTGCGTCCACTGCGCAGCGCCGGAATCTACGGCAACTTGGTCTCCGCGAACCTGGTGTCCTCCCTGAGACGGATCACTGACGGCAACCCCTACGCGATCCAGCTGTACTGCCACGAGATGTTCGCCCGCATAAAGAGCGGCCTCGGGGACTACATGGAGCTCAGCCCCGAGGTACTTGAAGGCATCAGATCACGCATGGAGAAGGGCGACCGCAACGTACTTGACCGGCCACTAATCCGTGCGGTTCGTGCAATGAGCCGGAATGAGCTCATCGCCTTCAATGTCCTGACGTCGGCGCTTGACCATGCAACGCAGGAAGAGGCCTGGTTCGCCTACTGCATGGGCGGACAGCCGGAGATTACGCGGGAGCAATACGACCACTGTAGGGAGTCGCTGGTCGCGGATGGCATCCTCGCCTCAGACGCCCCTGTGCGCCTGGCGGCCGACGCGGAACTCTTCGATGAGGTCTACTGCCGACTATGGTCGGCCCGCACCCTCGGGTCGATGCCACACACTCAGGCCATAAGCCGGACCAGTGTCCGGGCCATGCTGATCAACCGACTCTTCTGTGTACTGCACGAATTTGCGCGTGGGCCCTTGCGGATTTACCCAACGTGCTGCCACCACATGAGTGCGAAGCACTTGACGCAGGGTTTCGACGCCCTGGAGAAGCTGCCCGACGCCGGTCCGGATGCCGCTCCGCATGTTGATTACCTCCACTACGCGGTCCTCAGCGCCGGTGAACCCCAGGCGCTCGATATCACTACTGTCACGTGCGCGTACCAGGATCACGAGGTCGAGCGATGGCTGTTCGCGGCGGACACGGACGACGTGTGCCTGTCCGACACCGCCGACTTCAGGGCGGCCGCCGAGCGCATCGCGGCCCTCGGTGGCCGCCTCACCGCCGAGCGAGTGCGCGTACCACTGCGGACCTGGCCAGCCGACGACTGGTTCCTGAAGGCCACCGGGCGGCTACGCGGCGAACTGGCTGTCAACCATCAAACGACCGCGTTCGCCGCATACGCGGCTGGCGACATGGCCCGCGCACGTGCCCGCTTCCAGTCGTCCTTCGACCTAGACCCGGACTGGTCGGCAGCCAATTGCCTCATGTACCTGAACCTGGCCACGGGCCGCGGAGATGAGGCGCTCGAATGGTCCCGGCGCGCGCTCAAGCTCGCCGACAACGCGTATGGCCGCGTGCTGTGCCACTACAACGCTGCCATGGCTCACTTCATCGGCGCTGATCGGGACAGGGCTGCCGAGGAACTCTCCGTAGCCGCAGCAGAGTTGTCTCCTATCGCCTTGCAGAATCACCTGATCGACTTCTTGCTCCTTCCCGACCCCGGTGGTGCAGCGATCCTGCACGAGGAGACCCAGGTCGACCTGGCCGACGCAGTGGAGCGAGCAAGCGCCGTACTCCGCATCACAGCCAAGGCGTTGCCCACTCCACAGGAGGCCGAGACTGACGCTAACAAGGACAGCCAGTGGGACCACGAGCCGGAAAAGGAGACCTTGCAGGGACATGCCGATTGTGATTCGGCGCACCTCAAGCAAGGCCCGGTTGTCCTCTCCGTGGCCACCGAATGGTCTTCCTCTCAGGGCGGTCTGAGTACCTTCAATCGTGACCTGTGCCGAGCGCTGGCCACAGCCGGTGCCCGGGTCTTCTGTGTCGTACTGGACGCGACCACAGCGGAGGCGGACGCGGCCATGGCGAGCGGTGTCTCGCTTCTTCCTGCCCCTGACAGGCCTGGAGCGTCCGATGACATGCGCCTGACCAGTCGGCCTGGACTGCCCGATGGTACGGCGCCCGACCTGATCCTGGGGCACGGCCGGATCACCGGTCCCGCGGCGCAGAAACTGGCCGACGACTTCTTTCCCGAAGCCCGGCGCCTGCACGTCCTCCACATGGCTCCGGACGAGATCGAGTGGTACAAGCTCGATCGGTCTCATGACGCCGGGCTTCGGGCCGAGAATCGCACCGGAATCGAGCGGGCCCTGGGCAGAACCGCTCATCGTGTGGTAGCGGTGGGTCCTCGGCTGTATCAGGAGTTCCTCGGCGATTTCAGGACCGCAGATGGGCTGCCACCACTCCGACTTGATCCCGGGTTCGACAACACGGTGCCCGGTGGCGACCGTGTTCCACCTGAGGGAGGCCCTGCCCGGGTACTGCTACTGGGCCGCGTCGAAGACGCACAGCTCAAGGGCCTCGACCTCGCCGCTGCGGCCTGCGGCAAGGTCGAGACGCGGCTGCGTGACGCCGGCATCCGGCGCGGTGTACGACTGCTGGTGCGCGGTGCGCCAGTGACCGACGTGGATGCGGCACGCGACGAGATCGTGAAGCAAGCCGCGAATCCTCGACTGGACGTCGTGGTACGCGTCTACACATCGGAACAGGACCACATCGAGGATGATCTGAGCACCGCATGGCTGGTGATCATGCCGTCCCGCAAAGAGGGATTCGGTCTGACCGGTCTCGAAGCAATCATCCGTGGAATTCCGGTCCTGGTCAGCTCGACGAGCGGACTGGGGGAGCTGCTGCGCGAGAAGCTTGGGGACGAGCAAGCGAGTTCTTTCGTCGTCGAGGTGTCGGGTGACGTCGAGACAGACGCGGAGACCTGGGCCCGCGATATCGAGCGCAAGCTTCGCGACCGGGTCAGTGCGTTCCAGCAGGCGGCGGAACTGCGCGACGATCTGGCCCGACGGGTGCGCTGGGACCGGGCCGCCGCCGCGGTCCTCGGCGAAATTTCGCGAAAATGAGCCGCCTCACTGCACGAACGCGGCAGCGGACACATCCCGTTCCAGTGCCGCACGATGATGCTCGTAGGTGCCGATGCTGGAGACCCTGATCAGAACGCAGAACCGGTCGATCGAGGAAATCTGCTCAGCGACCTGCGCGAACTCACGCCGTAGGAAGTGGATGGCGGCCAGATTCGCCGTGGAACTCTGCCCGCAGACAAGGAACACCGGCTTGCCCGACTCTGCGGGGATGAACTTCGCGACGAGTACATACTCCTCGTTGCCCCGATCGAACAGATACTTCTCACCACCGACTTCGATGGCGACCGAGTCCCGGTTCGTAGCGTGGTAGGGGTGAAGGGTGACACCGGGAAGATGAGCGGCCAGGTGTCCCCCTGTACGAATGTTGGCACCTCCCGCCGGACCGCCCACGCAGAACTCGGTACGATCACCGTTGCTGCCACGGAATTCTCCTGACTCGACGAGGACGTCACAGCCCAGCTCGCCCGCAAGCAGAGCCAGCTCCACGGCGGCCCGGACGTCTCGATAGCTCGCGGTCCCAGGCGAGTTGTGCTTGTTACCCAGCACAACAAGGCACGTCTGCCCGGGCCGGACACCGAAGAAGTCCGCCCTCTTGTTCACCTCCCGGGTCCGCTTAGCCCGCTCCCACAACCATACGAACCCACCACCGAGTAGGCTGGTCACCAGGCCGATGGCAATGTTCTCAAGCACGGATTGAATCGGGTCCCCCCTCCACGGCGTGTCAGTGCCTTCCATTGTCGCGGGTCGGGCAGCGGGCGTAAGGTTCGGTCCGCACGATCGTGCGGGGGACCCGCGGGGAACGCCGGGAACTCGGGCAGCGAGTGGTTGAGCGCCGGTCGAACTCGGTGTCCGTCAACACCGGCTCGGCTCAACCGAAGCTCGCAGTCATCCAAGTTGCGCTCCGTCTCAATGGCCGATCTCTGTAGAGCTACGAATCAGAAGACTTCTGACATCACGGACTGACATCACGACGCCGGACGGGGACACACACCCCAATTGCCAAGACGCACCCCGATGACACCCGACCATGGCCGCGCGCCGGCGACACGGCAGAGTGATGGCCGGGGACAGCGTTGAGCCCGAGGCTGCTGGTGCAGCAGTGTTGCTGCCATGGACTGTGACCGGACCTCCGAGACCTCCGCCGCCGCCTCCTTTCGCCCCACCCGCCGTCAACTCCTCGCTGCCACCGGTGCGTTGCCGCTCCTGACTGTGGCCGCGCCGACCGCGCGAGCCCGCACCGGCACCCCCGCCCTGTCCTTCACCCAGGCCACCAACGGCTCAGCCACCCTCACCCCGGCCGGTGACCGTCTCATCGCCGAGGTGCAGGGCACCCTCTGGTCGCTGCCCCGCACCGGCGGCAAGGCCGAGCCCCTGACCCCGGCCGACCTCGAACCCAACCGGCCCACCCACTCCCCGGACGGCGCCCTCGTCGCCTTCTGCGCCTACCGGGGCGGCGGCTTCCACCTCTGGACCATGCGCCCCGACGGCTCCGATCTGCGGCGGCGCACCGACGGCCCCTGGGACGACCGTGGCCCGGCCTGGTCGCCCGACGGGACACGGCTCGCCTTCGCCTCCGAGCGCGGCGGCGACCCCGAAGGCCCGGCAAGCGGCAGTCCGTACCGCATTCACGTCCTTGAGCTGCGCACCGGTCGTATCACCCGCGTCACCGGTCTGACCGGCCAGGACGGTCCCCTCCAGGACGGCGCGTGGGAGGACTTCGACCCCACCTGGTCACCCGACGGCAGCAGCATCCTCTTCGTCCGCGCCAAGCCCGTCGCGACACCTCTGGGTACCGGTCTGGAGGCCCGTACGATCGCCGCCGTCCCCGCCGACGGCACCGGACCGGTAACCGTGCGGCACACCGAGACCGAGGCCGCGCAGGTCATGACCCCCTCCGTCGCCGCCGACGGCCGCCTGGCGTATCTGCGCACCACGGCCGCCCCGAACGCCTCCTGCACCCTGGTCGTCGACGGTCACCCCGTCCCGCTCACCGGCGACATCGCTCCGGTGCCCCCGCGCTGGACACCGGCAGGGCAGCTCCTGCTGACCCTCGACGGCGCCTTCACCCTCGTACGACCGGAGAGCCCGGAGCAGCCGCAGACCATCCCCTTCGAGGGAGTGCTCCCCGTGCGGCGGCCGCGGTATGCGACCAAGGAGTACGACCTGGGGGAGCCCGGCCGGGCCCGTCCGGTGCGCGCCATCCATCTGCCCGCGCTCTCGCCCGACGGACGGCAGATCGCCTTTGCCGCCCTCAACTCGCTCTGGCTGGCGGGAAGTTCAGGCGGACTTCCGCCCCGGCGGCTGCACACCGCACCCCGCACCCGGTATCTGCTCGCGCCCGCCTGGGCTCCCGACGGCCGGTCGCTCGTCTACGCCGACGACCGGGACGGCCTCCTCGGTGCGTACCGTCACGATCTCGCCACCGGCGGGGAGACCGCGCTCGCGACCGGCGGCCGGGTCCACCCCGCGCTCTCGCCGGACGGGCAGCGGCTCGCCTGCCTCGACCTGACCGGCCGGCTGATCGTGCGGGACCTGGCGTCCGGCGAGGAACGCGTCCTCGCCACCCCACTCGGCGGCGGCGGACTGCCCGGCCGCCCCAGTTGGTCGCCCGACGGCCGCCACCTCGCCCTCTGCGACCGCAACCGCCTCAACTCCCGCTTCCGGGAGGGCTACAACCTCGTCCGGATCGTCGACACGACGACGGGCACCGACCGGCTGCACATGGTCGCCCCCCACACCTCGATCTCCGACCGGTACGACTCCGGGCCCGTCTGGTCGCCCGACGGCCGCTGGATGGCGGTGATCGTCGAGTCGGCGCTGTGTCTGCTGCCCGTCGCGCCCGACGGCACCCCGGCCGGCGAACTGCGCACCCTCACCACCGAACCGGCCGACCACCCGTCCTGGTCCGGCGACTCGACGACCTTGCTGTACCTGTCCGGCGGCCGGCTACGGCTCCTCGCCGTCGACGGCGGCCCCGCCCGCACCGTCCGCGTCCCGCTCGACGCCCCCAGACCCACCCCCGCGGACGTGGTGGTGCACGCCGGACGCCTGTGGGACGGCACGGGCGAGGCGACCCTCGACGACGCCGACATCGTCGTACGAGCCGGACGCATCACCGCGGTGGTACCCCACCGGTCGTCCGGGCGCACGGCCGCCCTCCGCCGCGTCGACGCCTCCGCGCGCACCGTGATCCCCGGCCTGTGGGACACCCACACCCACCCCTGGCAGAGCACCTACGGCGGCCGCCAGACCGCCGGCCAGCTCAGCTACGGCATCACCACGGCCGTCTCCCTCGGCGGCTTCGCCTACGAGCAGGCCCGCATCCGCGAGGCGGTGGCCACCGGACAGCTCGCCGGGCCGCGGCTGCTGACCACCGGCGAACTCCTCGACGGGGCACGCGTCGCGTACAGCATGGGCCGCGCCCACCGGACGCGGGAGGGTCTGCGCCGCTCCCTGCAACGGGGCGCCGATCTGGACTGGGACTTCGTCAAGACGTATGTCCGGGCGCCCGGTTGGATCATGGAGGAGGCGGCCCGCTTCGCCCACGAACGCCTCGGCGTACGCACCGGAGGCCACCTGATCTCACCGGGCGTACAGCTCGGCCAGGACCTGACGACCCATCTGCAGGCCACGCAGCGCGCCGAGTTCGGGCATGCCATCACGGCGACGGGTCGTGCGTACGACGACGTGGTGGAGATCTACACCGCACGGGACGTGCACTTCTCCATGATCGCCACCCCGTTCACGTCCGCCCCCCTCCTCGGCGCGGACCCCGCCCTCGCCGACGACCCGCGGGTCACGGTGGTGATGCCCCCGTGGGACACGGCCGCCGTCCGCCAGTCGGCGGGCGTTCCGCCCACCGCGGCCCAACTCGCCACCCTCCGTACGGAGACCGACATCTACCGGCGCATCCTGGCCGCCGGCGGTCTGGTCGCCCTCGGCACGGACCAGCCGCTCGTCCCGGTCGGCCTCTCCCTCCACCTCGGCCTGCGCGCCCTGCACCGGGGCGGCCTCACCCCGGCCGAGGCGTTGCGTGCGGCCACCGTCCTGCCCGCCCGCCTCTTCGGCGTGGACGGCGACCTGGGCACGGTCGAGCAGGGCAAGCTCGCCGACCTGACGGTCGTGGACGGCGACCCGTTCACGGACTTCGCCACGCTTGTCCGTACTGTGTCGGTGCTCAGGGGCGGAGTGCCGTATACAACTGAGGAGTTGATCGCCGCCTTCGAGCCGTCGGCGGCGCGCACGAGGGCGGCGGAGGAGGACTGGCTGGGGCTGGGGAGGCTGATGCGCAGGGACGGTTGCTGCGACGGTCACGGCGTCTGAGAAGGGCGCGCGAAGGCCGCTACGGGTCGGCAGCGCCCCTTTTAGGGGCGCGGGGAACTGCGCGACCAGCCACGACGGCGTGGCAGACGACCGACGGCCAAGAGCGACGCCAGTCAAACCGCCCGCACCGCAAGCGAAGACCGTTCCCCCGACCCCCGGACGATCAACCGCGTCGGCACGGTGATCGTCCGCGCCCGCGACCGATCACCGTCAAGCCGCGCCAGTGCAATCCCCGCAGCCGCCCGCCCGATCTCCTCGGGATCCTGGGCCACGACGGTCAGGGCCGGTTCCAGCGCCTCGGCGAGCGGCACGTCGTCGAAGCCGACCACCGCGACGTCCTTCCGCTTGCTGCGGGCGAGTTCGGCGACCATGCCGAGCGCGACCATGTTGTTGCCGGCGAACAGGGCCGTGGGCGGATCGGACAGGGCGAGCAGCTGGGCGGTCGCCGTCGCGGCCGCCGGCTGGTCGTGGGCGTTGGTGACCAGCGAGCGGTCGTAGGCGATATCGGCCTCCTGCAGCGCCGTACGGTATCCGGCCAGACGTTCGCGGCGGGTGTACAGCTTCACGGGCAGGTCGCCGATGAAGCCGATACGGCGGTGGCCGTGGGCGATCAGATGGGCGACGCCGTCATGGGTGCCCGCACGGTTGGAGCTGACGATGCTGTCCGTGGACAGGCCGACTCCCGGACGGTCGAGGAAGACCACGGGCAGCCCCGCCGCGCGGTGGCTCTTGAGGTGGGAGTGGTCGGCGCCCACGGACGGCACGATCATCAGGATGCTGACGCGCCGCGCCAGGAACTTGTCCGTCAGGGCCCGTTCCCGGCCGGGGTCGTCCGCGGAGGAGCCCATCAGCAGCGTCAGTCCGCGTTCGCCGACCGTGTCCTCTATGGCCCGGGCCACGGCTCCGAAGAACGGGTTCGCGAGGTCGGGGATGACCAGGCCGATGGTGGTGTCCGGGCCGCCGACGCGGATGTTGCGGGCCATCAGGTTCGGCTGGAAGCCCAGCTTGGCGACGGCGGCGAGGACTTGTTCCCTGGTCCGGGGCGAGACGGGGCCGTCCTCGTTGAGGACCCGGGAAACCGTCTTGGCACTGACACCTACTTCCCGGGCGACGTCGGCCAGGGTGGGACGGCGGCTCGCAGCCATGGAGGAACGTCTCCTGTCAGCTCCCCGGTTCCGGCCGCGGCCTCGGCCGGAACATGCGGGAGCTGGGTCGTGTGGTCAGTTGGCCTGAACTCCGGCTGCCTTCGCGGCCTCGGAATCCGCTACGACGGTACCTCCGGCCGCATCGACGGTGAGCGCGCCGGTCATGATGGCGACGACCTCCGCCATGGAGTAGTCGGACGGCTTGATCACCGCGGCCCGCTTGCCCAGCCGGTGTACGTGGATCCGGTCGGCGATCTCGAAGACATGCGGCATGTTGTGGCTGATCAGCACCACCGGCAGGCCCTTGTCGCGGACGCGCCGGATCAGGTCCAGGACCTGCCCCGACTCCTTGACGCCGAGGGCGGCGGTCGGTTCGTCCATGACGACGACGCTGCCGGCCCAGGCGACGGACCGGGCGACCGCGACAGCCTGCCGCTGTCCGCCGGAGAGGGTCTCCACCGACTGCGTGAGCGAGCGCAGGCCGATCTTCAGGTCGGCCATGTGCTCGGAGGCCTCCTCGCGCATGCGCTTCTTGTCGAGCATGCGGAAGACACTGCCGAGGACACCGGGACGGCGCAGCTCGCGCCCGAGGAACATGTTCGAGGCGATGTCCATGGAGGCGGCCACGGCGAGGTCCTGGTAGACGGTCTCGATGCCGTGGGCGCGTGCGCTCTGCGGACCGGAGAAGGTGATGGGCTTTCCGTTGAGGCGTATCTCGCCCGCGTCGGGGACCAGCGCGCCGGTGAGCGCCTTGATCAGGCTGGTCTTGCCGGCGCCGTTGTCGCCGATGACGGCGAGCACCTCGCCGGGCAGCAGGTCGAAGTCCGCGCCGTCGATGGCGGTGACTTGGCCGTAGCGCTTGACCAGACCGCGGGCCTGCAGCACGGGCGTGGGGGAGGAGGTGGCGGTCATCGGGCCTTCTTCCGGGAGATCTGGTCGACGGTCACCGCGAGGATCACCAGCACACCGGTGATCAGGGTCTGGTAGATGGAGGCGACGCCCATCAGCTGCAGGCCGTTGCGGAACACACCGACGATGAGCACGCCGATGAAGGTGCCCAGGACCGAACCGCGTCCGCCGAAGAGGCTGGTGCCGCCGAGCACCACCGCGGTGATGCTGTCGAGGTTGTCGGTCTGCCCGGCCTGCGGGTCGCCGACTCCGGTGCGGGAGATGAGCAGCAGGGCGGCGATGCCGTAGAGCAGACCCGCGACCGCGTAGATGCCGATGGTCAGGCGGGAGGTGCGGATGCCGTTCAGGCGTGCGGCTTCCTGGCTGTTGCCCAAAGCGTAGACGTGCCGGCCCCAGCTGGTGTTGCTCAGCGCGTAGGCGAGCAGCAGGAACAGGGCGATGGTGACCAGGGAGCCGTACGTGATGTCGGTGTGGCCGAGGGGGAAGGTCTCGCCGAGAGCCGTCAGCGAGCCGGGCAGGCTGGTGATGGTCTGCTCGTTGGAGTAGATGTGGGTCAGCGCGAACGCCACGTTGAGCATGCCGAGCGTGACGATGAACGGCGGCAGCGGGATCTTCTGCACCAACAGCCCGTTGAGCAGGCCGAATCCGGCGCATACGGCGATGCCGAGCGCGATGGCGACGAGCGGGGGCAGGGTGCCGTTGGCGGCCATCTTGGCGATCATGATGCTGCCGAAGGCCATCACCGCACCGCACGACAGGTCGATGCCCGCGGTGAGGATGATCAGGGTCTGGCCGATGGCGAGGGTGCCCACGACCATGACCTGCTGCACGATCAGCGAGAAGTTGCCGCCGGTGAGGAACTGGTCGGTCGAGATCGAGAAGAAGGCGCAGGCCAGGAGCAGCGCGACCAGGGGACCGGTGGTCGGCGCCGTGAGCAGTCTGCGGAGCGTGGTCGGCGCTTTGAGGTCGGCATACGGCGAGGACGTGCCCGGGGGCGTGGTCGTGGCAGTCATGCGAAGTCCTTGTCGGAAGACAGAAGTCCTTGTCCGCCCGGCACGTTCCTGGCAGGAGGACTGGAGGACGAGGGGGCGGCCGTCCCGGGCGGGGAGGAGGAGCCGGCCGCCCCGCGAGGGGGAAGGGAAGGTGTCGCGGGCCTGGGGGCGGCTCAGCCCCAGCAGTTCTGCAGGCCGAACGCGGTGTCCTTGGACGTGACGCCGGCCTGCGCCTTGTCGGTGATCAGGTTGACGCCGGTGTCGGTGTAACCGGACGCCTTCTTGCCGTTCTTGGCGTAGGAGACGACCGCCTTCACGCCCTCCGCGGCCATCTTCAGCGGGTACTGCTGCGAGGTCGCGGCGATCTTGCCGTCCTTGACCGCCTGGGTGCCGGTGCAGCCGCCGTCGACGGAGACGATCAGGACGTCCTTCTCACGGCCCTTGGCCTTCAGCGCGGTGTATGCACCCAGCGCGGCCGGCTCGTTGATCGTGTAGACGAGGTTGATGTCCGGGTTCTTCTGGAGGCAGTTCTCCATGGCGGTCTGGCCCTTGGCCTGGTCGCCGCCGGTGTCCTGGGCACAGGCGACGTCCTTGTCGGTGGCGCCGAAGCCCTGCAGGAAACCGTTGTGACGCAGGACGCCGACGGAGACGCCCGGCGCGAGGTCGAGGGTGGCTATCTTCGCCGTCTTGCCCTTCATGGCGGCCTTCGCGTACTGGCCGATGAGCTTGCCGGCGTTGAGGTTGTTGGTGGCGAAGAGGGCGTCGACCGCGCTCTGCGGCTCGGTCGGGGTGTCCAGGGCGATGACCAGGACACCCTTGGCGCGGGCCTTCTGGACCGCGGGCACGATCGCCTTGGAGTCGCTCGGGGTGATCAGGATGCCCTTCACGCCGGCGGCGACCATGTTCTCGATGGCGGTGACCTGTCCGGCGTTGTCACCGTCGAACTTGCCCGCGGCGGTCATCAGTTGGGCGCCGTCGGCCTTGGCGGCCTTCTCCGCGCCTTCCTTCATCTTCACGAAGAACGGGTTGGTGTCGGTCTTGGTGATCAGACCGACCTTGATGCTGCCCGAGCCGGCGCTCGCGGAGCCCTTGGAGCCGGATCCGCAGGCGGTGAGAGCGAGGGCCGCGACGCCCGTGACCGCGGCGGCCCTGAGGAGGGAGGGGGACAGACGAGTGGTGCGAGACATGAACGACTCCTGCGGGATGCGGGACGGCGAGCGGCGGTCTGATCGGAGCGGACTGCCCGCGGTGTCATCGTTGACTTATGTCATCGTTGACACCGCCTGGCGAGGATGATGGACTCCCGTTCGCGGCAACGTCAATGCCTTGCACTCGTCACAAATCGGCAACGTCTCCTCCCCGCTGCGGGTCCGCAGCCGGAACGCAGCAGGAATTCAGCCGGAAAGCAGCCGGAAAGAAGGCCAGCCCATGAGCCCGCGTCAGATCACCGTCCTGGGAGAGTGCGTCGCGGACGCCTTCACCGAACCGGCGAGCGCCCCGCACGAGCTCGCCCTGCGGGTGCTGCCCGGCGGCGGACCTGCGAACACGGCCGTGGCGCTGGCCCGACTGGGCACCCCGGCCCGCTTCCTCGCCCGGCTCTCCGGCGACGTGTTCGGCCGGCTCTTCCGGGCACGCCTGGAGGCCTCCGGAGTGGACCTGTCCCACGCCGTCGCGGCCGCCGAACCCAGCACGCTGGCGGTCGCGGAACTGGACCCCCAGGGACAGGCCGCGTTCTCCTTCCACGCCCAGAACACGGCCGACTGGCAGTGGACCCCAGCGGAACTGGCAGCGGTGGACCTGGCCGAAACGGCCTGTCTGCACACCGGTTCCCTCGCGCTGGTACGCGAGCCCGGCGCCGCCGTGGTGGAGGACTTCCTGGCGGCCGCCGCGCCCCGCACCACCATCAGCATCGACCCCAACGTACGGCCGCTGCTGGTCCGTCCCGAGGTCTACCGCTCCCGGCTGGAGCGCTGGTGCGGCCTCGCCGACGTACTGCGGCTGAGCGAGGACGACCTGGCACTTCTCCTTCCGGACACGCCTCCCGAGAAGGCCTGCGACGTCTGGCACACCGCCGGAGCGCGGCTCGTCGTGATCACCCGCGGTGCCGAAGGAGCCCTGGCCTCCCTCGACGGCGAACGGATCCAGGTCCCCGCCGTCGCCACCCAGGTGGTCGACACGGTCGGGGCGGGCGACTCCTTCACGGCCGGCCTGCTGCACCACCTCGGCGCCCGCGGATTCCTCGGTGGCCGGCTCAAGGAGCTGGACCTCGCCGCCGTCGCCGAAGCCTGTGCGTTCGCCACCCGGGTCGCGGCCCTGACCTGCGCGGTCGCCGGACCCAACCCGCCGTGGCAGAGCGAGCTGGCGCAACCCTGATCACCCACCGGACATTCCCCGACAACGGACATTCGCCGACAACGGACATTTCCCGACAACGCAAGGAGAGGGACCGCTGTGACCAAGACCCTGTTCGCCGAGTTCACCGCCCGCGAGGGAACGGAGGACGAAGTCGCCCGCATGCTGCGGGAGTACGCCGAGAAGGTCCGCGAGGAGGAGGGCAACCTCGCCTTCGACGCCTACACCAAGGCAGCAAGCCCGCGCGCCTTCTGGATCTTCGAGGTGTACCGCGACGAGGACGCCTTCCAGGCGCATCTGAAGCAGCCGTACGGCGCTCCCTTCAACGCCGCTCTCGCCCCGCTGATCGAGGAGGACGCCTCCGTACTGACGTTCCTCGACCCGCTGACCTGACCGGACCCGTTCGCGAGGTCAGACGTCAACCGCACCGGCGGGCAGGGCCTGTTCGGTCCAGATGGACTTGCCGGTACGGGTGTGGCGGGTGCCCCAGCGCCGGCAGAGGGCGGAGATGAGCTGCAGACCGCGGCCGTCCTCGTCGGTGGCGGAGGTGTGGCGGATGTGCGGTGTGGTCAGGCTGGCGTCGGAGACCTCGCAGATCAGTGCGCGGCTGCGGAGCATGCGCAGCCGGATGGGGCCGACGGCGTGCCGGATCACGTTCCCGACCAGCTCGCTGACCAGCAGCTCGGTGGTCATGACCAGGTCCTCGTCGGCCAGGTCCCAGTCGGCGAGCTGAGCGCGGACCAGCTCACGGGCCTGGCCCGCCGCCATCGGGTCCTCCGGCAACGGCCACTCGGCGACGTTCTCCGTGGCCAGCGGGTGGGTGCGGGCCAGCAGCAGCGCGGCGTCGTCGGTCAGCGCGCGGTGGGCGGGCAGCAGAGCGGAGGTGATGGCGGCGCAGAGGCCGTCCAACCCGTCCCCGGGTGCGCCCGGTCCGGCTTTCGCGGACTCGAAGAGCAGTTCGGCGAGGCGGTTCATGCCGGTGGTGACATCCCTGTCCTTGCTCTCCACCAGCCCGTCGCTGTAGAGGGCGAGCAGGCTCTCGGCGGGCAGCTCGGTCTCCAGGGTCTCGAACGGGGGAGTGGCCACACCCAGCGGCGGATCCGGGGTCATGGGCAGGAAGGTCACGGTGCCGTCGGGCCGGGCCACCGCCGGGGGCGGCTGACCGGCGCTGGCGTACGACAGCTGCCGGGTCACCGGGTCGTAGATGCCGTACAGGCAGGTGGCGAAGGAATCGGTGCCCGGTTCACCGACGATGTCGTTGAGATGGCCGAGGATCTCGTCGGGCGGCAGTTCCAGCTCCGAGAGGGTGCGGACGGCTGTGCGCAGCCCGCCCATGATGGCGGCCTCGGCCATGCCGTGGCCCATGACGTCGCCGATCACGAGCGCCACCCGGGCCGCGGAGAGCGGGATCACGTCGTACCAGTCGCCGCCGACGTCGGCCCCCTGCTTGGCCGGCTGGTAGCGCGCGGCCACCGTCACCTCGGGCAGTTCGGGCAGTGCCTGCGGCAGCAGGCTGCGCTGGAGGGTACGGGCCCGGGTCGTCGCCTCGTCATAGAGCCCCGCCCGCTCCAGGGCCTGCGCGATCAGTCCGCTGAGGGCGGTCAGCAGCGTCCGTTCGTCGTCGTCCAGCGCCCGCGGCCGGTCGAAGCAGACCACCGCCGCGCCGATCCCGCGTCCCGACACGGCCAGCGGCAGAAACGCCCACGCCTGCTCGCCGCCCTCCCGGATCAGGGCCTCGGCCCCCGGATAGCGTTTTCGGAACTCCTCCGGGGAGGCGAGGTGCAGGGGGGTGCGGGTGCGCAGGGCGTCGCCCACCGGGTTCGTGGGGTCCCGTACCGTCCACTGGCCTTCCAGCGCCCGGGTGAAGTGCTGCGGGTACCCCCGGGAGCCGACCACGGTCAGCCGGTCGTCGACCACGCCGAGCATGATCAGTCCGGTGGCGCCGAGCGGGGTCATCACACCGTCGGCCACCGCCGCCATCACATCCTGGGCGGTGACGGCCTCGGCCAGCTCCCGCGTGATCCGCTGCACCAGGGCCGCACGTTCCGCCGCCGCGCGTTCCGCGGCGGCCCGCTCGACCTCCCGCAGATGCCGCTCGGTGGTGTCGGTGATGTAGAGGGTGAGGCCTTCCGGCACCGGCACCAGCCGCAGGTGGTACCAGGACGTCCCGTCCGGCCACGGCACGTCGAAGCCGGCCGGCCGGCCCTCGGCCGCGATGGCCCGGCACCGCTGCTCGAGCCCCGGCACGGCACGCACCGCGGGAACGTCCCGGAGCAGCGCCCCGGCCACCTCTCCCGCAGGCCCGAAGAGCCGCTCGGCGGCCTGGTTCAGGAACTCGACGCGCCAGTCCGTGTCCAGGGAGACGAAGCCGTCGCTCATGTGCCGCAGCGCCCGCCCCACCGACTCGGCGGCCGTGTGCGTCTCACTGCTGTCCCGGATGGTGCCGATCACCTTCACCGGCGCCCCCGCCGCGTCCGTGATCGTCCGGGCCCGGGCCTCGATCCAGACGTACGTGCCGTCCTGGCACCGGATCCGGTACTCGTGCTGGAAGCCGCCGCGCTCCTGGATCCCCGTGTCGAAGCCGGCCACCGCCGCCGGCAGGTCGTCCGGGTGGATCAGCGCCGCCCATGCCTCGATACCGCCGGTCATGATCTGCGGATCGATGCCGGGCAGCACCTCGTCGACGGGCCCGCCGGCGGTCAGCTCGCCGGTGCGCAGGTCCCAGGTGTACGTGAGGGCCGGCGCCCCTTCCACCTCCTGCGCCGGGGCATCCCGCGGCCCAGGCCCGTGCTGCAGGGCCCGCAGCAGGGCGCAGGACGGATTGAGGATCCCGGACGACCTGAGCCTCCCGGACATCCAGGCCGCCACCTCGCTCAGAAACGCATGCTCCGCCGGGCCGGGCTCGGTGCCCGGAGCGAAGAGCACGGAGAGCGCACCGCGCCTGCCGCCGCCACCCGGAACGGGGACGGCCAGGTGCCCGATGCCCACGGGAAGCGCGGAAGGCCACAGCGCGGCGGGGTCCCGGCCGGGCACCGGATCGGGCGGGGCCAGGTCCGGCTGCCAGGCGACGGTGTCACCGCGGGCTGCCCTGCTGGGCGGCGCCTTGCCCCGGGCCCGGATGATCAGCCAGGGCCGGGTCATCGACTCCGGCAGCCCACTGTCGGCGACCAGGTAGAGAACGCCGCTCATTCCGCCGCCCGGCAGATGCACCATGCCGCCCAGGCCGTGCACCTCGGCCACCGCCTGCTGCAGCGCGGTCAGCAGCACCTCGACATCGCGCCGGTCCTCGTCCACGGCGTCGAGCAGCCGCATCCGCATCTGCTGCCGCTCCAAGGGCCGCACGGCGCCTCTGGCATTCACCACGCGCGACTGTCGCCTCCGCTCCCGCTCGGGGATCCACCTGATCCGAGCAATTTAGGCGATTTAATCGTCCTTGGGGAGGTTTTGGCAGCTGATCGCCGAACCTTACCGACCGTAGCCGCCCAGTACACGGGGGGCAGGAGGCCGTCGACGGCACCTCCAGGACGCCGAGCATCGCCCGGGTCGCCGGACTGGGGTTGAACCGGTTCCACACCAGAAACTCGGTCCGACTGGGTCCGCCGACCACCGGGACCAGCGCCAGTCCGGGATCGTCGGCGGCCCGCGGCCGGATGAACGCCGACGGCAGCAGCGCGATACCGAGCCCGCGCGCGATCAGCCCGGTGATCAGCTCCACGACACCGGCCTCGTACGCGACATCGCGCACCAGGCCCGCGGCCGCGAACGCCTGATCGGACTGGGCCCGGGCGGGCGTCCCGCCCACGAAGTCCGCGAACGTCTCCTCGGCGACCCCCGCAGCGTGACCGGGGCAGCGCCCGCCAGCCGGTGCCCGGCCGCCACCACCAGCACATGCTCGTCGTGACCGAGAACCACCGCCTCCACCCCGAGAGGCGGTTCGCTCTCCGGCACCCCCAGGAAGGCGATGTCCAGATCACCGCTGCGGACCGCCGCGGCCAGGTCGTCGCTGCGTCCGGAGCGCAGAGCGACGCGCACGTCCGGATGCCGGGCGCGGTACCGCTGCGGCAACTCGGGTACGTCGACGGCGGCCGTCGTCACGGTCACGCCGACGGCGAGCCGGCCGGGCGCCACACCGGTCGCGGCGGCGGCATCGGCGGCCGCCCGGTCGGCGGTGGCCAGACACTCCCGCGCACCGGCGACGAACGCCGCCCCCGCAGGCGTCAGTTCCACCCGGCGGCTGGACCGGGCCGACAGCTTGACCCCCAACTCCCGTTCCAGCCCGGCGATCCGGTGTCACCGCACTCCTCGGCATCCGCGTCCTTGTGATCGGCGGCGCCGGAGCCTGCGCAGCCCCGAGGACCGCAGCCTGCTCGTCGCCGACAACGAGACGTACGTGCCTGCGGAGACCAGGGCCGTCGCCACCCCGGGATCGCCCAACTGCGCACCTGTCAGTCCCACATGCATGCCAGTCACGTCTGCCTGAGCCCACCGGCCCTGCTCGAACCGGGCGTACGCACCGGCCGCTACCGCCGCGGCACCGACACCCTCCTCATCGGCGCCGACGGCCGGACCTGGATCAGCGCGGAGGACCTGGCGGTCGCCGTAGCGCCCGGCCAGTAGCCGAAACGGCTCAAGCCGCCTCACGCTCGCGGCACCGCCGCACGGGTGGTTTCCGCGCGGAGTGCCTACGTCCGCTTCATCCTCGCGATGCCTTGTCCGCACAGGGGACTTGGGCCGGGAGCCGGCCCGTCGCCCGCGCTCGTTGATCGGACGATCCGGCGTGCCGACGAGCAGATATAGGAAATTTGCGCATTAACCTCCAGTCACCTTAAGACGTGGCGGATCTCGTTCGCGTCCGTTTCAACACCCGGAGAAGAAATGCGCAAGCCTCGCAAGACCGTTGTCGTGGCAGTCCTCCTCGGCACCGTCGGCTTCCTCGGCGCCGGCACCGCTTACGCCCACGGGGACGGGCACGGGAGCAAACACGGACAGGGTCACTCGCGCGAGCACCACGGCCACGAAAGCCAGACGATCCGTGTCAACCAGAGCACCACCTGCACGGTGACCGAAGACAACAGCGACGTACAGGGCGAGACCGCCGCGTTCGGCCCGGACGGCAAACCCGACACGCAGAACACCAACGTCGGCTCGAGCCTGGGCTGCAACAACACCGTCAGTTTCGGCAAGTAGCCCGCAAGTAGCCCACCCGGGCACACATGAGGAAGGCCCTCCGTGATCTCACGGAGGGCCTTCCTCATGCTCATACAGCCCTTGACCCGGCTTTTCTCAGGCAGCCTCGGATCGCGCCGCACGGGTGCCCGGGACGGGCTCCTGCGCGTCCTCGGGCCAGAAGGTCTCGTCCTCTCCGAAGTCCGGGGCCTGGAAGGGTGTCGTCGTCGGAGGCGGCGACGATGCCGTGGAACGGCGGGATTGCCCTTCCAGCGGGGCGGAGAACAGCGACGTCGAGTCGATGACAGGTCTGCCTTTCGTTACAGGTCCCTGATGGGTCCTGGCGTGCCGTGGCCGGGCACGACGGCGCTACAGCTTGGTCATCTTGGCGTACGGGCTCAAGATCCGCATCTGCGTCGAGCCGAAATCGACGAGCGCCGCGATCCCGTCCTCAACGCCGATCACCCGGCCGAGGCCGTACACATCGTGGGTCACTTGGTCGCCCATCGCGAAGTGCTTGGGGGCCGGTGCGACCGGGGCCTTGAAGGGGCTGGTGGGCAGATGGCGCTTCGATGCCGCGGGCTTGGTCATGGCTCAGTATGAACCCATGTCCCTCCCGAACGCTGTGGCCGTCGGCACAGATCCATAACGCAGACCTCCGCACCACGCTCGTCCATCGCCGGACAAACCCCTGCCCGCACTGCATGCCGGCGGGTACGGTGGCATGCGCGCTGCCCCGAACGCACGACGGAAGTCCGACATGATCCGAGTTCCCACCTGCGTACTCAGCAGCTTCGAGCCGCCCCGCCTGCGCAACGGCCACAGCCTGGACCTGTACGTGCAGATCGGGTCGTTGACCAAACCGCTCACCGCAACCGTCCTGACCGCCCTGGCCGGCCGCGGTGCCCTGAGTCTCGACGACCCGCTGGAGTCCTTCCTGCCCGCGCCCGAGGGCACCGGAATCACCCTGCGCCACCTCGCCGAGCACACCTCGGGCCTGCCACGGCTGCCCCCTGGAATCGGCGGCCGCGACCCCTACGCGGCCTTCGACGCCCAAGCCCTGGATGCGGTCGTACGGCAGTTGGACACCCTGGTCACGGCGCCCGCGGGCACCACGGAGGAGTACTCGAACCTCGGATACGCCCTGCTGGGCGCCGCCCTGGTCGCGGCCACCCGCACCCCGTACGAGGAGCTCCTGCACCGGCATGTCCTCGGCCCCCTCGGCGTCACCGACGTCACCGCCGAGCCGCCGTCCGGCAGACGGCTGTGCCGTCGGGGGCTCCTCGGACGACCGCAGCGGCCCTGGACCATGACCGGCGCGATCCTGCCCGCCGGCGGCCTGTGGGCCACTCCCGAAGCCACCGCCCGCCTCGTCACCGGTCTGCTCGTCGACCGCAGGCTCGGCGAACCTGCCCCGGCCTGGCAGAAGGCAGGACACCTCCTGTGGCACAACGGCGCAACGGGCAGCGCCTCTGTCTTCGCGGGCGCCGCACCCCAGGGCTGGATCCTCGTCCACCGCCTGTCCGGCCGGAGCGCGACGACGGACCGGCTGGCCGTGAAGACATTCAGACGTTTCCTCGATGGGGCGTCCCCCCAGACGTGAGGGTCCAAGTCCACAAGATGTCGCACAATCAAACGCGACAAACGGGCTGTTGGTTCATCCCATGTCTTCGCGACGAATGTGGGTACTGAGTCTTGACCGCCTTGTGGGATGCGGGCAAGCTCTTTCCCGGTCCTGGCAAGCCGGGCGCCGGGCCGCGCTCTAGAGGCTATGCAGGCCCACCCCGCCATATTCATCCCATGTATCGAGCCGCGATGCGGGCTGTCATCGATGGGAGTCGCATCGCAATGGAATGGAATCGAACACAAATAAACACGGCCTCGTGAGGAGACCTCGTGAACATCGCGACGACGCGCTTACTGAGACGGCCGGGCGCCGGGCGCAGCCGCCTCCAGACCGGCCGGCGCCTTATCGCCGGCGCGGCGGCCTCGGCCCTGGCGCTGCTGGGACTGCTGGGCGGCGGCACCGCCCAGGCCGCCACGCAGGCGCAGGCCGCCCCGGCGGCTGCGGCCACCAGCCAGTTCCACGGCGTGAACTGGGCGGACCCCAACGACAACTTCATCACCGGCCCGAACATCCCCGTCGGCCTGTCGACGTCGGACGACTACGCCACCACGTACGCGAAGTCCACGGCCATCCTCAAGGGCTTCCAGAGCCTGGGGGCCAACACCGTCCGCATGGGATTCAACGCGGCGACCACGTCGGGAGCCTGGTGGGGCAGCTACACCGCGGCGCTGGACGCCGCCACCGCGCTGGGCATGAAGGTCATCGTCGCGCCGTGGCTGCAGAACGGAAAGGTCAGTGACACCGCGTCGTTCTACGCGATGTGGGACACGATGATCAACAAGTACGGCGCGAAGAGCAACTTCTACTTCGACATCATGAACGAGCCCTGGAATTACAACGCCACCGACCTGGCCGACTTCGAGGCCGGCTGGCTCTCGCACTACCCCGGCATCCCCCGTGACCACGTGATCGTGCCCGGTCTGTGGGGCGACGCGAGCCTGTGCAACCTCGGCGCCGACTCCCGGCTGTCCGGCACCCTGCTGTCCATCCACACCTACAGCATGTTCGGCGTCTCCCACACCACCGAGGCCGACTGGGTCAAGGAGTTCACCAACAACCTGTGCGGCTATGCCGACCGCGCCGTAGTGACCGAGTTCGGCGTCCCGATGAACACCGGGGTCGACTACAACGGCCCCAAGGACGGCATCAACAACAACTCCTACTTCTACGCCATCACCGACACCGTACGCAGCCTCGGCATCGGTTCCGTCCTGTGGACCGGCGTCAAGGAAGCCGCCCAGACCCAGGGCCCCGGGCCCTGCGACAACGCCTCCTGCGCCATCACCTCCCTGAACGGCACCGGCACCAACCTGTCCCTGACCGTCACCAACCGGTCCGGTCTCGACCGGCTCCAGTGGGGCTGGGGCACCGGCACCAACCCCGGAGGCGGCAGCGGCAGCGGCAACGCACTGCGCGGCGCCGGCTCCAACCGCTGCCTCGACGTGCCCGGCGCGAGCACCACCAACGGTGTGCAGACCGAGATCTGGGACTGCAACGGCGGCACCAACCAGCAGTGGACCCCCACCTCCGCCAAGGAGCTGCGGGTCTACGGGAACAAGTGCCTGGACGCCGACGGCTACGGGACCTCCCCGGGTACCAAGGTCGTCCTCTGGGACTGCACCGGCGGCACCAACCAGCAGTGGAACCTCAACGGCGACGGCACCGTCACCAGCGTCCAGTCCGGGCTGTGCCTGGACGTCACCGGAGGCTCCACCGCGAACGGCGCCCTCGTAGAGCTGTGGACCTGCAACGGCGGCACCAACCAGAAGTGGACCCGGCAGTAACGCGGAAGAAGCGGCCCCGGGGGCCCGGTGAAGCCCCCGGGCAGTGCGAGGCCCCGGCCCCTGGTGGTGGCCATGCCGCCCGGGGCGGGGGCCGAGGGCGGGGGCACGCGAACCCGCCCGGTGACCTGCACACCGGATTCCTGCCGGGTGCTGATCATGATCACTACGGTGACGCCGGCTGCGACCACACCGAGCGGTACTGCCCGGGCGAAGAGGTCGCGCCGTCGTTTCCCGCTCGCTCGCATGCTCGCGGCTCTTTGTGCGTTGCCCCGTCACGGCCGCACGATCTGTGTCTCGGCGGCGCTCAGATCTGTGGCGGGCTGGGGTGGGGGTCGCCGGGCGGTGTCGCTGACCTTGATGAGAAGGGCGACCAGCAGCCAGTTGGCGACCATGGCGGATCCGCCCTGGGCGAGGAAGGGCAGGGCCTTGCCGGTGAGGGGGATGAGGCCGGTGACGCCACCGGTGACGACGAAGACCTGCAGGACGAGCGAGGTCGCCAGGCCGGCGGCGAGAAGCTTGCCGAACGGGTCGGTCACGGTGATGGCGGTGCGCAGGCCCCGCTCGGCGAGGACCGCGTAGAGGAGCAGCACGAGCGTGACGCCCACCAGGCCGAGTTCCTCGCCGACGGTGGTGAGGATGAAGTCGCTGCGTCCGGCGAAGCCGATGAGTTCCGGATGTCCCTGGCCCAGTCCGCTGCCGAGGATGCCGCCGGAGCCGAAGCTGAAGAGGGCCTGGGCGGCCTGGTCGGAGACGAGTCCGGCCGGGCGCTGGGCAGGTGGCAGGTAGATGTCCATCGGGTGCAGCCAGGCGACCACGCGGCCGTGGACATGCGGTTCGAAGGAGCCGACGACGAACGCGCCGACGGCGAACATCGCGACGCCGAACACCACCCAGCTGGTGCGTTCGCTGGCGATGTACAACATGATCACGAAGATGCCGAAGAAGATCAGCGACGTGCCCAGGTCGCGTTCGAAGATCAGGACGAGCAGGCTGAGGAGCCATACGGCCGCGATGGGGCCGAGCTGCCGTCCGCGCGGGAGGTAGAGCCCCATGAACCGGCGTCCCGCCAGCGCCAGCGCGTCTCGGCGCATGGTGAGGTAGCCGGCGAAGAAAACCACGATGACGATCTTCACGAACTCGCCGGGCTGGAAGGACAGCGGCCCGATGAAGATCCAGCGTTTGGCGCCGTAGACGTCACCGGGGTAGAAGGCGGGTGCCATCAGCAGCACCAGGCCGAGGGTGATGGCGAGGTAGGGGTAGCGCTGGAGCCTGCGGTGGTCCTTCAGCGCGATCACCACCGCGGCCAGGCCCACCGCCGCGACGGCGCACCACATGAGCTGTCCCGACGTTGCCGCGGCGGCGCCGTAACGGGCCTTGTAGGCGATGTCGAGGCGGTGGATGAGGACGGCGCCCAGCCCGCTGAGCAGAGTGGCCACCGGCAGGATCAACGGGTCGGCGTGGCAGGCGAAGCGGCGTACGGCCACATGGCACAGCAGCGGCAGGATCGCCAGGACCGCGACCCGGCCCAGCAGGGCGGCCGACAGGCTCCCCCCGGTGGCGAGCGTGGTCTCGGCATAGCCGCACCCGCAGATCAGTACGGCGCCCAGCAACAGCGCCAGTTCCACATCACGGCTGGTGAACCGGCCGTAGTGCACGACCGGCTCGCGTCGACCGCGCATGCGGCTCCCCCCGGGGTGACAGTGAACAGACCGGGCCCGAGGTGGCTCTCCGCACGGGCTCCGACTGGAAGGATATACAGTTGCGCAACAGCGCAACTGTAAACCCGAGGGGGCGGTGGGACTGAGCGGGCCTGCAAGGAGGCGGCGACGGCGCCGGGTGTGGCCGGTGGTCGTGGGGCTCGGGATGGTTCTCGTGCTCATCGGCTATCTCGTAGCGCGCCACATCCATTCGATGCTGGTGGAGCAGTGCACCGCGCAGAGCACCGAGGGGCCGGCCGTGACCCTCGACCTGGACCAGGCCGCCAACGCCGCGACCATCGCGGCCGTGGCCGACGCCCGCAGACTGCCGGAACGCGCCGTCACCGTGGCTCTGGCCACCGCGATGCAGGAATCCAAGCTCCGGAACATCGGCTACGGCGACCGGGACTCGATGGGGCTCTTCCAGCAGCGGCCCTCCCAGGGCTGGGGCACCCCCGCGCAGGTACTCGACCCCGTCCACTCCGCAGCGATGTTCTACGACGCGCTCGTCAAGGTGCGCGACTATCGGAAGCTGCCGGTGACCGTCGCCGCACAGAAGGTCCAGCACAGTGGCTACCCCGAGGCGTACGCCCGGCACGAGCAGGACGCCGCCACTGTGGCCGCCGCTCTGTCCGGCCGCGAAGGCGCCTCGCTCAGCTGCGAGGTGCGGAGCGTGGGCACAGCCGGCTCCGCCCGGACCGGCGGCACGGCCGTCACGGCGGAGGTCCGGCGCGAGTTCGGCACCGACCTCGCCACCGACCCGCCCGCCCCCGCCCCGAACCAAGTCGCTTACCAGGCGACCGACACCACGGCGGGCTGGGCCCTGGCCCTGTGGCTGGTCTGCCATGCCGCCACGCTGCACATCACTTCGGTGGATTTCGACGGCCGTGAATGGAACAGCTCCTCCTCGGACAAGGGCTGGACCAGCCGAACCCCTCCTCCCGGGGCTGCCGGCGAAGTCCTGGCCGTGCTCGCCTCCGGCGCGGCATGACGAACGAATCCCATTGATTGCAGACTTGCGCAATGAGGCAAACACCCGGCGAAGATAGGCCTGTGACCACCCATGACACCCCGCCTCCGCAGCACCCCGGCCCCGAGCACTGGACCGAGCTGCTGCAAGTCCGCCTCGAACGGATAGAGCGCCTGCTCGCTCCGGCGGAGCAGGCGTCCGAGTCCGAGCGTCCAGCTTGGCGGCGGCGCACCCGGGGCGAGCAGCGCTGGGCCGTGATGGCGGCGCTGCTGGTTGCCGTCTGGGTGCAGTGGGCGCTGCCTGAACGGCTCACCATCCACCCGCACTGGCTCCTGCCCGTACTGGAGCTGGTCATGATGGCGGCGCTGTGGGTGGCCCATCCACACCGGCGGATCGAGCACAGCTCCCGTCTGCTGCGCGCGCTGGGCCTGCTGCTGGCCGCCGCGGTCAGCCTCGCCAACGGCTGGTCGGCCGTCATCCTGGTACGTGACCTGCTGCACGGCACCGAAGGCTCCAACGCGGTCGCCCTGCTGATGACCGGCGGCGGCATCTGGCTGACCAACGTCATCGCCTTCAGCCTCTGGTACTGGGAGTGGGACCGAGGCGGTCCGGTGGCCCGCTCCCTCGGCACGCACCAGAACCCGGACTTCCTCTTCCCGCAGATGCAGCAGGAGGGCATCGCCCCCGCGGACTGGGAGCCGCAGTACATGGACTACCTCTATGTCGCCCTCACCAACGCCACCGCCTTCAGCCCCACCGACACCATGCCGCTGTCCCGGTGGGCGAAGCTGCTGATGTCCGTGCAGTCCACGATCTCCCTGCTGACCCTGGCACTGATCATCGCGCGCGCGGTCAACGTCCTGAAGTGACCCGCGCCCCCTTGCCCGGGTCTCACGGCCGACGGGAACCCCGCCCCCGCATCCGTCATCAAACAGGGTGATCGTGGGTCTTGATTATCAACCTACTTTCATTCTGGCAAAGCGTCACATTTCACACGGAAGCGAGGAATGGTGCAGCGGATGAGCCGGGGCAGGTTGTACACGTCGGTGGCCGGGGTGATCGCGGTGGCCGTCGCCGTCAGCGGCTGCGGCGCGGGCGGCGGCAGCAGAACCGGTCACTCCGCCCCCACGGCGCAGGGCGCCGCACCCAACGGCAACGCGGCCGGCGCTGCTCAGGGCGCCGAACTCGCGGCCTGGCACAGGTGGGGCCTGACACCGCTGCGGACCGCTCCGCGGCCGCCGGCCGACAAGCCGGTGAAGCTCTCGGCCACCGGAGCCGTTCCGGTCTTCACCCACATACCGACCTCGCAGAAGGTCGTCTTCATCACGGTGGACGACGGCCAGGAGAAGGATCCCGAGTTCATCAAGATGATGCGGGACCTGAAGGTCCCGATCACGATGTTCCTGATGAACGACGCGATCAAGTCGGACTACGCGTACTTCAAACCGCTGCAGGCGCTGGGCAATCACATCCAGAACCACACCCTGCACCATCCCGTCATGAGCTCCGTCCCGCTGGCCCGTCAACGGGAGGAGGTGTGCGGAGACCAGAAGATCCTCACCAAGGAGTACGGCACCGCTCCACTGCTGTTCCGGCCGCCCTACGGCGCGTACAACACCAACACCAAGACCGCGGTCGGGGCGTGCGGGCCCCGCGCGATCGTGTGGTGGCGGGAATCGATGCAGATCCGCAACATGCAGTACCAGACCCCGGACAAGAAGTTGCGCGCCGGCGACATCATCCTGGCCCACTTCCGCGGGCCCTCCGAGCTCAAGGGCCGCACGATGACGCAGATGTTCGCCAGCATGCTCAGGATCATCCAGAAGCAGGGCTTCGCCGTCGCACGACTGGAGGACTACATCCAGCCGCCGGCCCGCTGAACCATCGGGCGCCATATGGGTGTTGCGAGTACGAAGGCCCTTGCGCCCCTGGGACGAAAGGGCCTCGGTGGGCCCGGCAGGCCGTCGCCTGCCGGAGCAGAGATTGTGTGCGAGGGGCCCGGAAACGGCTGCAAGGCCGAGGCAGGGACCGGCCGGCCCCCGTCAGGGGACAACCTCGCATGTTCTGGCAGGCGGTTGGTCCAGGAATGGCCCCGGCGAAGGCGTGGTGTCCCGAAGGCGGCGTGGTCTCCGTGTGAAGCTTCACGCCCCCTCGGTCGCCTTACTCGAAATCGCTGAAGTCGTCGTCCTCATAGTGGTTGTTCACGACCACTTCCGGTTTGTCGCCGCTCATCGCCTCGTTCAGGAGTGCGCCGCCGACCAGACCGGCCGCACCGGCGCCGATCAGCGCGCCGGCGCCGAAGCGGCGCCCGCCCTGCTGCTGCGGGCCCGTGTCCTGGGCCGGGTAACCCTGTTGCAGGGGGCCCGTGTTCTGGACCGGGTAGCCCTGCTGAGGGTAGCCCGGTACCTGCGCGTATTCGGCCTGCGGACAACTCGGCTGGTACGGGCTGTAGTAGGGCGGCGGGGTGGTCTGCACGCGCTGCGCGCAGGCGCCGCACACCTGCACAGGGCGGGACACACCCCACTGGGGTGACCAGGCCACGGTCGTGGCGCCGGGGCCGTGGACCGGGTCGAAGAAGCACGTCATGGAAAATCTCCCCTTGCTCGTGATGGTGTGGTGGACCGGCAGCTTCAGGCATCGATCGCGGTCGGCGTCCGCGCTGTCCGCGCGGGCGGCGCAGCAGCGTTCTTCTCGAGGTGGAGCTGTGACGGTGACGGCACCGGCGAGGGAGGAGGTCCCTCACCTTGGGCCTCGATGGCGTTTACGGGGTGACGCCCGGGCGCATCGGCCACAGCAGATCCGAGAACGGACGGTGGCCTCGTCGGCAGGCATCCGAGAGTCGGCATGCAGTCATGCGGCCGCGTCGCCGTACGCCGGTGCTTCGATCATGAAGAAGACTTCCCGTCGCCCTCCGTCGCCGTGGCCGCTCTCCGTTGTCATGATCCAAGTGTCCGGGACCGACGATCGGGAACCCATCCGGCAGTCGGCCGGTTCGCCCCCACCGGTCGGATGGGCCCCACCCGCCAGGTGGGGGAAAGAACCCCCCGGTTTCGTGGAGCGCAGTGATCTTGTCTCAGACGGACTGCGGGGCTGCTCCCGCGCTGACCCGCCGCAGTGCCCTGCGCGAGATGGGCGAAGCCGTGGACGTACTGGCCGCTCTGCCCGGCCGGACCGCCCTGATCCGTCTCGTCGGCGTGGTGCCGGCCGAGCAGAACGACGAGTGGACAGTAGCCCGCCGCTGTATCTACTTCGCAGCTCGGCGGGGGGACGGCACCGACCAGCAGATCGATGAACTCCTGCGCTGCCAGGTGCGGGAGAGAGACCAGCGGGCTACCGCGCTCAGTACAGGGCCTCGCCCATCAGCGAGGCGTCGCCGATCACGTAGGCGCGGATCGCCGCCAGGTAGGCGTCCCGACCGACTCGGCCGTCGCCGTCGGTGTCCAGTGCGTCGAACGCGGCGGCAGCGTTTCCGGTTGCATTGTTCAGCGCAGTGCGCAGGATGATGAATTCGGCCTTGTCCAGGGTGCCGTCACCGTCGGCGTCGGCGAGGTCGAACAGTGAGCCGAGCGCGAACCGGCAGATGTTGTCGAACTTGTCGGCACCGACCCATGCGTCGTATTCGGCGAGGGTCAGCTTCCCGTCGCCGTTCGCGTCCATCGCTCCCCACGCCTTGTGGGCTTGCCCGCGGGCGGCGACGACGAGCGGGTCGTCCTCCGTGCGACCGGTGGCCTGGACGGCTCGGTCGACCCGGGAGAGGTAGTCGTGCGCCGAGATGACCCCGTCCCCGTCCGCGTCCATCATGGCGAAGATACGTCCCCTCGCAGCGGTGGCGGCTGTGGCGACTGCGGCGGTGGTTCGGCCCACTGAAGATCTCCTCCGGCTCGTTCCCTGCTCGACGAGGACTCGTCCGGCGCTTGCTACCCGCCGCCTTGCAGGTTCCATGCGACCCGAGCCGACCAGCCGGCAATCGGCGAGAGCGAAGGTGCGCGTCACCGCGCGCCGAGCGGAGAGTGCGCGGGCTGTGCGCTTCAGGCGCCGGGGCAAGGGGCGTTCCCTCTGGGTAGGCCAAGGGCCGTTCGGGGCTCAGGATGTGATGGAGTGAGCATGCTCGGGTGGCGTGGCATCGCGGTGACGCTGGGGTCGCTGATGCTGGTGGGATCGTCGTTGGCGTGGGCACCGGCTGGACAGGCGACGACGAGCGAGGGTGGGAGCGTCGGCTGCGCGGGCCGCAGTGAAGGCCGTTACGACCCACCGCTCACCCTCCTGCCGCGGCCGACCCATGTCCACGCGGACATCACGTACGCCTGCACCGTCACCCCCGGCCGTACAGTCTCCGCCACCGCCTTTTTCGACTCGGACGCACCGGAGGCTTCCTGCGTCGCCGTGTCCGGCGGAAGCGGGACGGAAACCGTCCGATACGCCGACGGCGGCAGCTCGCTGATCGTCTACGACAGTGCCGCCACCGTCCGCGTGGCGGGCGTCCTCGTCGTCATCCAGCGGGGCCGGGTCACTGAGGGACGCGGCCAAGGGCATCTCGCACAGCGGACCGTGACCGGGCTGCCCGGGGAACTGCCCACGGAGTGCCTTACGTCCGGCCTACGGGGAGTCAGCAACGCGGTTCAGCTGGAGATCCATCCGTAAGGCTCGGACCGTACGGCAGCGTGCGAACGGTGACCGGGTGGCGGGTTGGCAGCGGCGGCGGCCGATCCGCCGTCCGCTTCGCGCCCTCACGAGGGCCGGTGCTGAGCCGGTCGGGCCTACGGACGCCCTTAGCCGCCAGGGCAAGGGCGTGATCCGCGGGACAGGAACCTTGCAGTCGTCGGAAGTAGACGGTCCATTGGACTGTCTGTCAGTCTGCTGGGCGTCAAAGGCTGCTCGCTGCCCGGAGTCTGGGGGAGTCGTGTCACATGACCAGAAGTTCATCTCCGTGCCGGTGCCGGCTCAGCACGTCACTCGTGTCTACGCTCTGCTCGCCGAACTGGACCTGAGGCAGGGCGAGATGAACAGCCCGCTGCCCGGCGGGACCCAGGGGGGCGAGCCGGACGGAAGCTGGCCGGTGGAGGAGTGGACCGTTGAGAACTTCAGGTCGCTCATCGCCACGGATCTGCCGTCGATCCAGCGCGTTGCGGCCATGCTGGACCTCCTCGCCGCTGAACCGGAGCGCGCGTACAGCACCACAGCCCTCGTCGAGCGCATCAATCTCGACCGGGGTCAGATCAAGGGGGCCCTGGCCGCCTTCACCCGGCACCTGCACGCGCACTACGGGCGCGGCAACTGGCCGATGAAGTTCGAGTGGGCCACCGACCCCGACTCCGCCTACCCGGCTGAGGCGTTCTACCGTCTCGACAAGGCGAACGCCGCTCGCTGGCAGGAAGCACGCGCCACGGCGTAGTGAGCTCGGCGGGGTGGGACCCGGTTCAGCGGCGCACTCCGCCGAGTCGCCGGTCCCGTTACCGTGTCGGCCGTACCGACACCGAGAAACCTGCCTCCAACAGCTCTGCCGTGAACGTCGAGACCTCGTCCGCCGAGTGCTGACCCGGTCGGAAGGGCCTGGCTTCCGGTAGTGGCGGCGGGTCCGGCTTCGGCGCCGCCGTGGGCTTCCGGCCCCGGGGCTTGATCTATTCACGCTCGCCCGCTCGGATGCGGTCGGTCGCGGGTGACGGTGAAGGTTCCCAGCTGCTCCATCGGAGACCGAAAGCGAACTCCAACTCTTTCTGTAACCGTTCCAGTTCGCCCCGTTGACACCCTGCATACCCACCCTTAACGTCACGCCAGCATTCCGAACATATGACGAGATTTCGAACGTCCGAAAGGCGATTGCCCTGTGCATCCCCGGAATCAGCACGCACGTGGCCGGAACGCCGTGGCGCAGCCTGACGTACGTACAGAAAGCACTCCGACGACGGGATCGGCGATCTGCGGGACATCGAGGCGCCTGAGTGCCGACTCAAGCAGCGTGCCGGGCCAAAACCTGGCCTCAACCGCGTGATTTGAGGCCGCCGGTTGTGGACTCGCCTTGAAACGTGTGCCCCTGGCCCCGACGACCTCGGCGGCTACGTGCGGATCCATGAGCGCGACGAGCCCATCCGCCCCGGCCCACGGCTCTGTCTGAAGTTCGGTCCGTCCAGGGCGCCGGGGCATCTACCCGTACGCACCCCCTCCGCGGGACCTGCCTCGGGACCCCCGGGGAGCGCGTACGGCGCGTCCGACTCGCTCGCGACTCGCCTGCCCGCCGCCCGCCCGCTCCGCCGCCCCCGTCGACGCCTGATACGCCGTCATCCGCTCAACGACGAGAAGAACAAGGAACGATCACCATGCTCAACCGAAGATCCGCCCTCGCCGGAGCCGCCGGCCTCGCCATCGCCTTGTCCGCCTGCGGCCAGAACAGTGAGAGCAGCTCCGTCCGCAGGTCCGGGCGCGGTACCGTCGGCATCGCCATGCCGACGCGGGCCTCCGAGCGCTGGCTCACCGACGGCAAGAGCCTGGTCGAGAACCTGAAGGGCAGTGGGTACAAGACCAAGCTGGTCTACGGCGACGACGACCCGAAAGCCCAGGGCTCACAGATCGAGAACCTGATCAGACAGGGCGTCGAGGCACTGATCATCGCGGCCATTGACGCCAGATCGCTGAACGGCGTACTGCAACAGGCCGCCGATGCGCACATTCCGGTGATCTGCTACGACCGGCTCATCCTCGGCACCAGGAACGTCGACTACTACGTCAGCTTCGACAACGAGATGGTCGGCCTGATCCAGGCCCACCACATCATCAAGAAGCTCGGCCTGGAGGACGGCAAAGGCCCGTTCAACATCGAGCTGTTCGCCGGCTCCCCCGACGACAACAACACCAAATACTTCTTCAACGGTTCGATGACGCTCCTGCAGCCGTTCCTGGACAGCAGGCAGTTGGTCGTCCCGTCCGGCCAGACCGAACTCAGCAAGATCACCACCGTGCGCTGGGACGGGCCCACCGCGCAAAAGCGCATGAGCGGCCTCCTCGCCAAGTGGTACGGCAGCAAGAAGGTCGACGCGGTCCTGTCGCCGTACGACGGCATCTCCAGGGGCGTCCTGTCCGCGCTGAAGCAGGACGGCTACGGCTCCGCGGGCAAGCCCCTCCCGGTCATCACCGGTCAGGACGCCGAACTGCCCTCGGTGAGGTCGATCATCGTGGGTCAGCAGTCGCAGACCGTCTTCAAGGACGTCCGCGACCTCGCCAGAGCCGCTGCGGACATGGCCGACGACATACTCAGCAACAGGGCGCCGTGGGTGGACAACAGAAGTGATTACAACAACGGCGTCAAGGTCGTGCCCGCCCGCTTGCTGCAGCCGGTCGACATCGACAAGACCAACTACAAACTTCTGATCACCAACGGCTACTTCACCGCCGAAGAGCTCAAATAGCGACACAGCCGCTGCGTGATACGCCGCTCGCCGCTCGCCAGGCACTGCCACCTGACGTGGGTCAGGTGTGTGCTCGGATCTACCGCACGGGGTGCCCGCGCGTCGCCGACGGTAATCCAATCGCGTTGCCGACGTTGAGTTACCTCAAGTCTCCCGCCGTGCCGATCCCTTCAGGTTCCCATCTGAGACAAAAGCGACCCTCCGTGACACTCGCAGAGGGTCGCGATGTCCCATTACCTGGCGCATTCTCGTGCCCCCGGAAGGATTCGAACCTGCGACGCCTGCTTTATGAGTCTGTGTGGTGCGGTTCAGGCCGCGATCCATGGGACACGGCAAGCGTGAGGTTCCAGACCCTCCGGGCACAAATCCCTGATCACTGACTTGCGAATGGCTCGCCACGTCTTCAGCGAGCACTTCAGGTGGACGCACAACTCGACCAGTTCTCGCGTACCGCTGCGATGTCCGGGGTGCTCCAAGCGCCACTGCTCCGACAGGTAGTCGTACACATCAGCGGTCGTGAGCTCGCCACCGAAAACGGTGTCGGCGACAGATTCCCTGACGAGACGGGCGCTGCGGGAGTCGACAGCCTCCTCGATGAGTCGTCTGACCCACGTAAGACCCTGCTCGTCCGCATACAGACCGAACCTGAGCGTACGCGTCCTCATTACGTCAACCCCTAACGATCTTCTTCTTGGTTCAGTGCTTTGCGCGGTAGCCTGCGGGCATCTGGTCGTTGGCGTTCTTGATGGCCGCCTTCCGTGCGGGATCCCGAGTCTTGGCCCACTCGTGGCCGACCGTTGGCGGCCCGTGCAGGCGCCGCGACCGCAGAGGGTGAATAGGTGATGTGACCTATCGGTGCCTGGCGCTGCCAGGAACGACAGACATCGCCTCGGCTGCAACAAGCCGAGACGGGATCTGAGCGTTGGCCCCCCTGCCCCCTGAGCGCACCCGCTATTGGTCAGTGAGCGGGTGGCCGTCACGAATGCTACGTAAGAGAGCGATCTTTAGCGACTGATTACCAACGTGAGCAGCTTCACGACCATTACGGTGAACCTCGAGCCCTCGCGGCTGTCAAATTGGTCCGCTTTTAGCGGGTGGCTTCATCGGGCTGCGCATGACGATGGGGGACGTGCGTAGGTCGATCATGGCGGAGTGCCGGGCATTGGATCGTCGCTGGCTGTGTTCGCTGAACACGTCGCTGAGGTGGGACACCGAGACGGGCCTGGTGATCGCCGAGGCCGCGGCCCGACTTGTACCGCACTTCCGCGCCGCCTCCGACAGCTCCACCCCGAAGGGTGTGGGTGCACCGTGCGCAGGGCGACAGTCATGCCAGCCGGTGAACGATGCCGGAAAGCCGTATGCCACCGCGCCAGTCCCCGATGCTAAGAGGCTCGGTTCTGGGCAAGCGCCGGGTTCTGGGTGGGGGTGTCGGTCGGGGCCGGCACGTCCTTCCCGGCGTTCTCCGGCGCGCCGAACCAGGCCACCGCGACCGCGCCCGAGACCGCCAGGACGAAGCCGGTCACCGCCAGCCAGGCGAAGCCGGGGCGTGAGGCGTCCCCCAGCCACCAGACGCCGATCATGCCGGGCAGCACGGTCTCGCCGACCACCAGCGCCGCCGTTTCAAGTCGGAGATGTGCACCAGCGCTCCGCCGGGCTGGAGCATGTTTCGGATGGTTGCCGCCACCAGGTCGCGATCCATCCAGTGGAAGGACTGGGCGAAGATCGCGACGGTGAACGTTCCAAGTCCTGCTGGCAGGTCCTCGGCCCGGGCCTGGACCCATTGCCCTTTCCCGGTCGCTCCGCGCTCGGTGGCTTCGCGAGTGGCTTCGGCGATCATTCCGCTGTCCGGGTCCACGCCGACTATCTCGCTGAACAAGTGCGCCAGGCTCAGGGCGAGGATGCCCGGTCCGCATCCCACGTCGATGAGGCGTCCTCGTCCGTCAAGTTTCAGGACCTCGGCGAGCACGTGCGTCAGCCCGGGGGCGTAAGGGAGCCTTCCGCGCCGGTAGTAGGTGGCTGTGCCCGAGAACAATGTGTCGTCCCATTCCCAGTCGGCAGCCATGTCCGCCCACCACCCTTCACGGAGATCACGTGTCTGTCCGGCGGCCCGATGATTCCACGGCTTGATCGGGTTTAGACGTCATCTCATTTGGTAAGTCTGCGGTAGCAGATGAGGGTGCAGGCGATGCTCAGATGAGGGTGCAGGCGATGCTGGTGAAGCCAGGAAGTGCTCGGCTTTGCGCTCGTAGCGGCGGTGCAGTCGACGGCATCCGACGAGCCAGGCCATCGTGCGCTCTATGGTCCAGCGGTGGCGGCCCAGACGGGTCGAGGACTCGATGCCCTTGCGGGCGATGCGGTGCCTGATGCCGCGTCCGCGTAACCATCGTCGCAGGTGGTCGTAGTCGTATCCCTTGTCGGCGTGGAGCTTTCCCGGCCTGCGCCGCCGGCGTCCGCGCCGGGAGCGGATCGGCGGTATCCCCTTCACCAGCGGGATCAGCGCCTGGCTGTCGTGCAGGTTCGCTCCCGAGATTCCGACGGACAGGGGCAGACCGGTCCGCTCGGTGATCAAGTGGATCTTCGAGCCGTACTTGCCCCGGTCCACAGGATTCGGGCCTGTCAGATCCCCTTTTTCAGGACCCGCATGTTCACGGAGTCGATCGCGCAGCGGGACCAGTCCAGCTCGCCGCGGGCACCGAGCTCGTCGAGGACCAGGCGGTGGAGCTTGGCCCACACCCTGGCCTTCGTCCACTCGGCAAAGCGCCGGTGAGCGGTCGCTCCCGACGGGCCGAACGACGCGGACGGCAACTGCTGCCACGTGCAGCCCGACGTGGCCACGAACACGATCGCCGCCAGCACCTCCCGGTCACCGTGGCGTCGCCGACCGCCACCCTGAGGCCGCGACGGAGCCTCAGGGACCACCCGCTGGAACAGTTCCCACAACTCATCCGGCACCAGCCGCTCAACAATCCCCACGATCTGTCCGCCTACGACTCGGTTGAGCAGTCGGCCTCAGTCCAGGCCGCCTGGAGGTCACGGCTGACAACCGTGAGGGTGCCGTCCCAGAAGGCGATTTCGTGGCTGCAGCCGTCTCGGTGCGGCAGGATCTCGTCGAGCATCACAGCCCCAAGGTCCGTCCCTCGGTCCTCGCCAGCGGGATCGATGACGAAGCTGGACACGCCTACGTAGCGGATGGCCAGATCGCGGTCATGCTTCCAGCAGTTGTGCTGGAACTCGACCTCTATCTCCTCACCGCCGAGACCATGCACAGCACGAAGCGTCAGATCCTTCACACACCGCCTGCTGTGGAAGTCGTAGTGCCCTGTGTCCGTGGCGAAGGACCGCGCACCAGACGGCAGATCACCGGAGATTGCAGGCAGACGCTCCAGGTAGCGAGACGGGTCCAAGACCCCTGACAGCTCGCCGACCTGCGCATCGAGATTGACGTACTCCATCGGCCCGCGCCCCCGCTCCTGCCTTCCTGTTGGCCGATGAATCATCGCATGGACTCACCAAATGAGATGACGTCTTAGACACCTGGTGCCGGCCGTGGATCAGGCGGCTGGCAGAGGTGCCGGTAAAGGGGGCCTTGGGTTCCGGTCGTGGTGTAGATCCGTGAGAGCTGGCGGCCCAGCTCGGCCGTGGTCGCCAGGTAGAGCTCTTTCGGTTCGAGGCCTCTCGTTGCGGGGCAGGAGGGTCCGCACAGCATCGCGGGATCGGGCTCGCTGTACTTCTTGATTTCCGGCAATGCCGCTCGCCGCTTCGATGGCCTATTTGGCTCGGCGGAGTCGACTGCTCAATGGGGAATTGCCTCGTAGTCCTGAGGTCCTTCGTGGAACGAACCGATTGGAAAGGATGAGAGTGACCGACTCTTGGCAGGGCGAGCCGCTCACTGTGGTGCGCCGTTTAACGGACGACATCCATGCGAGTGAGTAGTTCGCTGAGCGGTTTTTCGGAATGATTAGCGAGGTAGCTTGGTGGCGACGTTGTCCTAGACGAGGCGGGAAACCATGCGTGCACGTAGAGTCTTCGCCATCTTGATCGTCACCCCTGTCCTGCTTGCCGCGATCGGAGTGGCTGGTGGATCCGCGGTCGCTATGCAAAAACCCGCCTACGAAGGGTCAAGTGCTCGGCCCAAGCCGACCGCTGAAGTTGAAAACAGGCAGGGCGAGGTCAAAAGATCTGCCGATGAAGAGTCTGAACCGGAAGAAGGCCTACTCGGCACTGTCGGAGGTGAACTCCTCGATCGCGTTTCTTCCAGATGGGCGTAAGGGCTCGTAAATGCGATCATGATCGTGTTACGAGCTCTATGGGGCCGTAGACGGTCCTCACGCCGGGGTGTCAGCCGGTGAAACTGAGCTGCAGCACCGTCAACGTCTTGGTGATCTGCCCGACCAGGAGCACGGCGATGGCGGGCTCGGTGACCAGCATCCGTACGACGCCGTCGTCCTCGCCGTAGGGCTCCGTGGCTCCAATCGGGTCCTCGCAGGCCGCCACGAGCGCGAGCGACAGCTGCTTCACTTGCGGCGGCCGGCATCGCATCGTGTACGGCTTCCGTGCCGGGGTCGTACTTGAGCCGGAACGTCATCAGGCGACGCCGCGTGCACGGGCTGCCGCGGCCTCGGCCTGGACGCGATCGGTGACGTCGATCCACTCGCCCGGGATCTCGCCCGTTTCGGTCTCGACGCGGGCGAGCTCGCGGCCGTGCTCCCCAGCGGCAGAAAGGCCGGCGGCGATCCGCTGCCACTTGGCGAAGAGGTTCACGATCTCGTGGACCGGGGCACGGTTGATCTCGCCGAGGAATCGCTGCTTGGCGGCAGGGCTGCCGAGCGCCTCGCAGATCGAATCGATGGTCCAGTACCGCTCGCTCATCGTCTGAGCCTCCCGCATCGGTAGCGAGTCCCGTGACCCAAGGTACGCGGCCTCTACGCGGGCAGGGGAGGGAGAGCTGAGAGCCCGGGGCCTATGCGGCATCGTCGGTCTCCTCCTGGAGCTCGCGGACGACGGCTCGGCGGCCGCGGCTGACCTCGATCAGGCCGTCCTGCTTCAGCTGGGTAAGGGCCCGATGCGCGGTACCGACCGAGACACCGTGGGCCTGCGCGATGTCGCCGACCGTGGGTACGTCTTCGCCGGGGAGCATCGTGCCGTCCTTGATAGCGTCCGCGAGTTCCTGCGCGATCACTTCCCAGGGAGCGAGCTCGCGAGGAGGGGCGGCTTCGGCCTTGATGGTCCGTCCGATGGGGCCCACGGCCGCGTCCGGGCGGGCCTGGACGGCTGCCTCGCACTGGCCGCACAGGGCCTCAGCGCCGCCCTCAGTGACCGAGCATCGCCCACAGCGCTTCGTTCCCGCACTCGCAGAGCAGGCGAAGCCCGTTGATGACGGTCGTCACCGGCTGCTCGGCGAGTAGCCCTTCCGGCACCGGCAGCTGCTTGGCGAAGGCGGTGACGGCCTGGCGGTCGGAGGTGGCCAGGAAGGCCGCGTAGTACTTGAGCGTGGTCGCTCCTCCGCCGCCGTGTCCGACGCGGCCGGCGACCGTTCGTACGTCGGCACCGGCGCCCAGGAGCTCGGTCACGTTGTACGCGCGCAGGTCCTTCAAGCGGTGGGTGTGGATCTCCAGCTTCTTCGCGAGGCGGCGGTAACGCTGGCTGACGCTCGACGGCGCGAGTGGGGCGGAGCTGTCGGCTTCGCCGGAGAACACGAAGACGTCGCGGGGGAGTTCGCCGCCGAGCGCCTTGCAGCGTTCCTCGGCGCGGGCTCGGTGGGCGGCGAGGACGGAACGCGTGATCACGTCGATGGCCTGCTTGCGGCGCTGGTGGGTCTTGGTGTCCTTGATCCGGCGGCCGTTGTTGGAGTGCTTCACGAAGAGTTCGAGGCGGTCGAGGTGGATGTCCGACCAGCGCAGGGCGCACATCTCGCCGCGGCGTGAGCCGGTGACCATCGTCATGAACAGGAACGTTCCCCAGTCCAGATCCCGCTGCCAGGCAGTGTTCAGAACCAGGACCGCCTCTTTGGGAGTCGGCGGGTCGGGGTTCGGCTTGGGCTGGGACGGCGGCTCGGCGAGGGCCGCCACGTTCGTGGTCACGTAGCCCCAGCGCAGGCCGCGGTTGAGCGCCGGGCGCAGGATGAAGTGAATCTTGCGGACTGAGTTCGCGGAGAGCGGTTCGCAGGCGTGCTTCTGCTTCGTCTTGGGGTCGGTCTTGCCGTTGCGCCAGCCTTCGCACTGGTCCTGGCATTGGCGGAGACGGGCGTAGAACAGCTCCAGCATCTCGGCGGTCAGCGTGGCCGCCTTGAGCTCGCCGAACGTGGGCTTGAGGTAGTTGCGGATGATGCCCTCGGCCCGCTCGTACGACGTCTCGTCGAGCTCGGCGACGCCGAGCCACCGGTCGAGGAGGAATGCCGTGGTGACTTCGCGCTTCGGGTGGCGCTGCTCGTCGACCTGGTGGAGGAGTTTCGTGCGGGCCTTCTCCGCTTCGGGGAGCGTCGCGGCCTGCTCGTAGAGGTAGATCTTCTTCTTCGTGAGCGGATCGCGCCCGACATAGACGCTCGCTTGGTAGCCGGATCCATTGCGCCGGATGCGGCCTCGTTGAGTGGTGTTGACCTTGGTGTTTGCCATGACGTGGAACCTGCTGCCGGCTAATGCCACGGCTACGACGAACAGCGCGCCTACCCCGGAGAGGTAAACGCGCTGGTCAGACCTGGTGCCCCCGGCAGGATTCGAACCTGCGACACCCGCTTTAGGAGTGGGATCGGATCCTTGCCGGGTGGTGCCCGGCGCTGCCGCGCGGTGCTGTTTCCCATGGCCGGAACGGTACGGCGAGCCACTTGATTCGGCTCATGCCACCCTGTATCGGACCATCCGCTCACGCATTGCTCACGCGCCGCCGACTGCTGCGCCGCGCCAGGTCAGACCTGCCCCAGGTCGATCTCCACCGGGAAAGGGGCCACTACCTTGAGGACGCCGGTGAACACGTCTCCGTCCCGGTAGGTCTTGGTCGCGGGGTCGAGAACGTAGGTGTACACGAGAGGAACGCCTGTCGCGGCCTGCTCGATCCGCCAGTAGAACCCAATGCCCGCCTTGGCGTACTGATCGACCTTCACGATCCGGTCGGTGGTCTCCGAGCCCGGCGACACCACCTCCGCGACCAGCAGCACGTGCTCAGGACGGGTGGGGGTCATGTCGATCGTGTCGGCGCGGTACACGATGACGTCCGGGCGGCGATTGGTGAGCGGGACATCCTGGAGCCGGACGTCGAAGTCCGTGTCAGCGTTCCACTCCGGGCCCGAGGCGGCATCCAGGGCGTTCGCCACAATCCGGGCCAGCCGGTTGTGCCGCTTGGACGCACTCGGACTCACGACGACCATTCCGTCCACGATCTCGATGCCGGCGCACTGCTCTTCGGACCAGGAGTCGTACTCCTCCGCCGTGATCTGCTCATGCATCCATGCCGGAGCCACCATCTCGGCCGTCATGGAGCACCTCCCGGACACTGTGCTGCGGGCCCGATCCCGCTGGATTCAGCGTACTGTCTGCTGTCCTTCCGGCACGCTGATCCCGCTCACGTACCCTCCCCGTCGGCCGACATCCGACCAGCAAGCCCACGACAAGTGGGAGACCGGCGCGGTGGACTCGTCGCCAGAGGATCGGAACACGGCGGGCGGCACCACTGACCTGGCGGCCACACCGGTGAGCGCTGAACCACCCGGCGACGTGACCTTCGCGAGGCCCTCGGCCGCAGAGCAGCAAGGTTTTGGCGATGCTGTTCCTGGAGGAAGCGGGTCAGGAAGCCGAACCGTCGAGGTCGAGGCGGATCACGGCGAGCGCCTCGGCGATCTCGACGGTCATCTCGTCCTCCGGGCCGAACACCATGCACATGTCCTGGTGGAGCGGTTCGAGGACCTGCCGCGCCTCGGCGGTCCGGCCCTGGGCGAGCAGCAGCATCCCGATGTTGTGCCACAGCTCCACGGCTTCCTCGCTCACGTCGCTGTCGACGGCCCGCACGACGTTCAGCACACCCTGGAGCGCGGCCAGGGCGTCGGTGACCTGGCTGAGTTCGGCGCGGCAGCGGGCCGCCTGGGCGCGGCAGGCGCGGGCCTGCTCGCCGGTGGGCCCGGCGATACGGGCGTAGGCGTCGGCGAGGGCGTCGAAACTCGGGCAGGGCGGCCCGGTAGTCGCCGCCGAGGAGGCGGATGGCCGCTCGCTGGCGGCGCAGCGCCAGGACCTGCTTGCTCTCGGAGCCGAGGGCGAGGGCGGCGGGTTCGACGACCTCGCCGAGCACCTCGGCGGCCTGCGCGAACCGCTCCTCCTCCAGCAGGGCGTCGGAGTGGGCGTACGCCTCCTTGATGTCCTCGCGCAGCCGGGCGGGGGCGGGCACCGGCGGGGACCCCGGGAGGACGGCCGTCGGAGCCGGGCCTCCGGGCGCCGGGGCCTGGGCGCGGGCGCGGGGCGCGAACGGGCGACGGAACACGCCTGTCGGATCGGGCGCGCCGGCCGGCCCGGCGTCCGCCGTGCCGGGCTCCTGGCCCGGCGGCGGGAGGAACGGCAGCAGCCGCGCGTACACCTCCTGTGTGTCGGCGGGCCGCGCCTCGGGCGCCTTGCGCAGCAGGTGCAGGACCAGCTCCTCCAGCGCCTCGGGGACATCGGGGCGCAGCTGTCGCAGCGGGGTGGGGGGCGGCGTTGACGTGCTGGTACATCAGCAGGTACTCGCTCTCCGCCTCGAACACGAGCCGCCCGCCGAGGAGTTCGTGCAGCACACAGCCGAGCGCGTACAGGTCGGTCTGCGGGGTGATGCGTCCGCCGCGGACCTGCTCGGGCGACATGTACTGGTGGGTGCCGATGGGGCTGCCGGTGGCGGTCAGCTTGGTGACGTCCGTCCGCAGGATCGCCGCGATGCCGAAGTCGAGGACCTTCACGGTGCCGTCGCGGGCGACGAGGATGTTGCCCGGCTTGAGGTCGCGGTGGATCACCGGCACGTCGTGCGCGTACGACGGTACGGTCGCGACCTGCGCGGCGACGGCGGCCGCCCAGCTGACCGGCAGCGGCCGGCCGGGGTCGCGGTAGGCGGACAGCGGTACGCCGTCGACGAGTTCCATCACCAGGAACAGCCGCGAGGCGTAACCACTTTCGACAGAAGTGCGATTCTTCCGTGCTCGCTCGTGCGCTCCTTGGGTGCCTGAAGCGGAGCCAGAGCCCGATGGCCCGGAGAAGACCGGGCCGGAGTCCGGGCCGGATGACTCTTATTCGCTGGAGAGATTTCGGGGATCGACTCTCCGTCCGCTCACGCAAACGGCCCCGGACGAGGAGTCCGAGGCCGAATAGGAGCCCTCCCTGGGGGATAAACCCCAGGTCAGAGCGGTAACGCATGGTGCCCCCGGCAGGATTCGAACCTGCGACACCCGCTTTAGGAGAGCGGTGCTCTATCCCCTGAGCTACGAAGGCGGGGGCTTGTAGAAAACCTTGCTGAAAATCCAGGCGGTGGATCTTCGGCGAGGAGTACAAGCCCGCTGGTCAGACGTAGTGCGACGCTCTCCGCACAGTCACCTGAGCAGACAGTGCGACGTACCAACGGCCGACCAGGGACAGCCTAGCGGATGCGCGCCAGCGACTGTCCTCTGTATGGAGGCAGGAGAGCGGGTCGGCGAGCCGGAGTGCCTCTGAGCTGCGGCTTCTGTGGCCTGTAGCGAATGATTGATGGGCGTTCTGGGGGCGGAGGTCAAGGGCGATTGGACCGTTCTGCTCCATGCGTCAGCTTGTGGTGCCACCGGGCGCTGTCTTGCCGGCGTCTGGCACGGCACGTCGTCCCTTGTTCCGGGAGGCCGGGGCTTCTTGCGATGCGCGCGGGCCGGAGCTCACTTGCCGTTGGTGCGGTAGCTGGGACGTGTTGCGAAGGTAGATCTTGGGCGGACGATGATCAGCGATCGTGGGGCGTGATGTGCCCAACGGGGCGGTGGGCTCGGCTGGAGCCGTTGTTGCCGGGGGCGAGAAGCGGGAATGCCGGAGACCTGGTCCCGGGCGACAGTTGATCGCCGGACCTTGGTGGATCCGGACGGTGCACTATGGCGCGGCGTGACCCATCGGTACGGACTGTGGGACCGGGGCTGCGATCGTTGTTCCGGCGTCGGCATCGCAATGACGCGTGGAAGCGGATCCCCACTCGTTTGTGACCACACGTGCTGTCCGTCAGAGTGGCTGCAGGCAGACCGCTAAACACCATATGAGGGCCCAGGTGTTACTGCGAGACTTGAAGCTGCTGGAGTCGACGACTGCCAGGAAATGCTCCAGCTCACGCACTCCTATCAGTCCTCTCCCCTCATGCACCACGACGGCGCCGGTCGCCGCGCGTCACGTCACGCGAATGCCCTCGCGGTCTTCGAGGGCGCTGATGGCGGTGGCGGTGAGGCTGTGGGTGATGTGGCCCCGCATCAGCTCGGCGGCTTCGGCGGCGCGGCCGTCCACGATGAGGGAGACGAGTTGGTGGTGTTCCTGTAGATCCCGGGTGCGGGGTTCGTCACCGGGCGGGAGTTCGAGGCCGAGGCGCCGGTAGCGGTCGGACTTGTCCCACAGGTCGTCCAGGAGACGGATGAGGACGTCGTTGTGCGAGGCCCGGTACAGCGCCTGGTGGAAGGCGCGGTGGGCCGTGAGTGCCTTTTCCCCCCATTGGCGGGTGACGGGGAGGAGCTTGTCGACGGCGGCCTGCATGGTGGCGATGTCGTCGTCGGTCCGCCGCTGGGCGGCGAGTTCGGCGGCGGTCGGGTCCAGGGACAGGCGGACTTCGAAAAGCTGGCGGGCCTCGTTGGAGTTCATGACGGAGACCCGGACGTCGCGGTGGGTTTCGACGGTGAGGAGTCCCTCGCTGCTGAGGCGGCGGATGGCCTCGCGCAGGGGCGTGATGCTCATGTTGAGGGACTCGGCGAGGTCGTACTGGGCGAGCCGTGACCCGGCAGGAAGAGTGCCGGAGAGGATCCGATCGCGGAGTTCTGCGTAGGCGAGGTCGCTCTTGCTGAAGAACAGGTTCTGTCCTGCCATGGCCCCCTGACCGTTCCTTTCCGGAGGTTCCTCACCCCTTGACATCCCGCATCCGACCAGCCGACTCTAACAGGCGTCACATCTTATAAGATATGAGAGAGGGTCCGCAGTGAAGATCACCAACGTCTACGAGGGCGTCGTTCCGATCAGCTCCTCGATCCGCAACGCCTGGATCGACTTCAGCTCCATGGACTGTTCGGTCGTGGCGATCGAGAGCGACGTCATCCGTGACGGCAAGCCCGTGGTGGGCTACGGCTTCAACTCCAACGGCCGCTACAGCGCCGGAGAGATCCTGCGCCGCCGGATCCTGCCCCGCCTCCTCCAGGCCGAGCCCGCAAGCCTGCTCGACGAACAGGGCGGCCTGGACCACGCCAAGGCGTGGGACGCGATGATGACCAACGAGAAGCCCGGCGGGCACGGCGAGCGCTCGGTCGCGGTCGGCGTGGTGGACATGGCCTTGTTCGACCTGGCCTCCAAGATCGAGGGCAAGCCGCTGTACCGGTATCTGTCCGAGCGCTACGGCGACGGGCAGCCCGACGACTCCGTCTTCGTCTACGCCGCCGGCGGCTACTACGCCCCGGGCAAGACCCTCACCGACCTTCAGGACGAGATGCGCGGCTTCCTCGACCTGGGCTACGACGTCGTCAAGATGAAGATCGGCGGCGCCGACCTGGCGGAGGACCTGCGCCGTATCGAGGCCGTCATCGACGTCCTGGACGGCGACGGCTCCCGGCTGGCCGTCGACGTCAACGGCCGCTTCGACCTCAACACGGCCCTGGAGTACGGGCGGGCCATCGAGCCCTACGGGCTGTTCTGGTACGAGGAGATCGGCGACCCGCTCGACTACCACCTCAACGCCACCGTCGCCGAGCACTACACCGGCTCCATCGCCACCGGTGAGAACCTCTTCTCCCTCCAGGACGCCCGCAACCTGATCCGCTACGGCGGCCTGCGCCCCGACCGCGACACCATCCAGGTCGACCCCGCGCTCTCCTACGGCCTGGTGGAGTACCTGCGCATCCAGGACATGCTCCGTCAGCACGGCTGGTCATCGAGGCGCTGCATCCCGCACGGCGGGCACCAGTTCTCCCTGCACATCGCAGCCGCTCTCAAGCTCGGCGGCAACGAGTCCTACCCGGGCGAGTTCCAGCCCACCGGCGGCTTCGCCGACGACGCCGTCGTCGACAAGAGCCGCGTCGGCCTGACCGACACCCCCGGCATCGGCTTCGAGAGCAAGGCCGCCTTCCACAAGGTGCTGCGCGCCCTGCACAGCTGACCGCCACCCCACCGCGGGCGCGCCCGCCACCGGGCGGGCGCCGTCGGCCGACGCCGCCGGATACGGGCGCCACACGAGAGCGGGGACGCCCGAGCCGCGTCGCGTCCCCCGCACCCCCACGGGACAGGGCTACACACGATCGTCGTGCAAAGGAGCACCAACGATGACAAGCACCACCACCGTCGCCGGCCGCCCGCAGCGGTCACGGCTGAGCCGTCTCATACGGGAGCTGTGGTTCCAGGTCGTAGTGGCCGCCGTCCTCGGCATCGCCGTCGGCATCCTCGCGCCCGGGGTGGGTGAGGACCTGAAGCCGCTCAACGACTGGTTCATCGCGCTGGTCAAGATGATCGTGATCCCGGTCGTCTTCTGCGTGGTCACCACCGGCATCGCCTCCATGGACAACCTGCGCAAGGCCGGCCGGATCGGTGTGAAGGCGATCGGCTACTTCCTGGTGCTGTCCCTGGTGTCCATGCTGATCGGGCTGGTCGTCGCCAACATCTTCCAACCCGGCTCCGGCCTGCACGTCGACCCCTCGTCACTGAACGCCGACGACGTGCCCAAGACCGCCACCGAGCACGCCACCTTCACCGGCTTCATCTCCTCCCTCATCCCCGCCTCCCTTCTGGGCGCGATCACCGGGGACGCGATCCTGTCCGCGCTGATGGTCTCGATCGTCTTCGGTGTGGCCCTGAACATGGCCGGCGAGGAAGGGGCACCGCTGACCCGCGGCATCAAGGCGCTGTCGGACGTCGTCTTCCGCATCGTGGGCTGGGTGATGCGGCTCGCACCCTTGGGCACCTTCGGCGCCCTGGCCACCGTGGTCGCCACCTACGGCGCCGAGAGCCTCAAACAGCTCGGCTACCTCATCATCCTGTTCACCGCGACCTGCGTCGTCTACGTCCTGGTCGTCCTCGGCGCCATCATGCGGGCCTGCCGCCTGAGCCTGTTCGGCCTCATCCGCTTCCTCAAGGCCGAACTGCTCGTCGCCCTCAGCACCTGTTCCAGCGAGGCCGTACTGCCCCAGCTGGTACGCAAACTGGAGATCCTCGGCATCGGCCGGCCCGTGGTCGGCATCGTCATCCCCTCCGGGTTCTCCTTCAACCTGGACGGCTCCGCGGTCTACCTCACGATGGCCTCCCTCTTCCTGGCCCAGGCCATGGGCATCGACCTGTCCTGGCAGCAGCAGCTGATCATGGTCGGCGTCATGATGCTCACCAGCAAGGGCACCGCCGGGATCGCGGGCGGCGCGTTCATCGTTCTCGCGAGCACCGTCACCGCGGTCGGCCACATCCCGCTCGCCGCCCTCTCCCTGATCGTGGGCATCGACCGCATCCTCAACGAGGGCCGCGTGTTCATCAATGTTCTCGGCAACGCCGTCGCCGCCATCGTGATCGGCAAGTGGGAGAACGACTTCGACACCGAACAGGCCCGCAGGGTCCTGCACGCCCGCACCACCACGCCGCCGCAGGACGAGTTGGACACCGCCAAGGTCAGCGCGGGCAAGTAGCCGTGCCCGTCGAGTGCGGTCATCCCTCGACCCCGTACACGTCACCCACCGGCGGCACCCTCCAGGCCGCCGCACACCAGGACGGATGAGGACCCTTCCAGTGAGCACGCCCGGCGTCGCCCACTCGATGACCATCCGCCTCGAAGCCCGGCGGCAGGCAATGCGGTCCTTCAGCTGACAGCCACTCTGGAGGCGCTGGGCGGTTCAGTCACCGCCCTCGCCGTCGTCAGCCGACCGACCGTCTCGAACGGTCCTTCCCTGAGATTCTCGACGACGTGCCCGGGCCCGGTACTCATCGTCCGGACGGCCACCTGGGACGTCGTCTCCGGGCCCCGGCTTCTGCCGTCTGCCACCTCGCCTGTACCCGTTCGGAAGCCGCCCCTCGACCGCGGCGGCGTCGAGGAACTCGCGCAAGGCGCCACGCATCGATGCACCCTCGCGGACCTTGGGGTCCTCACCGGGTTCCGCGCAAGTGAATCACGTGCGGTCTACCTTCCATCCGGTAATTGACAGGGTACGAACGTACCTCTTAACGTACCCGCATCCGGGGGCGACGCCGTCAGCTCAATGAGGAGCACCGATGCAGCACATATACGACATAGACGTCCAGGTCCCGATGCGTGATGGCGTAGCCCTCGCCGCCAACGTGTGGCATCCGGCCGAAGGGGCGGCCCCGACGCTGCTCGTGCGCCTGCCGTACGGCAAGGACGTGATGGGCTTCGGCCAGTCAGCCATCCCCGACCTCCTGACTCTGGTGGAGGCCGGTTACGCGGTGGTGGTGCAGGACTGCCGGGGCACCCACCGCTCGGAAGGCGAGTTCGTTCCGCATATGGCCGATCGGGCCGACGGCGAGGACACCGTCGCCTGGATCGCGGAACAGCCATGGTCGGACGGCACGGTGGGCATGTACGGGCCGTCCTACCTCGGGATGGTGCAGTGGGAGACCGCCGTGACCGGCGCTCCTGCGCTCAAGGCGATCGCACCGGCCTTCACCTCGATCGACAACTACGAGTCGCCCTGGTATGGCGCGGGCGGTGCGCTCTCACTGAGTCTGGTCACGCTGTGGAACGCCATGATGTACGCGGCCGATGCGCAGCGGTCTTTGGCGGCCGGTGAGGGCTCCGTGGACCAGGTGCAGCAGCTCGGCCAGGCGCTGCTGTCCGCCGAGTCCCTCAACGAGGTGCTGCCGACGGCGGAGGTTCCGGTCCTGGCGGCGTACGGGAAGTGGTGGGACGACTGGATGGCCCACCCCTCCCACGACGGGTACTGGGACGCCATGGAGCTCACCCCCGAGCTCAAGAACGTCACGGTCCCGGCGCTCAACATCGGCGGCTGGTACGACCTCTACATCGGCCAGACCATCCGCACCTACACCACCGCCCGCCGACAGACGGGCACTGCGCAGGCGCGCGAGGGGCAACGGCTGATCATCGGTCCGTGGGATCACATGGCCACGACCGGCGTCTATCCCGACCGTTCCTTCGGTCCGCTGGCCAGTGCGCAGATGCTGGGCCTGACCGGCCTGCACGTGAAGTTCTTCGACCGCTGGCTGCGCGGTAACACCACCGCTCTGGACGGCGTGGCGCCGGTGAAGATCTTCGTGATGGGCATCGACCAGTGGCGCGATGAGCAGGAGTGGCCGCTGCCCGACACGCGGTGGACCGACTTCCACCTCACCAGCGGCGGTCGCGCCAACACCGCTGACGGTGACGGCGCGTTGACGACCGATCCACCGGCCGGCACCGGGCACGACACCTACCTCTACGACCCGCGCCGCCCGGTTCCCACCGCCGGCGGGGCATCCATGCCGACGACATTCGGATTCTGCGGTCCGGTCGACCAACGGACGGTCGCCGGCCGCGAGGACGTCCTGTGCTTCGCCACGCCCGTGCTTGAAGAGGCCGTCGAGGTCACCGGTCCGGTCAGCCTGACCCTGTTCGTCTCCTCCTCGGCGGTGGACACCGACTTCACCGCCAAGCTCGTCGATGTCTTCCCCGACGGCAAGGCGATCAACCTGTGCGACGGGATCCTGCGCACCCGCTACCGGGGCGGCCTCGCCACGGAAGAGCTGATGGAGCCCGGCACGGTCTACGAGATCACCATCGACATGACAGCCACCTCGAACGTGTTCCTTCCCGGTCACCGCATCCGCGTGGACGTCTCCAGCAGCAACTTCCCCCGCTACGACCGCAACACCAACACCGGCGGTGTCATCGCCCGTGAGAGCGAGGAGCAGATGATCCCCGCCGTCAACCACATCCATCACGGGCCGAACCACCCCAGCCGTCTGGTCCTGCCGATCATCGACCGCAAGGACCAGCGATGAGCGCCGCCGACCGGGTCGCCGAACTGACCGAGACCTTCACGGCTCCGTCTCTGAATGTTGCCCGACTGCTGTGCGACCGGCATCCCGCCGACCGCACGGCGTTCACCGTGGTCGACAGCGCCGGGAAGACTTCCGCCCTGACCTTCGGCGAGCTCGCCGCGGAGTCGCACCGCTGTGCGCGGGCGTTGCAGGGGCTCGGGGTCGGTCCGGGCGACCGGGTGGCGACCCTGATGGGCAAGAGCACCGACCTGGTCACCGTCATCCTCGCGATCTGGCGGCTCGGCGCGGTCTACGTCCCGCTGTTCACCGCCTTCGCACCCCAGGCCATCGCCCTGCGCCTGGAAGGCGCCGGTGCGCGCGTCGTGGTCGTCGACCCGGACCAGCGCCACAAGCTCGACCCGGGCCCCGACATGCCGGACGACCCCCAGCGCCGCCTCGTCGTCACCGGAACCGGCGCGCAGCACGGTGACGCGTCGCTGGCCGATCTCGTCGCGGACGCGTCGACCGAGCCGGTGCCCGCCGTCCTCACGAGCGGGGACGGCCCGCTGGTGCACATGTTCACCTCCGGCACCACCGGCAAGCCCAAGGGGGTCATCCACCCTGTCTCCTACATCGCCGGATGGCAGGTCTACCTGGAGTACGGCCTTGGCGTCACCCGGGACAGCGTCTACTGGTGTGCCGCCGACCCCGGCTGGGCCTACGGGCTGTACTCCGCCATCGTCGCTCCGATGGCCGCCGGCATCCCCAGCCTGCTGCTGTCCGGCGGCTTCTCCCCCGAGACAACCTGGCGCACCCTCCTCGACCACCAGGTCACCGACTTCACCGCCGCCCCGACCGTGTACCGGGGACTGCGCTCCTCAACGGCGCCGGTACCGCAGGGACTGCGCCTGCAGCGGGCGTCCAGCGCGGGCGAGCCACTGACCCCCGAGGTCAACGAGTGGGCCCGCTCCGCGCTCGGCCTGGCCGTGCACGACCACTTCGGCCAGACCGAGGTCGGCATGCCCCTGGCCAACCACCACCACCCCGAACTCGCCCGCCCCCTCAAGGCCGGATCGATGGGCCGGCCGGTACCCGGCTGGAGCCTGACCGTCCTGGCCGACGACAAGGACGAGCCCGCCGGACCGGGCGTGCTCGGCCGGGTCGCGATCGACGTCACCGAAAGCCCGCTGATGACCTTCCGTGACTACCAGATCCCGGGTCAGGCCGGCGCCAAGTTCACCGCCGACGGCCGCTGGTACCTCACGGGCGACGCCGGACGCATCGACGCCGACGGGGACTTCTTCTTCTCCTCCCGCGACGACGACGTCATCATCATGGCGGGCTACCGGATCGGGCCGTTCGAGATCGAGAGCGTCCTCGCGCAGCATCCCGCCGTCGCCGAGTGCAGCGTCATCGGCGCACCCGACGACGTCCGCGGCGAGGTCATCGAGGCATACGTCGTCCTCCGCGACGGCGGTGACGGATCACCGGAGCTGGCCGCTGAGCTGCAGCTGCTGGTCAAGACCCGCTACGCCGCCCACGCCTACCCGCGCACGATCCACTTCATCGACGCCCTGCCCAAGACACCCAGCGGGAAGACCCAGCGCTACCTGCTGCGCAGCCGTCGCCGCACGGAACTTTCAAGCCGAGAGCCACAGTGACCGACACCGCACCTCTCCTCGTCGAACAACGCGGCGCCGTCAGGTGGTTGCTGCTCAACCGCCCGGAGCGGCGCAACGCCCTCGACGCCGCACTCATCGAGGCCCTGGGCAAGGAGATCACCAGCGCCGAGGACGACCCCGCCACAGCAGTGATCGCCGTGGCGGGCAACGGGCCGAGCTTCTGCGCCGGCGGGGACTTCCACCAGTTCCTCCAGCTGCACGACCGCGGCGACAACCCGGTCGGCTTCCTGGCCGACGTATCCGCCTGCTTCAGCCGCATCGCGGCCAGCCCGAAACCCTGGGTCGCCGTCCTGCACGGTCACGCCGTCGCCGGGGGCCTCGAACTCGCGCTGGCCTGCGATGTCGTCGTCGCCGCCGACACCACCCTCATCGGCGACGGCCACCTACAGCGGCGGCTGGTACCGGCCGGCGGGTCCAGCGTCCGGCTTCCCGGCGCGGTCGGACGGGGCCTGTCGCGCTGGCTCCTGCTCACCGGCGAACTGCTGCCCGCCACCGAGTTCGCGCACACCGGCTGGATCCACGCGATCGTGCCCGAGGCCAACCTCGACGACACAGCCACTCGCGTCTGCCACCAGTTGGCCGACCGCCACAGCCCCGCCCAGCAACGCCTCAAGACACTCCTGCACCGCATCGACGGCATCACCCCCGAGCAGGCTCTGCGCGAGGAACTGGCCACCTTCGCCGACAACTGGACGGCGAGCTCGGTGGCCGACGCCCTGCGCGCCTTCCTCGCTCTCCGGACCACGAAAGCAGACAACAAGTGAACCGCTACCAAGGACGGGTCGTCGCCATCACCGGGGCCGCACAAGGTCTCGGCCTCGCCATGGCGACCCGGTTCGCAGCGGAGGGCGCCACCGTCGCGCTGGCCGACGTCAACGAACAAGCCCTCACCGATGCCGCCGGGACCATCGCCGACACCCACGACCCGAAACTCCGCACCGACGTGATGGACGTGACCGACTCGGCCCAGGTCAATGCCTGGATCACCGGCATCACCGCCGATCTCGGCCGCCTCGACGTGCTCGTCAACAACGCCGGCATCATCCGCGACAACCGCGTCGAGGACATCACCGACGACGACTGGCACGCGGTCATCGACGTCAGCCTCACCGGCGGCTTCCACTGCGCCCGCGCCGCGTTCGGCCCCATGAAACGCCAGGGCTACGGACGCATCATCAGCTTCTCGTCCATGTCATGGCGCGGGAACTTCGGCCAGACCAACTACGTAGCCGCCAAGGCCGGCATCGTCGGCATGACCCGCACCCTCGCACTCGAAGGCGCCCGCCACGGCATCACCGCCAACGCCATCGCACCCGGCCTCATCGAGACTCCGATGCTCGCCTCCATGAACGGCCCCGCACGCGACAAACTCACCAACAAGGTCCCGATGCGCCACACCGGCAGGCCCGAGGACATCGCCGAAGCCGCGGCCTTCCTCGCCAGCGAGGCCGCCGGCTACATCACCGGCATCGTCCTCGACGTCGACGGCGGCATCTCCATCGGATCCTCCATCCGGTAACCGCGAGCCCCGCGAACGAGTGACCCGTGAGAGGGAGTCGTCGAGGACGGTCACACAGCCGACCCGGTTCGCAGATGTGCAAACACACAGTGGTCACGAAACGGTCCTTGGGACCGGGAGGTACTGATGCAGGGAGTACTCGTCACCGCATTCGAGGGTCCTGATGCCCTGGTCGTACAAGAGCTTCCGGAGCCGGAGACCCGAGAGGGCCAGGTTCTCATCGACGTCGAATGGGCGGGTGTGGTCTTCCCGGACATCCTGCAGACTCGCGGGGAGTACCAGACACGTCCCGACCTGCCGTTCGTCCTCGGCTGGGAGGTGTCCGGAACGGTCCGCACGGACGGCGCCGGATTCCGCGCCGGTGACCGCGTGGCAGCCCTGCCGGTCACCGGTGGCTTCGCGCAGACCGTCGCTGTCGACGCAACGATGGTCTTTCCTCTCCCGGACAACGTCGACACCCGCCGCGGTGCGGCCCTGCCCCTTAACTACCTGACCGCGCATTTCGCGCTCGTCCACCGGGGTGCTCTCCTCCCCGGCGAGGTCGTCCTCGTCCACGGAGCCGCGGGCGGAGTGGGGAGCGCGGCCTGCCAACTGGCCGCAGCGCACGGCGCGCGCGTCATCGCGGTCGTATCCACTGAGGAGAAGGCCGAACTGGCCAGGTCCGTAGGAGCACATGAGGTCGTACGTGTCGGCGGATTCCTCGACGCAGTCAGAGCCCTCACCGACGGCCAGGGCGTCGACCTCGTGGTCGACCCGGTCGGTGGGGATCGCTTCCCGGACTCGCTTCGCGCGCTGCGGCACGGCGGGGGGCGCCTCCTCGTCCTGGGATTCGCGGGCCGGGGCATCCCCACGGTCAAAGTGAATCGTCTGCTGCTGACCAACACCTCTGTACTCGGAGTGGGGATGGACGAGTACTGGCGCCAGGATCCGGAGGCCGCCCGTGCCTGTTGGCGCGAACTCTGGCCCTTGCTGAAGTCCGGCCGGCTGGACCCGCCCCTCTCGTCCGTCTTTCCCCTGGAACAGGCGTCGGCTGCGCTGAAGCACCTGGACCAGCGAAGGGGCCTCGGCCGCACACTGCTGCAAGTCGGTGCCTGACGACGAGTCGCTCACGCGAACATTCCCCCGTGGGTACGTTAGGAGGTACGCTGGTACCCATTTGCAAGGGGTCGGCTTCCGGCCCGGACGACCACTCGCCGCTTCAGGCGAAGATCCTCATGGGAGACTGCCGCGGTGACGGCCCAACCTGACTCGCGTGACCGACGCCCACGCCGAACAGCGCGCAGGCGCGTCGTCGACACACGCCGGCGGGACGAACTGCTGCGCCAGGCCGAGGCGATCATCCTGGCCGAAGGCTTCACCGCGGTGACCATGGACGAGCTCGCCCAACGGCTCGAGTGCTCCAAGGCGACGCTGTACAGCCTCGCCTCCACGAAGGAACAGCTGGTACTGGCGGTCACCCGCGCCTTCTTCCGGGAGGCGACCGCCGAGATCGAACAGTCTGTCCAGGCCGAGCCCGACCCCCGGCAGCGCATCCGCGTCTACCTCACCGGCGTCGGCACAGCCATGCGCCGGCACTCCCACGCCTTCTACGACGACATGGTCGGCTACGAGCCGACGGCGCAGATCTACCGCAAGAACTCCGCCGCCGCGGCACACCGGGTCCACGAACTGATCGAAGAGGGCGTGCAGACCGGCGTCTTCCGTGCCCTCAACGGCCACTTCGCCGCCCACGTCGTAGCGGTCACCATCGACGCGGTCCAGTCGGGGGTCCTCCTGGAGAGGACCGGCCTGACCGCCGGCGACGCCTTCTCCGAGCTCGGCGATCTCCTGCTGGACGGGCTCAGCTCGGGGCAGGGCGCATCCGAGCCCCTTTCCACAACTGCGCGCTCGTCCAAGGACCAGGTGTCGACGCCCAGGTAAGCCCCAGGGAAGGGGCGCACCTCTCGGCCGTGCACGCACCCCGTCCACCATGACACCGGCGCGGTGTCCCGGGTGCACCTGCCGGCGCCGCCGTCCGGATGACACGAACAGCCATGCGCAGGGCGTGAGGCACCGCGCGGCCCGGACCCGGCCGGGGAGCGCGCCGTCGCGCTCGCCGACGTCACCGCCGCCGAGTCGGGCGCGGACGCCCCGCGTCGGCGTTCCTTCGGCACGCACCCCGCGGGCCGCCTGGTTTCAGTCCGACCTTCCGCCGCCGAACGCTCCTGCCGCCGAGGGGCCGTTGGCGGCCATCCTTTCGTGGCCTGAAGGTGCAGGTCAGGTAGGCCCGCTCTGGGAGTTTCGTCCGGAGTGCGGGGCGGTCGGATCTTCCGCCTTCGACGATTGTCGCGAGCCCGCAAATCCCCGTAGGCGCCCGCTGGTCAGACGTGGTGCGAAACCCTCCGTGATCACTCGATCAGACAACGCGACGTACCGACGACCGACCGGGAACGGCCTGGCGGATGTGCGCCTGTGCGCGTCGTCCGAGGGGCTTGGGCTGGGGTGGCTGGACCGTTCAGGGACCTCTCCATCAGGCAGAGACCGCCGATCCATGGATAAACCTTCCTCTCCCGCTCCTGCGCGGTCGCTTCTACGGTCGAGGCCGCAGGCGCTCACCCGCCCGCCGCAACGAAGGAGCGAGCCCCCTATGGAGAAGACATCGACGACCACGAGGCCGCCGACCGGCCTGGTGGAGACGGCCTTCACCGTCAACGGCGAGGAGGTGTGCCTCGCTCTGGATCCTCGTGAGTCTCTGCTGGACGTGCTGCGGGAGCGTCTCGTGCTGACCGGGACCAAGAAGGGGTGCGATCAGGGGCAGTGCGGTGCCTGCACGGTGCACGTCGACGGCCGTCGCGTCGTGTCCTGTCTGACTCCGGCGGTCCAGGTCGCGGGACAGGATGTGACGACCATCGAGGGGGTCGCGGCTCCCGACGGCACGCTGCACCCGTTGCAGCAGGCGTTCGTCGACTGCGATGCCCTGCAGTGCGGCTACTGCACACCTGGGCAGGTGATGTCCGGCCTGGCCTGCCTGGCCGAAGGGCACACCGGGACCGACGGCGACATCCGTGAGTACATGAGCGGCAACCTGTGCCGGTGCGGCGCGTATGTCGGCATCACGGCCGCCATCCGCCGGGTGGCCGACCAGGCCGCGCAGAGCGAGGTGTAGACGGTGCGCTCCTTCGCCTATGTGGTGCCCGACAGCGTCGCCGGGGCCGTCGATGCCCTGACCGCCGCCGAGCCGGGCACCAGGATCCTGGCCGGTGGCACGACCCTGTACGACCTGATGAAGCTCGGCATCGAGGCGCCGCCGGCCGTCATCGACATTCACCGTCTCGCCGAGCTGACCGAGATCAGCACCGGTGACGGCGAACTGTCGTTCGGTGCGGGAGCGAGAATGGCCGAGGTCGCCGACCATCCGGTCGTACGCCGTGACTATCCGGCGCTGTCGGAGTCCTTGTGGCGGGCGGCGTCCCAGCAACTGCGCAACATGGCGACGGTCGGCGGGAACCTGCTGCAACGCACGCGATGCGGCTACTTCCGCGGCGGAGCGGAGTTCCCCTGCAACAAGAGGAATCCGGGCAGCGGTTGTGCGGCTCTGGAGGGACTCGACCGTACCCACGCGCTGCTGGGTACCAGTGACGCCTGCATCGCCACCTACCCGGGCGACTGGGCCGTAGCCCTGATCGCGTTCGACGCCGAACTCGACGTGGTCGGCCCGGCAGGCGCGCGGACGCTGCCGCTCGGCGAACTGCACGTCGAACCGGGAGACAACCCCCTGCTCGAACACACCCTGGCTCCCGATGAGTTGATCCTTCGGATCCGCGTTCCCGCAACACCCGCCGGTCGCGGCTCCGTCTATCACAAGATCCGTGACCGGGAGTCCTACGCCTTCGCCCTCACCTCGGCCGCCACCGCCGTGACGCTGGACGCCCAGGGAATGGTCACGGACTGCCGGATCGGTCTGGGAGGGGTCGCCACGCGCCCCTGGCGGGCGACGGCAGCGGAACGCTCACTGATCGGCGAGCGACTCACCAGGGAAACCGCCCGCCGCGCGGGGGAAGTCGCCTTCGCCGGGGCCCGCCCTCCGCGCACCGGCGCGTTCCGAGTGGAGCTGGGCATCCGCACCGTCACTGACGCATTGCTCACCGCCGGGAAGCGAGCCGCCCGATGAAGACCCCGGACCTGCGCCGCGTCGATGCCCACGAAAAGGTCACCGGCAGCGCACGCTACGGCGCCGACCGCGTCCCGGCCGACCTGGCGTATGCCATGTTCGCCGTGGCCACGATCGGCAGGGGCCGCACCGTGGCCATCGACACCGCCGCGGCCGAGGCGGTCCCCGGTGTCCGTCTGGTCCTGACCCGGTTCAGCGAGGACGAACTGCGCGGTCCCGGGTTCCTGATGGGTGGAGGCTTCGCCTTCCAGAGCCTGCAGCCGCTGCTCAGCGATGTCGTCGCCTACCGGGGACAGCCGATCGCGTTGGTCGTCGCCGACACCCTGGTCGCCGCCACCGAGGCGGCGGAACTCGTCCGGGCACGCTACGAGACCGAGCCGTTCGCCGTCGGACTCGATGACGAAGGCGCCACCTCCGTCGTCCAGGAAGAAGCCCTGCCCTGGTTTCCCGACGTCAAGGTGGGCGACGCCGAGAGCGCGTACGCGGCGAGCCCGGTGCAGATCGACGAGACCTACCTGCACCCGGCTCAGCACCAGGTCCCGATGGAACTGATCAGCTCGGTCGTGGAATGGCAGGGCGACAGGCTCGTGGTGCACGAGGGCACCCAGAACGCCGGCGCACTGCGCCACGGAGTCGCCACGCAGCTGAACCTCGATCCGGCGGATGTCGAAGTGATCTCGCCCTACATCGGGGGCGGCTTCGGATCCCGCAACGCACTGCAACCGCACATCGGGCCACTGGCGCTCGCCGCACGCCGGCTGATGCGTCCGGTCAAGCTGGTCGTTCCGCGCCCGCAGACGTTCCACGCCGGCAGCTTCCGGCCGGTCAGCCGTCACCGCATCCGGCTCGGCGCCGACCCGTCGGGACGGCTCCTGGCCGCCCTCCACGACGCGGAGCACCAGACGTCCCGCCACGACCTGTACCCCGCCATGTTCACGGAGATGACGTCGAGGCTGTACGCCGTACCCAACTTCGGGGGACGTCAGCGCCTGGTCCAAACCGATGTCCAGACGCCGGGATTCATGAGGGCTCCGATGGAGGGCCCGGCCAGCTTCGCGTTCGAGTCGGCCATCGACGCACTGGCCTACGCCACCGGCCGGGATCCCGTCGAGCTGCGGTTGGCCAACGACACCGCCACGGACCCGGTCACCGGGCTGCCTTTCTCCTCCCGCCACCTGGCGCGGTGTCTGACGCGGGGTGCGGAGCGGTTCGGATGGGGCAAACGCGATCCGCGTCCGGGGTCGATGCGTGCCGCTGACGGATCGTTCGTGGGCCTGGGCGTCGCTGTCGGCGCCCACCCGGTCCTGGTCGCTCCGGCCGTGGCCCGTATGTCCGCGGCGGTCGATGGCCGGGTGACCGTCGGCGTCGACGGTCACGAGATGGGGCAGGGCATCCGCTCGGCGATCGCTCTCCTGGTCGCGGAGGACCTCGGTGTTCCCGTGCGGGACGTCGTCGTGCAGGTGGGTGACACGCGCATCGCGCCGCAGCATCTCACCGCCGGTGCGTGGGGCACCGCGACGGCGTTGCCCGCGGTGCACAAGGCACTGCGCGAGCTGCGCAAGCAGCTCGGCGCGGGCGACACCGGGACCGTGGATGTGGCAGACGCGGTCCGGGCCACCGGAGGCGGGGCGACGGAGGTGGAGGTGACCTCCGTGGGACCGGGCCAGCCCCCCGAGATGCTGGACCGTTCGCGGGCCGGCCTGTTCTCCGCCGCGGGTCCGGTCTTCCCGGACTTCACGGCCTTCAGCTGGGTCGCTCACTTCGTCGAGGTCCGCATCGAGGCCACGACACGGCGCATCAGTGTGCCCAGGGCGCTCTGTGTGGTCGACTGCGGCCGGGTCGCCAGCCCGGTCACCGCGGCCAGTCAGGTCCGCGGGGGCGTGACCTGGGGCATCAGCCAGGCGCTCCGGGAGTCGAGCGAGGTCGACCCGCGCTTCGGCGGATTCCTCAACACCACGCTGGAGGAGTATCCCTTCGTGGTCAACGCCGACATACAGGAGATCGACTTCGACTTCATCGACGAGCCCGATCTGCTCCTCAACGACGTCGGTGTGAAGGGCCTCGGAGAGGTCACGATGATCGGCGCGGCAGCCGCTGTCGCGAATGCGGTCTTCCACGCCACCGGACAGCGCCAGAACCGGCTGCCCATCCGGATCGAGCACGTGATGTAGGCCGTCAACCCGTCAGGATGACTCCGGGCAGGAGTGCTCGGGTGGTGCGACCGACATCGCACCACCCACGGGATCACTGGAAATTCAGCCTCCCCGGAAATGCACATCCGGGGCTTGCCCGGGTGTCGTTCTGCACGGCGCAGGCCCCGTTCGCCAACGCGGTCTTCGATGCCACCGGCCTGTCCGGTAACCGGTCTCCCGCCCGGCTGCCGGACCCACCAGGGTCGCCGCCGCGTATGCACTCCCCGACGGCGCGGCGGCGACCCGCCCCACGCCCCGACGGCAAACCACGGAGAAGGACTCATGCTGAACATCGCGGACACACTGCACCGCTGGTGCCGCGAGGCACGCCCCTTCGCCCTGGCCACCGTCGTCGACGTCACCGGCAGCGCGCCCCTGCCCGTCGGTACGTCGGTCGCGGTGGACGAGGACGGCAACGCCGTCGGAAGCATCTCCGGCGGCTGTGTCGAAGGCGCCGTCTACGAACTGTGCCGACAGGTGCTACAGGACCGGGGCGCCCCACAGCGCGCATGGTTCGGCTACTCCGACGACGACGCCTTCGCCGTCGGCCTGACCTGCGGCGGCGAACTCGACGTTCTCGTCCAGCGCATCGACCCCGCGACCCGGCCGCATCTCGGCGCGGCCCTCGCCGAGGTTGCCGGGGACCGACCCGCCGCCGTGGCACAGGTCGTCGACGGCCCCGACGCACTCATCGGCGCCACCCTGAGCGTTCTCGGCGACAGCTGGACCGCCGACGCGACGCTGGCCGCAGGGCCGACAGGCCAGGCGGTGGCGGACCGGGCCACAGCCCAGCTCCGGGCGGGACGCACCGCGGCCGCCTCGTTCGGCGGGGACGCGGACACCTGCCCCGACCGGCTGTCCGTCCTCGTCCATGTGGCCGCGACCCGCCCCCGCATGCTGATCTTCGGCGCGGTCGACTTCGCCACCGCGCTCAGCCAGGCCGGCCGCTTCCTCGGCTACCGGGTCACCGTGTGCGACGCCCGGCCCGTCTTCGCCACCGCGGCCCGCCTCCCGCACGCGGACGAGGTCGTGGTCGACTGGCCGCACCGCTATCTGGAACGCACCGAGGTCGACGGCCGTACCGCCGTCTGCGTCCTCACCCACGACGCCAGGTTCGACATCCCCCTGCTGCAGTTGGCACTCGATCTGCCCGTCGGTTACGTGGGCGCGATGGGATCCCGCCGGACGCACGACGAACGCCTGCGTCTCCTGCGCGAGGCGGGCGTCGCGCAGGACCGACTGGCTCGGCTGCGTTCCCCGATCGGTCTCGACGTCGGTGCACGCACGCCTGAGGAGACGGCGGTCTCCATCACCGCGGAGATCATCGCCCATGCCAACCAGGGCACGGGCCTGTCCCTGACCCTGGGCACGGGCCCGATACACCGGCCGGGTCCCCAGGCAATCGCCGAACATCGTGCCCTCAACCGGCTGGTGACGCCGTGACCTGGCACGCCCTCCGGGACGGCCCCTCCCACACAAGGACTGATCATGACGACCTTCGCCCTCGCCGAGGGCGGCGCCTGCGCCGTCCCCGGGCCCGCATCACTGGGCGGCCGGAACGGCTGTATCCGCGGCTCTGCCAGATCTTCGGGCACGCCGACAGCTGCCGGCCGTTGTTCTCTGCCGGGTCGGACTTCCTCCGGACCGAAGGCCCCGATGTCGGATTTCCGGGATCCGGCGCTCGTGGCTGGCCTCGGCTCCCCGGCAAGCCGGAACGTTGCGGCGGAAGCCAGCCGACCACAGCGCCTGGTACCTAAGGGAGAGAGTCTTTCGTGAACGTCACGACCACGGCGAACCCGCCGCAGGAGCGGCGGGTGCCCACACTCGTCATGGCCTGCGTCGGCGTGTTCGTCGCCTATCTGCCGGTGACTACCGTCTCGGCGAGCCTGCCCGCCATTCAGCGGGCGCTGGACACGTCGACCTCGCAGCTGTCCTGGGTGAGCGTCGCGTTCGTGCTGCCCATGGCCGCGCTCATCCTCACCGCGGGCGTCTTCGGTGACGTGCACGGCCGTAAGAAGGTCTTCCAGGCGGGCCTGGCCTTCAGCGGTCTGGGTGCCCTGATCGCACTGTGCGCCCAGTCGATCGAGGTCGTCTGGGCCGGACAGGCCTTCGCCGGTCTGGGCGCGGCCGCGTTGCTGCCCTCGACTCTGGCCCTGATCAGCCACACCGTTCCCGATCCGCGAGAGCGCGGGAACTTCATCGGCGTGTGGGCGACCTCCCTGGTGGCCGCCCTCGCACTCGGCCCCGTCATCGCGGGCGTGATCCTCGAGCACTTCGCGTGGCGCTGGCTCTACCTGCTGCCCGTCCCCGCCTCGCTGCTCGCGCTGGTCGTCTCGACGAAGCTGCTCACCGACTCCCGTGCCCCGGGCACGCGCCGACTGGACTGGCCCGGCCAGATCACCGCCGCGCTGGCCATCACCGCTCTGGTCTACGGGATCATCGAGGGCGGCGCCGACTCCTTCACCGCCACCAAGGTGATGCTTGCCCTGTCCACCGCCGTTGGCGCATCGGTCGCTTTCATACGGGTGGAGCGGCGCAGCTCCAGCCCGATGCTGGACCTGACACTGTTCCGCAGCCCCTCCTTCACCGCCACCTCACTGATCGCCATGATCAGCTTCCTCGGGCTCATCGGGTTCTTCTTCGCCCTCAGCCTCTACTTCGGCATGGTCCAGCAGCTCAGCACCCTCGAATCGGCCTGGCGGCTGCTGATGGTGTGCATGGTGCCGCTGGTCCTCGGTGTCCCCATGGGACGCCTGGTGCACCGGGTCTCTCCGCGGGTGCTGATTCCCGGCGGCCTGCTGGTCGTGGCGGTCGCGCTGCTGTCGCTGACCACGATCGACGCCAACACCTCGTTCGGTTCACTGGCCTGGCGGATGGCCCTGCTCGGCCTGGGCGTGTCGTTCGTCCTGACCCCGATGACCGCCACCGCCGTCAGTTCGGTGCCGTTCCACCAGGCCGGTATGGCCGCTGCCGCCAACAACGCCTTCCGTCAACTCGGCGGCGCCCTGGGCCCCGCCGTCCTGGGCGCGCTGCTGTCCTCTCGTGCTGTGGACGCTCTGCCCGGACATCTCACCGACGCGGGGCTGGGCGGAGCGACGATCCGGCGCGTCACCGAGGCAGCGGACGCCGGCGGACTGCGTTCGGTCGGCAGGCTTCGCCTGGGCGCGGACACCCCGCGTGTCCTCGGCGCCGTGTCGCAGGCGTTCATCGACGGTCTTCAGCTCTGCCTGGTCGTCGCGGCCGTCCTGACCCTGCTGGCGGCCGTGGTGGGCTTCGTCCTGCTGCGCCGGCCACAGCAGCAGTCGGTCCTACCGGCAACAGGCCCGGCTGCCTCCGTGCAAGGGCCTCGCACACCCGACCTGCCCACCGCCGGCACTCAGACGGTGCCTGGCGCAGGCAGCCGCCCCTCGTGAGCCCCGGACCCGCACCGAGATGACACCAGACGTACCGGCACGGCTAAGGAGCGGACAGTCACCGCGCCGGTACCGGCGCCGACCGTGGGGACGGGCGCGGCGCCGCGCAGTGGCCCGGGATCGGACCCTTCCCGTCCCGGGCCACACAGCGCTGTCGTACGACACGACGTGAACTTCACCCGGCCGAAGCAGGAGCCATCGATGCAGTCCCCTTCACCCGACGCGCTCGATCTGAAGCTGCTGCACGCGCTCCAGGTGGACGGGCGGGCGCCGTTCAGCCGCATCGCCGAAATCCTCGGAGTGTCCGACCAGACCGTCGCCCGCCGCTTCCGCAAACTGCGCACCACCGCCGGACTCAGGATCGTCGGCATGACCGACGAGAGCCTGCTGGGCCGCCAGAGCTGGATCGTCCGGCTGCGCTGCACTCCCGACGTGGCCGAACAACTCGCCACCGCGCTGGCCCGGCGTCCCGACACCTCACACGTCGATCTCATCTCCGGCGGCACCGAAGTGCTGTGCGCCATGGGAGCCCGCAGCCGACAGGACCGCGACGAACTGCTCTTCGACCGCCTGCAACGCACGCCTCAGGTCATTTCGGTCAGCGCCCACTGCCTGCTGCACACCTTCTACGGCGGCCCGCTCGGCTGGCTCGACAAGACTCAAGCGCTCGAACCCGACCAGGAGGCGGCACTGCGTCTCCCGTACAGCGAGCCGGTAGCCGCCCGCATCGCTCTCGACGGAGCAGACGAGGCGCTGCTCGCCGTGCTGCGGCGCGACGGCCGGGCGACCTTCAGTGAATTGCAGACCAGCACCGGCCAGTCGGAGTTCGCTGTCAAGCGGCGCCTGGAGCGTCTGCGCTCCACGGGCATCCTCTACTTCAAGGTGCAGCATGACCGCGAGTCCCTCGGACACGGCATCAGCGCGATGCTCTGGCTCACCGTCGCCCCCTCCGCACTCGACACCGCCGGACGGAAACTGGCCGAACACCACGAGGTCCGCTTCGCCGGCGCCACCACCGGCCAGGCCAACCTCCTCGCGACCGTCGCCACCTCGAGCACCGGCGAGCTCTACACATACCTCAGCAAGAAGATCGGCGGCCTCGACGGAGTGCAGGCCGTGGAAACCGCCCTGACCCTGCGGCACGTCAAGCAACTCACCTACGAGCCGAGCCGCTGACCGCCGCCCCCTTGTGTCGCACTCACATTCCAATTGGACGGAGAACAAGATCATGCGCATCGTTGCTCTAGAGGAACATGTCCTTTTCACTGATCTGGCGCAAAGGATTTCCACCGCGGACGTCGCTGCATCCGGATGGGTGCCGGCCGGATGGGCGCCCTCTGATGCAGACGAGCCGGCGAGTGCGCTCGACCGGGCCCTGGACGATACAGAGCAGGAACGCATCGGCTCGATGGACGAAGCCGGAATCACCATGCAGGTGCTGTCGGCCGTGGGCCCGGGCGCCGAGATGCTGGCCGGTGAGGAGGGTGTGAGCCTTGCGCGCGACTATAACGACCGACTGGCTCAGGCCGTCGAACGGCAACCGGATCGGTTCGCGGCGTTCGCGCACCTCCCCATGAAGGATCCCGAGGCGGCCGCGGACGAACTGGAACGGTGCGTGACCCGATTGGGCTTCCGTGGCGCCTCGATCAACGGGACCACCGACGGACTGTTCCTCGACGACCCGCGCTTCGCTCCGATCCTGTCACGTGCCGAGGCCATCGGCGCCCCCCTCTATATCCATCCCGGACCCGCGCCACGTGCGGTGCGCGACATCTACTTCCAGGGGCTGCCGGACTTTACCGCGTTCATCTTGTCCAATGCCGGTTTCGGCTGGCATGCGGAAACAGGGCTTCACATTCTGCGCCTGGCCGTGTCGGGCGCACTCGACCGAAATCCGGATCTGAAGCTGATCATCGGCCATATGGGCGAGCTGCTGCCGATGATGCTTCAGCGCGTCGATGCGATGTTCGGACCGGGAAAGGAAATCGGGCTGCAGCGAGACGTATCGCAGACCATCTTGGATCAGGTGTGGATCACGACCAGTGGCTTCTTCGACCAATCCGCGTTCCTCGCCGCCCTGACCGCTTTCGGCGCGGATCGCATCCTCTTCTCGGTCGATTATCCGTACAGCCCCAATGACGAGGCCACGGCGTTCCTCAACAACTTGCCGGTTTCTCCCGCCGATCGGGCGCGGATCGCCCATGGCAACGCCGACGCGCTCCTTGGCTTGTCAGGAGCCTGATCGTTCGCGCTCTCACACACTCTCAAGGACTCCGGAGAGAACCTGCTGAACTTGATCGGGTGATGTCGGGGCGTTCTCCTGACGCCTCTGCGATGGTCAGGTAGCTGTGGGCTTGTGAGATGTGCGCAGGGCGGCGAGCTGACCGACGCTGGGAGGGCAGCGCGGGAGCGGGTCCGACTGCAGGCCGTGGACCGCTTCGAGCGCGGGGAGAAGAACCGGGAGGTCGCCGCCGCGCTGCGAGTGAGTGAGCGGTCCGTGGAGCGGTGGCGCCGGCCCTGGCGCGAACACGGTGCGGCCGGTGCCGCCTCCGTGGGATCACCCGGACGACCCCAGTTCAGCAATGCTCAATTGTCCCGGCTTGAAAGCGAGTTGCAGCGTGGGCCGTTGGCACACGGCTGGGCAGATCAGCGGTGGACACTGGCCCGGGTGAAGACGCTCATCGGTCTTATGCTCCACGTCTCGTACACGCTCCAAGGCACGTGGCGGCTCCTGAGACGGCACGGCTGATCGTGGCAGCAGCCCGCCCGCCGGGCCATCGAACGCGACGACGCGGCGGTCGAGTTGTGGAAGAAGGACGTCTGGCTGCGGGTAAAAGCACCGCGGCGGCTCTCGGTGCCTGGATCGTCTTCCAGGACGAGGCCGGGCAGTCGCTGACGCCGCCGCGCTCCAGGACCTGGGGCCGCAGGGGCTGCACGCCGTGGTGCGGGTACGCGGGCGAGGATCGGGCCGGGTGTCGATGGCAGGGATGGTCTGCTACCAGCCGGGCCGCCGCTCGCGGATGTTCTACGCGGTACGCGAGTACCGGTGCCGCCTGGGCCAGCCGAAGGGTTTCGGCTGGCGAGACCTGCGCGACCTGGTCGTGCGGGCCCGCATCCAGCTCGGCGGGCTCATCGTGCTCGTCTGGGACAACGTGCGCCTCCATCTCACCGCGGGGATGGGTGAGTTCATCGCTGCGAACGCCACCTGGCTCACCGTCTTCCAACAGGTTGTGATCCTGGCCCCCGGGTTCTCCTTCCGGTGGCTCGCTACGCCCGCTCTGGAGGCGCTGACCGGGCAGGAGCGTCGTCTGCGGCTCAGCCAGGGAGCGCCGGTCCATGGATAAGCCGTCCTCTCCCGCCGCTGCGCGGGCGCTCCTACGGTCGAGGCTGCGGGCGCTCACCGGCCCGCCGTACCGAAGGAGCAAGTCCCCCATGAAGATGACCGGCAACACGATCCTGATCACCGGCGGAACCTCGGGCATCGGCCTCGGTCTGGCCCTGCGTCTGCACGAGGCAGGCAACAAGGTGATCGCCGCCGGCCGGCGCAAGGAACTCCTCGACGAGATCACGGCCGAGCACCCCGGCATCGACGCCCTCGTTCTCGATGTCGCGGACCCCGACTCGATCGCCCGGGCCCGTGAGACCGTGGCGGCGAGCCACCCCGGGCTGAACGTCCTCGTCAACAACGCCGGCATCATGCAGCGGGAGAACCTCCTCGACCCGGCCGGACTCCAGGTCTCCGAAGATCACATCGCGACCAATCTGCTCGGCACGATCCGGATGACGTACGCCTTCCTGCCGCTGCTGGTGGGCAAGGACGACGCGGTCGTCATGAACGTCACCTCAGCGCTGGCGTTCGTCCCCTATCAGAGCACCCCGACCTACAGTGCGACCAAGGCCGCGCTGCACTCCTTCTCCGAGAGCCTGCGCATCCAGCTCGCCGGCGCTGACACCGGTGTCCAGGTGATCGAGATGGTCCCGCCGGGCGTGCAAACCAACCTGTTCGGCCAGCAGGACAGCGAACACGCCATGCCGCTGGACGACTTCCTCACCGAAGCCCTCGACCTGCTGCGCGAGAAGCCCGACGCGAAGGAGATTGTCGTCGAGCGTGCCAGGTTCATCCGCGACGCAGTGGCCACCGGCTCCTACGACGACGTCCTCGCCATGATCGCCGGCAGTTGACCGACCTGTTGTCTCCGACGGGAAACAACAGCACGCGAGAGCCGTCACGCGACGAACCTCGTCCCATCGGCCGGGCCGGGCGACGAGGCCCGGGGCCGGTCAAAGCGTTGGGTGTCCTCGACGGGGGACCATCGCGGCGGGCCGTCTTCCAGACCGACGGCCTGCGGCGTACCGCCGACGGATGGTGAATCTCCCAGCGGATCACGCAGGGCTGATGATCATCGGGTCGTCTCGCTGAGAACGCCCTCGGTGTCGGCCGTGTGAGCGGCTTCGCGCGGCTGGGAGAGGAGTGGCTTAGCCATGGATCGGCGGTCTCTGGATAGCCGGGCGGGATGGGGCGAGGATGGGTGGCATGGACAAGAAGGAACTGGCGGAATTCCTGCGTCATCGGCGTGAGGCGCTGCGGCCCCGCGATGTCGGGCTGGTCGAGGGTCCGCGCAGGCGTACGCAGGGGCTGCGACGCGAGGAGGTCGCGCAGCTCGCCGGCATGTCCACCGACTACTACGCCCGGCTGGAACAGCAGCGCGCCCCGCAGCCCTCCGTCCAGATCACCACGGCTCTCGCCCGGGCACTACGGCTGACCCTGGACGAACGCGACCATCTCTTCGCGCTCATCGGCCACAACGCTCCGGCCCGCTTTCACCGCTCCGAGCATGTCAGCCCGACCCTGATGCGGGTCCTGGACCGCCTGGACGACTCCCCGGCCCTGGTGCAGACCGACCTGCTCGACACCCTCGCGATGAACCCCTTGGCCATCGCGCTGCTCGGCGACCAGACCCGCCACACCGGTCTGGCCAGTAGCGGCTACTACCGCTGGTTCATGGACCCGGCCGAACGTCTGGTGTATCCCGAGGAGGTCCACGAACACCACGGCCGCGCCCATGCGGCGCGCCTGCGGGCCGCGCTGACCGCCGGCAGCGACACCCCCCGAGCCGCCCGGATCCTCGCCGAACTCCAGGAACACAGCCCCGAGTTCGTCCGCATGTGGGAACTGCAGGAAGTCGCACAGAGCTACGACGACTGCAAGACCCTCCTCCATCCCGAACTCGGCCGCATCGATGTCGACGCCCAGCTCCTGTTCACCGAGAACCGTGCCCAGACCCTGGTGGTGCTGACCACTCGCCCCGGCACGGAGAGCCACAGCAAGCTTGAACTGCTCTCCGTCATCGGGCACCAGCAGCTCACCCCCTGACGTCCTGGACTGGGGGGACCGGGCCGGGCTCGGCGCGGGAGGGGCCGAACAAGCTGGAGACCTGTGTGCCGAATCCGGCCAGGGGCGCTGGTGATGCATGCGGGGCACGGTCCAGGACGCCGGAAGTCGTCGGGTCCGGCGGCGCGGCCCCCGCGCACCCACTTCCGCACGGCTCTTGTCCTGCGCGCTGCGGCCAGACAGGTGGGCCCCTGGGCTGTCCGGACTCCGTGGTCGGGCCGCCGGTTTGACCGGATGCAGCCTCCGTTTTACTCTCGCAGATAGGCGGAGGCGGCATCCGTTTTGATGCGGCCGCAGGATCACGGCAGGCAGGAGGGTGCATGAGCGCCGGTGAACAGCGGGGACGTAAGCCCCGCGCGGTCGTCCAGCGCAACCGCGCTGCCCTCCTGAGCGCATCCGGGGCGTTCCGGCCGGGACGCCCGGCAGCCTCGCCAGCTCCGTCACCGGCGACTTTGAGGAGGCGCGGCGTGTGGCCATGCGGCTCGTGGACGACACCGGCTACGACGCCGGCATGCTGGCCGACTCCTGGCGCCAGCAGCCGAACAGCCCCGCCTACTGCACCGAACTGCCCCTCGACGAGCTTCCCGCGGCCGACCGCGGCAAGGGCGCGGCCATCCGCGACAGCCTCCCGGAACGCTTCGCCGCCCTCCCGGCCAACCCCACCGTCGATGACGTCGTCGAGATGAACCGCGCCGCCCACCGCTGAGTCGCCCGACGCGACTCTCGCGGACGCGACGGCACGAGGGCGGCAATGCCGGCACACCACGAACACACACGACGAGCACGAAGAGCGGCGCTCACTTCGGCAAGGTCGCCATCACCCACTGACACCACCGCGTCCGCGATCGGCCGCAGCCCCGGTCGCGCCGCAGGGACCAAGCCCGGGAACCCCGGTCACCGAAACCGGGGTTCCGTTCCGGACAAGGAGTTTCACCATGAAGATCGGCATTCTCGGCACCGGGAACATCGGCAAGACGTTGACCAGGCGGTTGAGCGCGGCCGGGCACGAGGTGAAGGCGGCCAATTCGCGCGGCCCGGAGACGATCGAGGCGGACGTACTGGCCTCGGGCGGACGAGCGGTGACAGCGGCGGAAGCTGTAGCGGACGTCGACGCCGTGGTCCTCTCGATTCCCTTCGCCCGCATTTCGCAGGTCGCACCACTGATCGCCAAGGTTCCGGCTGACACGGTGGTCATCGACACGTCGAACTACTTCCCGCATCGGGACAACGGAATCGCGGCGATCGAGGCCGGCCAGGCCGAGAGCGTGTGGGTTGCAAAGCTGCTGGGCCGGCCCATCGTCAAGGCGTGGAACTCGATCGGAGCCGAGTCGTTCGCGCACAGGAACAAGCCGGTGGGAAGTGCGGACCGCATCTCGCTCCCCGTCGCGGCCGACAGTCCGCGCGAGCGTGACCTGGCCATGGCACTCGTGGAGGACACCGGGTTCGACGCCTTTGATGCGGGGCCGCTCGCGGAATCGTGGCGGCAGCAGCCCGGCACACCCGCCTACTGCACGGATCTCACCCGTCAAGAGCTGCCGGACGCACTGGCGACGGCCGACGCGGCGCGATCACCGAAGCGGCGTGACCTCGGGCTCGCCGTGATCCGGGAACGCTTCGGGGCCGGCGTGCAACCGGACGCGGAATACCTTGTCCGCCTGAACCGCGCAATTTCCATGTGAGGAGGTACGGGGGCCGACGCGGTGACCCGTGAGAGGCCCTCGTGTCTCGCCCCTGTCTCCAACTGCTCCGCGACGAACCCCGCCACCCCCGGCGGCACGTCGGCCGGCGCCGACAAGAAGGTGCCCGCATCCGTACAGTGCCCCACTGCACCGCGGCCCAGCCGGTTGTGAGACCGGCGCTTGGCCCGGGTCTGTTCCAAGGCCACCACGTCCAGCCGGAGAACCCCTCCGGCTCCTGAATGGAGGGCTCGTCGGCGAACCGCGCGTACCGGCCTTCTGCTCTCCTGAAAGCCAGTCAACCGCCACAGGTGGTGACGCCAGGCAACAGACACCTCACTGGAAGCCGGCATCGGTGCGTCGCAGGTCGTCGGCGTGGACGACGCTGGCGACACCGCCGCCCTCCCGCGCTCCTCATCCGATCCGAACCCCCGGGCGGTTCAGGGTGGAGTCCGGACGGCTGTTCACGATCACCGTGCCGCGCTGGGTCATGGTGACCCGGTCGTAGTGCCGCCGCAGTCCCGGGCAGGCGGGGAAGTAGGAGTCGTTGTGACGGCTGCCACCTGCGTCGTTCCAGAAGTGCAGCGGCATGGACGGCATCGGTCGGATGATCACCAGCTCGGCGGTCTGCCCACGGACCGGCCCGCCCGCCGGACCCCACGCCTCCAGCGTGACTCCCAGGGACGGACCGGACAGCTCGCCGGGTCGGACCGGCAGGATCGGTGCGCCGCCGACGAGCGCGGTCGCCACGCCCGTCCCACCGCTCGCGGACTGCACCTCGACGTGTTCCCCGACCGGGGTGCGGATCCACTCGTCCGCGGATGCCGGCAGGTGTGATCTGGCTGAGACGTCGTCAGGCGCCATTTATGTTGGCCTCGGTGTGCCGGCTTTCGAGGTCGCCGTTCAGGGACCGCGCGAGTTCTGGCATCGGATGGTTTGGACGTCATGTGGTCGTGTGGTGCTTTTTGGTCAGGGGGTGGAGGTGGGGTAGAAGGCGTTGATCTCGGCCAGGACGCGGTCGGGTGCTTCGTGGGCGAGGAAGTGTCCGGCGCCGGGGACGACGGCGGAGGTGGCGTGGGGGGCGGCGTCATGGATGGGCGGCAGGAACACGTCGGCGAGGGCGGCCTGGGTGATCATGTGGACCGGGATGGTCAGCGGGGTGTCCTGGAGTGTGGTGTTGTCGGCCTCGTCCTGGGTCAGGGTCCGGTAGAGCTCGAAGCCGGCGTGCAGGACCTGGGGGCGGGAGAACACCCGGACGAACTCGGCGAGTTCGTCGTCGGAGACGTTCTCGCCGGCGGTCTTCACACTCTGGAAGAAGTGGGTGAGGAAGGTTTCGACCCGGCCGGTTACCAGTTCCTCGGCGAGCGGATTCTGCAAGAAGAAGGAGAAGTGCCAAGATACCGATGCGAGGGTGGCGAACCTCAGGTTCTTGCCGACGAGGCCGCCGTCCATGAGGAACAGGCCCGCCACCTGGTCGCGGTGCTGGGCGGCCAGTGGGTAGGCGACGTTGAGGCCGAAGTCGTGGCCGACGACCTGTACGTTCTCGTGGTGGCCCAGGTGGTTGAGCAGCTTGTGGACGTACGTGGCCAGGACCGTCTTGGTCATGGAGGGCGGGTTTCCGGTCGAGTCGCCCATGCCCGGCAGGTCGATGGCGATGACGGTGCGGCCGGGCAGCAGTGAGGGCATGATCGGGCGGTACTCGTACCAGCTCTGCGGCCAGCCGTGCAGCAGCACCATGACCTGCGGGCCGTCGCCGCCGATGACGTAGTGCATCTGCACGTCGTCGATGGTGATGAAGCCGTGCCGGAAGTACTTGTTGAACTCGGCGTCGTCCTTGGTCGCCGCGTCGTAGCCGGGGCTGAGCGGCTCCTCCGACCCGACGGCTACGGCGGTGGTGAAAGCGTTCATGGCGGTGTTACGTCCTTTTTTAGGGGTCCGTGCAGAAAGATCGTGTTGTGCTACGGCGGCGATGTACGTAATCCCGTGTTTTCTGTGGGGTGTGACCATGGCGCGGCGGAAGCGGTGGGAGGTCAGTGACGGGTTGTGGGTGGTGATCGAGCCGCTGTTGCCGAAGCATGAGCGGCGGTTCCGATACCGGGGGTGTAAGCGGAGCGATGACCGCAGGACGCTCCAGGGTGTGTTGTTCGTCCTGTACACAGGTGTCCAGTGAGAGTTCCTGCCGCAGGAGTTGGGGTTCGGTTCGGGTCCTGCCTGCTGGCGGCGGCTGGCCGAGTGGCAGGAGGCAGGGGTGTGGGAGGAGCTCCAGCGGGTGCTGCTGGACGGGTTGCGGGCGGCGGACCGTCTCGACTTCTCCCGCGCCACCGTCGACGCCTCTCATGTGCAGGCCAAGCGGGGACGAAGCAGCCCGAAAGTCGGTCCGAGCCTGGTTGACCGCGGGCGGCCGGGTTCGAAGCATCACGTGCTGACCGATGCCCGCGGCACTCCGCTGCGGGTGTCTCTGACCGGCGGTCACCGCCACGATGTCACCGGGCTTCTGACGCTGATCGACAGCCTTGGGCCGGTGCGGGCAAGCGGGGCCGCCCCCGGCGCAAACCCAGGATGCTGTATGCCGACCGCGGCCAGGACTACGACCTCTATCGCCGCCGACTGCGCGAGCGTGGCATCACACCGGAGATCGCTCGACGGAGCCGGCCGCACGGCTCGGGTCCGGGCAAGGTCCGCTGGGACGCCGAGTCCGCCAACGCCTGGCTCCGTGGCCCTCGCCGCCTGTGGATCCGGTGGGAGCACGCGAGGACATGCACGACGCCTTACTGCAACTCGCCCATTGCATGACACTCGCCCGCAAGCACCCGGCTTTTGCAAGCACCCCTAGAAGCGACGTGGCCAGGTGAGATGGATGGCCCGCCGGGAAATGCGCCAGCCGTCATCGGTGCGTCGCAGGTCGTCGGCGTATACGACGCTGGCGACATCGCCGCCCTCCAGCAGGCTCAGTCCTTTGGATCGGGCCCGCACCTCGTCGCCCGGGCCTTCCGACACGACGATGTTCGTCGTGTGGTGGGCCTTCGCGTGTCCGGGGGCGTTCATGAAGGCCGCGATCGCGTCCAGCCCGACGACCGGGGCACCGCCGAAGACGCTGCCGTCCCACACCGCGTCTTCGGTGAGGCATTCGCCGAGACGGTCCAGTTCGTGGTCGTCCATGATGTGCGCCCACAGCGCCACGACCCTGCTGATTTCGACGGTGTCTTCATTCGTGGGTTTCACGTTCGGCTCTCCATTTTGTGCGTTGCTGGATCAGGCCTTGGCGCCGCTCAGCAGGGCCAGCACCTGGTCGTAGGCGCCGTTGACCTCGGCGATACTCTCCTTCGCCGCAGGGGCCGGGCGCGCCCGGCAGTCTCGACTATGGGGGTGTATCGGCGAGGGCGGGAGAGGATCACATGTCCATGGACCGACAATCCTCCCCAGCCGGCCACCATGGAGATCGCGCACGAGAAAGAGCTGCGGTCGTGAGCTACGAGACGTGCTCAACCAGCTCGTACGGGACGTCGAGCATGGGCTGCACAGGGGGCACAGCCGGGTACCGGGATGCTTCGCGGCGTCCAGTGCCTGGCCCGGGGTCGGCAGCGGCGCCCCGGTGGGTGCTTCCTCGCAGTCGACGGCGTGGACGACGCCTCGGCCGGGACCGCGGCCGCCGTCCGGCTTCTGCAGGACCCAGCCCGACGGCCGGCGTTCGCTTCACGAGACAGAGACCGCCGACCCATGGATAAACCGTCCTCTCCCGCCGCTGCGCGGGCGCTCCTACGGTCGAGGCTGCGGGCGCTCACCGGCCCGCCGTACCGAAGGAGCAAGTCCCCCATGAAGATGACCGGCAACACGATCCTGATCACCGGCGGAACCTCGGGCATCGGCCTCGGTCTGGCCCTGCGTCTGCACGAGGCAGGCAACAAGGTGATCGTCGCCGGCCGGCGCAAAGAACTCCTCGACGAGATCACGGCCGAGCACCCCGGCATCGACGCCCTCGTCCTCGATGTCGCCGACCCCTCCTCGATCGCCCGGGCCCGTGAGACCGTGGCGGCGAGCCACCCCGGGCTGAACATCCTGGTCAACAACGCCGGCATTCAGCTGCTGGAGAGCGTCCTCGACCCGGCCGGACTCCAGGCCGCGGAGGATCACATCGCGACCAATCTGCTCGGCACGATCCGGATGACGTACGCCTTCCTGCCGCTGCTTTCGGGCAAGGACGACGCGGCCGTCGTGAACGTCACCTCCGCGCTGGCGTTCGTACCGCTCCCGTTCACACCGACCTACAGCGCGACCAAGGCCGCGCTGCACTCCTTCTCCGAGAGCCTGCGCATCCAGCTCGCCGGCGCTGACACCGGCGTCCAGGTGATCGAGATGGTCCCGCCGGCTGTACGCACGACCCTGATGGGCCAGCAGGACAACGAGCAATCCATGCCGTTGGACGATTTCCTCACCGAGGCTCTCGACCTGCTGCGCGAGAAGCCCGACGCGAAGGAGATTGTCGTCGAGCGCGCCAGGTTCCTCCGCGACGCACAGGCCAACGGCTCCTACGACGAGGTCCTCGCCATGATCAGCGGCAGCTGACCGACCTGTGACAGACGCGGAACAACAGCACGCGGGCGGGTCCTGTTGAGCCGGATCATGGATGATCGCGAGCTGGATCCGCCTCGGGGAGCTCCTCACCGAGGCCGCGGAACGGTACGGAAGCGCCTTCGGCTCCGCCCCGGTCGTCGCACTGGAGGCGACCGGCTCCGTCCGAGCGCCGAGGGGCACGCGAGCGCCCGGCTGACACGGCGAACTTCGTCGTGCCAGCCGGGCCGGGCGACGAGGCCCGGGGCCGGTCAAGCGTTGGGTGTCCTCGACGGGGCAATGTCGCGGCCAGCTGTCTGCCATGCCGACGGCCTCCGGCGCACTGCCGACAGCTGGTGAATCTCCCAGCGGATCACGCAGGGCTGATGATCATCGGGTCGTCTCGCTGAGAACGCCCTCGGTGTCGGCCGTGTGAGCGGCTTCGCGCGGCTGGGAGAGGAGTGGCTTAGCCATGGATCGGCGGTCTCTGGATAGCCGGGCGGGATGGGGCGAGGATGGGTGGCATGGACAAGAAGGAACTGGCGGAATTCCTGCGTCATCGGCGTGAGGCGCTACGGCCCCGCGATGTCGGGCTGGTCGAGGGTCCGCGCAGGCGTACGCAGGGGCTGCGACGCGAGGAGGTCGCGCAGCTCGCCGGCATGTCCACCGACTACTACGCCCGGCTGGAACAGCAGCGTGCTCCGCAGCCCTCCGTCCAGATCACCACCGCCCTCGCCCGGGCACTGCGGCTGACCCTGGACGAATGCGACCACCTCTTCGCCCTCATCGGCCACAACGCCCCGGCCCGCTTCCACCGCTCCGAACATGTCAGCCCGACCCTGATGCGGGTCCTGGACCGCCTGGACGACTCCCCGGCCCTGGTAACGACCGACCTGTCCGACACTCTTGCGATGAACCCGATGGCCATCGCGCTGCTCGGCGACCAGACCCGCCACACCGGTCTGGCCAGTAGCGGCTACTACCGCTGGTTCATGGACCCGGCCGAGCGTCTGGTGTACCCCGAGGAGACTCACGAAAGCCACGGCCGCGCCCAAGCGGCACGCCTGCGGGCCGCGCTGACCGCCGGCAGCGACACCCCCCGGGCCGCCCGGATCCTCGCCGAACTCCAGGAACACAGCCCCGAGTTCGTCCGCATGTGGGAACTTCAGGAGGTCGCCCGCTACGGCGACTGCAAGACCCTCCTCCATCCCGAACTCGGCCGCATCGACGTCGACGCCCAGCTCCTGTACACCGAGAACCGCGCCCAGACCCTGGTGGTGCTGACCACCCGCCCCGGCGCAGAGAGCCACAGCAAACTCGAACTGCTCTCCGTCATCGGACACCAACAGCTCACCCCCTGAAGTCCTGGACTGGGGGACCGGGCCGGGCTCGGCGCGGGAGGGGCCGGACATGGGCACCCTGGACTGGTGCAGCCCGCACGGCTTCTGCCTGCGCTCTACGGCCGAATATGTCGGCCCCCTGCGATGTCAGTGCTTCGCGCTCGAGCCGCCCATTTGACCGGACGCTGCCTCCGTTTTACTCTCGACTAAGTACGGAGGCAGCATCCGTTTTGATGCGGCCGCAGGATCACGGCAGTCAGGAGGGCGCATGAGCGCCGGCGAGCAGCGCGGACGCAAGCCTCGCGCGGACGTCCAGCGCAACCGCGCGGCCCTCCTGGAGACCGCGCAGCGTCACTTCCTGCAGCACGGGGTCGGCACCTCCCTCGAAGCGGTGGCCAAGGAGGCAGGCGTCGGACCCGGCACCCTGTACCGGCACTTCCCCACCCGGGAGGCACTGCTGGCGGCCGTGCTGCAGACCCGCTCCGAGGAACTTGTGGCCCGCCAGGCGGACATCGAGCAACTCGGTGACCCGGCCGAGGCGTTGGAGCAGTGGCTGCGCGCGATGGAGGAGTACTTCAGCGCCTTCAGCGGGCTGCCGGACCCGCTCATGGCCGCCGCCCGGGCGCAGGAGCCGGACAACCCGCTCACCATTCCCTGCCACATCCTCATCACCGCCACCGATCAATACGTGCGAGCCGCGCAGCTCGCGGGGCGCGTGCGCGCGTCGGTGCGGGGGAACGACCTGTTCCTCGCGGCCTGTTCCGTTGCCTGGATCAAGGGCACCGGTACCGAGGAGGAGTCGCTCGACCGGCTCCGCACGCTCATCGCGAGCGGCTACCGCCAGCAGGACACCCAGGCGTAAAGCCGCCAGGCACCCTGCTCCGCCCCTTAAGGCCAGGCGGCACCACCACCCATCCATCACATCGTGCTGCCCTCAGGGGCGGCACAACCTCCTTAAGGAACAAGTCATGAAAATTACTGCCATAGGCGCTGGCGCCATCGGAGGAAACCTCGCTGCCAAGCTCAGCACGGCCGGTCACGACGTCCAGGTGGCCGACGCCCGCGGCCCCGAGGCCGTCCGGGCGGAGGTGCTGGAGTCCGGGGCCCGCGCGGTGCAGCTCGCCGACGCCGCCGTCCAGAACCGGGACGTCATCGTCCTGTCGATCCCGTTCGGAGTGGCGGGCCAGCTGGCGGACCTGTTCGCGTCGGTGCCCGACGAGACGGTGGTCATCGACACCTCGAACTACTACCCCGGCATGCTCAGCGACCCGATCGAGGCGGTGGACAACGGCCAGGTGGAGAGCGTGTACACCGCCGAGCTGCTCGGGCGCCCCGTGGTCAAGGCGTGGAACGCCGCGCTGGCCGAAACCCAGCGGACCAAGGGCGTCCCGGCCGGAACGCCCGGCCGCCTCGCCATCCCCGTCGCCGGTGACTCCGAAGAGGCGCGGAAGGTGGCCATGAGCCTGGTGGACGACACCGGCTTCGACCCCTACGACGCCGGTACGCTGGCCGACTCCTGGCGCCAGCAGCCGAACAGCCCCGCCTACTGCACCGAGTTGACCCTCGACGAGCTGCCGGCGGCCCTGGCCGCGGCCGACCGCGCCAAGGACGCAGCCATCCGCGACAGCCTCCCGGAACGCATCGCCGCCCTCGGTGCCAATCCCACCGTCGACGACGTCGTCGAGATGAACCGCGCCGCCCACCGCTGAGGCACCCGACGCGGCACTCGTGCAGGCAACGGACAGCGCCGGCACTCCACGAACGAAGACCGAACACGAAGAGCGCACAGTCCCCCGCGCTGCGGACTGCAGCTTCGGCACGCCGCTGCCTGCGAGCAGCCGCAAGCCTGCCGGCACCCGCAGGGTGCGTCCGCAGCCGCGGCGGCCTCCGCGCAGCGCAACATGGCAGATGACTGCGCGCCCCGGAGAGGAACCGCCTTGCGCGGCACCGCATCACCCTTCACTGACATCGCACGCTCCCGCCGCTCCCCCCGGCGGTTCCTGCCCACCGCCCTGTCCCCTGCGGACATCCGCGGTGTGCTGGAAGACGCACAGACCGCCCCCTCGAACAGCAACACCCAGCCGTGGACGGTGCACGTCGTCTCGGGCGCGGCGCGAGACGCCCTGGCCAAAGAGCTGCTCCGGGCCGAGGAGGACGGGCGGACCTCCCCGGATTTCACCGACGGCTACGGCGACGGCCTCTACCTCCAGCGCTCGCAGGCCCTGGGCGCGAGTGTCTACCGGGCCCGGGGCGTCGAGCGCTCGGACCGGGACGGCAGGAGGGCGGCGGTCCGCGAGAACCTGGAGTTCTACGGCGCTCCCCATGCCGCCTTCCTGTTCATGCCGGCCCTCGGAGACGGGGTGCGGACGGCCGGCGACATCGGCATGTACGCACAGAACTTCCTGCTCTCGCTGGCGGCCCGGGGGCTGGCTGGCATCCCGCAGACCGTCCTCGGCGTCTACGCCGACACCGTCCGCGAGTTCCTGGGCGTCCGCGCGGAGCTCAAGCTGCTGTTCGGGATCTCCTTCGGCATGGCCGACCCGGAGGCACCGGTGAACACGCTCCGCACGGAGCGGGTTCCGCTGCAGTGGAGCGTGGTCCTGCATGACACACCGGGAGTCCTCAGCAAGCAGTAGTTCCACCGACTGCCGGAACCATTCGGCGGGCGGGCCCACATCGCTGCGTCTGAGGAGTGGCCATGACAAGCTGACAGGTGATCCTGGGCATGCAGTTCAACGGCGGATCCGGGGGCCTGGCGGCTGCCCGGTGCGAACCTGAACAGCTACACGGACATGGACCAGTTCGTGCGTTACGCGCAGGCCGCCGAACGCGGCAAGATCCAGCTGCTGTTCATCGCTGACACCCCGGTCCTGGACGTCGACCTCGACCACCACTCCCTGCACCACAACGCCGCTGACCTGCCAGAATAATGACGGTCTCGGCATCACAACGGTACCCGGACCGTGGAATCCGCGGTCCGTCAGCTGTGTCACGGGCGGTACGAATTTTGATGTGTTCACACCCGAGGAGCCGACTCGCGGCAGTGGCATCTGGGGACGAAGGCGTCGCCACCCTGTCGCTGCGGGTCATCACACCTGGCGGCAGCGACGACGACGCATTCTCCGCGTGCATGGGCGGCCCGGTCCACTGGGGCGAGGCCCTTGGAACAGGTAGCACCACGGCGCGCTGATGACGGCGGTACGACAACAGCGTGCCGGACTACGCCACCTTCCGCCCCGCACATTCAGCTTGTACGGTCTTTGACCGCTCCAGGAAGATGCGCCGGCTGGTGGCGTTCTGAGCGAGGGCGAAGCCGAGGAGGAAGACCTTCTGGCGTTCGAGCCCGTAGGAGATCATGCGGTTGTTCCACATGCTCTGGTCCAACTGATTGTGTACGGACTCGGAGTCGCTGCGGTAGGGGTAGATCTGCTGGTGGGTGAGGGTGGACTCCGGGATCTGCTGAAGGTGTTCGGCGCGGTGGAAGTCGCGTTCGGTGTCGCTCTTGTGCCTGCGGCCGGTGGCCGGATCCGTGCCGACGCGGTCATCGGGAGTCGTGGTGATTCCGACCTGGACGCGGTGCGGATGTGCGCCGTGGCGGCAGGGGATGAGCAGCAGGTGGTACCAGCGCGACTTCGTACGACCTTGTCGGTGTTCGAGGCGGCTGACGGGGACTGGGAGCAGTGTGCTTGTGCCGTCGTCGAGGAGGACGCGTTCGGCTATACGACCCTGGTAGCACCATAGATCGTGGCGGCAGCGGCCGAAGCGCAGGAGTTCGTAGGCCCGGGGTTTGACGGATCCGTGCTGGTGGTTGATGACCAGCAGGCCGAGGCGGGCGAGGGCGTCGCGGTGGACGCCGCGGAACGCTCCGTCGTAGATGACGCCCATACAGCCGGGCAACAGGCGGCTGAGCTGCGTGAAGGAGCGTACTGCGACGGCGGCCTCGTCCTCGTATTCGCCGCCGGAGACATGCCGGACGGTCAGGATGACGCGTTGCCAGTAGCCGTCGTCACGGGCTGAGGCGAAGAACCACTTCGTGCCCCGCGCGGGGCGCTTCTCCTTCTCACCGTTCTCGTAGTAGAGACGAGCTGCGGGGTCTACGCGGTGCCTGCGTATCTCCCCGGTTGTGGTGTCGACTGTGTAGGCGTGTTCCGCTTTGGAGGGTGCTTTGGGGACAGTGGCGTCGCCGACAAGAAGCTGACGGCGTTCGGGTCTCACCCAGTTCCGTGTGGCATCCTCCGGGAACAGGCCCTGGTGCAGGGCCTGTTGGACGGCATGCTGCTCGAAGAGGTGCTGCAGCGTCTCGATGCTGGGGGCCAAAAGCTTCTCTTCGGCGTACAGGTACTGGTTGCGGCTCGGCGGGGTGAGCGGCAGCAAGGCGGCTGCGGTGCGTCCGGCGTGCCGCCGTACGGAGGCACGGACGGCCCGCCACTGTCTGCCGTCGAGGCTGCCGACGGCGGAGCGTTTGGAGCCGGTGACGGTCATCAGGGAGGCGAGCAGGAGGTAGACGACTGCTGGGTACTTGCGGGGGCAGCCGATACTGGCCGGCGCGGGCAGCTGTTCGGCCATCTCGTAGATGAGGGTCTCGTCGAGGCAGTCCGCGATCCGCTGTGGCTGGGTGCGCTGTTCCTTGTCGCTCAGCTGGCGCTTCCTGCTGGGCCGGAGATATTGAGGGAGGGCATCGCCGAAGACATCGTCAGGCACCGACCGCCTCCTGCCCGTCCTCAGCGCTGGAGGTACGCCATGTGTAGCCGACGACCGCTGCGGCTCGGTCCAGGGAGCGCAGGCCGAGGCGACGGGCTGCGTCCTCGATGCGCCCGGTGCGCTCGAACTCCGCGACCGCCGCCCAGGCGGTGATCGAGGACGGTTTGACATCTTCCTGGTCGCCCAGGCCGATGCGCCTGAGGAGGTCGCCCAGGGCGACACAGGCACGTGCCTGCAAGTAGGCGTCGGATCCGTGCCGGTCGGACACGGCCAGGCGGGCGTTCGGCGCGGACTCCTTGCGCAGCTGCCGCGCGCTGACGAACTCGGCGCGGCTGGTCAGGACGTTGAGGCCCCAGTCGTCCAGGGGGCACCAGCGTGCGTCCACCTTGGTGGAGCCGTGCATCCACACACGGCGGTGGTTGACGTCGAGGTCTCGTACGCGGATGTGCCCGATCTCCCCGCTGTGCCCGCCGGTCAGCGCGAGCGCGGCGGCGGCTCCATGGCGGCTGGGACGGGTGACGAACGAGGCGCGGTGGCGCAGATCGATGACCTCGTCCTCGGCCAGCGGCCGGACACCGCCGATCGCACGAGCGGGCAGGACGATGTCCCGGGCGGGGTCGGCGTCGCTCAGACCGAGCTCGCGCAGGGTGCGGTAGGCGGTACGGACTACTGAGCGGCGTAGCCGCATCGTGGCCGCCGCGGAGTCGGTGACGCGGCCGTGGCGGCTGCGGCCGCGGGCGGTGACGAAGTCCTCTGCCAGATCGGTGGTGACATCGCCGAGGACCACGACGCCGCGCAGCTGCATGTAGCGCTCGCAGCGTTTGAGCAACAGACCGAACTTGTCGAGGGTTTGTTCGGTGAATTCGCCGCGGGCGGCCATGGTCTGCCAAGCGTCCTGGACACGGCCGAACGCGTATGTGAGAGAGGGTTCGCTTCCCACAGTGAGGGCCCTTCGCCGGGGTGGCACCAGCACAACCGGCTCTGATCCCGCAACGACAGGATGCGCGAACGATGGGATCGAAACGGTTGAAATCGTGGTGTTCCATACATGCGACACCTTGGGCATGGATGATCTCCGCGGCAACAGGAGGGAGGCAAACGGGTGTGACAGGCGCAGCGGTCGCGCTGGCAGGAGGCAGACGTGCTCAGGCGCGGTGCCGACGCAACGGCTCCGTGGTGGCACGACTGCTGACCGCCTGGCTCAACGAGTGCAGGCGGGTGAGCGGCGCCGCGGCCGGGAAGCCGCGGCGCCGGGAAACGGGCTCGCTCAGCCGGTGGTCTGCTGTCGAAGCCGTGGGGACAGAGAGGCGAAGACGGTCTGGTAGGCGCCCATCAGCGCGATGAACCGGTCATCGGGCAGCGCGGAGATCTGCGCGGGAGTGGCACTCATCAAGGGGTCCAGGACGCCCAGCGACTCCTTCTTGTTCGGCGCGGAGGCCGTGGGACGCTCCTCTCCGGCGGGGAGCGTGCATCGCCCCAGTTCGTCACGGTCGACCAGCAGGGCATACACCAGCCACTCCGTGAGATAGAGGCCGCGTTCCGCAGGGCCAGGAGCGCCGGCCTTGAGTCGTCGGGCCAGCTCGGCCTCATCCAACGGCCCGGAGGACAGGTGCTGTACGGCGGATCGCTGAAACCACTGGCCCTGCCAGCTGTCCCGCAGCAGAAGCCGCGCACGCGCCGAATCGGCGCTTCGCAACTGAGCGAGGGCGAAGCCGAGCTCGGTCAGTGCCAAGGAGCCGGGGTCGGCTCGGAAGATCCCGGCCTGGGCAAGGAAACCTGCCGTCCCGCTGACGGACCTCGGAGCGATATTGAGCCGCCTCCCGACGGTAGTGGCCCTGACGGCAGACCGGCCGGGGCCGCCGAGTTCGGCTATGGCGTCGATGACTTCAAGCTGCCGGCGCGGGGTGAGGCGCTCGGTCGGAAGGATCCGCGATCGCGAGTAATCGGAAGGCGCCATCACGCACCTCCTGCACGCAGGGCGCAACGGGTCATGGGTGGCGCGGAGGAGCGGCATTTGCTGATGTATGGCGCCAGGAATGGCATAACGGGCCCTCAGTTCGTGTCCTGCTACAGGCATTTCTGATCAGGGCCCGTCGCGGAACAGGGGCTATGCCCTAGGGTGGTGTTCGATGCGTGGGCCCTCAGCTGACGTGTCACCGGCGCCGCTGGAGGAGAACCGCCAAGTACTCTCTGGCGGCGCCACGCGCACGTTGCTGCTGGGTGTGAGGTTGCAGTCTCTAGGTGTCTGTGCGGTATGCCTCCGGGATCACCAGCAGTCGGTAGGCGCCCCGGCGGACGATTTCCACCGTCTCCCTCTTGTGCAGGGCCGCCAGAGCGGCGCGGATCGCACTCGCGGTCGAGTCGGGTCGGACCTCCCGTACGCGCTCGTAGATCAGCGTCAGTGGAGTGATCTCTCCGATGTCGAGCGCGTCCACCACGAGGTGCTTCAGGGAGCGCCCTGGAGCACTCGGAGCGGCAGCCGTGTCTGCGCCGGGCTGCTCTGTTTGTTCGTCGCGAGAACCAATGTCCGATGCGTCCTGTGCCTGTTGCCCGACGTACGCTTCGGCGGCCTCGACGGTCGCCAGGACAGCGGCATGGCGCTCGGCCGCGACACGCTGAAGGTGTTGGGTTTCCTGCAGCACGCGCTCGGCTTCCGCTACGGCCAGATCGGCCGCTTCACGACGGGCTCGCTCGACATCTGCCAGCTCCCGAAGACGGGTGATGAGCGGCTGAGCAGAAGTGCTCGTCGCGTTAGCCACCACACCCTCCTCGGCTGCCTCCGGAGCGACTTGTGGATCACCCTACCTGGCGGCGCAGCCAACTGCAGCAAGTAGCCGAATGCTCCGTGAGCAAAACGCATCTGATGGTTCGTCTGCTCACACTGGACGGTCGGATTAGTGGTGATCTCATGCCACTTGCGTCAGTGGGTTGCGTCCAACCTGCCAGTCAGTAAGGAGAGTTGATGCATCAGGTCAGCGATGCGTAGTGCCAAGTCACTTATCTTTGCGGACGGTTGGTCGGTGCAGCGGTAGGTGAGCCGACAGGTACAAGAGGAGAGGAGACGTAGATACCCGGTCGTCGTGCGTGACACGGAGGGGACGGCTTCAGGCGCCGCGGGCGACCGTGGATGAGCGTAGGCATCCCGTGGCCGGACCGTATTTCGACGGGTTGCAGCGCTCGCACAGCTTGCCCAGAGGCGCTACTGCGCGTGGCACGATCGGGCCATGCCACGCAGCAACAACGACAAGCCCCCTCTGTTCTATGTGGCGGACGGCACCTGGCCTGAGGTGACCCTCGCCTCGGATGCTCCGCTGAGCGCTCACTGCGGCCTGTTGCTGGCGCGAGACCTGCGCCGGACGATGCGGTCACGTGATCTGTCCCTGCGGGGACTCGCCGAGGTCGCCTGTGTTGCCCATTCCACTGTCGCCCGGGTGGTCAACGGTGACGTGCTACCCGACATCGGCACTCTCACACGCCTGGAGGACGCCCTCGACCGTCAGCTCTGGCCGGGACCGTCCGCGGTGCGGTCGGCTGCGGTCTCGATTCCAAGGACTCTGGGTCGATAGGGGTCAGACCTGTGCGTGATCCCAGGGCCTGAGCGTGCAGGCGGCCCAGGAGAAGCGACGCAGCCGCGCCTGGTGCACATGGGCCGCGGTGTCGCCGTAGGAGGTGTTGAGATGACGTCCGAGGACGACGACCGCCACACTGCCGGCGCCGGCGGACTTCAGAGCTGCCGCCGCTGACTGGACGTGGTTGCCGGTGGTCCATGTGTCGTCGATGAGCAGCACGTTGTTGCCCCACAACGCCGATGACGTGTAGCGCTGGGAGGAAGCGGCGCGGCCGAGAGATGCTGCGTCCGGCGTCGGGCTGAGCAGGTCGCGGTGGCGGCTTCGGGTGACGGCGGCCATGTCGGCGACGATGTCCCGTAGGGGATGGGTGGGGCGTCCGCTGGTGCTGGGTACCGAGGTGACGGTGTCGAAGGCGGGTACCGCGCAGTGCGCTGCGACGCAGGCTTCGTGCAGTGCGAGAAAGCGCCACAGCACGGCTGCCAACCCCATACGGAAGTACTCCTGCTGCGGCCCCACGGTGTTCTTGTAGCGCCACAGTTCGTTGGCGTACTGCTCGCCCTTGAGGGCCAGGCTCACGGGAACCACGGCATCGGCGACATCGGCTCCGAGGATCTTTGTCGCCTGCTGGCAGGGCCAGCATGTGGGGTATCCGTTGTTCGCCATGCCCCGGCAGACCTGGCAGACGCCGGGTCCGGGCAGCGGTGGGTGGACGAGGAAGTTGGTGTAGCGGGCGGAGAGCTCGCCGACGGTTGCCACCCGGGCCGCCAGCTACGCCCAGGTGAGCTCGCCCGTGGCCGGGACGAGGGAGCCGAGTTCCGAGAAGACGTCGTCGGGTCCGTCGATGACGGTGGTGTTGGGCCTGGACGCGTACTCGCGTGCCCATTCGTGGGTCATGAGGGAACGCATCAGGAAAACGCGTCGACCGTGCTCCAGGGCGAGACGGGCCTGCATGCGGGCACCGCTGCGGTAGGCGGCCTCGACCACTACGGTGGCCAGGCTGTAGCCGCTCATCACGGCATTACGCATGGGGAACGACGCCTTCGACGGCGGCGAGTCCGGCCAGAACTGAGAGATGAGCAGCCCCCGCTCGGCGATCTCCTGCTGGAGACGAGCGTTTTGGGCGGGGTAGGAGCGGCGCAGGCCGGTGCCGATGACGGCGACCGTACGACCACCGACAGCGAGGGCAGTGCCGTGTGCGGCCGTGTCGATGCCGGCAGCCAGGCCGCTGACCACGGTCACGCCTCGCTCGGCGAGCCCGCCCGCGATCGCGCGCGCGTGCGCGACGCCCTCCGGGGTCGGGTTGCGGGTACCGACGACCGCGACCCGCAGATCGTCCTCGACCGCGGTTCCGCGCAGGAACAGGAACGGTGGACGCTGGTGCACCAGCCGCAGGTACAGCGGGTAGTCCTCGTCCAGGATGGTCATCAGCCGCATGCCCTCGCGTTCCCAGGCGGCGATCTCCGCGGCCACGGCCTCCAGGTCGACGGCGGGCTCGGTGTCGAAGAGTGCACCCTGTCCAGAGGCGTCGAGCGCGCTCTCAAGGACCTCACGTGCGCTCCCCACGGTCTCGACCTGGTCCGTGAGTTCTGGCCAGGAGCGATCGCCGCGCCGCAGCAGTGCGACGAGGGCGGCTCGCTCCAGCTCCTGGTCCATGCCGCAAGTATAGGAATGGCAGACGTGATGAAACGAGGATCGAGCGGGCTGGGTTTCTCGTAGTGACGAGATCGCAGATCGTGACAGATTTTCGGACCGTTCTTAGGTGATCTTGATGACTTCCTCCAGCGCGGCAGCCGACTCAGGGGAGAGGCTGCGGTCGCCGCGGAGATAGGTGGAGATCATTGCCAGCGGCTCAGCCGTCGGCCGGTGCTGGTCCTCGGAGCGGACGAAGTCGTCCGTGTCGAGACCGGACCACGCGCACAGCGCTGCAAGCCCATCCACGTCTGGCCGCTTGTCCTGGGCCAGCCGGGTCAGGGTAGAGGCGCTCAGAGTCCGGAGTCCTCTGGTGCGTCCGCGACGCCGTGTAGGTCCGCCAGGATCCGCCTGATGTCCGAAGCCAATGTCGTGGGCGTGGAAACCCGGCCGGCCCGAACGGAAAGAGCACCGGGAGTATCAGGCGGATCAGCCTCCACCAGGTACCCCACTTCCGTCAGAATGCCGAACAAGGCCGCGTGGAGATGACGCCGGGCGGCTTCCTGCGCGCGGTCTGCCGGACCCATGGGCCAGCCCCGTAGCTGTTCGTCGGCGGCGGCGCGGCGCAGACTGCGGGGAGACGAACCACTCCACGCCGACCGACTCGCCGCGATCGGTCACCACGACGCCATGGGCACGGTAGCGGTCGTCGTTGTCCGCCTCGGGTAGCCCGGCCGCCGCCAGAAGCGTCCGGATCTCCAACCGCAGCGGTCCGCGGCCTGGCGGCTGGAGCCGATACTGAGCACTTGTCACGAGGCATACTCCTTGGTTGGGAGAATAGTCATTCGACGAGAGTGATGATGCCGTCAGGAATCCAGCCTTCGATATATCCACGGAGGAACGGGCCGAGCTCGCGCGGGTGTACATCGAATTTCTCGTCCTCGACATTCGACAACGGATGCCAGGCGTAATCGACGGTCGTGACAACACGTGCGCGGGCACGAAGACTGAACGATCGCATTTTGCTGCGACGGACTACAAAGATGCGCGTCGATTCATCCAGCCTGTCTCGCGCCGGTAGCGGGTTGTAACGTCCGACAACCGGAGTACGTGCTAGGAACCAGTGCGAGAAGAGTGAGTCCAGAACATGAATGACAGAGAACGGTGACGGCAGGAGACGGATTACGCGGGAAGCGACCGGCCGCCACGAGGGGTCACCGTGAACCCTGCACAGCAGTACACGCTCTTCGCGATCAATCACAGCCAGGGCGGTGTGCAGCGACTTGTTTCGGAATGCGGTCCTCATGCCCCTGAGCATCGACCGGAACCAGCGCATACGCCCTCGCTGAGCCGGAAAGGAATGAAGCCGAGAAAACGAAGCCATTCATTGAAGTGGGCCGCTTGCAACGCGGCGCCTGGCAGCTGATGCTGCAACGTTGGACGGTGCGACCGAGGACGCGCCCTGACCTGCAGCGATCAGCTGAGCGTTTCCGAATCGACGGGTGTGCGTTCCGGAGCGATCTCCTGGCCAGCCGCTGACCTGCGGCGACGGAGTTTTCTACAAGCCCCACGAAGGCGACGAAGGCGGGGTCGTGGCCGTGGAGGCCACAGGCGTCAGCGTACCGGATCTGGTCGGGCGGGGTGTGGGGTCAGGTCGTCGGTACTCGGGTGAAGCGGCCTGCCACGTGGAGGTCCTGCTCGATACGGGTCGCCGTGGCGCGGAGGTGGGGCAGGATGTCCCGTTCGCACTCCTCGGGCGTGTGGCGGGCCGCGTGCATGGCGACGTTCAGGGCGGCGACCGCTCGGCCCGTGCGGTCGCGGACCGGGACTGCGATCGAGCGGAGGCCCACCTCGAGTTCCTCGTCCACAAGGGCGTGGCCCTGGGACCGGATCTCGGTGAGGAGGCGGGTCAGGGCCTCGGGGTCGGTCAGGGTGTGGGGGGTGAGGGGGAGGAGCGGGGAGGGGAGGGGGCGGTCGGACGGGGGGAGGTCCGACAGCAGTACGCGGCCCATGGATGTCGCGTAGGCCGGTAGCCGGGTGCCCACCGTGATGTTCACGCTCATGATGCGGCTCGTGGCGACGCGGGCCGTGTACTGGATGTCGTGGCCCGACAGCACGGCCAGGGACGTCGACTCGTGGACCCTCTGGGCGAGTTCGGCCATGTGCGGGGCCGCGATCTCGGGGAGGGACGTACGGGAGAGGGGCGGGAAGCCGAGGGACAGGACGCGGGGGGTGAGGGTGAAGGTGCGGTCCTGCGGGTGGATCAGGCCGAGGTGTTCGTAGGTGATCAGGGCTCGGCGGGCCGTCGCGCGGGCCAGGCCCGTTGCCTTTGCCACCTCCGTCAGGGTCAGGGCGGCGCGGCCCTCGCCGAAGGCCGTCAGGACCGTCAGACCGCGGGCCAGGGACTCGACGAACTCCCGGCCCAGTTCCTGCTTCGACGCGCCGGTCCAGGTCGCGAGGCCGGAGGGCGCGGCGGACGGCTGGGGCGGTGGCACCTCGCGCAGGTCGTCCTCCATCACCCGTACCGCCGCCCGCAGCCGGGGGAGCAGGGTGTCGCGCAGGTCCGCGGCGGTGTGCCGGCTGGTGTGGCTCACCACGTTCGCGGCGCAGGCGATACGGCCGGTGCGCGGGTCCCGTACGGGGACGGACACCGCGACCAGGCCGGGTTCGATCAGCTGGTCGTCCAAGGCCCAGCCGCTCGCGGCCGATTCGGCCACGCGTCGCTCGAAGTCCTCGTCGGGGTAGGGGTGTTGGGGTGGCGGTACGGCGGGGAAGAGCGTCCCCTCCCGGTCCGCTGCCCTGCGCTGCCGCCAGTCCCGCCAGTCGTTCTGCGTCCACTCCGTGGCGAACAGGGCGCCCGGCGCGGTGCGTTCGGCCGGCAGCAGGTCGCCGATGCGGAAGCTCAGGGACATCGCGCGGCGGCGGGTGGCCTGGTGGATGAAGCGGATGCCGTCGCGGTCGGCGACCGCCAGGGACACGGATTCGTCCAGTTCGTCGGCGAGGGCGTCGGCGCGCGCGTCCAGCAGGGCGGGCAGGCGCAGGGCGGAGAGGTAGGCGTTGCCCAGTTCCATCAGGCGGGGGGTCAGGATCACGTCCCGGCCGTCGAGGCGGACGTATCCCATGCGGGCGAGGGTGGCGGTGATCCGGTCGACCGTGGAGCGGGCGAGGCCCGTGGCCCGTTCCAGGGCGCTCGGGCTCAGCGTCCCGCCCGCCTCGGTCAGCCGGCGCAGCACGGCCACCCCGCGGATGAGCGGCGCGACCGCCTCGGCCGGTACGTCAGAAGAGCCGTCGGCCGATACGGCGGACGACGCGGCCCGTACGTCGGGAGCAGCGGCGTCGGCGTCCATCGTGGGCTTGGCGGGCATCGGGTCTCCGGTACGGCGGTCGGGGCATGCCTACCGTAATGCGGAGAACCCCGGTGCACTGCGGGCCGCTCACCGCCGGGTGACCAGCACCCGGTAGCTGCGCGCGCTTCCGGAGCCGTTCGTCCCCGCCACCGTGATGCGGATCCCTCGCTTCGGGTCCTTGAAGACCTCGCCGGGGGTGAAGGGGGCGTCCGAGAGTTCCGCGTGCACATTGGGGCTGCGGGTGCAGCCGCCGCTGTCGCGCCGGGAGTCGTAGACCTTGACCGGTCCCATTCCGGTGTCGACGGCCGCGTCGACCTTGTAGATCAGTACGCCCGGACGGCACACGGCCTCGTCGTTGCCCGCGTGGGTGCGTACCTCCACGGCGTACCCGGTGCGGCTGCTGAGCGGCACGAAGACCAGCTTCGGGCCGCCCGCGCGCTCCAGCGGGGTCAGGATGTGCTCGGTGGTGCCGTGCCGTGCGGCGCAGCTGACCTGGGACGGGTCCAGCCAGCCGAGCTTCCACTTGTGCCAGCCGAGCAGGTCGTTGTTGGCCCCCCAGTCCTCGCTCATGATGTCCCAGTGCCCGACCGCGCCGCCGCCGGCCTGGGTGTAGAGGTCGGGCAGGCCGAAGACATGGCCGTTCTCGTGCGGCAGCACCCGGTAGCCGGTCCTGCCGTAGGAACCGGAGCCGTCGTCCTGGCGGGAGTAGACGAAGGAGACGTTGGCGACGGGGACGCCGTCGGCGACCGGGGCCTCCGAGTTGCCGGCGAAGGTCACCGACAGGACCGTGTCCAGGGCGGACGGGCCGGCGTTCGGCGTCACCAGCACGTTCAGGAAGTCGTAGTCCTGGAAGTTCACCTTGGGGTCGGCGGCGCTCACGATGTCCTGGACGAGCTCGCGGTAGCCGGAGTCGAAGGGGGCGCCGCGTTCTATGCCGTACGCCTTGAACGGCTTCGGCATGCGCAGCCAGTGCCGGATGGGGGTCTCGGGGCGGTAGTCCAGGCGGCCGTAGGAGGCGGTGCGGAACCACTGGCGGGTCTTCGGGAAGAACTCGTGGAAGCGGTCGAGGGCGTGGCCGGGGCCGGGTGCGTCGGAGAAGTCGACCATCAGGGTCAGGGCGTGGACGGTGCCCGCGGAGCGGGAGTAGCCGGCGCCGGTCGGGACGCCCTCCGACAGCTGGATGGCGTGGCCGCCTCTGATCATGCAGGGGTTGAGCACGGCGCTGCGGGCCGCCGCGATCGGGCCCGCTCCGGCGGTCGTGGAGGGCACCGTCAGATGTCCGGTGCCGGCCGAGGTGCTGACCGCGAAGGTCAGGGCGGTCACGGACGCGAGGGCGGCCGCGCGGCGTGGACGTATCCCACGGCAGAGCTGCATGCACGCGTCCTTCGTCCATGGCAGCCGGCGGCATCGGACTGCGCCCTTTCGATCACCCTGATTGGGGGGCTGCGCGGGCGCGCGCTGGAGGAGCCCGAACGTGGGGTTTCGCCGAGAGGGTGGTGTGACTCAGGTCACATTAAATCTCTCCGTCAACCTGAAATAAGCGGGGAGCGTCTCCCCGTTTAGTCAGGTGTCCGAGCGAAGCGGGGAGTGCTTCCCCGGATCGCAGCACCACCGATGGTCCGTCCGCAGCACCACCGATCGTTCGCAGCACTACCGACTACTCGCAGCAACTCTCACCGAGGAGCACACCGTGACCGCCACGACGACCGCGAAGGCCCCGCAGCGCAAGGTGGCCCGGCCGCGCGCCGACGCCCTGCGCAACCGGGAGCGGATCGTCGCCGCCGCCCGGGAGATGTTCACCGAGTTCGGCCCCGAGGTGCCGCTCGACGAGATCGCCCGCCGGGCCGGCGTGGGCAACGCCACGGTGTACCGCAACTTCCCCGACCGCGACGCACTCGTCCGCGAGGTCGTCTGCTCCGTCATGGACCGGACGTCGGAGGCGGCCGAGCTCGCGCTCGCCGAGACCGGGGACGCCTTCGAGGCGCTCGAGCGCTTTGTGCACACCTCCGCCGACGAGCGGATCAGCGCGCTGTGCCCGATGGTCCAGAGCACTTTCGACAAGAACCATCCCGATCTCGAAGCGGCCCGTGAGCGGGTCGAGCAGACCGTGAACGAGCTGATGGACCGCGCCAAGGAGGCCGGCCAGCTCCGCCCCGACGTCGCCGTCGGGGACCTCATGATCGTCGTGGCGCAGCTCAGCCGGCCCCCGGCCGGCACCGACTGCCTCGTCAACGACCGCTTCGTACACCGCCATCTGCAGCTGTTCCTGGACGGACTGCGGGCCCCGGCCCGCTCGGTCCTGCCGGGCACGCCCGTGACCGTGGAGGATCTGCGCCGGCCCTGCACCGATTAGTTCAGGACTCCAAGCGAGTCGACACTCTCGACACTCACCGGCCGTCTCGGTACGCGAGCCGTCCCCGTTACGACACCTTTTTCCGTCACGAAGTCCCGAAGTGGGTACCCCCATGTCTGCAACAGCCTCAAAGGCTCCAGGCGCCGTCGAGAACACCGGCGACGCCAATCGCTGGAAAGCGCTCGTCTTCATAGCGCTCGCCCAGCTGATGGTCGTGCTCGACGCGACCATCGTGAACATCGCCCTGCCGTCCGCCCAGACCGACCTGGGCATCTCGGACGGCAACCGGCAGTGGGTCGTCACGGCCTACGCCCTCGCCTTCGGCGGTCTGCTCCTGTTCGGCGGCCGGATCGCCGACCTGTGGGGCCGCAAGCGCGCCTTCGTCATCGGTCTGACCGGCTTCGCCGCCGCCTCCGCGCTGGGCGGAGCGGCCACCACCGGCGCCATGATGTTCGGCGCCCGTGCCCTGCAGGGCGTCTTCGGTGCGCTGCTCGCGCCCGCCGCGCTCTCCCTGCTCGCCGTGATGTTCACCGACGCCAAGGAGCGTGCCAAGGCGTTCGGTATCTACGGTGCGATCGCCGGTGGCGGTGGCGCCGTCGGCTTCATCCTCGGCGGCGTGCTCACCGAGTACCTGGACTGGCGCTGGACGTTCTTCGTGAACATCCCGTTCGCCGTGATCGCCGCGCTGGGCGCGTACTTCGTCATCCGTGAGCCGGAGGGCGGCCGCAACCGCAACCCGCTCGACATCCCGGGCGTGCTGCTGTCCACCCTCGGCCTGGTCTCGCTGGTCTACGGCTTCACCCGCGCCGAGTCCGACGGCTGGGGCGACACCACCACCGTCTCCCTGTTCGTCGCGTCGGCCGTCCTGCTGATCGCCTTCGTGGTCACCGAGGCGAAGGTCAAGGCGCCGCTGCTGCCGCTGCGCGTGGTGACCGACCGCAACCGGGGCGGCATCTACCTCTCGCTCGGTATCGCGATCATCGCGATGTTCGGCACGTTCCTCTTCCTGACCTACTACCTGCAGGTCATCAAGGGCTTCTCACCGATCAAGACCGGTTTCGCCTTCCTGCCGATGATCGCGGGCATGATGGTCGGCTCCACCCAGATCGGCGCCCGGCTGATGACCCGGGTCCCGGCCCGGCTGCTGATGGGCCCCGGCTTCCTGGTCGCGTCCGGCGGCATGCTGTTCCTGACCCAGCTGGAGATCGGCTCGTCGTACGCCTCGCTCATCCTGCCGGCGATGCTGCTGCTCGGCCTCGGCATGGGTACGGCGTTCATGCCCGCGATGTCCCTGGCCACCCTGGGCGTCGAGCCCCGGGACGCCGGTGTCGCCTCCGCGATGGTCAACACCTCGCAGCAGGTGGGCGGTGCGATCGGTACGGCCCTGCTGAACACGATCGCCGCGTCCGCGACGACGGCGTACATCAAGGACCACATCGCGACCGCGACCTCCAAGTCGCAGGCGCAGCTGGTCCAGATGCAGGGCGCGGTGCACGGCTACACCAACGCGATCTGGTTCGCCGTCGGCATGCTGGTGCTGGCCTCCGCGATCGTCGTGACCCTGGTCAACGCCGGCGGCCCCGGCTCGACCACGGTGGCCGGCTCGGAGGACGGCGTCGAGGACGAGCTGGCCGTCCCGGTGGTCGCCCACTGACGGCGACCGTCCGGCGGTACCCCTTCGGAACCATCCGTACGCGAGAGGAAGGGGACGCCTCTCGCGTACGACCCCAGGACCTGCCCTGGCTCCCTGAGTGAGCGGCTCAGCGGAGCCAGGGCAGGTCCGCGCCCGCATCGCTGGGCTGCAGGCCCTCGGCGACGATCTCCATGATCTCGCCGAGGGTCTTCTGCTGCTGCGGGGTGAGCCGCTCGAACACCGCCTGGCGTACGGCCGTCACATGGCCCGGCGCGGTCCGCCCCAGCACCTCGGCGCCCGCGTCCGTCAGCACCGCGAACTGCCCCCGCTTGTCGTCGGGGCAGTCCTCGCGCCGCACCCAGCCGTTCTTCTCCAGCCGCGCGATCGCGTGTGAGAGACGGGACCGGGTGATCTTCGACTTCATGGCCAGCTCGGTCATCCGCAGCCGCCGGCCCGGCGCCTCGGCGAGGCCGACCAGCAGCCCGTAGTAGATGTGCGGCATGCCCGCGTCCCGCTGCAGCTGGCGGTCGAGATGGTCCTCGAGAAGCATGGTGGCGTGCAGGTAGGAGCGCCAGATGCGCTGCTCGTCGTCGGTGAGCCAACGGGTCTGCCCGGCGGGTTTCGCCGCTGCGTCTGCTTCTTCAGCGGTTGTGGGTGCCGTATTCATGTATCCATCGTACGAGAGGTCTCCTTGAATATTAAACAAATGGGGCGTATGCTCTGAAGCAGGGAGTTTGAGAGTTCAAGCATTGGGAGTCACCGCCATGTCCGCCGCCATTCAGGAGCGCATGCCCGCCCTCTATCTCAGCCACGGTGCGCCGCCGCTCGCGGACGACCCGATCTGGCCCGGCGAACTCGCCGCCTGGTCCGCCGACCTGCCGCGCCCCAAGGCGATCCTCATGGTCTCCGCCCACTGGGAGGAGGCCCCGCTCGCGCTCGGCGCGGTGGAGACCGTCCCGCTCGTCTACGACTTCTGGGGTTTCCCCGAGCACTACTACCAGGTGAGGTACGAGGCCCCCGGTGCACCCGAACTCGCCGAGTCCGTACGGAAGTTGCTGCGAGCCCCCGGCATACCCGTGCAGGACATCCCGGACCGCGGCCTCGACCACGGCGCCTATGTCCCGCTCGTCGAGATGTTCCCTGCCGCCGACATCCCGGTCCTGCAGATCTCGATGCCGACCCTCGACCCGGTGAAGCTGATGGAGATCGGCCGCAAGCTCGCGCCGCTGCGCGACGAGGGCGTGCTGATCGTCGGCTCCGGCTTCTTCACCCACAACCTGGCCGCGCTGCGGCACACGGGCGGGGGAGTGCCGAGCTGGTCCTCGGAGTTCGACGACTGGGGCCGCAAGGCGCTGGAGGCCCGGGACTGGGACGGCCTGCTGGACTTCCTCCACAAGGCCCCGGCCGGCCGCTACGCCCACCCGCGCACCGAGCACTTCGCCCCGCTGTTCGTGACCATGGGCGCGGCGGACGTCACCGGCGAGCTGGATGCGCAGAAGTCCGTGATCGAAGGCTTCTGGATGGGCATGGCGAAGCGGTCGGTGCAGTTCGGCTGAGTTTTGCGCGGGGCGCCGTGCGTCGTCGATCGTCTGCGGCGCCGTCGTGGCTGGTCGCGCCCCGCGGCGGAGCCGCTGATCGGCACAGCCCCGCGCCCCTTCGGGGCGCTGCCGAACCGCTTGGGACATCGCGACGCCCGGGCCTGCTAAAGCTCCTTCTCGTACCAGGCGACGTCCCAGTACCTGCCGAACTTCCGGCCCACCTCCCGGTAGGTGCCGACGTGGCGGAATCCGAAGCGTTCATGCAGCCGCGTGGACGCTTCGTTGGGCTGGGCGATGCCCGCGTAGGCGCGGTGCAGGTCCTCGTCCGCCAGGGCCTCGAAGAGCGCCTTGTACAGCAGCGTGCCGATGCCGCGGCGGCCCGCGCCCGGGGCCACGTACACCGTGACCTCGACCGACGTCCCGTAGGCCGGTTTCGCACGGTAAGGGCTGGATGTGGCGTAGCCCAGAATTTCCTGTGTGTCCGCATCCGTGGCAACCATCAGCCGGTGCGGCCCGTCTACAGGGTGGGAGAGCAGCCAGGGAAGACGCTCTTCCGGAGTGAAGACGGCGGTATCGAATGTGATGGGCGTCTCACGTACGTAGTGGTTGTAGAGGTCGGTGAGAGCGTCGAGGTCCTCCTCGACTCCTGGTCTGACCTGCACCTCTGTACGCTCCGACACCCTCAGGCCTCCCTCCGTGGCCGGACAGGGTACTGCATGATCAGAAAAATTGGGGGGCGGGTTGGGAATTCTGTCCGGATTCCAGTCGTTGTTTCCATCGGATGCAGGGCACCCGACCAAAGTGCTCAGCGGCACTCGAAGGCGAGTGCCCGGCGTCTGAGAGACCACCCGCCAGCCCACCATCGCAAGGGAGCACGCATGGCAACCCGTGCCGTCGCCCGTCGTAAGTCCGCCACCGGCGAGACGGCCGACGCGGCAAGCAGTGTTCGCGCCCACGCCGGCGAGATCGCCGACCGTGACCTGGTCGGCATGTACCTCGACGAGATCGCGCGCACACCGCTGCTCGACGCCGCCAAGGAGGTCGAGCTGTCCCAGATCATCGAGGCGGGTGTGTTCGCGCGACAGGTTCTCGACGGGTACGAGGAGTCCAAGGCCGAGGCCACCCGCGAGGAGCTCGAAGCCCTCGTGGCCGACGCCGAGCGCGCCAAGGACGTCTTCATCCGCTCCAACCTCCGCCTGGTCGTGGCCGTGGCGCGCCGTTACCCCCGTAGCGGTCTGCCCCTGCTCGACCTGATCCAGGAGGGCAACGCGGGTCTGGTGCGCGCGGTCGAGAAGTTCGACTACCGCAAGGGCTTCAAGTTCTCGACGTACGCGACCTGGTGGATCCGTCAGGCGATCACCCGCTCGATAGCGGACCAGTCGCGCACCATCCGCCTGCCCGTCCACCTGGTGGAGGAGCTGGGCCGGATCCGCCGTGTGCAGCGCGAGTTCAACCGCGAGCACGGCCGCGACCCGGAGCCCGCGGAGATCGCCGCCGAGCTCGGCTCGAACGCGGACCGTGTGATCGACGTCCTGGACTGGGCGCGCGACCCGGTCTCGCTGAACATGGCGGTGGACGACGAGGGCGAGACCCAGTTCGGCGACCTGCTCGAGGACACCTCCGCGGTCTCCCCCGAGCAGTCCGTCCTCACCCTGCTCCGCAGCGAGGAACTCGACGACCTCATCGGGCGGCTCGACCCGCGCACGGCGTCCATCATCAAGATGCGCTACGGCATCGAGGACGGCCGCGAGCGCACCCTGACGGAGGTCGGCAAGGAGCACGGTCTGACCCGTGAGCGGATCCGGCAGATCGAGAAGCACGCCCTGCTGGAGCTGAAGAAGCTGGCCCGCGACACGGGCTTCGAGGCGGCGGCCTGACGAGCGGTCACGGGGGCGCGTACGGCACGCGGTGAGAGCCGGGTGGTGTACGCGCCGGAGGCCGCGCACGCCGGGTGGCGAAAGACCGCGCAAACATGGCGGGCCGACGCCGCTTCAACCGTCAGAACGCAGGGAACAAGACTTCAGGGCACAGGAGTTCGGCGGCAGCATCCCGCCCCCTGAACGAGCGGACCACTGCAACCACGGACCAAGTCCCGACGCACATCCCCCCCGGCGGCGGGACTTTCCTGAGCCGGGCTTCGGCGCCCCTCCCCCCGGGCGCCGGGGCCCGGTTCTCTTTCGGGGCGCGCGCTGGGATCTCGCCGGGACGCAGATGACGGCGGGCCACCCCAGACCTGAACACTGGGGTGGCCCGCCGTCATGTGTGTCCCGCAGCGTGACACTCTGCCATAAGGTCGTCACGTTTCGCTAACCCGCCAAGGTGAGGCGGGCTCCGAGGCCTCTTCAGGGCGTGGTGCCGGCCGCCCCCGCCCGCATCAACCGTCCCCCCAGTTCCCGTACGCTCTCCACCAGTTCAGGTGGTTCCCGTACCGTGAACTCGTGGCCCAGCAGGGCCAGTCGGACTGCCAGCCAGTCCGCTGCGTCGCTTGTGCGGGCGCGCAGGCGGCAGGTGTGGTCGTCGAGCGGTTCCGGGGTGCCCAGCCAGGACGGGATGCGGGTCGCGACGGTTTCCGCGGGGGCGGCGAAGATGACCTCGAAGTCGTACGACTCCTGGTGTCGTTGCATCGAGCGGCGCAGATACTCCGCCGCGTTTCCGGTCGGCAGCTCCCGCGGGGCGAACCGGGCGCCGGTTGCGAAGGGGGCACTCACCCGGTCGACGCGGAACGTGCGCCAGTCGGCGCGGTCGAGGTCGTAGGCGACGAGGTACCAGCGGCGGCCGGTCGAGACGAGGCGGTACGGCTCCGTCAGGCGTCGGGACTCGGTGCCGTCGCCGGCGCGGTAGGCGAAGCGCAGGCGTTCGTGCCCGGCCACCGTGGACGCCATGACGGTCAGCGTCTCGGGTGCGATGCTCGCCCCGTCCCCGCTGGTCAGCGGCGTGGTCGCGGCCTGGAGCGTGGAGACGCGGTGGCGCAGGCGGGAGGGCAGCACCTGTTCCAGCTTGGCCAGGGCCCGTACGGAGGCCTCGTCCACGCCCTCCAGGGCGTGCCCGGCGCCCGCCCGCAGCCCTACCGCGATCGCCACGGCCTCCTCGTCGTCGAGCACGAGCGGCGGCATCGCCTTGCCCGCGATGAGCCGGTAGCCGCCCTCGGCGCCCAGGGTCGCCTGCACCGGATAGCCCAGCTCGCGCAGCCGGTCGATGTCCCGCCGCACCGTGCGCCGCGACACGCCCAGCCGCTCGGCGAGCTCGCCGCCGGGCCATTCGCGGGGAGTCTGGAGGAGGGAGAGGAGTTGGAGGAGTCGCGCCGGGGTGTCCGTCGTCATGGTGAGAGCATGCCGCAGAAGTAGGACACGACCTGACCTAATAGGGGTCTAGCTTCGGGGTATGACCTCCACCGAGACCCCATCCGTTCCCGCCTCCGGCGACCGCAGGCGCTGGTTCGCCCTCGCCATCGTGATGACCGCGGCCTTCATGGACCTCGTCGACGTCACGATCGTCAACATCGCGATCCCGTCGATACGGCGGGACGCCGGCGCCTCCATCAGCCAGATCCAGTGGATCACCGCCGGCTACGCGCTCGCCTTCGCCGCGGGGCTGATCACCGGCGGGCGGCTCGGCGACATCCACGGCCGCAAGCGGCTGTTCCTCCTCGGCATCGGCGGCTTCACCCTCGCCTCCGCGCTGTGCGGCTTCGCCGCGAACCCCGAGATGCTGGTCGCCTCCCGGATCCTGCAGGGCGGCATGGCGGCGATGATGGTGCCGCAGGTGCTGTCGATCGTGCACGCCACCTTCCCGGCGCACGAGCGGGGCAAGGTGTTCGGACTGTTCGGCGCGATCGTGGGGCTCGGGGCGGTCTCGGGCCCGCTGCTCGGCGCGCTGCTGACGGAGTGGAACCTGTGGGGTCTTCAGTGGCGGCCGATCTTCCTCATCAATCTCCCGGTCGGCATCGCGGGCCTGCTCCTCGGCAGTCGCTTCATCACCGAGTCGAAGGCACCGCGGGCGCTGAAGCTGGACCTGGTCGGGGTCGCCCTTGTCACCCTGGGTCTGACGATGCTGCTCTACCCGCTGACCCGCGGCCGTGAGCTGGGCTGGCCGCTGTGGGGGTACGCCTCGATGGCGGGCGCGCTCGTCGTCTTCGCGGTCCTGGTGGCGTACGAGCGGCGCAAGGCCGTACGGGACGGATCTCCGCTGGTCGAGCTCTCGCTGTTCCGGGTGAAGAGCTTCGCGGCCGGTATCGCCGTCCAGACCGTGTTCGGGATCGCGCTCGGGGTGTTCTTCCTGGTCTGGACGCTCTACATGCAGACCGGGCTGGGCTGGAGCCCGCTGCGGGCGGGGCTGACCGGGGTGCCGTTCTCGATCTCCGTCTCGACCGCGGCAGGCCTGTCCGTGCAGAAACTGGTGCCGCGCTTCGGCCGCAAGGTGCTCCAGGCGGGCGCGCTGCTCATGGCCGCGGGCGTCCTGCTCTACATCGGGGAGTCCGCTCGCTACGGCCTCGCCATCGCGTCCTGGCAGATGGCGCTGCCCCTGGTCGTGATGGGCGTGGGCATGGGCCTGATCGTGGCCCCGCTGACGGACGCGGTGCTGTCGGACGTGCCGCGCGAGCACGCCGGCTCGGCCTCGGGGCTCATCAACACCGTGCAGCAGATGGGGAACGCGCTGGGGCTCGGGCTGGTCTCGGTGGTGTTCTTCGGGGAGATCGGCGACCGGCTGACGCGGTCCGAGGTGGGCCCGGCGTTCGTGGACGCCTTCCAGCACGCACTCGGATGGGTCGCCGCGGTGATGGGGGCCATCTTCGTATTGATGTTCGCCCTGCCGAAGCGGGCGGGGGAGGCACAGGCGCCGGTGGAGCAGGCCGAAACGGCCGAACTGCACGCCGGGAGCATCCAGGACGCCGACGCTCACGAGGAGAATCTGGCTGCTGTCCGGTAGCGGACCTGACACCCCGTCCCTAGAGTCTTTGCAGGGGCGGGGTGTTGTGTAGCAGGGTGTCCTCGACACGTGTTCATCCGGGAAGCGACGGGACGTCATGGCATCGAGGAATCAGGCCACTCCATCCGAGGCGGCAGCGTCGGAAACGGCCATGTCCAGCTGGCTTCCCGACCTCTCGGGGCTCTCCCTCGGAGAGCTCAGCAGCCTGGACAGCATGGTTCTGGAATCCTCCGTCAAGCATCTGAAGCGCTGCGTCAACCAACCGCTTTCCACCATCGGTGGCAGCAGCGGTAGCTGAGCGCTCCGCGGGGTGCGCCGTTGATCGTCTGCGGCGCCGTTGTGGCTGGTCGCGCCGCGCGGCGGAGCCGCATACCGATACAGCCCCGCGCCCCTTTGGGGCGCGGCAGACTAACCCCGGTTACTTACTTCAGGCACAGTCCCCGAAAGAATCGGCAACGCGGCCTCTGCGCCGGGCGCGAGCGGTTAAATTTCACGGCACGTCACCCCCGGCCGGGAACGAGGAAGTCGTGCCGATGCACCATCACCAGCTCTCCGTGTCCGTCCTGCGGTCCCTGCTGGCCACCACCGAGGACGACTCGGCGGTAGCCGTGCTCCTGGACGTGGAGTACAGCCGCCGGCTGCTGCTCATGCGGGGAATCCTGGACTCCTGCGCCGGGACCCCCGAGGCCAAGACCGCCGGGGTCGAGGAGGCCTGGCGGCTGCTGGAGAGCGTCGAGAAGCGGGCCCCCGAGGCCGTTCGCGCCGTACTGCTCGATCCGCAGGTCGGCCTGTGGGCGGCCGCCCTGTTCCGGCGGCTGTCCCGGGCCGAGCGGGACGAGGGCGCGCAGGACGTACCGCTGTGGGTGGAGCTGGGTTTCCTCGCCCAGTTCGCGGCCACCGTGTCGATCATGGCGGGCGCCCCCTTCCGGGTGCGGGTCCCGGTGCGGGACGGAAGTGTTTTCCTGCCGTGCCTGGGGCGTGCCCGGCTGGACACCGCCGAGCCCTGGGGGACCGCCGAGGTGCGGGCGCGGAACGGTGTGGTGAGCATCGTCGGGGACGCTACGGCGGTGACGCTGCCGGAGGATCCCGAACGCGACGCGCCCGGCTGGCAGGGTCTGCGCCGGCTGCGCGCCACCACCGACGGCATGACCCTCACGCTCGCGATCGACGACCTCGGCCCCTACCCGGCGGTGTCCGGGCTGGCCGCCTCCCGGCGGCTGGCGCCCGAGCAGTTCGCCGACTGGCAGCGCTGGATCTCCGCCATGTGGCCCCTTCTGGTGGCCGACCACCGGGCCGACGCCCGCGCGCTCTCCGCCGGGCTGCTGTCTCTCGTCCCGCTGCCCCACCGGGAACGCCTGCGCGGGCGCACCGCCTCCTCCAGCGACGCCTTCGGCTGCGTACTGCTGACGGAACCCGACCAGGACACGGCGGTGCTGCCGGCCCAGCTCGGCGTGGCCCTCATCCATGAGTTCCGGCACACCCTGCTCAACGGCCTCATCTTCCTCGCCCCGCTCTTCGAGGACTGCGGCGACCTGTTCTACGCCCCCTGGCGGGACGATCCGCGTCCGCTCGGCGGGCTGGTGCACGGGGCGTACGCCTTCTCGGGGGTCGCGCGCTACTGGCGGGCGCGAGGCGAGGAGGGCCTCGCGGGCTTCGAGTTCGCTCTGTTGCGGGGCGCCCTGGACCAGGTGCTCACCACCCTGCGGGACCGCCCCCTGCTGACCCCGCTCGGGCGCCGGCTCTGTGAGGCGCTCACGGAGCAGACGGCACACTGGAGCGCGGAGCCGGTGGGGCAGCACGAGCAGAACCTCGCCCGGCTGGCGTCCGCCCACCACCACGCGACCTGGCGCGCCCACCACCTGCACACCCCCAAGCCCTACGCACAGGCGCTGGCGCAGGCCTGGCAGCACGGCCACCGGGAGGCCGTCGACGATTCGGGCGCCCCTCTGGGGCCGGCGCCGGAGCCCGAACTGCGCACGGACCCCGGCGCCTGCCGGCTCGACACCCTGGCACTGCTGTCCCGCCTCAGCCTCGTCGACCCCGCCGAGTACGCAAGGCTGCTCGCCGACGCCGACCCCGCCGCCCAGATCCCCGGCGCCGCCGCGGCCGACCTGGCCCTGGTGGCAGGCGACGCACAAACCGCGGTCAAGCTCTACGCCGAGGAACTGGCGCTCCCCGGCGCCAGACCCGCAGCCTGGGCAGGCCTGGGCCTGGCGCTGACCGAGACCGGCGAGCAGGCCGCCGGGGCGGTCCTGACCAGCCACCCCGAACTGGCCGTGGCGGTAAGCCGTCTGTTGCCGGAACCGCCGGACCCGGTGGCCCTGGCGCACTGGCTGGCGCCCTGAAGGGGCGCGGGGAACTGCGCGACCAGCCAGGACGAGCCTGAAGACGATCGACGGCCAATCGTGGCACTCACGCAGTAGTGCTCACCCCAGCTCCGGTATCACAACGGCATGGGGTCGATGTCGCAGTCGGCCCTGTGTTCCCAGTCGGCAGACATCCGCACCGCAGGGTGGCTGCTGCCCAGCTTGCGGCTGAGGCGTTCATGAGTGTCGGTATGGAGCGTGGCCGCCTCCTCGGTGTGGCCGAGGGCGCGCAGATCCATGGCGAAGTTGGCGGCACAGGCGAGGGTGGAGGGGTGGTCGTCGTCGAAGACGTCACGGGAGCGGCGCAGGGTCTCGGTGTCCAGTTCATGGGCGGTGGCCGGGTCGCCGAGGGCGTAGTGGTCGCTGGCGAGGTTGGTGCGGCACACCAGGGTCGACGGATGCATCTCGCCCAGCGTCGCCGTGAACTCCTCAAGCACCAGTGAGTTGATGTACTGGGAGGCCGCCGCGTTGCCCAGCAGCCGGTAGGTGATCGCCAGGTTCAGCGCGGCCGACAGGGCGTGCGGATGGTGTTTGCCGTACGTCCTCTCGTACTGCTCGCAGATGTCCGTGCCCAGCCGCAGCGCCTCCGGGAGATCGCCGCTGTGCCGCAGATGCACCGACAACTCCAGGGTGGCGGCCATGGATTCGGGGTTGTCGGTGCCGTACCGGTGGATGAGGTCGGTGCGGGCCCGCTCCGCCGTCTCCATCGCCTCCCGGTGCTCGCCGGCCTTGCGCAGGGCCACCGCGAGGTGGCGGTAGCAGGAGAGACTGAGTGGGTTGGTGCTGCCCAGCAGGGAGTTGCACCGGTCGACGAGCTCTCGGTGGTAGGTCAGTGCGACGGCGTACTCGCCCAGTTCCCGGGTGTCGAGGATGAAGCCGAGCCAGCTGAGCAGCGAGAGCACATGGTCCTGGCCGTAGATCTCGGTGTAGCCGTTCCAGGTCTGCTGGTCGAGGTCGCGGGCGCGGCCGAAGTCGCCGACGAGGCGGAGGCTGACGCCGAGGTTGTGGGCGGCGCGCAGGGTTTCGGGGTCGTCGGGGCCCAGCAGCCGTAAGTACTGCTGGTGGACGGATTCCGAAAGGCTGAGGGCCTCGCTGAAGGCACCGCGTACGCGGTGGTCGATGGCGACGTTGCCGAGGGCGTCGGCGGTGTCCTGGGCATCGGGGCCGATGGTGCGCCGGTAGGCCTCCAGGGTGGCCGAGTTGAGCTCGGCGGCCTGCCGGTAGCGGCCCAGACTGAAGAGCAGGAAGCCCAGCCAGCGGGCCACCTGGAGGGTCTGCGGATGGTCCTGGCCGAGTTTGGCGGACCAGGTCTCGTGCGCGGTGCGGGCGAGTTCCAGGCAGGGCTGGTAGTCGCCGAACCGCAGGAGGTAGATGACCTCGTTGACGACGAGGTTGCGCACCCAGCCCTCGTCGGACTGGGCGGCGTCGGAGACGAGGACATGCGGGTAGAGCGCGCCGTACCGGTCCCAGCGCAGCACGTTGTCCGGGTCGTTGGGATCACTCGCCGCCAGCAGCAGATGCGCCCCCCGCCGCATCGTCGACCGGTCCTCCTCCGTCATCCGGTACAGCAGGGCGGCCTGGACCAGACGGTGCATCTGGAGGGAGTTGTTGCGGTGGTTGAAGCGGGCCAGTGAGTAGCGGCCGATCTCACGGATGACCTGGCCGAGCCGGATCGGGTCCTCCAGGGCCAGGTCCAGTTCCGGTGCGATCGAGCCGCGTGGCATACGGGCGAAGAGGGAGCGGGCGATGGGCTCGGGGGCGTAGAAGGAACAGACCTGGAGGAGCTGGTAGGCGGCCGGGTTCTTGGTCTCCAGCTGGTCCAGGGAGATGTTCCACGCGGCGATGACCGGATGCTGGTTGTCGAGCGGTGCGGTGCCGCGCAGCAGGTCCACGCGTTTCTCGGTCAGCAGGCGCAGGTATTCGTCGACCAGCATGCCGGTCTCCGCGTGCCAGGCGGCCGCCTGCTCGATGGCCAGCGGCAGGTCGCCCAGCGCCTGGGCCAGCCGGTCGGCGTCCTCGTCGCTGATCTCCGGACCGCGCAGCCGCAGCAGCTGCTTGCTCTCCTCGCGGAGGAAGACGTCCACCTCCAACGGGCGGGCGATGGACGCCCATTGGGGGTTGCGGGAGGTGATGAGGATGTTGCCGGGACCGCCCGCCGGGAAGAACGCCCGTACCGCCTCCGGGCTTTCGGCGTTGTCGAACACCAACAGCCAGTTGGCGTACGGCCGTCCGATGCGCAGCGCCTCCAGGACGGCCGCGACCGTCGAGGAGGCGTCGCTGCCCGCGCTGATGCCGAGGCGCGGGGCGAGCTCCACCAGGGACAGGGAGATCTGCGCGGTGCGCTCGGCGGAGATCCACCACACCACGTCGTACTCGGACATCCGGCGATACAGGTACTCCACCGCCAGCAGACTCTTGCCGACGCCTCCCATGCCGTGCAGGGCGTGCGGCAGTACGGCCGTCGTCTTCTCCTGCAGCAGCCGCTGGTGGAGGGCCTCCAGGAGCTCCCTGCGGCCGGTGAAGTTCGGGTTGCGCGGCGGGATGTTCCCCCAGACCGTGGGGGTGTTCCTGGTGCGCTCGGTACCCGCCGTGTGCGCCGGGGCCTGCTCTGGCATCACCGGCCTCCTGTTCCCCTGATGCGTCGGGTGGTCGGCGTCGCCCGGGGTGCGGGCGACGGGGTCGCTGTGTGTGAGCGGTGCGGTGGTGCTGGTGCGGGACGAGTGCCGGTGCGCAGGCTCCTCACGGAGGCCCGCGACCGCCTCGTCCACCTCTCCGGCCGGTTTCAGGAACGGCCCGGACAGGGCGTGGAGCACGGCGCTTTCCGCCAGCAGCCACGGACCGGACTCCGCGTCCACGGAAGGGACTTGGGACACGGACTCGCCGCGCAGCAGCCGGGGCAGTCGCCACAAGTGTTCCCCGCCCGGTCCCCGGCGATCCCCCACCAGTTCGACAACCCGGACCAGGTCGGTACGGCGTCCCGCGGCCAGCAGCTCCTCGCGTACGCCGGGCGCGAACTCGTAGGCCGGGAACGCGCGGTCGGCCGGGCGGACGATGCCCTGCGCGAGCAGCAGCGCGAAGTCCGTGAGCGAGCTGCCCGGCAGCAGTGCGTCCTGCACCTGCCGGACCAGCGGGTCGGTGAGGGGGATCGGGGCGAGCATGGTGGCCAGCGTGAACACCTGCTGGGGCGCGGCCGACCGCAGCCGGGCCACCAGCGCGGGGGCGTCCTGCTGCAGCGGATCCGGCTCGGGAGCGGCGGGCACGTGCGCGCGGGGGAAGGTCACGGTGAGCGGCAGCCAGCGCGGCGGCGCCCCGCCCAGCAGACTCGACCAGGCGTCCAGCCAGCGGGCGGACAGCTCAAGCACGGGAACCGGTACGTCGGGCCGCCCCGGCGCCGGCGGCAGGTCGTACGGGTCGGGGCCCAGCCCGCGGGCCCGCCAGCGCAGCCGGTTGTTGGGCGCTCCCGGGGCGGGGGAGCGCAGCTGCACCTGCCAGCCCCGCAGACCCGTCACCGGCCACACCGGATGCGGCAGCAGATGGATCAGACAGACCGGCCCGGCCTGCGCCCAGCGCCGCAGCAAGGGCTCCACGCCGTGATCGCGCCAGTGCGGCCCGGCACCGTCGGTGAGCACCAGGGTCAGCCGCCCCGTCGCGCCGTGCTGCGGCAGTGTCGCCGGGGCCCTTCCACCCCCGTTCGGGAGCCGGTGTACGGTGACCCTCCCGAAGGCACCGGTGTGCTGCAGCCCGCCCACGAACGCCCGCACGGTCGGCTCCCAGATCCCCATGGTGGGCCCGGAGTCGGCGACGACGGCGATGTCCCAACGGGTGCCTGCGGGGTGCCCGGCGGGCCGCCGTAGTGCGGTGCCGGTGCGGCGTAGCGCTTCGGGTAATTCCGGGGGCAGTGGGGACCAGGCTGGGGACTGGGTCATGATTCGCTGGCCTCCCTTGCCGTGGGTCCGAGGCGGTCCGGCAGCGCCCCGTAGGGGCGCGGGGAACTGCGCGACCAGCCACAACGGCACCGCAGATGACAGACGGCATAGCGCGCCCTCTCCAGCGGAGCGCCCCTCACGGCTGCGCCGCCTCCGTCCACGCCCACACCGTGTCCAGCGCCTCCTGCCAGGGGCGCCCCTCGGCGAGCGAGACCAGTGCACCCTGCCCCGCCAGATGCAGCGCATCGAGAAGCCGTCCCACCACCGGCCCCTGGGCCGCCTCGGCCCGGTCCAGGAAGGCGGTCACGACATCCTGGGCGAGGCCGTCCGGCAACCGCGCCGCAGCGATGCCCTCCAGCACCGCCCGCGTCGGCCGCGCCAGCGTCAACGGCACGCACCGCTCGGCCAGCGCGGGCGAGAGGTCGCGGTCGCCGCCGGTGGTGATCACCACGAGGGGGAAGGCGTGACACTGTACGGCGCCGCCGCGCAGGGCCACCGCGGCCTCGGCGTCGTCGTCGGTCGCCACCTGAGCGGGAGACCCGGGCACCGTGAAGCCGCCCGCGTCCAGCACCGTGCACAGGTCCTCCGGCAGCGCGATCTCCGCCCGGTCCAGCCGGTCGAGGAGCAGCACCCGCGGTCTGCGGTACGGCAGGAAGGCGGTGCCCAGCGGGCCGAGCCGGCCGGCCCCGTCGTAGAGCCCCTCCCGGAGTGTGGACACGCTGGTGATGCGCCAGCGCAGCACCCGGCCGAGGTCCAGTTCGCGGCTGATCCGGTAGGGGAGTGCCGACCTGCCGGTGCCGGGCTCGCCGGTCACCAGCAGGGGACGGCACAGCGCCAGCGCCGCGTTGACCCGCTCGGCCTCGCCGGGCGCGGCGGGCAGCGGCTTCGTTCCCTCGCCGAGCACGGACGATGCGTACGGGTCGTCGGGCGGCGCGGGCAGGCAGGGGCCGTTGTGGAACCGGCGCCAGGGTGGCGGCTCCGGCCAGGGGCCGGTGGCCGAAGAGCCGGGCAGGCCGGTTCCTCGGTAGACGCCCCAGGGCTCGGCGGTCGGCGACATCAGCGGTGTCCTCTCCGGTCGTACGGCTGTGCACGTGCCCCCGACCCCCCTGAAGCGCAGTCAGGCCGGGTCCGGATCCATCGGGTTGCGTTCGGCGTCGTCCCACAGGACCGTCAGATGGCGGCCGATGTGGCCGTTGCGGCCGGTGGCGGCGGCCTCGCCGTTGTGGCCCGCGGCCTCGCGGCGATACGCGTCGACTCTGGCCGGGAACCGCTTCAGGCCGTCGCGGAGCAACTCGTCCAGGACCTCCCGCAGCCCCGACGTGGCCCGGTCGGCCCGGTTCCAGATCACCACCGGCAGCCCCATGCGCAGCGCGGTGTGCAGCTCCTCGCTGCCGTGCCCGGTGCCGGTCAGCGGCGGTTCGCTCAGCACCAGGGCGACCAGGTGCTCGTCCTCGCCGAGACGCTGCTCCAGGGCGTGCGGCGCACCGGAACGGGCCCGGGTCTCAGCCGCGTAGCAGACCGAGCGCGAGGGCGGCTCGTCCGCGCCGAGCTGCTGCCAGCGGGTGCTCCAGAACTCGTGCCACTCCCGGGTCTGCAGACGGTCCAGGCTGCGGATGACCACCGAGAACTCGCTCGCCGACGTCACCTGCGAGGCCCAGTCCCAGTCGTGCGGCCACCACTCCACCGGCAGGTTCAGCAGCTCGAACGGCAGCACGAACTCCAGGAAGAGCGGCGCCGGTTCGGCCGCACCGGCGGGCCCCGCCCGCCGGTGCCGCTCGGTCTGCCGGACGATCGAGCCGACCACGTCCTCCAGCTGCTCCACCGGCACCTGGTGCCGCGGCTGCCCCTGCACCCAGCCGCGGCCCGGCCCGTCCGACATGTGCGAAGGGAACACGTTGTACTGGGTGTTGTTCAGCGGGTCCGCCTCGATACGGATCGCCAGATACCGTCTCAGCTGCCGGGCCACCCCGGACACCGACGCCCCGCGGGCCCTGTTCCGCTCCTCGTCCAGCAGCTCGGACAGGCCCAGGCCCAGCGACCAGTGCCGGTTGCGGGCCATCACCTCCTCGCTGAGCTCCCGGCTCATGTACGGGGCGCACACGTCCAGGTGGAGCATCCACGGGGGCAGCTCACCGGGTGCCGTGTTCTGCCCGGCGAGATAGAGGAAGTCGTGCCACGGGTTCTCGGCGTGCGGCGGCGGTTCGCTCAGCCGCTTCCCGGTGGCGAGCCAGACCAGGGCGGACCGCATCTTGTACGGGTACGGCAGTGGCTGCAGCGGGCGCAGTGCCTCGGCGAGATACTGCCAGGACCCGAGGACCGCGAGCCCCTCGAGCGAGCCCACCGCGGTCCACTCGTCGGCGAGCTGCTGCACGGCGAACACCTGCGGACAGTACGGATCCATGCCGTGCACCACGTCCGCCAGCACCGACAGCCCGTCCGGATCCACGGAGCAGTGCCGGAACACGTCCAGGTACTGCTCGGCCACGGTGTCCTCGTCCCGCGTCACGAGCGGACGGCCGGTCTCCCGGCCCACCGCGGCGACCAGCTGGGCGCGCCCCTCGGCCGTGCCCAGCGCACGCATCTCCATCAGCGTGTGCGCCGTCTTCGCGCCGATCCGGTTGCGTATCCGGGAGGCGTTGCGGTCCTCGCCGCCCGCCTCCGTCAACGCGGCCCCTCCGAGCGGGGGAAGGGGGGTGCCACGGTGGGTTTGGAGCGGCCGGTGCGCGCACCGCCGACGCCCGCCAGCAGCAGCTCCTGTGCCGACTCCATGCCCAGCTCCGGCGACGACAGATCGATGTACACGACCGAGGCCAGCAGGCCCTGCGGAGCACACCGGTCGACCATCACCGGCACGAGATTGCGCAGCAGACCGGCCGGGTCGCCGTTCTGGACCGCCTGCCACTCCAGCCGGCCGTAGACGGATTCCAGATACGCCGGGGAGAGGACCGCGATGGTGCGCTCGCACTGTGTCACGCCCCCGTCCATGCCGAACAGCCAGTTGGAGCCCGGTACGAAGTCCCACTCCTGCACCAGGACGCTGTAGCCCGCCTTCTCCAGCTGCCACGAGATCCACACGGCCCATCTTCGGTCCGCCGCGGTGTACGAGACGAAGAAGTCCCGGCGGTCGTCGATCCGCCGTTGCGCCGGTACGGCGGCCCCGTTCACCCCGGCCGACGGCGCCCGGGCCAGCCGCTGCCGCACCAGCTCGCCCACCACATGGGAGGTCCAGCTCGGGCCCTCGATCTGCTCCACCGCGTGCGCCAACGCCATCAGACCACCCTGCTGCTCCTCGCAGTGCCGCACCAGGCCCAGGAACTCGCGCATCAGGCTCGGCCGGTCCGCCGCCTCCAGCGGCTGCTCCAGCTCCGCCCCGACCAGCTCGAACAACAGCGCCCGGGTCAGTCCGTCCGCGAGCTTGGGCGAGGCGAGCAGCGCCTGGACCACATTGATGGGCCAGTTGCGACCGCCGTCCGCCCGGGCTAGCGGGTTGGGGTCGTCCGTGTCCACAACACCCCCCGAAGAAGTTGCGTCCCACCGTCCAGGATACGGACGGGGTGACAGCCCGTCAGGGCTTCCGCAGTCGGCCGCTCACTTCTCGGCACGGATCCCGACGACGTCTCGTGTATCTGCCATCGATGCCCGTTTGTGTCTGAGTGGTGCCCGAACCTGTTTACTTTCCGGAAATCCGGGCGTAGCCTCCGAGTGAAACCACAAGTTCGGGCATGAGGTCGGAGGTGAACGGACATGTACGCACCGGAGCGGCAACAGGAGATCCTTCGGCTCGCCCGTGACGGCGGCCGGGTGGACGTGGTGTCGCTGGCCGAGGAGTTCCAGGTGACGGCGGAGACGATCCGCCGGGACCTGAAGGCCCTCGACCGCGCGGGGCTCGTCCGGCGGGTGCACGGCGGTGCCATACCGGCCGGGCGGCTCGACTTCGAGCCCGATCTCGCCGAGCGCGAGGGCACCTCCACCGACGAGAAGGACCGCATCGCCAAGGCCGCCCTCTCGGAGCTGCCGAGCGAGGGCACGGTGATCCTCGACGCCGGTACGACGGTGGCGAGGCTCGCCGCCGCGCTGCCCCTGGAGGCGTCCCTCACCGTCGTCACGCACAGCCTGCCGATCGCGGCCCGCCTCGCGGACCACCCCGGTATCCAGCTCCACCTCGTCGGGGGTCGCGTACGGCACCGTACGCGCGCCGCCGTGGACGCCTGGGCGCTGCGCGCCTACAGCGAGATCCGGGCGGACGTGCTGTTCGTGGCGGCCAACGGCTTCTCCGCCGACCACGGCCTGACCACCCCCGACCTCGCCGAGGCCGCGGTCAAGCGCGCGGCGGTCGCCGCGGCCCGCAGGGTGGTGCTGCTCGCCGACTCCTCCAAGCACGGCCAGGAGCACTTCGCCCGCTTCGGCGACCTGAGCGACGTCGACCTGCTGATCACCGACAGCGGGCTGAGCCCGGAAGACGCCACCGCCATCGAGCGCGGCGGCACAGAAGTGCTGTGTGTATAGACCGGCACGCACGTGTGTGTTGAGAAACGAGTGCGCATGATCCTCACCGTCACCCCGAACCCGTCCCTGGACCGTACGTACGAGGTCCCCTCGCTCGACCGTGGCGAGGTCATCCGCGCCACCGGCGAACGCATGGACCCGGGCGGCAAGGGCGTGAACGTCTCGCGTGCGGTCGCGGCCGCCGGGCAGCGCACGGTCGCGGTGCTGCCCCTGGGCGGTGCGCCGGGCGCGCTCGTCGCCGAGCTGCTCGACGCGCAGGGCATCGAGGTCGCGCCGGTCCCGGTCGCCGGGGCCACCCGCTCGAACATCGCGCTCGCGGAGGCGGACGGGGTACTCACGAAGATCAACGCTCCCGGTCCCGAGCTGTCGGCCCAGGAGCAGGAGCTGCTGCTGAACACCGTGCACCGGCAGTCGCCCGACGCGGACTGGATCGCCTGCTGCGGGAGCCTGCCGCGGGGGCTCGCGCCGGCCTGGTACGCCGATGTCGTCGCCCGGGTGCATGCCGGCGGCGCGCGGATCGCGCTGGACACCTCCGGGCCCGCCCTGCTCGAGGCGCTGCGCGAGCGGCCCGACGTGGTGAAGCCCAACGCCGAGGAGCTCGCGGAGGCCGTCGGCCGCCCCCTGTTCACCGTGGGCGACGCGGTGAAGGCGGCCGAGGAACTGCGCGAGATGGGCGCGCGTGCCGTCCTCGCGAGCCTGGGCGCCGACGGGCAGCTGCTCGTGGACGCCTCGGGCGTCTGGTTCGGCAGCGCGCGCGTGGATGCCGTACGCAGCAATGTGGGTGCCGGTGATTCCTCGCTGGCGGGTTTCCTGATCGCCGGCGGCAGCGGCCCGGAGGCCCTGGCCTCGGCCGTCGCACACGGCGCGGCGGCCGTCCAGCTGCCGGGCAGCGTGATGCCGACGCCGCGGGACCTGGATCCGTCGGCGGTGACGGTGACGGCCGACGTGCCGGTGGATCGTGTACTTGAGGAGCCGGTGTCATGACGTACAGGCGCAAGACGGCGCATCGCGACCCCGCGGCGGAGCCGCACATGGGCACAGCCAGTGGTGCGCAGAGGCGGCGAGGCTCCCCGTTACTCCTCGCGGCCGACCGGAGGCGGGGTTTCCCCGGCCCCGCCTCCACCCCCACTGATCCCACCCCGCGCAGCACCCCCGTCCCAACCCCCGCCCACCCCACCCCCCGGGCGATACGCGTGCGAAGGAGCCCGCGATGAGCGACATGATCACCGCGGACCTGGTCGACCTCGACCTGTCCGCCGATACGAAGGAAGCGGCGGCGCGTGCCCTCGCCGAGCGCATGGTGGCCCTGGGCCGGGTGACCGACCTGGACGGCTTCCTCGCCGACGTGGCCGCCCGTGAGGCACAGATGCCCACCGGCCTCGACGGCGGCATCGGCATCCCGCACTGCCGCAGCGAGCACGTCACCGAGCCGACGCTGGCCTTCGGGCGCAGCGCCGCCGGCATCGACTTCGGCGCGGCGGACGGCCCCGCCGACCTGATCTTCCTGATCGCGGCCCCCGCCGGCGCCGACGACGCCCACCTCACGATCCTGTCCTCGCTGGCCCGGCATCTGATGAACGCCGAGTTCACCGACGCGCTGCGCTCGGCGGGCGACGCGGCGGCCGCGGCCGCACTGATCCGCGGGGACGAGCCGGCCGCGGCCGGTTCCGAAGACTCCGCTGCGGCGTCGGGGGCGGCCTCCGCCGACGCCGCAGCGGGCAGCACGGCCCCGGCGCCGGGAGCGAGTGTCGAGGACGCGTCCGCCCCGGCGTCGGGCGCCCCCGCCGCGGACGAGCGCCCCTTCCGTATCGTCGCCGTCACCTCCTGTCCGACCGGTATCGCGCACACGTACATGGCGGCCGAGTCGCTGGAGAACGCGGGCCGCGAGGCGGGCGTCGAGGTCACCGTCGAGACCCAGGGCTCGGCCGGCTTCACCCGGCTCGACCCGGCCGTCATCGCCGCGGCGGACGCCGTGATCTTCGCGCACGACGTGCCCGTACGGGAGAAGGAACGCTTCGCCGGAAAGCCGACCGTCGACGTCGGCGTGAAGGCCGGCATCAACCGGCCCGGCGAGCTGATCACCGAGGTGCGCGGCAAGGCCGAGCGCGGTGAGGTCACCGCGGGCGCCGCTCCCGGCAGCCCGGTCGAGCGTGCCGGTGAGTCCGGCGAGGGCTACGGCACCAAGCTGCGCAAGTGGCTGATGTCCGGCGTGAGCTACATGGTCCCGTTCGTCGCGGCCGGCGGTCTGCTGATCGCCCTCGGCTTCGCGATCGGCGGCTACAAGATCAAGTCGGCGCCGTCGGTGATGGACCACTTCGTGTGGACGCAGACCGACAGCTGGGCCGCGCTGATGTTCCAGATCGGCGCCGTGGCCTTCGGCTTCCTGGTCCCGGTGCTGGCCGGCTACATCGCGTACGGCATGGCGGACCGGCCAGGTCTCGTCCCCGGCTTCGTGGGCGGCATGATCGCCTCCACCATCAACGCGGGCTTCCTCGGCGGCCTGGTCGCCGGTCTGCTCGCCGGTGGTGTGGTGATGGCGATCCAGAAGATCAACATCCCGGCGGTGCTGCGCGGCATCATGCCGGTGGTGGTGATCCCGCTGATCTCCTCGGCGATCGTCGGATTCCTGATGTTCGTGGTGGTCGGCAAGCCCATCGCCTCCGCCCAGAAGGGCATGACCGACTGGCTGAACGGCCTCTCCGGCTCCAACGCCATCCTGCTCGGCCTGCTGCTCGGCCTGATGATGTGCTTCGACCTCGGCGGCCCCGTCAACAAGGTCGCGTACACCTTCGCCACGGCCGGTATCGCGGTCTCCAACCCGAGCGACTCCGCGATGAAGATCATGGCCGCGGTGATGGCCGCCGGCATGGTCCCGCCGCTGGCGATGGCACTGGCCACCACGGTCCGCGGGAAGCTCTTCACCGAGACCGAGCGTGAGAACGGCAAGGCCGCCTGGGTGCTGGGTGCCTCCTTCATCTCCGAGGGCGCGATCCCCTTCGCCGCGGCCGACCCGCTGCGCGTCATCCCCTCCTCGATGGTGGGCGGCGCGATCACCGGGGCCCTGTCGATGGCCTTCGGCGCCACCCTGCGCGCCCCGCACGGCGGCATCTTCGTGGTCCCGTTGATCGGCAACGCCTTCCTCTACCTGATTGCCATCGCGGTCGGCGTGTGCGTCACCACCGCGCTCGTGGTCTTCCTGAAGGGCATGCGCAAGCCGGTACCGGGGGCCGTGAAGCCCGGCACCGCGGACGACACGTCGACGGCGACGGCCCAGGCGAAGCAGCCGGTGGCGGCGTAACCGCCGGGTGCGCATATCCCTTTGGTGGGATACATCACGGTCCGGGACCAAAGTCCCGGACCGTGATGTCTACTGGGGCGCATGCCCGATGAGCACGTCTCGATCCTCCAGTCGCTGGGCGTGGCCGTCCTCGCCTTCGCGGCCGTCGTGTGGGTGCTCGGCCTGCTCGGCGTCGTGCGCCGCGGCCGCACACCGTACGTCCTCCCGCAGCAGCGGCAGGCGCCTCCCCACCGGGAGTCCGTCGAACTGACCCCGGCGGAGCGGGCCGCCTTCGCGGGTCTGGTACGACAGCTCGGCGACGGCCGCTGACGGGCCGGCCGGCGGTCAGGAGACCTGCGCCGCCCGCCGCTCCATCGCCTCCCGGGCCGCGTCCTCGCTGACGTACACCTCGCACATGTGCCGCCCGTCGGGCGTCGCCGTGTGCTCGACCTCCCAGAGCGAGACCTCCACGCCGTCACGCAGCAGGAACGCGTGCTCGTAGAGCGAGAAGCCCAGCCCGGCCCGGCCAGCCCGGCACGGGCGCCCGAAGGCCTGTGTGATCCGGTGCGCGAACGCCGTCGCGAGCAGCGCGGCCGTCTCCGCGCCCGGCCGGTCCGGGTTCTCCGCGCGGCGCAGCAGCCGGCGCGCATGATCCGCGGAGTCGTCCGGCAGATACGCGTGGCGCGGCGCCGGGATCGGCGACAGCTGCACCGTCACCGGAAGCTCGAAGTCCGGTGCGTCCGGAGACAGCGGCAGCCGGGCGGTGGCCGCACGCAACTCCTCCTCGTCGACATACACCTCGTGCTGCGCGGGGCTGCCCGGCGCGGTGTTGTGCACGAGCTCCCACAGCGTGAGCGCCGAGCCGTCGACCAGCAGCCAGGTGTGCCGGTACGTCTCGCGGTGCAGCCCCGCGCTGTGGTGCGCGGAGTGCAGCGAACTGTCGTGCGCCAGCGCGCAGTCCAGCTGCCCTATCGTCTCGTCCGGCAGCTCGAAGGAGTTCAGGGCACGACCGAGGAGTCGCTCGAGATGCTCCTCCGGAGACTCGGGCGACTCGGCTGGTTCGTACGCTGCCGTCTCGTACGGAACGCTCAAGGTTTCTCCCGGCGTTGCTGCATGTCACCTTGTGGGTGCATACCGTAGCCCCTCGGTCGGACATCATGTCCGGGAACCGAGAAAACGTACGCACAGAAAACGCGCGGGCCGTGTGAGGAATTCCCACACGGCCCGACGATCTGTCAGAAGGTGCTGCTCAGGCGGCGATTACGCGGCGCTGCCCGACACCCACTCGCTCCACGGCAGGTTCCAGCCGTTGAGCCCGTTGTCGGGGGCGACCGTCTTGTCGGGGGAGTTCTTGACGATCACGACGTCGCCGATCAGCGAGTTGTCGTAGAACCACTTCGCGTTCGTGGCGCCCTGGGCGCCCTGCACGTCCGCGAGCCCGACGCAGCCATGGCTGGTGCCCTGGCGGCCGAAGGGGGGATTGTTCTTGTCGTACCAGTAGTTGCCGTGGATGAACGTGCCCGTGTTCGTCAGGCGCATCGCGTGCGGCACGTCCGGGATGTTGTACTCGCCGCCCAGGTTGACCGTCCTGCTGTCCATCCGGGTCTGCTGGAACTTCTCGGAGATCACCATTTGCCCGTTGTACGTCGTGTGCTCCGGGCTGCCCGAGGAGATCGGCACCGACTTGAGCGTCCGGCCGTCCCGCACGACCGTCATGGTCTGCGTGTTCACATCCACCGTGGAGACCTGCGAGCGCCCGATGGTGAAGGTGACGGTCTTCTTCTGCACCCCGTAGACGCCGTTCGCGCCCTCGACGCCGTCCAGGTCGATCTTCATCGTGACCTTGGAGCCGGCCTTCCAGTACTCCTCGGGCCGGAAGTCGAGCCGCTGCGCCCCGAACCAGTGCCCGACCACCTTCTGCCCGCTGCTCGACGTGACCGTGATGTGCGACTGCACGGCCTTCTTGTCGCTGATCACCTTGTTGAAGTCGAACGACACCGGCATGCCCACGCCGACCGTCGTCCCGTTGTCCGGTGTGTACGTCCCGATGAAGCTGTTGGCCGAACTGACGGTGGTGAAGATCGAGTTGGCCGCCGCCGTACGGCCGCTGCCGTCCTTCGCGGTCGCCGAGATCTGGTACTTCGTCCCGCGCTCCAGCTGCTCCTTGGGCTTCCACACCCCGCCGTCCGCGGATATCGACCCCGGAACCGCCTGACCCGACCCGGCCACGGTCATCTTCACGTCGGTCAGCCTGCCGTCGCTGACCTTCACGCCGGTCGTGTTGATCGACGCGTCGGTCGAGCCGTCCTTCGCCGAGATGACGATCTTCGCCGTCGACGTCCGGGTCGAGCCCTTGTCGCCCTTGCTGTCGCCCGAGGAGCCCGAGGAGTTGGCGTTGGCGTCGCCACCGCAGGCGGTCAGAGTGAGGGCGCCGACCATCAGGGCGGCACAGGCTCCCAGTACGCGTACGCGCCGCGCTGCAATGTCCGGCGTTGTCACGGGCTGCTCCAGGTTCGTGTGATGTGCGTTGTCCGTTCCAGTGCGTGTGAAAGGAGGGATTCGGCGGACCGTGGGGTTCCCTCCGTCCGCGATGAACGCGATCACGTGACAGAACCGGGACAATCGCGTGCGAACGCAGCCCTGTTGTTACGGACTTCCGTACAACTCCTCGTACGACGGCCACATCCCGCCGGGCCCGTCCACCGGCTCGGCGGCGCGCACGGCCCGCACGATCGCCCGTGTCACCAGGTCCGCGCCCGCCGCGAGGATCTCGTTCAGCGCGAGGGGGTGCCCGGCGTCGAGCGGACGCGCTCCGGTCGCCAGGGCGAACACCGTGTCCCCGTCGTTGAGCAGATGCACCGGCCGCACGGCACGCGCGATGCCGTCGTGCGCCGTACCGGCGAGCTTCTGCGCCTGCGCCTTCGACAGATCCGCATCGGTGGCGACCACGGCGAGCGTGGTGTTCAGGGGCGGGCGCCCGTTCTTCTCCGCCGCCTCGGCCAGGCGTCGGCGCGCGGCCTCGTGCACAGGCCCCTCGGGGTGGTTCACGCGCCCCTGGAACAACTCCCCGTACAGAACCCCCGTTTCCGGATCCATCGCCGATCCGGCCGCGTTGGCCACCACCAGGGCGGCCACCGTGACCCCGGAGCCGAGCACAGTGCTCGCGGTGCCGACCCCGCCCTTCACCGGGCCCACGGCCGCTCCGGTGCCGGCGCCCACGCACCCTTCCTGCACCCGCGCCCCGACCGCGCTCGCCGCGGCCGCCTCGACGGCCGCCCGGCCGGTGGCGGCATCGGGCCTGGCCCGGAAGTCGCCACCCCGCCCGAGGTCGAAGACGCAGGCCGCGGGCACCACCGGCACCACGTGCCCAGGGTCCACCCCCACACGCACCCCGCGCCCCCGCTCCTCCAGCCAGGCCATCACCCCCGACGCCGCATCGAGCCCGTACGCGCTGCCGCCGGTCAGCACGATCGCCTCGACCTTCTGCACGAGGTTGCGCGGGTCGAGCGCGTCGGTCTCCTTGGTGCCGGGACCGCCGCCGCGCACGTCCACGGCGGCGACGGCGCCGCCTTCCGGGGCGAGGACGACCGTGGTGCCGGTGAGCCAGCCGCCGCCGGCGCGCGTCGCGTGTCCCACCCGCACTCCGGTGACGTCCGTCAATGCGTCAACTGTCATGGAGCCAGTCTCGCCCGGCCCGGCACGGCAGTGCTCCGTCAGCCGACCGGACTCGTCGCGCGCTCCCCACTCGACCCGCTCGCCCCGCGCTCCCCGGAGCCCCTGCGCGCCGCCAGTGCCACCCCGGACGCCACCGCCAGCGCCGACACCAGGCCCGCCGCGAACACCGCCCAGTGGCCCAGGAAGGTGCAGACGATCACGAGCAACGCCGTGCTCGGCAGCACCAGTTGCTGGGCGATGCCCACCTTGTAGTAACGGGAGTGCAGCGCCCACACGGTGAGCAGAAACAGCGCCGTCGGGAGGGTCACCGCCGCCGACGCCTCCAGCGTGGAGATGTGCGCCTTGCCGACCGCCTGCTCCACCGCCACCTCCAGGCCCGCCCCGACCGCGGCCGCCGAGGCGAAGATCAGGTAGTGGCCGTAGCCCCACAGGAACGCCTGCCCGTTGGTGCGCAGATGACCGTGGATCGGCACCGCGAAGTAGATCCACCAGGCGGTGAAGATGATCAGTAGCCCGCCCGCCGCGATGGGCAGCAGATCGCCCAGGGCGTCGTTCTCGTCGATGCCCGACTTCACCGCGACGGTGGCCGCCGCGATGGTCTCGCCGAGCACGATGATCGTGAACAGCCCGTACCGCTCGGAGATGTGGTGCGGATGCCAGGAGGTGGGGTGGTCCTTCTCCGCGTACGGCGGCACGCACATCTCCAGGACAGCCATCACCACGAAGACCCACCCTCGGGCGCCCACCGGCAGCACCACCAGCCCCAGCCAGCCGACCATGCACAGCGACACACCCGCGGCATAGCGCAGCCCCATGGTCCGCTCGGCGCCCTCGGTGGACCGCGCCGCACGCAGCCACTGCGCCGTCATGGCAACCCGCATGATCACATAGCCCAGCCAGACCACCAGGAACTCGTGCTTCTCGAACGCCCGGGAGATCCCGGCCGCCAGCACCAGCACCCCGGCGATCTGGACCAGGGTGACGACCCGGTACAGCACGTCGTCGTTGTCGTACGCCGAGGCGAACCAGGTGAAGTTCATCCACGCCCACCAGATGGCGAAGAACACCATCCCGTAGTTGAGGATCCCCTCGCCCGCGTGCCGCGCGGCGATGGCGTGCACCATCTCCACGCCCGCCTGGGCGACGGCCACGACGAAGCACAGGTCGAAGAAGAGCTCGAGCGGCGAGGCGACGCGGTGCGCCTCCTCGCGGCCCCGGGCCGCGAGCCTGCGCAGTGGTCGGCGGTTCGCCGGCGGGCCGGAGGACGCGGGCGGCGGAGTCGAACTGGTCGTCATGGGGCCAAGCACAGCAGATAACCGGCGGGAATTCCCCGGCAGCAGTCAGGGACCTGCCTGCACGGCGCACGGCCCGCAGGCCGGGCGGGCCACCGGCGCGACCCGGCCGCCGCGCACCCCCGGGGCCGTACCCTGGACGCATGACCTCCGCCCCCGCCCCCGAGCCGCGCGCTCCGAAGCCCGCGCTGATCTTCGACGACCCGCTGGACCAGCAGTCCTCGGACGACACCGACCGCGGCTGGGGCGAACGGCCGCGCTCCGACGGGGACTCCGCGGCCGACCTGAAGCGCTTTCTCGACGAGAAGCCGCCCCACCACCTCTGAGCCGCCCCGGCCGCTGCCGCTACCGCCCGTTGCGCCCGGCCGCGCGCTGTGCGACCAGCTCGTCGCGGATCTCCTTCAGCACTTCCAGCTCGGTCACCTCGATCACCTCGTGGGTGCCCTCCCGCGCCTTGCGGCGGGCCTCCACACGGGCGAGGTACTTCGCCATGGGCAGCACCATCAGGAAGTAGACGACGGCCGCGGTGATCACGAAGCTGAGGGTGGCGCCGAGGACGGAGCCCCACATGAGCTGGATCCCGCGGTTGCCCTCGCACTTCTCGCTCAGGCACGACTTGTAGTTGTCGAGGTTCGTGGTGCCGATCGCCCCGACCAGCGGGTTGATGAGCCCCTTCACCACCGAGTTCACGATGTTGGTGAACGCGGCGCCGATCACCACCGCCACCGCCAGATCGACGACGTTCCCGCGCATCAGGAAGGCCTTGAAGCCGTGCCAGATGCTCGGTTCCTTCTTCTCGCTCACCTCGGGTCCTCTTCTCGCACGCACAGGTTGGGGAACAAACAGTTCCGCAACCTACGGCACCGCGGGACCGCCCTGCCCGTCCGGGTGCCTGGATCAGCACACCGTCACCGCCAGCCGGGCCGTCGCGCTCGCGCCGGCGAGGTGCGCCGCGGTGGAACGAGGGACCGAGAGCACCACCAGCGCCCCGCTGTCGGCCCCGCTGTCCAAAGGCTCCGGCACCTTCGTCACCCGCGCCCCGCGCGCGACCACGCGGGCATCGCCGCCCGTCGCCGTCTCCTGGGCGGCGACGACGTCCACCCGGTCGCCGGGCCTGAGCAGCCGGACCGTGGCCCCGTCGGCGATCCGCACCGGCGCGGCCACCATCTCGACGGCGCGGTGCTTCCGTACCGGATCCGCCACCGGATGCCCACGCGCGGGACCGGTGACCCGTGGTCCCGCGGCCACCAGCGCGGCCGCGGTCACCGCGAGGCCTGCGGCCACGGCACGCCTCCGGTGCCGTACGAGCCGTTGTAGCTGATACCGCCCGCCGCGCACCCGCACGGGAGCGAAGTGCGGGACCTCGCAGGTGGCGGGGGCTTCGGCGCCGGGCGGGCGCGGGCTGGAAGGGGAGGGGAAGAAGGGCGGGGGAGGGAGGGACATGCGGATCACCACCTGCGTCGAGGAGTCGGCTTGCAGGCCCACGATGAGGCCTCGCGGCGATCTCTGCCGACACCGGTGGACTACCCACGGGTTGTGGACAACTCCCTCACCGGAACGGGGAGTTCCGGAGCCTGGCCCGCAGTATCCGCGAGGCACGCTCGCCCGCCCGCAAGGCTCGCCCCGAGGCTCCGCCCCGGCACCTCGTCACGGCAGCTCGAAACCCGGATCCATTCCGCCCAGCGCGGTCGTGCACAGGCAGTCCCGGTCCGCGTTCGCCGGCAGGGCGGCCACCGCGTCGAACAGCACGCCCCGCAGCCGGTCCACATTCGCCGCGAACACCCGCAGCACCTCGTCGTGCGAGACGCCCTCGCCGGTCTCGGCGCCCGCGTCGAGGTCGGTGACCAGCGTCATCGTCGAGTAGCACAGCTCCAGTTCACGGGCGAGCGCCGCCTCGGGATGGCCGGTCATGCCGACCACCGACCAGCCCTGCGCCCGATGCCACAACGATTCTGCGCGGGTCGAGAAGCGCGGCCCCTCGACCACGACCAGGGTGCCGCCGTCCACCGGCTCCCAGTCCCGGCCGCGCGCCGCCTTCAGGGCGGCCGCACGTCCGACGGGGCAGTAGGGATCGGCCAGGGACACATGCACCACGTTCGGGATGTTGCCGCCGGGCAGCGGCAGCCCGTCGAAGTACGTCCCCACCCGGGACTTCGTACGGTCGACCAACTGGTCCGGCACCAGCAGCGTCCCCGGCCCGTACTCGGGGCGCAGCCCGCCCACGGCGCACGGACCGAGCACCTGGCGCACGCCGAGCGACCGCAGCGCCCACAGGTTGGCCCGGTAGTTGATCCGGTGCGGAGGCAGATGGTGGCCGCGGCCGTGTCGGGGCAGGAAGGCGACCCGCCGGCCGGCGAGCTCACCGAGGAACAGGGAGTCGCTGGGCGGCCCGTAAGGGGTGTCCACCTGGACCTCGGTCACGTCGTCGAGGAACGAGTAGAAGCCCGAGCCGCCGATTACACCGATCTCTGCGTTCGCCATGGCCGCACAGTATCCGGCCCCGGCGGCGCCCGGTGAGGGGGATCAGGAGACGGCGAGAACCCTGCCGTGGTACGACGACAGGGTCCAGGGTCCCGCGAGCAAGTCCTAGGCGGCGGAGCTGCTGCTGGAGGTGGTGCCGGTGCTCGACGGCTTCGAGTCCGAGGACGACGAGGACGGCGCCGACGACGAGGTGGACGTCGACGACTTCGAGGACGACCCCGGCGAGCTGCTCGAAGAGGAGCCGCGGCTGTCGTTCCGGTAGAAGCCCGAGCCCTTGAAGACAATGCCGACCGCGGAGAACACCTTCTTCAGGCGGCCACCGCAGTTGGGGCACTCGGTCAGAGCGTCGTCGGTGAACTTCTGCACCGCCTCGAGGCCCTCGCCGCACTCGGTGCACTGGTACTGGTAGGTGGGCACTGTCTTCCTCCTGGCACTCTCACTCAATGAGTGCTAACGAGCGTCTATAGTGACGTATTCCTGAGGATCAGTCCACCGTCACCGGCACTCGGTGACCGACGCCACGTGCGACGGTCAGACTGCGGGGCCGCGCCACGAGCCGTGACCGAAGGGCCAAGAGGGTCGTCAGCGCCAGTACGGTACCGGCCATCGGCACCAGGAATCCGGCCCCGCCCCAGAAGCGGTCCTCCAGCTGTCCGGCGACCGTGACGGCCGCCGCCTGGCCGAGTGCCACCGCGCCGGTCAGCCAGGTGAAGGCCTCGGTGCGGGCGCCGGCCGGGACCAGACCCTCGACCAGCGTGTAGCCGGTGATCAACGCGGGCGCGATGCACATGCCGACGAGCAGGCCGAGGCCGGCCAGGACGAGCACCGAGTGGGCGGCCCACAGGCCGGAGGCCGCCAGGGCGAGGGCGCCGTACCCGAGGACGAGTCGCCGCTGCGGGGCCACCTTCCAGGCGACGGCGCCGCAGACGATGCCGGAGAGCATGTTGCCCGCCGCGAAGACCCCGTAGAGGACGCCGTTCAGGCCGGGCTCGCCGATCGACTCGGTGAACGCGGCCAGCGAGACCTGCATGCCGCCGAAGACGGAGCCGATGCCGAGGAAGGCGACGATCAGAACGCGCACACCGGGGACGCGAAGTGCGGAAGCGTGCTCCACGCGCGCGTGCCCCGTCGCGGTGACCGCCGGCTGTGTGCTCTTCTGCGCCGCGAACAGCAGACCGCCGACGAGCGTCAGCGAGGCCTCGGTCACCAGGCCGGCGGCCGGGGTGACGGCGGTGCACAGGGCGGTGGCCAGCAGCGGTCCGAAGACGAAGGTCAGCTCGTCCGTGACGGACTCGAAGGCGGCCGCGGTGGTCATCAGGGGCGAGCCCTGGAGCTTCACGCCCCAGCGGGCGCGCACCATGGGGCCGACCTGCGGCACTGAGGCGCCGGTAGGCACGGCCGCAGCGAACAGGGCCCACAGGGGTGCGTGGGCCAGCGCGAGCGCGGTGAGGGTCAGTCCCGACAGCGAGTGCAGCAGTACGCCGGGGATCAGCACGGTGCGCTGGCCGTAGCGGTCGGCGAGACGGCCGCTGTAGGGCGCGAACAGGGCCATGGAGACGCCGGTGACGGCTGCCGCGGCGCCCGCCGCACCGTAGGAGCCGGTGGTGTGCTGCACCAGCAGCACGATGGAGATGGTGAGCATCGCGAACGGCTGGCGTGCCGCGAAGCCGGGGAGCAGGAACGTCCAGGCGCCGCGGGTGCGCAGCAGCTGTCCGTAGCCCGGGCGGGAGGTGACCGTGGATGCCACGGCCCGTGCCTTTCTGCCGCCTGGTAGCGCGCCCCTTTGTACGGGCGGCGCCGAGAGCTGTCCTCTTGCGCGGAACTGCGGTAGATACCGGCGGTCCACTGCTCAGGGACGTCCCGGCCGCCATACGGTCGCGCCAGCACTGCGTCAGGCAGAGTTGGTTCGATCTGGGTGCGCCTTCATCGTACAGGGATCAGTGGCTGATGTGCCTGTGAATACGAGCACCATGCGGGCGTTCACCTGCGATTGCTCAGGGTGTGAACCGTATGAAACACACCGTTAACGCCCGGTCCCCGCTCCCGCGCCGTTCGTCCCGAGCCATCCGGCCAGCTTGCCGCCGTGGCCGACCGAGCGCAGTCGCCGCTCGGCCGCGTCCCGCACCGGGTCCGTGGTGACCACGAGGAGTTCGTCGCCGCGCCGCAGCACCGTGGTGGGCAGGGGGACAAACGATTTTCCTTCGCGGACGACCAGGGTGACGGCAGCCCCGGCCGGCAGGCGCAGTTCGGCCACCTCGACGCCGTGCATCTTCGAGCCCTCGGGGATCGCGACGGACAGCAGATGCCCGCGCAGTCGTTCCAGCGGCGCCGACTCGATGCCGAGGTCGGCGGCCTCGGCGTCCTCGCCCAGCTGCAGCTTGCGGGCGAGCCAGGGCAGCGTCGGCCCCTGGACCAGGGTGTAGACGACGACCAGCACGAAGACGATGTTGAAGATGCGGCGGCTGGCGTCGACGCCCTGCACCATCGGGATCGTCGCCAGGATGATGGGGACCGCGCCGCGCAGCCCGGCCCAGGACATCAGGGTCTGCTCCTGCCACGGCACCCGGAACGGCGTCAGGCACAGCACCACGCTCAGCGGGCGCGCCACCATGGTCAGCACGAGGCCGATGACGAGTGCGGGCACCACGTCGTCGCCGAGTTCGTGCGGGGTGACCAGCAGGCCGAGCAGGACGAACATGCCGATCTGGGCGATCCAGCCGAGTCCGTCGGCGAAACCGCGGGTGGCGGGCCAGTGGGGCAGTTTCGCGTTGCCCATCACCATCGAGGCGAGGTAGACGCCCAGGAAGCCGCTGCCGTGCGCCAGTGCGCCGCCCGCGTACGCGGTGACGGCGATCGCCATCACGGCGATCGGGTAGAGGCCCGAGGCGGGCAGCGCCACATGCCGAAGGCCCCAGGAGCCGAGCCAGCCCACCGCGAGGCCGATGGCCGCGCCGATGGCGAGCTCCAGAGCTATCTCGCCCAGCAGCACATACCAGTGCTCGACCGGGCCGGCCGTGGAGAAGGCGACCACCAGGATGACCACCGGGGCGTCGTTGAAGCCGGACTCGGCCTCCAGCGTGCCCGTCACGCGCGCGGGCAGGGGGATCTTGCGCAGCACCGAGAAGACCGCCGCCGCGTCCGTGGAGGAGACCACGGCCCCGACGATCAGTGCCTGCCGCCACTCCAGTCCGATCAGGAAGTGCGCGGCCGACGCCGTGACCCCGACGCTCACCGCGACCCCGCCCAGTGCCAGCGCGGAGGCGGCCGGCAGGGCCGGCTTGATCTCCTTCCACTTCGTGCCCAGACCGCCCTCGGCCAGGATCACGACCAGGGCCGCGTAACCGATGACCTGGGTCAGCTCGGCATTGCTGAAGTGGATGTTGCCGATCCCGTCCTGGCCCATGAGGACCCCGATCCCCAGGTACACGAGCAGGCTGGGGAGCCCGCTGCGCGAGGAGATCCGGACCGCTGCCACGGCGACGAGCAGGACGAGCGAGCAGACGAGCAGAAGCTGGTTGAGGTGCTGGACAGTCAGCGGCCGTTCCCTTCCCTGGCTCACACGCATCCCGCGCGGGAGCTCACGTACATAGGACACGAAGCAGAGAAACTCCGCACCCAAGTACTTCGTTACCTTACCTAACTCTTGACGATTTCTTGACGCTCGCCGAGGCAAGATCGAACGCCCGCCCGGTCTCGTTCCCGACTCCGCGTCAAGGGGCGCGGGGCCCTGCGCCTATGGTTGCTCCAGCGCTCATTCAAAGTCACAGCCCCGCCTGCCGCTCGCGTTAGGACAGCAAGGACAGCGATGCCCCCCAACATCACCGCCACAACGGGTGACAAGCCCGGCAAGTCCGGCAGGAAGAAGGGGCGCAAAGCCCGATTGGTCGTGCTGGTCCTGGTCCTGGCCATCATCGGAGGCATCGCCTACGGGGCGTACTGGTCCATCAGCACCGTCCGCGCGTCGTTCCCGCAGACCAAGGGCTCGATCACGCTCGACGGCCTGTCAGGACCCGTCGACGTGAAGCGCGACGGCAACGGCATTCCGCAGATCTACGCCTCCTCCGACGAGGACCTGTTCATGGCGCAGGGCTTCGTCCAGGCGCAGGACCGGTTCTACGAGATGGATGTGCGCCGCCACATGACCTCCGGCCGGCTGTCGGAGATGTTCGGCAAGGACCAGGTCAAGGACGACGAATTCCTGCGCACCCTGGGCTGGGACCGGGTGGCGAAGAAGGAGTACGACACCAAGTTGTCGGCCTCCACCAAGAAGTACCTCCAGGCCTACGCCAAGGGAGTCAATGCCTACTTGCAGGGCAAGGACGGCAAGGACATCTCCCTGGAGTACGCGGCCCTGGGCTTCGTCAACGACTACAAGCCGGCGCAGTGGACCCCGGTCGACTCGATCTCCTGGCTGAAGGCGATGGCCTGGGACCTGCGCGGCAACATGCAGGACGAGATCGACCGCGCCCTGATGACCAGCCGCCTGGGCCCCAAGCAGATCGCCGACCTGTACCCGGACTACCCGTACAGCCGCAACAAGGCGATCGTCCAGGAGGGCCAGTACAACGCGCTCACCAAGACGTTCGAGCAGAACGGCAGCTCGTCCACGAGCGGCAGGTCGGGTGCGTCGGGGAGCGGCGCGACCGGCACGTCCTCCTCGTCGGCGACCGGTTCGGCACTGACGAGCCAGCTGTCGGGTCTCTACAAGGTCCTGGACAACGTGCCCACGGCCGTCGGCGTGAACGGCCAGGGCATCGGCTCCAACTCCTGGGTCGTCGCCGGGGATCACACCATCACCGGCAAGCCGCTGCTGGCCAACGACCCGCATCTGTCGGCCTCGCTGCCGTCCGTCTGGTACCAGATGGGCCTGCACTGCCGCACCGTCTCCAGCAAGTGCCAGTACGACGTGACCGGTTACACCTTCGCGGGCATGCCCGGCGTGGTCATCGGCCACAACCAGGACATCGCCTGGGGCATGACCAACTCCGGTGTCGACGTCACCGACCTGTACCTGGAGAAGGTCTCCGGCGACGGCTACCTCTACGACGGAACGGTGCGGCCGTTCAAGACCCGCGAGGAGACCATCAAGGTCGCCGGCGGCACGTCCAAGACGATCGTCGTGCGCCAGACCGCCGACGGGATGCCCCTGCTCTCCGACCGCGACGACGAGCTCGTGACGGTCGGCAAGAAGGCCACCGTGAACACCGCCGCACCCGACCGCGGCGACGGCTACGGCATCGCGCTGCGCTGGACCGCGCTCGACCCGGGCACCTCCATGGACGCCGTCTTCGCCATGGACAAGGCGTCGAACTGGAGCGACTTCCGCTCCGCGGCCGCCCTGTTCGACGTGCCCTCGCAGAACCTCGTCTACGCCGACAAGAACAACATCGGCTACACGCTGCCCGGGAAGATCCCCACGCGCGCGAAGAAGGACGACGGCTCGATCCCGGCGCCGGGCTGGGACTCCGCCTACAAGTGGACCGGGTACATCCCCAAGGACGCGCTGCCGTACGAGTTCAACCCCAAGCGCGGCTACATCGTCACCGCCAACCAGGCAGTGATCGACAAGGACAAGTACCCCTACACGCTCACCACGGACTGGGGCTACGGCACCCGCAGCCAGCGCATCACCGACCTGATCGAGTCGAAGATCAGAGGCGGCGGCAAGATCTCCACCGACGACATGCGCCAGATGCAGCTGGACAACAGCAGCGAGATCGCCAGGCTGCTCGTGCCCAAGCTGCTGAAGATCGACATCACGGACAAGGACGTCCGCGGGGCGAAGGCCGTCCGCGAGGCACAGGACCTGCTGGAGGGCTGGGACTACACCCAGGACGCCGACTCGGCGGCGGCCGCCTACTTCAACTCGGTCTGGCGCAACATCCTCAAGCTCGCCTTCGGCAACAAGCTGCCCAAGGAGCTGCGGGTCGAGGGCCAGTGCCTGTGGGTCGATCCGGTCAACAGCACCGGGCCCGCGGACGAGACGAACAAGGTGCGCGAGTGCGGTGAGCGCGCCGCCGACCAGGCGCAGCCGGACGGCGGCGACCGCTGGTTCGAGGTCGTCCGCAACCTGGTGGACGACCAGAAGAGCGACTGGTGGTCGACGCCCAAGTCGCTCACCCGGCCCGGGGCGAGCGACAACCGCGACGATCTGTTCAAGCGCGCCATGATCGACGCCCGTTGGGAGCTGACGGCCAAGCTCGGCAAGGACATCGACACCTGGAGCTGGGGCCGGCTGCACCGTCTGTTCCTGAAGAACCAGACCCTCGGCACCGACGGCCCCGCCTTCGTGAAGTACATCCTCAACCGCGGCCCCTGGAAGCTCAGCGGCGGCGAGGCGACGGTCAACGCCACCGGCTGGAACGCGGCGGGCGGCTACGGCGTCGTGTGGGTGCCGTCGATGCGCATGGTGGTCAACCTCGACGACCTCGACAAGTCGAAGTGGATCAACCTCACCGGCGCCTCGGGGCACGCCTACAGCGCCCACTACACCGACCAGACGAGCAAGTGGGCCAAGGGCGAACTGCTCGACTGGAACTTCTCGGACAAGGCCGTCGACAAGAACACGAGCGACACCCTGGTCCTGAAGCCATGAGTGACCGGCCCTAGATCACCGGTCGCGGAAAGTGCCCTCCACGCGCGCGTGGAGGGCACTTCTCATGTGAACCGCCGTACCCCCGACGGCGTCACCACCGCATGCACCGGCCGGTCGTGCGCCTCCTCGGGAACACGCCCGACGACCTCCGAGTCGTACAGCAGCACCACCAGCGCGGGATGCGCGTCCGCGCGCTCCAGACGCGCCAGGACGCGGTCGTACGACCCTCCGCCGCGCCCCAGCCGCATCCCGCGGGCGTCGACGGCGAGGCCGGGCAGCAGCACGACGTCGGCCCCGGTCACGGCGTCCGGTCCGAGGCGTTCGCCGGCGGGCTCGAAGAGGGCCATTTTCCCGCCGTGTTGGATGCGCGCGAGGGAGCCCTCCCCGGCGTAGGCGCCCCAGTCGAGATCGTTGTCCGGGAGAAGGGCGGGAAGCAGGACGCGCACGCCCCGCTCGCGCAGCGCGTCCAGCAGCGCGAGCGTGCCCGGCTCGCTTCCCACGGAGACGTACGCCGCCACCGTGCGCGCATGCGCCAGCTCCGGCAGCTCCAGGGCGCGACCGGCCAGCGCGTCCGCGGATTCCCGCACGTCATCGGCCGTCAATCTGTTTCTCACCGCGAGGAGCTCTCGCCGCAACATTCGCTTGTCAGCCTCGGTCGCACGTCCGATGTGACTCACAGGTCGCACCCGTACCCTTCCATATGTGCTCATATGAGAGCCAATTAACCGGAGCCTCAGATTCCTTGCAAAGGCACCGGATAAGGTTGCCGCCATGACCCAGTCGCACCCCAGGATCAGCAAGGCTGTCATCCCTGCAGCGGGCCTCGGCACCCGGTTCCTGCCGGCCACCAAGGCCACTCCCAAGGAGATGCTGCCGGTCGTCGACAAGCCGGCGATCCAGTACGTGGTCGAAGAGGCCGTGTCGGCGGGCCTCGACGACGTCCTCATGATCACGGGCCGCAACAAGCGCCCCCTCGAGGACCACTTCGACCGCAACTACGAGCTCGAGTCCGCCCTCCAGAAGAAGGGCGACGCGGGCCGGCTCGCCAAGGTCCAGGCGTCCAGCGACCTCGCGACCATGCACTACGTGCGGCAGGGCGACCCCAGGGGCCTCGGCCACGCGGTGCTGTGCGCCGCCCCGCACGTCGGCCGCGAGCCCTTCGCCGTCCTCCTCGGCGACGACCTGATCGACCCGCGCGACCCGCTCCTCGCGCGCATGGTCGAGGTCCAGGAGCAGCGCGGCGGCAGCGTCATCGCGCTCATGGAGGTCGCGCCCGAGCAGATCCACCTCTACGGCTGCGCGGCCGTCGACCCCACCCAGGACGGGGACGTGGTCAAGGTCCACGACCTGGTCGAGAAGCCGGCCGCCGCCGACGCCCCGTCCAACTACGCGATCATCGGCCGCTACGTCCTCGACCCGCACATCTTCGACATACTGCGCAAGACCGAGCCCGGCCGCGGCGGCGAGATCCAGCTGACCGACGCCCTCCAGCAGCTCGCGGCCGACGAGAAGGTCGGCGGCCCGGTGCACGGCGTCGTCTTCAAGGGCCGCCGCTATGACACCGGCGACCGCGGCGACTACCTGCGTGCCATTGTCAGACTCGCATGCGAACGTGAAGACCTGGGCCCGGACTTCCGGACCTGGCTTCGCAGTTACGTAGCCGAGGAGATGTAGCAACGTTGAGCAGCGCCGCGCCCCGCACCACCGGCCAGGACCACCTCTGGTCGGTGGACGAACACCTGGAGGACATCCTCACGACCGTCCGCCCCCTGGAACCCATCGAGCTGCAACTCCTCGACGCCCAGGGCTGCGTCCTGGTCGAGGACGTCACGGTGCCCGTCTCCCTGCCGCCGTTCGACAACAGCTCCATGGACGGGTACGCGGTGCGGGTCTCGGATGTCGCGGGCGCGAGCGCCGAGTTCCCCGCCGTCCTGACCGTCGTCGGGGACGTCGCGGCGGGCCAGGCCGACCTGCTCCATGTGGGCCCCGGCCAGGCCGCCCGCATCATGACCGGCGCTCCGCTGCCGCCCGGCGCGGAGACCGTCGTCCCCGTCGAGTGGACCGACGGCGGCCTCGGCGAGGGCCCGGCGACCGGTATGCGCGCCCGGTCTCTGTCCCCCGAGGGCGCCGAGGGCCATGTGCATGTGTACCGCCCGGCCGAGGCACGCGCGCACGTCCGCGCGAAGGGCAGCGACGTGAAGTCCGGCGACCGCGCCCTCGAGGCCGGCACGGTCCTCGGCCCTCCGCAGATCGCCCTGCTCGCCGCGATCGGCCGCGGCACGGTACGGGTGCGTCCCCGTCCGCGCGTGGTCGTCATGTCCACCGGCAGCGAACTCGTCCAGCCCGGCGAGAAACTGGGCAGCGGCCAGATCTACGACTCCAACAGCTTCGCCCTCACCGCCGCCGCCCGCGACGCCGGCGCCATCGCCTACCGGGTGGGCGCCGTGGCCGACGACGCGGAGACCCTCCGCTCCGCCATCGAGGACCAGCTGGTGCGCGCCGACCTCCTGGTCACCACGGGCGGCGTGAGCGTCGGGGCGTACGACGTGGTCAAGGAGGCCCTGTCGTACGTCGGCGACGAGGACGAGCCGGGCAGCGGCATCGAGTTCCGCAAGCTCGCCATGCAGCCGGGCAAGCCCCAGGGCTTCGGCTCCATCGGCCCCGACCACACCCCGCTGCTGGCGCTGCCCGGCAACCCGGTGTCCTCGTACGTCTCCTTCGAGCTCTTCGTCCGCCCCGCCATCCGCACCCTCATGGGACTCGAGGACGTGCACCGGCCTCGCACCCGCGCCACCCTCGCCGCCCGCAAGGCGCTGACCTCGCCGAAGGGCCGCAGACAGTTCCTGCGCGGGACGTACGCCGACGGCTCCGTGACCCCGGTCGGCGGCGCCGGATCCCACCTGGTCGCGGCCCTCGCGCACGCCGACGCACTGATCGTCGTCCCCGAGGACGTGGAGTCCGTGGAGCCCGGCTCCGAAGTGGAGGTCGTCCTGCTCGGCTGACTGCTCCCGGCCCGCGATACCGTGTCGCGCACACAGACCCACGCGCCGCACCGCGAGGGGCCCGGACGGGAGCGCCACACAGCCAATGAGTACGGACGATCGACTGACCCACATCGACGACGCGGGCGCCGCCCGCATGGTCGACGTGTCCGGCAAGGACGTGACCGCGCGCACCGCCCGCGCCAGCGGACGCGTCCTCGTCTCGCCCCGCGTGGTCGAGCTGCTGCGCGGCGAGGGGGTGCCCAAGGGCGACGCCCTCGCCACCGCGCGCATCGCGGGCATCATGGGCGCCAAGCGCACCCCGGACCTCCTCCCGCTCTGCCACCCGTTGTCGGTGTCCGGTGTGAAACTGGACCTGTCGGTCGCGGACGACGCCGTCGAGATCCTGGCCACCGTCAAGACCACGGACCGCACGGGCGTCGAGATGGAGGCCCTCACCGCCGTCTCCGTCGCCGCACTCACCGTGATCGACATGGTCAAGGCGGTCGACAAGGGAGCGGTCATCACGGACGTACGGGTGGAGGAGAAGACGGGCGGCAAGTCGGGCGACTGGAGCCGGACATGACGTATCGCGCTCTGGTCGTCACCGCCTCGAACAGGGCGGCCGCCGGTGTCTACGAGGACAGGGGCGGCCCGCTGATCGCCGACGGTCTGAAGGGCTTCGGCTTCGCCGTCGACGGACCGCAGGTCGTGCCCGACGGGGACCCGGTCCAGGCCGCCCTGCGCGCCGCCGTCGACGCCGGGTACGACGTGGTCGTGACCACCGGCGGCACCGGCCTTTCGCCCACCGACCGCACCCCCGAGGCGACGCGCGCCGTGATCGACCACGAGGTGCCGGGCATCGCCGAGGCCATCAGGGCGTTCGGACGGGACAAGGTGCCCACCGCCGCGCTCTCCCGGGGCCTGGCCGGAGTGGCGGGAAGCACACTGATCGTCAATCTGCCGGGCTCCACCGGCGGGGTGAAGGACGGCCTGGCCGTCCTGGAACCCGTCCTGGTCCATGCCGTCGACCAGATCCGCGGCGGCGACCACCCCAGACCCGGCTCCACCAGTGGGGGTGCGAGCTGAACACCCCATCCTGGCCCGTCGTGCTGACGGACGGCGACATCGTCCTGAGGCCCATAAAGCTGCGCGACCAGCGGGCCTGGCGCGAGGTCAACCGACGCAACCGGGACTGGCTGCGCCCCTGGGAGGCGACCATTCCGCCGCCCACTCCGAGCGGGCCGATCGCGCACCGGCCGACCTACCGCCAGATGGTCCGGCATCTGCGGTCCGAAGCGAACTCCGGCCGGATGCTGCCGTTCGTCATCGAGTACCAGGGGCGTCTGGTCGGGCAGTTGACGGTCGCCGGAATCACCTGGGGCTCGATGTGCTCGGGTCACATCGGCTACTGGGTGGACGAGTCGGTGGCCGGACGCGGAGTGATGCCGACCGCCGTGGCGCTTGTCGTGGACCACTGTTTCCGCACCGTCGGACTGCACCGCATCGAGGTCTGCATTCGCCCGGAGAACGGGCCGAGCCGCAGGGTCGTGGAGAAACTCGGATTCCGCGAGGAGGGCCTCAGACCGCGTTATCTCCACATCGACGGAGCCTGGCGCGACCACCTCGTCTTCGCGCTCACCGCGGAAGAGGTCCCCGACGGGCTGCTGAGCCGCTGGCAGCGGGCACGTACTCGGGGGAATCCCGCATAACCCGGAATTGAATACGTGTTCGAAATTGATCGAGCGGTGACCGCCTCAAGGCGCTAAATTCACGCCCTCGGTGGGGTGCTGATCGCATCGGTCACAAAAAAAGTTCGAAATATCAGCCAGATCGTGCGACACACCGGCTCAATTGGCAGATGGCCTCACGCAAACCCCTCTACCGTGTGAGGCGTGAGCAGCAGCGGCCTCATCTACGCAGTCATTGTCGGGGCCTGGGCCGCCTACTTGGTGCCGATGTGGCTCCGTAGGCAGGACGAGCTGAACGAGGCCCGTCCGACGGAACGCTTCAGCACCGCCATCCGGCTGCTGTCCGGACGGGCGGGAATGGAGCGCCGGTACGCCAAGGACCTGCAGGCGCGCTCCACCGAAGAGGGGGAGTCCAGCGCCGGTCGTCCGGACGTCGTCACCGATTCGGTGGACGTACGGGCCTTCGCCGTGCCTCCGACCCGTCCCCAGGCGCGTGCGGACGTACCGGTACAGGCACAGGCGCAGGCGCGCGCGCAACCGGCGCGAGAACAGGCGGAAGCCCCGGCACCCGCACCGGCCCCCGTCCCCGCCTCCGCGCGGAAACGGGTTCCCGCGGCCCGGCGCTCCCCCTCGGAGGAAGCCGCCCTGGCGCGCGCCCGGCGCATGAAGGCGCTCGCGCGGCGCCGACGCACCACCGTGATGCTCTTCATCGCGTTCACGCTCGGCGCGATCGTCGCCGCGGTCGGAGGGCTCGCGTTCCTCTGGGCGCCCGGCGTGCCCGCCGTGCTGCTCAGCGCGTACATCGCATACCTGCGCTCCCAGGAGCGCCGCCGGTTCGCCTACCAGATGGACCGGCGCCGTGCCGAGGACGCCGCCGAGCGGCTGCGCGAGCGTGCCCGCCAGCCGCGCCGCCGCGCGGCCGCCACCGAGGCGGACGCCGACGAGTCGGACGAGGGGCCGGCGCAGGACACCGACCCCGGACTGTCCGCGCTCGCCGCCGACCGGCGTGCCCTCGTCGAGCAGACCGACCACGCCGAGTGGGTGGACCAGCAGCGCGAGCGGCAGCGGCGCCCCGGGCACGGGGACAGCTGGGACCCGGTGCCGGTGCCGCTGCCGACGTATGTGACCGCGCCGGTCGCTCCGCGGGCCACCGCGGACATCGACCTCGGGGCGCCGGACACCTGGAGCTCGGCGCGCTCGGGCTCCGTGGCCCGGGGCCAGGAGACGCCGGCCGCCGAGACCGCGGAACCCGCACCCGAGGAGGACAAGGCGGACGACGACGGGCGCAGTGACGCCCGCCGGGCGGCCTCCGCGCGGCGGGCCCGGGAGCGGGGGCGTACACCGCTGTTCGACCAGTACGAGGACGGCGAGCGGCCCCGCGCCGCCAACGAGTAGCCCCCCGACCTGTGCCGCTCCCCCGGGGGCAGGCCAGGAACGGATTTCCAAGCACACGGATCGGGGTGCTAGAGTTTCACTCGTTGCAAGGGCCTGTGGCGCAGTCCGGTAGCGCACCTCGTTCGCATCGAGGGGGCCAGGGGTTCAAATCCCCTCAGGTCCACCGCAACAACTGGTCAGGGAAACCTGAGGCAGTTGATGAGATCCCGCCCGATCGGAAGATCGGGCGGGATCTTTGTTGCGCCTGACGCTGTGCCTGACGTCCTGTCAGGCAGGCCTGTCACAGCTCCTTCGCGAAGCACCGACTGCTCTCGTAGTGCCGGTAGTAGCCGAACTTCTGGCACGGCTCGTACCCGCTGGATGTGTACAGGGCGATGGCCTCCGGTTGCTTCGTGCCCGTCTCCAGGACCATCCGCAGGCGGCCGGCCGCGCGGGCGTCCTCCTCCAGGGCGGCCAGGATGCGCCGGGCGAGCCCGCGGCCGCGCGCCGCCTCCACCACGTACATCCGCTTGACCTCGGCGTCGCCGTCGAGGTTGCCCTCGTCGTTGGTGTCCTGGGCGCGCCAGCCGCCCGTGGCCACGGGGGCGTCGTTCTCGTCGTAAGCGATGAAGTACACGCCGTTCGGCGGCTCGAAGTCCGCCGGGTCCAGTGATGTGGCGTCCCCGCCGTCGCCGTAGCGCACGTGGTACTCCGCCTGGACCTCGTCGTTCAGCTTGACGGCGTCCGGGTGGTCGAAGGAGACACGACGTATAATCATGTGGAGAATCGTACACCTATGCACAGAAGGGGTCCGGTCTCGATCCAGTGTGCCGGTATCGTTCCCGGGTGCTCACTGTGACCTCCGTCAATGTCAATGGACTGCGCGCCGCCGCGAAGAAGGGCTTCGTGGAATGGCTCGCCGGCACCTCCGCCGATGTGCTCTGCCTCCAGGAGGTGCGTGCCGAGCCGCAGCAGCTGCCCGAGCATGTGCGCACGCCCGACGGCTGGCATGTCGTGCATGCGCCGGCCGCCGCCAAGGGCCGCGCAGGGGTCTCCCTCTACACCCGCCGCGAGCCCGACCGCATCCAGGTCGGCTTCGGCGCCGCCGAGTTCGAGACCAGCGGCCGCTATGTCGAGGTCGATCTGCCGGGCGTCACGGTCGCCTCCCTCTACCTCCCCTCCGGCGAGGTCGGCACCGAGCGCCAGGACGAGAAGATGCGCTTCATGGGCGAGTTCCTCGACTATCTGAAGGCCCTGCGGGAGCGCGCCGCCGCCGGCGGACGCGAAGTCGTCGTCTGCGGCGACTGGAACATCGCCCACCGGCCGGCCGACCTCAAGAACTGGCGCGCGAACCAGAAGAACTCCGGGTTCCTGCCCGAGGAGCGGGAGTGGCTCGGGCGGGTCTTCGACGCCGAGGACGGTGGTTACGTCGATGTCGTGCGGACGCTGCATCCGGATGCGGAGGGGCCGTACTCGTGGTGGTCGTATCGGGGGCGGGCCTTTGACCACGACTCGGGGTGGCGCATCGACCTCGCCGTCGCGACCCCGGGGGTGGCCGCCCGCGCCGTCAAGGCGGTTGTGGAGCGGGCGGCCAGCCATGAGGAGCGGTGGTCGGATCATGCTCCTGTGACGGTGGTCTTCGAGATGTGAGGCAGGTCGACTCGTTCGCCAAGTGCGAAGGTCAAGCGAGAGGTATCCGGTCCGGTCAGCCACTCTGGTCCGCCTCCTGACCGCCCCTTGGCGACCGTGACGCGAACGCCGTCCCTGAGGAGTTGCTCCCGCGTAACCTCGCCGTCGGTTGTGAATGCCTCGCGGTAGCGGCTGATGGTGTACTCGTCGAGCCAGCTGGCTCGGATGGCGGCGGGCGCAGGACAGGTCGTGCCACGGGCAGATGCGCGGCAGACGTAGTCGCCGTAGGTATAGGCCTTTCGGGTGGCGAAGTACATGCGCCCACCACACCCGGCGCAGTGGGCGACTCCGATCAACAAGGACGTTTCCCGGCGCTTGGGGTGGATCCCGTTCGAGCGAGCGTTGAGGACGTCCTGGAGGGCCTGGAACTCCTCTTCGGTGAGCAGCGGAGGACCGATCAGCACTGGGGAGCCCTCGGCGTCACGAACGGTCTTTCCTCTGTGTACTCGGTGCCCCATCAGTGCTGGTGTGCGCAGAATCTTGGACAGGCTGCCTGCGGTCCAGCGGAATCGCTCGAAACACCCGTCCGTGGCGCCGCCCGCCTGTGGGACGTCCCTGAAGTTGGGCGTGGCGGTCGCGTGGCACCAGAACGCCGACGGTTTCGAGTTTGTGGGCGATGGCGACCAGGGACAGTCCCGAGTGCACGTCGTCCACAATCGCACGGACGATTGTGAAGGTCTCGGGGTCCGGAGCGAGGCACCGGCCGACGCCAGCGGGGTGTGGCGCCTTCTGGTAGCCGAACGGGACCAGTCCGCCTCCGTAGCGACCGGCTGCGCGCAGCGCCTCGTGACAGCTCGTGAGCCGGTTCGAGATGGTCCGGGCTTCCTGCTCCGCGTCGTGGGCCAACTCCATGCACCGCCGAAGAGTGGAGTCGTCGGCCTGGGGCGTCACCACGAGTGGGTGATCTGTTTCTGGCATTGCGAAGACGAGCGTTCTGGCGTGCTGTTGCCCCCAAGCGGCCAGCTCGGCCATGTGTGCCTCGGAGCGCACGGCGCGGTCCACATGTGACCACACGATGGCATCGTATTTGTCTGGGCGCTGCAGCCAAGACGACAGCGAAGGCCTCTCGAAGGGGGACACCTTGCGTGCGGACACCCCGAGGTCTGTGGCTTCGGCGATCAGGGCAAAACCCAGCCGCTCGGTGCACAGTTGGATGCAGGCACGCTGTCTGCCGGGCGAGGTGGTCACTCCGGTCAGGTAGCTGAGACGCACGGCTCCGAGAGCTCGCGGATGTTCGGGCGGAGTCGAATCCGGTCGTGACGGCTGAGGACTACGCTTGGGCATGTCGACGCTCCACGTAGGTGTCGGCCATACCCCGGGACTGGTCGCACAGTCGCCGGGGCCTTTTCGATCTCACTGTCGGAGCGCGAAACCAAATCCGTTTACGTTTGGCGGGAAAGTGCCTCGATGGAGTGAATGCTGAAGAAGTGCGGCATCTCTGCCGCTCAGGGCTGCTCCTGCTTCCGCAACCGCCGGTCCAGCGCCAGCGACAGTTCCGCCTCCACCACGCTCCGGGCCAGGGGGCGCAGGCGTTGCAGGTCGTCCTCGCCGGCGTGGCGCAGGACCAGTTCGGCGAACATCTCCGCCAGGTCGTCCACGTGTTCCCGGACCTGTTTGCCCGCTGCCAGGACTTCCGCGAGCGGGATGCCCTCGCTCACCAGGGCGGAGGAGACGTCCAGGAGGCGGCGGCTGATGTGGACGATCTCGTCGCCGTCGGTGCCGAGGTAGCCGAGGTCGAGGGCGGCGGCGAGGTTCTCGGGGGTGACCTGGCCCTCGAAGCGGGCGGCGAGTTCCTCGGGGGTGAGGCGGACCGGTTCCTCCTCGGTCGGCTCGATGCCCAGGAGGTCGGCGACGTCCCGGCCGTGGTCGAGGGCCTCCGCCAGTTCCGCGATACCGGTGAGGGTGTGGCCGCGTTCCAGCAGCGCCGCGATCGTGTGCAGCCGGGCCAGGTGGTGGTCGTCGTACCAGGCGATACGGCCCTCGCGGCGGGGCGGCGGTATCAGTTTGCGTTCTCGGTAGAAGCGCAGGGTGCGTACGGTGATGCCGGCCAGGCGGGCCAGTTCCTCCATGCGGTACTCGCGCTTCTCGGTCACGAGCGCAGCCTATGTTGTACCGCCAGTAACATTCCTGCCCTCCCGCCCCTACCCATCGGTACGGAGCTGTTCTACGCTCCCATTGCGCCAGTGTTCACTGGCGGAGTCGCGTGAGGGAGGGCGTCGGCATGGCTGAGCGGGAGCATGTGCGGGTGGCGGTGATCGGGTCCGGGTTCGGCGGGCTCGGGGCCGCCGTGCGACTGCGGCGCGAGGGCGTCACCGACTTCGTCGTCCTCGAACGGGCCGGCAGCGTGGGTGGCACCTGGCGCGACAACAGCTACCCGGGGTGCGCCTGCGACGTGCCCTCCCATCTCTACTCCTTCTCCTTCGCGCCCCATCCCGACTGGCCGCGCACCTTCTCCGGGCAGGAGCACATCCGTGCCTACCTGGAGCACGTCACGGACGTCTTCCATCTGCGGCCCCACATCCGCTTCGACTCCGAAGTGAAGATGATGACCTGGGACGGCGAGAAGCTGCGGTGGGAGATCGAGACCAGCAGCGGGTCCCTGTCCGCGGATGTGGTCGTCTCCGCGACCGGGCCGCTGTCCGACCCGAAGGTGCCCGATGTCCCGGGGCTCGACTCCTTCCCCGGCAAGGTCTTCCACTCCGCCCGCTGGGACCACGACTACGACCTGCGCGGCAAGCGCGTCGCCATGGTGGGCACGGGCGCCTCCGCCATCCAGATCGTGCCCGCCATCCAGCCCGAGGTCGGCCGGCTCACCCTCTTCCAGCGCACCCCGCCCTGGGTCATGCCGCGCGTCGACCGCGCCATCAGCGGCGCCGAGCGGGCCCTGCACCGCGCGCTGCCCTTCACCGCGCAGGCCCGCCGCGGACTGCTGTGGGGGATCCGGGAGCTGCAGGTCCAGGCGTTCACCAAGCACCCCGACGAGCTCGGTTTCATAGAGCAGTTGGCCAAGCGGAACATGGCGCGGGCCATCAAGGACCCGGCCCTGCGCGCCAAGCTCACCCCCGACTACCGCATCGGCTGCAAGCGGATCCTGCTGAGCAGCACCTACTATCCGGCGCTCGCCCGGCCCAATGTGGACGTCGTGGCCAGTGGGCTGACTGAGATCCGCGGGTCGACCGTCGTCGCCGCCGACGGGAGCGAGGCCGAGGTCGACGCGATCATCTTCGGTACGGGGTTCCATGTCACCGACATGCCGATCGCCGAGCGGGTGGTCGGCGCGGAGGGCAGGACCCTCGCCGAGGCCTGGAAGGGCGGGATGGAGTCGCTTCGGGGCGCCTCGGCCGCCGGGTTCCCCAACTGGATGACCATCATCGGGCCCAACACCGGCCTCGGTAACTCCTCGATGATCCTGATGATCGAGTCCCAGCTCAACTACATGGCCGACTTCCTGCGGCAGTTGGACGTTCTCGGTGGCCGCGCCGCCCTCGACGCCAGGCCGAGCGCCGTCGAGGCCTGGAACACGCGCGTGCAGGAGCGCATGAAGCGGACGGTGTGGAACACCGGCGGCTGCACCAGCTGGTACCTCGACCCGAGCGGCCGCAACACCACCATCTGGCCCGGTACGACGACGGAGTTCCGGCGGGCCACGCGGCAGGTGGATCTCGCCGAGTACGAACTGCTGAGGGCGCCCGCCGAGCAGAAGGCGGAGGTGGACGCGTGAGCCGGCTGATGCACGTCACGTCCGGGCCGTACGCCCCGCCCACCCCCGTCCGCGAACTCGTCGCCGTCTCCGCCGACGGCGCCCGGCTGCACGTCGAGGTGCACGGGCCCGAGAACGCGCCCGCCGTCGTCCTCGCCCACGGCTGGACCTGCTCCACCGCCTTCTGGGCCGCGCAGATACGTGACCTCGCCGCCGACCACCGCGTCATCGCCTACGACCAGCGCGGCCACGGCCGCAGCCCGGCGAGCCCGGCGTGCAGTCCGGACGCCCTCGCCGACGACCTCGAAGCCGTACTGGAGGCGACTCTCGCGCCGGGCGAGAAAGCCGTGATCGCCGGGCACTCCATGGGCGGTATGACGGTGATGGCGGCGGCCACGAGAAGGAGCTTCCGGGAGCATGCCGCGGCCGTACTGCTGTGCAGTACCGGCTCCTCGCGGCTGGTGGCCGAGTCGACCGTCGTGCCCCTCGGGCCCGGGCGGCTGCGGACCTGGCTCACCAGGCACATCCTGGGTGCGCGGGCGCCGCTCGGGCCGGTCACGCCTCTCGCGCGGCGGATCCTCAAGTACGGGACGATGGGGCCGGCTTCGGCGCCGCACATGGTGGAGGCGTGCGCGCGGATCGTGCACGCGTGTCCGCGCAAGGTGCGTCACGCCTGGTCGCAGGTGCTCGCCCTGCTCGATCTCGACCATGGCGTACGGGAGTTGAGGGTGCCGACGGCCGTCGTCGTCGGGACGGCGGACCGGCTCACCCCGCCCGTGCAGGCGCGGGCGCTGGTGGCCGCGCTGCCGAACTGCGTGGGCAGCACCGAGCTGCCGGGGCTCGGCCATATGACCCCGGTGGAGGCGCCGGAGCTGGTCAGCGGCCGTATCCGGGAACTTGTGACGACGTACGCAACGATCGACTCGGTCAAGGAGGGCGCATGAGCAAGGTCAGCCTCGAAGGGCAGGTCGCCGTCGTCACGGGCGCCGCGCGCGGTGTCGGCGAGCTGCTCGCGCGGAAGTTGTCGGCCCGGGGTGCCAAGGTGGCGCTGGTCGGTCTTGAGCCGGACGCCCTCAAGCAGGTCTCCGAGCGGCTGCACAGCGACAGCGACCACTGGTACGCCGATGTGACGGACCATCAGGCGATGGCACGGGTCGCGCAGGAGGTCAAGGAGCGGTTCGGGAAGGTCGACATCGTCGTGGCCAACGCCGGTGTCGCGACCGGCGGCCCCTTCGTGGACTCGGATCCCGAGGCCTGGCGGCGGGTGATCGAGGTGAACCTCATCGGGTCCGCGGTGACTGCCCGCGCCTTCCTGCCGGTTCTGATGGAGAGCCGCGGCTATCTGCTGCAGATCGCCTCCCTCGCGGCGATCACTCCGGCGCCGATGATGACCGCGTACTGCGCCTCCAAGTCCGGTGTGGAGGCGTATGCGCACAGTCTGCGGGCCGAGGTCGGCTACAGGGGCGTACGGGTCGGGGTCGGGTATCTGTCGTGGACCGACACCGACATGGTGCGGGGCGCCGACCAGGACGAGGTGATGCGGGAGCTGCGGCAGCGGCTGCCGTGGCCGTCCAACAAGACGTACCCCCTGGGGCCGGCCGTCGACCGGATCGTCGCCGGGATCGAGCGCCGGTCGAGCCATGTGTACGGGCAGTGGTGGCTGCGCGGGATGCAGGGCGTGCGGGGGTATCTGCCGGGTCTCATCGGGACGGTGGGGCAGCGGGAGATGCGGCGGTTCGGGTCACGCTTGGAGGGCATGCGCTCAGGGCTCGTCGGTGCAGGTGGGGCGGCCGACGAGGAAGCCCGCGCTACGCACCGTAGTTGATCGAAATGCGCACCGTGGTGGGCCGTGTGAATCTGGTCGAGGCCCGGTCAAGGGCCTTCCCCCCACCCACTACGGGAGTGAACCCATATGGGTATGAAGGACAAGTTCCAGGACAAGTCGGAACAGTGGCAGGAGCAGGCCAAGCAGAAGGCGCAGCAGGCCCGCGAGCAGGGTCAGCGCGGCCGACCGGGCCAGGAGCAGGGTCAGCAGCGCGGCCAGCAGCCGCAGCGCGGCAAGCCGGGTGAGCGTATGCGGGACGAGGAGACGGAGCGGTTGCAGCGCGAGGAGCAGGACCGGTTCGACCAGGACTACGACGTCTAGTCGTCTGGCCTGAGACGGTAAGTGCGGGGTGCCCTGTGGCTTTTGGGGCACCCCGCTCTCGTGGTTCCGGGCGCGGTTCCCCGCAACCTCAAGAACTCGTCCTCGGCGGCAGCTTCGGGCGTGAGCGGTCCGGGACGTTGCTGTAATCCGGAGGGGTCGCCGGAGGGTTCGTCTCCAGCAGCTGCACCGCCAACTGGACAGCGTCGTCCAGTTGGGCGTGGCGGCCCTCCGCCCAGTCCAGGGGGGTGCGCAGGATTTCCAGGTCCGGGGTGACGCCCTTGTTCTCCACGGTCCAGCCGTAGGCGTCGAACCAGGCCGCGTTCATCGGGACGGTGATGATCGTGCCGTCGCCGAGGCGGTGGCGGCCGGTCATGCCGACCACCCCGCCCCAGGTGCGCTGGCCGATGACGGGGCCGAGCTTGAGGAGCTTGATGGCCGCCGTGATCATGTCGCCGTCGGAGGAGGTCGCCTCGTCGGCCAGGGCCACCACCGGGCCGCGGGGCGCGTTGGAGGCGTACGAGACCGGCTGGGCGTCGCGGGTGAGGTCCCAGCCCAGGATCGTGCGGGACAGCTTCTCGACGACCAGTTCGCTGATGTGGCCCCCCGCGTTGCCGCGTACGTCGACGATCAGGGCGGGCCTCGACACCTCCATGCGCAGGTCCCTGTTGAACTGGGCCCAGCCCGAGCCGCCCATGTCCGGGATGTGCAGATAGCCGCAGCGGCCGCCGCTCAACTCCCGTACGACGGCGCGCCGTTTGGCCACCCAGTCCTGGTAGCGCAGGGGGCGTTCGTCGATCAGGGGGACCACGGCCACGCGGCGGGAGCGGCCCGCCTCGCCCTCGGCCGCGGTGAAGGTCAGCTCGACCGTGGTGCCGCCCGCGCCCGCCAGCAGCGGGTACGGCCCGGTCAGCGGGTCCACCGGGCGGCCGTCGACGTGGGTCAGTACGGCACCCTCCCTGATGCCCGTGCCCGCCAGCGGTGAGCGGGCCTTGGAGTCCGAGGACTCGCCCGGGAGGATCCGTTTGACCACCCAACCCCCCTGCCTGCGGACGAGGTTGGCGCCGAGCAGTCCCTGCAGGCGCTGGTAGTGAGGCGGGCCCTCGTTGCGGCGGGCGGCGGTGACGTAGGCGTGCGAGGTGCCCAGTTCGCCGAGCACTTCGCGCAGCATGTCCGCGAACTCGTCGGGGGACGCGACCCGTTCGACCAGCGGGCGGTACTGGTCGAGCACCGCATCCCAGTCGATGCCGCACATCCCCGGATCCCAGAAGTACGCGCGGATGAGACGCCCGGCCTCCTCGTACGACTGGCGCCACTCGGCGGCCGGATCGACCTCGTGCAGGATGCGGCGCAGGTCGATCCAGACCGTCGTGTCGCCGTCGCCGGACTCGGAGGAGGGGACGGCCCGCAGATCACCCTCGTCGACCACGACCAGGCGGGTGCCGTCGCCGCTGAGCGCGAACCAGTCCAGGTGCTCCAGGAGTTCGGACTTCTTCGCCTTGCTGATGTTGAAGTGTTCGAGGGTCGGGCGGCCGGTGGTGTCGTCCGGGTTGGCGAACGTCTCGCCGAGCGCCCCCGAGATCGGCCAGCGCAGCCAGACCAGGCCGCCGCCCGCCACGGGGTACAGCGCCGAGTACTTGGAGGCGGTGACCGGGAAGGGGGTGACCCGGTTCTCCAGCCCTTCGATCTCGACGGTGACCGCGCCGTCGCCGCCCTCCTCCTCGTCCTCCACCGGGTCCAGGCCCCCGGCGGCCGGCCGGCCCTCCGGGGTCAGGGCGAAGGGGGAGGGGGTCGCGGAGGACAGGGGGACCAGGTACGGGCGGCAGCCCAGCGGGAAGGACAGGTCCCCGGTGTGGACGTCGTACACCGGGTCGAAGCCGCGCCAGGACAGGAAGGCGAGATAGCGGCCGTCCCTCGTGAACACCGGGTTCTCGTCCTCGAAGCGGCCGTCGGTGACGTCGACGATCAAATGGTCCTTTATGCGCGCCATCTTGATCTGCCGCAGGGAGCGTCCGATCCCCGGGTGGGACCAGGTCAGCCAGGCGCCGTCCGGGGAGAAGGCGAGGTCGCGCACCGGTCCGTTGACCGAGTGGATCAGCTCGGTGACCTCGCCTCCCCCGGACTCCGTCCGGGAGGTGCCCCCAGAATCCTCCGTAACGTCAAGCAGGAGCAGGCGGCCGTCGTGCGAGGCGAGGGCGAGGCGCTCGCCCTGCGGGTCGGCCACGAGTTCCAGTACGCGGCCCAGTGCGCCGGAGGCCAGTCGGCGCGGTTCTCGGTCGCCGGTCGCCCGCGGCAGACAGGCGATCTCGACCGCGTCCTCGCCCTCCGCGTCCGTCACATAGGCGACCTGGCCGGTCGAGCCGAGCATCTCCGGGAGGCGGACCCGTACGCCCGGGGTGTCGGTGATCGTGCGGGCCGGGCCGTCCCGATGGGTGAGCCAGTACAGGCTGCCGCGTACGACGACGGCGCTCGCGCGGCCCGTCTCGTCGACCGAGATGCCGTCGACGTGCTGGGCGGCCGGGACCTGGTACGTGCGCCGCCCCGCGCGCGGACCGCTCAGCCGTACGTCCAGGCGGCGCGGCCCGGAGTCGGCGGCCAGGTCGTCGACGATCCACAGGTCGCCGGCGCACTGGTACACCACCCGGGTGCCGTCGCTCGACGCATGCCGGGCGTAGAAGGCGTCATGGTCGGTGTGGCGGCGCAGGTCGGAGCCGTCGTAGGCGCAGGAGTAGAGGTTGCCGATGCCTTCGTGGTCGGAGAGGAAGGCGATCCGGCCGCCGACGAACATCGGAGAGTGCAGATGGCCCTCCAGATCGGCAAGGAGGCGTTCGCCGTGCAGCCAGAGGCGGCCCATGGCGCCGCCGCGGTAGCGCTTCCAGGCGGCGGGTTCGTGCGGCGGGGTGCCGGTCAGCAGGAGGGTCCTGCGTTCGCCTTCGATGTCGGCGACCTGGATGTCGGAGACCGGGCCCCAGGGGAGCTTGCGGCCGGGGTCGCCGTCGGGGGAGACCTTGTAGGCCCAGGTGAAGTAAGAGAAGGGCTCGCCGTGGGAGGCGACGGCGAGAATCGTGCCCCCTGTGTCCCCTTGAGAGGGTGTCCATCCGCAGACCTGGGTGTCCGCGGAGCCCCAGTAGGTGAGCTGCCGGCCCGGACCGCCGTCCACCGGGACGGTGTGGATCTCGGGGACCAGACTGCGCCAGCTCGTGTACGCGATGGTGCTCCCGTCCGGCGAGAAACGGGGATGGCCGAGCTTCGTACGGTCGACGGTGAGGCGCCAGGCGCGGCCCGGGCCGTCCAGGGGGGAGAGCCAGAGGTCGTCCTCGGCCACGAAGCACAACAGGTCACCGCTGAGATGGGGCAGGCGCAGATAGCTCACCTCCCCATGCTTTTCCGCCGGAAGGGGCCGGGCAACTCGTGGGAACTTACGGATCCTTCACCTACGTGAGCCACCGCACGTACGAAACGGTTTCGTTTCGTATGGATACAGGGTATCTTCATGAACGTACGAAGCAGGCGCCGAGTCGGCGCATCCCGAGCGGGAAGGTGAGTGGCATGACTGAGGTCGCAACGGCGCGTCGCAGTCGGATCACGCCCGAGCGTGAGGCCGAGTTGTACGAGGCCGTGCTCGACCTGCTCCGGGAGGTGGGCTACGACGCCGTCACCATGGACGCCGTCGCGGCCCGCACCAAGTCCAGCAAGGCGACGCTCTACCGCCAGTGGGGCGGCAAGGCCGAGCTGGTCGCGAAGGCGGTGCGGCACAACAAGCCGGGCGGTCTGTCCCTCGGCGAGATCGACACCGGCTCCCTCCGGGGCGATCTGCATGCCCTCACCATGCGGTCGGACGACTGCGAGATGGAGCAGAACTCCGCCCTCATGCGGGGCCTGGCCATGGCCATCCACAGCAACCCGGATCTCCTGAAGGCGTTCAAGGAGCATCTGATCGAGCCGGAGATGGCGGAGTTCCGCCGTGTCCTGCAGCGGGCGATCGACCGGGGCGAGGTCCGCGCGGACAACCCCGCGGTCGACTACATGATCCACATGATGATCGGTGGTTTCGCCGCCCGCACGATGATCGACGAGCTGCCGCCGACGCAGGACTACCTCCTTTCGTACATCGACGCAGTCGTCCTCCCCGCCCTCTGCGCCTGACACCTCCCCGCACTTCCTCGCCCACCTGACGTCACCGCTCAAGTCGTCGGGACGATCACCCCTGTCTCCCCGCCGGGTGATCACCCCTGCCCTGAAACACCCACGACTGACCGGGAGTACGCCTCCGTGGCCACGTTCCTCTACAAACTCGGCCGGCTCGCCTTCAGGCGACGGCACTTCGTCGCCCTGTTCTGGGTGGCGCTGCTGACCCTCGCGGGGGTCGGCGCCGCCAACGCCCCCGCGGCGGGCTCCACCTCCTTCTCGATACCCGGCACCGAGGCGCAGAAGGCCTTCGACCTGCTGGAACAGCGCTTCCCCGGGATGAGTGCCGACGGCGCGACCGGACGCGTCGTCTTCAAGGCGCCCGCGGGCGAGAAGATGACCGACGCCGCCAACAAGGCGACCGTCGAGAAGACGGTGAAGGAGCTCGCCGACGGCTCCGAGGTGGTCTCCGTCGCCGACCCCTACCAGGCGCACGCCGTCAGCAAGAACGGCACGGTCGCCTACGCGTCCGTGAAGTACAAGGTCTCCGGCATGGAGCTCAAGGAGGCCTCCCGGGACGCCCTGAAGGAGGCCGCGCAGGATGCGCGGCACGCCGGGCTGACCGTCGAGATCGGCGGTGACGCGCTGCAGGCCGGGGCCGAGCCGGGAGCGGCCGGTGAGGTCGTGGGCCTCGCCATCGCCGCGGTCGTCCTCGTCATCACGCTGGGCTCACTGGTCGCGGCCGGACTGCCGCTGCTGACGGCCGTCATCGGCGTCGGTATCGGCGTCTCCACCATCACCGTTCTGGCCAAGACGCTCGACCTGGGCGACACCACGTCCACCCTCGCCCTGATGATCGGTCTCGCGGTCGGCATCGACTACGCGCTGTTCATCGTCTCCCGCTACCGCAGCGAACTGGCCGAGGGCCGCGACCGCGAGGAGGCCGTCGGACGGGCCGCGGGGACCGCGGGCTCGGCGGTGGTCTTCGCGGGCCTCACGGTCGTGATCGCACTCGCGGGTCTCTCGGTCGTCGACGTGCCGATGCTGACGAAGATGGGCCTCGCGGCGGCGGGCACGGTCGTCGTGGCCGTCCTCATCGCGCTGACCATGATTCCGGCACTGCTGGGATACGCGGGCAGGAAGGTCAAGGCGGCGGGCGAGAAGCGCCGCAAGAGCGCGGCCGGTACTCCTGAGAAGCCCGGTCTGGGTGCCCGCTGGGCGCGCTTCGTCATCCGCCGTCCGGCCGCCGTGCTGCTGCTCGGCGTGGTCGGCCTCGGCACGATCGCGGTCCCGGCCACCCAGCTGGAGCTGGGCCTGCCCGACGACGGTTCGCAGCCGACGTCCACGACCCAGCGCCGCGCCTACGACCTCCTCTCGGAGGGCTTCGGCCCCGGCTTCAACGGCCCCCTGATGATCGTCGTCGACGCCAAGGACAGCGACTCGCCCAAGGCGGCCGCCGACAGGGTGGCCGACGGGATCAAGGGCCTCAAGGACGTCGTCACGGTGACCCCGGCGGTGTTCAACAAGGCCGGTGACACCGCGACGATCACCGTCATCCCCGGTTCGAAGCCGTCCTCGGTGCAGACCGAGGACCTGGTGCACGCCATCCGTGACCAGGGCGGCGAGATCAAGGCCGACACGGGTGCGAAGGCGCTGGTCACCGGCACCACGGCGATGAACATCGACTTCTCGCAGAAGCTCAACGACGCCCTGATCCCGTATCTGGGCCTGGTGGTGGGCCTCGCCTTCCTGCTCCTGATCGCGGTCTTCCGCTCCATCCTGGTCCCGCTGAAGGCGGCGCTCGGCTTCCTGCTGAGCGTGCTGGCCGCGCTCGGTGCCGTGGTCGCGGTCTTCCAGTGGGGCTGGCTCGGCGGCCTGCTGGGCGTCGAGCAGACCGGCCCGATCATGTCGATGATGCCGATCTTCATGGTGGGTGTGGTCTTCGGTCTCGCCATGGACTACGAGGTGTTCCTGGTGACCCGGATGCGCGAGGCGTACGTCCACGGTGAGACGCCGGGCCAGGCCGTGGTGACCGGCTTCCGGCACAGCGCGCGGGTCGTGGCGGCCGCCGCGGCCATCATGATCGCGGTCTTCGGAGGCTTCATCACCTCCAGCGAGTCCATGATCAAGATGATTGGTTTCGGCCTCGCGATCGCGGTCTTCTTCGACGCCTTCGTCGTGCGGATGGCGATCGTCCCGGCGGTCCTCGGCCTGCTCGGCAAGAAGGCCTGGTGGCTGCCGAAGTGGCTGGACCGGGCGGTCCCGAACGTGGACGTCGAGGGCGAGGGCCTGAAGACCCTCGGCGACGGCGACGCGAAGGACAGCGACCCGGACGAGGACCGGGAACTGGTACGGGCCTGACGCTCCGGGCGATTGTCAGTGGCGCCGCCTAACGTGGCGGCATGACCACTCTTCAGGAACGCCCCCGCACCGCCCTGCTGGTGATCGACGTCCAGCAGGGCGTCGTGGCGGCCGCGCACGAGCGGGACGCCGTCGTCGCCACCATCGCCGCCCTCGTCGACAAGGCCCGCGCCGCGGACGTGCCGGTCGTCTGGGTCCAGCACTCCGACGAGGGACTCAAGAAGGGCAGCGACGACTGGCAGTACGTGGCCGAACTGCCCCGCCGCGACGGGGAACCGCTGGTGCACAAGAACTACGGCGACTCCTTCGAGGGCACGGACCTGGAGCAGGTCCTCGCCGCGGCCGGAGTCGGCCATCTCGTCGTGACGGGCGCGGAGACGGACGCCTGCATACGCTCCACGATCCACGGCGCGTTCGTACGGGGCTACGACGTCACGCTGGTCGCCGACGCGCACACCACGAACGACAACAGCAAGTGGGGAGCCCCGACGCCGGACCAGGTCATCGCCCACACGAACCTGTACTGGCAGTACCACTCGGCACCGGGGCGCACGGCGGCGGTGCGGGAGGCGAAGCAGGTGACGTTCGGGGGCTGACGGTCGCTACAGCTCCGTCATGTTCGGGCGTGGTGCCGGACGGTGGCGGGCGGCGGGGCCCTCCGCGAAGGCGTGCAGGAGGTTCTCCGTCGTGCGGGTGACGAACGTGCGGGTGCGGGCGTCCATACCGTGGTCCCGGCCCCCGTCGGGGGTTTCGGCCAGCAGCGCCTCCACCCACCGCATGGTGCCGGTCGCGAAGACACCGGCGCCGCTTCGCGCGGTGTAGTACGCCGAGTCGCTGCTGCTGCGAACCCCGTTGCACACCACAGGGGAATGGGCCGTTATCTCCAGGGGTTCGGGGACGGGCGCACCCGGGGTGACCCGGTCGTACTCCACACCGACCAGATGGTCGAAGCCGTCGCCGGGGCGTACGCCCGTCCCCTCGTACAGCCAGTGGTCCGCCGCGTGGACGACATAGGGGGCGTCCACCGGATAGCCCTCGTAGAGCACGCCGGTCAGGGAGGACTCCGGGTCGGCCGCCGGGGAGCGGCGGAAGTCCGTCGTCACCAAGGAGGGGTGGGTGGTGTAGCAGGGGTCGGAGGGGAAGGAGGACTTGTAGCAGACCACCGTGCGCTCGGGCTGAGCCCCGCCGGGCTCCAGACGGATCCGGCGGAAGCAGGTGTTGGCGCCCAGGAAGGCCACGTTGGTGCCGGCGTCGCGGGCCCGGGTGATGTGCTGACGCTGTTGCGGGGTCCAGTACTCGTCGTGACCGAGGCAGATGACGGCGGCCGCCCCGTGCAGCACCTCCGGGTCCCGGTGCACGTCGACCCCGGTGGTGTAGGCGAGGGGGATACCGAGCCGTTCCGCGAGGACCACCGCCGCCCGCTCGTACACCATGAACTTCTCCGCGCCGTCCAAGTCGTAGGGCCGGTCGAAGCTGACGGCGAGGGAGCGTCCGGCGTACGCCCCGGAGGGGCCGGCGTAGAGGCTGTAGCCGCCCCACCGGTTGTACGCCTGCCAGGTGGCGGGCGCGTGCATCAGCACCGTCCGGCCCGCGCCCTGCGCGGAGCGCACGATCAGCGGGACGTAGCGCTGATGGCCGTCCTCGGTGTCGAGCCGCAGCAGATACGCGCCCTCCGGCCAGCCCGTCGTCCCGAAGCTCAGGGTCCGACGCCAGTCCGCGCGGACGGTGCGGGTGTCGGTGACGAAGCCCGGCTCCGGCTGGACGCTGCCCGGCACCCGCCCGGACGACCAGACGAGCCGTGCCTCGGCCCCGCCGTACCAGCCGACCCGGAACGCCGAGACGCGGAAGGACGGGGCGGTCGTGGAGACGTACAGACCGCACTCCTCACCCGGCGTCACACTCACCCGGTCGGCATACCCCACGACGGCCGCCGCCGGGCCCGTCGAGCGGATGCGCCAGTCGGGTGTCCCCGGGCGGTCCCGTTCCGCCTCGGGCCGGTGCGCGGCCGTCGCCGCCCGGGTGCCGTGAGCGGCATGAGAACGGTCGCAGGCACCGGCCGCCGAGACGAGCCCGGCGCACGCACACGCCCCCAGGAAGGTCCTGCGGCGCAGCGCCGAGCCGTCCTCCGTCCCGTGCCGCGGTGTCTCCCGCCTCTCGGGGCCCACATCGCCTCCCGTGTGTGCGCACTCGCGGAGAGTCCGACCTGGGAACAGCCTGCAACGGCGCGGCCCTGGGCGCCATGAAAGGGCGAGGCGCGGGAAGGCGACGTTACTGTGTGGAACAACTGTGCCCGTGGGGTGCGAGGTGCCTTGCCCGGCGCGATACCTCCTACAGGTCGTAGTAGCTTCGTTCTGCAGTAGAGCTAGCCGCCCGCAGTCGGCCGGAGGTCATGCGTGGAGCCGTCCCAGGTACTGATCAGCCTTGTCCTCCCGGTCTACGGGGTGGAGGAGTATCTGCGTCCCTGTCTGGACTCGATGCTCGGGCAGTCGTTCTCCTCCTTCGAGGTGATCGCCGTGGACGATGCCTCGCCCGACGGGTGCGGGGCGATCCTCGACGAGTACGCGAGCAGGGATCCGCGGATCCGGGTCGTGCATCTGGAACGCAACGGCGGGCTCGGCGAAGCCCGTAACGCGGGGCTGGAACTTGCTCGCGGCGAATACGTCTGGTTCGTCGACAGCGACGACCTGATCGCCGACGAATCGCTGACCGCGATAGCCGGCAGACTCACCGCGGCCCGGCCCGACGTGCTCTTCTTCGACTACGCACGACTGTTCCCCGAGGGCGGGATCGAGCCCGCTCCCCGCGCGCACCTGCTGCGAGAACCGCCGCCGCCCGAGGCGTTCGAGCTGCGGAGCCGGCCCAGTGTGCTCGAGCTGATGATGACCGCGTGGAACAAGGCGATCCGCCGTGACTTCCTGACCGGTCTGGGCGTGCGCTTCGGGCAGGGACTGTACGAGGACCTGCCGGTCACCTACCCGATCCTGGTGGCCGCCGGGCGAATATCGCTCCTCGACCGGGTCTGCTACCTCTACCGCGAGCGGCGTACGGGCGCGATCACCACCACCGTCAGCGACCGCCACTTCGATGTGTTCGGCCAGTACGAGAAGGTCTTCGCCTTCCTGGACGAGCGGGGCGCGGCGGCCGAGGAGTTCCGCGCCAGGCTGTTCGACCGGGCGATCTGGCACTACACGACCATCATCGACGAACCCGGCCGGGTCCCCGCGGCCCGGCAGCGGGAGTTCTTCCGCCGGATGGCCGAGCACTTCGCCCGCTTCCGGCCCGCGGATCACACCTACCCGCCCGGCGCCCGAGGCGTGAAGTTCCGCCTGGTCGAGCGGGGCGACTACCGGCTGTTCGCCGCGCTGCGCCCGGTCAACCGGCTGCGCCTGAAGGCCCGCCGGGGCGTGCGCGGAGCGGTCGGCGCGGCACGGACGGCGACGCGGCGGGCCCGTGCCCTGCCGGCCCTCCTCTACTACGAGGCGTACAAGCGCCTCCCCGTCGACGACAGGCTCGCCGTCTACGCGGCGTACTGGTACCGCAGCTACTCCTGCAACCCCCGCGCCGTCTACGAGGCGGCCCGCGAACTCGCCCCGGACATCCACGGCGTGTGGGTGGTCCGCAAGGACGCGGTCGCCTCGCTGCCCGCCGGGGTGGACCATGCCGTGGAGGGTTCGCTGCGCTCCCTGCGCGTCCTGGCGCGGGCGAAATACCTGGTCAACAACGTCAACTTCCCGCACGTGGTGTCCAAGCGCCGTGGCTCGGTGCATGTCCAGACGCTGCACGGGACCCCGCTGAAGGCCATGGGCCTGGACCAGCAGTACTATCCGGTCGGTGCCCAGGGGATGAACTTCACGCGGCTGCGCGAGCACTCCGCCCGCTGGGACTTCCTGCTGTCGGCCAACCCCCACTCGTCCGAGGTGTGGCCGCGCGTGTACCCCGGCAGCTACGAGCTGCTGGAGACCGGCTATCCGCGCAACGACCGTTACTTCCGCACCGGCCCGGAGGAGATCACCGCCATCCGCGCCCGCCTGGGCATCGAGCCCGGCCAGACCGCCGTGCTCTACGCCCCGACGTTCCGGGAGTACGGCGGCGCCGGTCCGCTGCCGGATCCGTCCCGCCTGGCGGCCGCCCTCGGGCCGGATCATGTGCTGATGCTGCGCTCCCACTACTACGACGCCGAAGGCGCGCAGACGGGTGCCGAGAGGCGGGCCGAGGGTGCCGCCCGGGTCGTCGACCTCTCGTCGTACCCGGTCGTCGAGGACCTGTGCCTGGCGGCCGACGTGCTGGTGACCGACTACTCGTCGATCATGTTCGACTACGCCTGCCTCGACCGGCCGATCGTCGTCTACGCCCCGGACTGGGAGACGTACCGGGCCACCCGGGGCGTCACCTTCGACCTGCTGGCCGAGCCGCCGGGCGCTGTCGCGGAGAGCGAGGAGCAGCTGATCGAGGTGTTCCGCTCCGGGGCGGTCGCCTCCGGCGCGGCGGAGGAGGCGCGTGCTGTGTTCCGGCGGCGGTTCTGTGCGTTTGACGACGGGCGCGCGGCTGAGCGGGTTGTGCGGCGGGTGTTTCTCGGTGAGAAGTGATAGGCCGTCGATTGTCTGCGGGCTCGTCGTGGCTCGTCGCGCCCATGCGGCGGAGCCGCATGTCGACACAGCCCCGCGCCCCTAGGGGAGCTGCCGAACCGTACGCGATTTTGCTGACCGGGACAGGATGTCGTCCAGGGCCCGTTCGAAGGGGGCCAGGGGGTCGGGTGTGGACGGGCCCAGCAGGTAGGTACGCAGGTGCTGGCGCTCCTCGGCCAGGGGGTCGGTGTCGTCGTCGGCCAGGCGGTCGAGGAGGTCGTCCAGGCCGGTCAGGTCGGGGGCGATGAGGTGGGCGGCGCGGGCGGCCGGGTAGCGGTCGCGGAAGGTGTCGGGGGCGAGGTCTGCGGGGTTGGCGACGGCGTACGGCTTGCCGGTGGCCAGGTAGTCGGTGACGACGCCGGACACGTCGGCGATGAGCAGGTCGGCGTGGTCGAAGCAGTCGTACAGGCCCGGTCGGGAGCCGCCCGTGACGCGGTGGCGCCACCAGCCCTCGGCCGCCCAGTACGCCTCGCTCCACTCCGCCAGTGCCGACTCCCAAGCAGCCGAGGGCGGCTCTTCGGGCACCCCGGCGTCCCGCGCGGCCTGCGCCTCGTCCCCGCGTGCGGGCCGGCGCAGCTCGTCGAGGCGGCGGGCGGGCTCCGGGAGCAGGGCCGCCTGCGCGGCCCGTTCCCGCGTGTCCTGGCGACGGAACTCCTCGCGGGTGTCCCGGGCGGTGTTCGCGGCGTCGATCATCGCGAGGATCTCGGCGTGCGCCGCGCGCGCCCGGGGGTCGAGGGTGCCGGTCAGCGGGTGCGGCCGGTAGACCAGGCGGACCGGCGGCTCCCGCTCCAGCAGGGTTTTCACGATCCGCGGTCCCATGTCGGTCAGCGACGTCGCCGCGCCCGGGTCGCCGTGGAAGCCCTCCCAGGTGGGCGCGTAGAGCACGGTCGGCATCGGCGACGCGGAGGTGCCGCCGACGGCGTTCAGCCGCCCCAGCGACGGGCGGCCGACCTCGACGACGTCCGCGTCGGCCACTCCGGACCCCGAGCGCGCGTAACGCTCGCGCCCGGCGGGCCCCGCCACCCACACCTCGTCGTACACCTTGGTGAACGGATTGGAACTGGTGGGCTTGTCGCTGTCCCCGTGTCCGAGGTAGACGCTCCGGAACTCCGGCAGCCGCAGCAGGTGGGTGTTGTTGGCGGCGTTGGCCACGAACAGCGCCACCTGCGCGTCGGGCAGCCGGAAGGCGGTCAGGTCCTTGCCCAGCGGCAGGCACACCACGGGCCGGGACGTCGGATCGAGCCGGGTGAGCATCTCGCGTTCGCGCAGCACGACGACGACCCGCCGTTGCAGCCGGTCGAGCACCGGCAGCCAGCCGTTGAGCTGGTACGCCGATTCCAGGGCGCCGGAGAAGTACACGACGACCTCGGGACGGTACGCCTCCACCTGCTCGTTCACCGCTTGCAGCACCTTGCCCTTCGCGGCCAGGTGCCGGCCCCGCCAGGCGTGCCGGGCCAGCCACGCGGCGGTGGCCAGAGCGGCGAGCACCGCGGTCCCCGCGCCGAGCGCCGCCCACCTCGCCCCGGCCGCCGCCGCGACGGCCACCCCGACGACCAGCGGCAGGTCCACGAGCGCGAGCGGCCCCCGGTGGAGGTCCATCAGCAGCCGTGGCGGCGCGTCGGGGATCCGCAGCGCGGACAGATCCACGTTCCGGGTCACCACCGGCAGCCGCCTGCACCACCAGACGAACAGCAGCAGTCCCGCGTAACCGCCGCGCAGCGCCTGCAGCGCCAGGAAGCCGAGGGCGGTCAGGACGAACGCGCCCGACTGGGCGTCCCCCAGCCGTGCCAGCAGCACGAGCGCCGCCGCGCCCCGCAGCAGCGACCCCGCCGTGACGCTCAGGCACACCTGGCCGAGGGGCTGCATGGAGCCTGCGATCCGGCGCAGCGCCTTGGGCTCGGCGAGGTAGTCCGCGGCCGCGAACACGGCGAACGCCCAGCCGCTGGGCACCACCGCGGCCGCGAACAGCCCGAGCAGCCCCACCGGGAACCCCGCGACCGCCGTCACCGGCACCCTGTCCAGCAGTTTCCTCGGGTCTATCGTGCTCACCGCCATCCGACACTTGTATCAGAGCGGCACACGCAGCTCCGCCCAGACGGTTTTCCGTGGATACGGCCCCGGAGCGACGCCCCACCGGTCCGCGAGCGCGTCCACCAGGAGCAGGCCCCGGCCCGACTCCGCGTCGGGGTCGCCCTGCGCGGGGCGGGCAAGACGGTCGGGGCGGGTGTCCGTCACCTCGATACGGAGGGTGCTCCCGACGACGTAGAGGGTCAGGCGGAAGTCCCTCCCCGGTACGCGGCCGTGTGTCGCGGCGTTGGCCGCCAGCTCGGCGACGATGTGCGACGCGTTCTCCAACGGGAGCCCCCATGCGTGGAGTTGCTCCTCCGTGAGGAGGCGGGCCAGACGAGCGCCGAGGGGCGTGGGGGACAGGCGGACGCTGAAGTTGCGGATGGGGCTGTCGAGTTGGGGGCGGAGCTCGGCGGCTTCTTGATTCATGTCACTCAGCGTGGCCGGTTCTGCTTCCGTGAGTGAGTGCTGTTGCCCGTGCGTAGCGTGACTGTCTCGGCTTTGTCTCGTGCTGTCTTGGCTGTCTCGGGGGTTGATCGGGTACGGAAGCGCGTTGGAGGTGGGGCATGAACGAGGTTGCGGATGAGGCGGGTTGGGATGTCGAGCCCGGGGACGAGATCGAGCCGGTGGTGCAGGCTGTAGGGCATCTGCTCAAGGTCTGCCGGGAGGCTGCGGGAGTGAGGGCGGCCGAGTTCGGGGAGCTCCTGGGCTACGGCGAGGACATGATCCGCAAGATGGAGCGGGGGCAGCGGATTCCCCGACCGGAGTTTCTGGACAGGGCCGACGACGTGCTGAGGGCACAGGGGCACCTCAAGGCTTTCAAGTGGCAGATGGAGCAGGCCCGATATCCGAAGAAGGTACGGCGACTGAAGGAGATGGAGGGGCGGGCGGTGGAGATGATGCTGTACAGCAATCACAACATCCATGGCCTGTTGCAGACGCCGGAGTACGCGCGAAAATTGTCCGAGATGAGGCAGCCCGCGTACTCGCCCGACGTGGTGGAGCGGGATGTCGCAGCGCGCATGGCCCGGAAGTCGGTCTTCGACCGGGAGCCCGCCCCGACGCTCGGTTTCGTCCAGGAACAAGTGACGCTGGAACGCCCGTACGGTGGGAAGATGGTGTTGCGTCGACAGCTCGAACACCTCCTGGAGGTATCGCAGTTGAGGAACGTCACCGTCCAGGTCATGCCGACCGACCGGGAGGAGCACGCCGGAGTAGCGGGCCTGATCGAAGTGCTGAAGTTCGATGACGGTACGGCGATCGGACGTTCCGACGGCGCCTTCAATGGCCGCCCGGTCTCAAGTCCCCGGGATCTTCGTATCCTTGAACTGCGCTATGGCATGATCCGGGCGCAGGCTCTCACGCCGAGGGAGTCGCAGGCCTTCATCGAGCAAGCGCTGGGGAGACTATGAGCGCCACCGAACTCCACTGGTTCAAGAGCAGCTACAGCAGCAGCAACGAATCCGGCGATTGTGTCGAAGTGGCGCTGGACTGGTTCAAGAGCAGCTACAGCGACAGCAGCGACATCAACGACTGCGTCGAGGTCGCCAACACGGCCACCGTCATCCACATCCGCGACTCCAAGGCTCCCGAAAACCTCCACCTCACCGTCGCCCCCACCACGTGGACAACCTTCCTCAGCCACGTCTCCACACGCTGACCCCGCGGAGCTTCTCGCAGGTTTCCCTCGTACCCGCCGTCCCGGTCGAAGACCCTGCCCCCGGGGACCCCCGTCCCCCCACGATGTAACACCTCCGCGGAAACTGTTACGTCGTACAAGGGAGACACAGCGCGGGCGCGGAACTCGCTCGCATGCCGCGTACACGCAGCGCTAGCGTGCCGGGCATGACGACCGCCGATGCCACCGACAGCTCCGGAGCCAGCCCCCGTTTCGCCGCCGCCCTGGGCGAACTGGGGCTCGACGACCTGCATCGCCGTATCCGCCGGTTCCCGGATGCGACCCGCACCGCCGCAGAGGCGGCCGCCGCGATCGGGTGTGAGCTGAGCGAGATCTGCAAGTCGCTGATCTTCGCGGCGGACGGGGTTCCGGTGCTGGTGCTGATGGACGGGGCGTCGCGGGTGGACGTCGAGCGGGTGCGGGAGGAACTCGGCGCCGAGAAGGTGACGCGGGCCAAGGCGGACGTCGTACGGGAGACCACCGGGTACGCGATCGGGGGTGTGCCGCCCTTCGGGCACCGTACGAAGACCCGGGTGCTCGCCGACCGTTCGCTGCTGGAGCATGACGTGGTGTGGGCCGCGGCGGGCAATCCGCACGCCGTGTTCCCCATGGAGCCCGAGGAACTCGTCACCCGCGCCGGAGCCACCCTGGTGGACGTGCGCGAGCGCAGCTCGTGACGCCGCTGGTCGCCACGGCCGTCCTGTGCGCCGCGGTCACCCACGCCGGCTGGAACGCGATAGCCCACCGCATCACGGACAAGCTGGTCGGGTTCACGCTGATCGCGGGCGGCGGGATGCTGATCGGGCTGGCGATGGTGCCGTTCGTCCCCCTCCCGGCGTCCGGGGCGTGGCCGTACCTCGCCGCCTCCGCCTTCATCCACCTCGCGTACTACGTGCTGCTCATGCGGTCCTTCCGGCTCGGGGACTTCGGGCAGGCGTACCCGATCGCCCGCGGGACCGCGCCGCTGGTCGTCACGGTGCTCGCCGCCGTTTTCGCGCACGAGGTGCCGAACGGGTGGGCGGCCGCCGGTATCGCGCTGTCCTGCGCGGGCCTGACCGGTGTCGCCCTGTGGGGGCTGCGCGGCAGCCGGCCCAACTGGGCGGCGATCGGCGCGGCGCTCGCCACCGGGCTGACCATCGCCGCGTACACGGTCGTCGACGGGCTGGGGGTGCGGGCGTCCGGCTCGTCCCTCGGGTACATCGCCTGGCTGATGGCGGTGGAGGGGTTCGCGATCCCGGTGTACGCGCTGACCCGCTGGCGGGGTGAGTTCCTCGCCGTTCTGCGGCCGTTCGCGGGCGTGGGCCTCCTCGGCGGGGCCATGTCCGTCGCCGCGTACGGCCTGGTCCTGTGGGCCCAGACGAAGGCCGAACTGGCGCCGATCGCTGCACTGCGCGAGTCTTCGATCATCGTGGGGGCGGCCATCGGAGCCGTATTCTTCAAGGAACGCTTCGGGGCCCCGCGGATCGCGGCGGCGTTGCTGTTGGTGGCGGGGATCGGGCTGATGCTGCGGGCCGGCTGAGCGCCCGGCTTGGCGGTCGGTCGGCTGCGGCTGCCTCGTGGCTTGTCGCGCAGTTCCCCGCGCCCCTATGGGGCGCTGCGCGCCGTGGCGGGGTTGTCTGCGGCCGCGCGGCGGAGCCGCATATTGCGCGACCGCATCGCGATTACCGCACCCCGCACCGCCCCTGTCCGATTCACGTCGGTGTTCAAGCGCGCGATTTGCCTACGCCTTGACGATCCGTTCCGCGGGAGTTCAACTCGGCGTTTGTGCCTGGGTTGTGTGTTGTCCCTATGGTCCGTGCGGGCATCGGGAGAAGGGGGACCCATGGGGACACGCCACGCAGTGGTGGCTCGCGGGGTCACCAAGTGCTTCGGCGACGTCGTCGCACTCGACGGTGTCGATCTGGATGTGAACCAGGGTCAGATACATGGGCTGGTCGGTCCGAACGGTGCCGGCAAGACGACGTTGCTCGGTCTGCTGCTGGGGCTGGCCGTCGCCGACGGCGGGCGGCTCGAGGTCCTCGGTACGCCCGTGGGGCGGGCCTTCGCCGCACCCGAGGGCGTCGCCGGTTTCGTTGACGGGCCCGGCCTGTATCCCTCCCTCACCGCCCGGCAGAACCTCGCCGCGCTGGCCCGACTGCGCGGCGAGGACGCCCCAAGCGCGGGCATCGACGAGGTGCTCGACCAGGTAGGGCTCACCGCAGTCGCCGACGACAAGGCCCGCGGTTTCTCGCTCGGTATGCGGCAGCGGCTCGGGCTCGCCGCCGCCCTGCTCACCAAGCCCCGGCTGCTCGTGCTCGACGAGCCCTCCAACGGCCTCGACCCGGCCGGGAAACGGCACGTGCACCGTGTCCTCACCCGGCTCGCCGCGAACGGCACCAGCGTGGTGCTCTCCAGCCACCGTATGGACGACCTGGAGGCGCTGTGCTCCGAGGTCACCATCCTCGCCACCGGACGGGTCGTCTTCTCCGGCCCGCTCGGCAAGCTGGCCGCCGAGAACCGTGAACTCGACTACCGGATACGGACCTCCGACCCGCAGGCCGCGCGACGGCTGGCCGACCTCTCGGACGGGATCCGGGTCGTCGACGACGCCGGGATACGGCAGGACGACGAACTGCTCGTCGTGCGCGCCCTGGTGCCCGCCCTCGACGAACTGGTGGCGGCCCTCGTGCGCTCGGGCGTCGCGGTGCGCGAGCTCGCGCCCGTCGTATCGCCGCTGGAGGCAGCCTTCCTCGCCCTCACCGAGCAGCAGGAAGAGGCCGGCCGATGACCGCGACCGTCACCCCCGACAAGGTTGTCAGGGCCCGCCGGGTCCCCGTCTCGCGCGGCTACCGCTTCGAACTGGTCAAGCTGGTCTCGCAGTGGCGGATCCGGCTGCTGGTCCTTGCCTGTTGGATCGCTCCCGCCCTGTTCGTCGCGGGTGTGAGCCAGCAGAGCACGCTGCCCTCCGACACCCTCTTCGGGCGCTGGATGCACGCCACCGGGTGGGCCGGACCACTGGTCATGCTCGGGTTCGCGGGGACCTGGGCGCTGCCCCTGCTGACCTCGGTGGTCGCCGGTGACGTGTTCGCCGCCGAGGACCGGCTCGGCACCTGGCGGCATCTGCTGGTCGCCGTACGGTCACCGCGGCGGATCTTCGTGGCGAAGGCGCTCGCCAGCCTCACCGTCATCCTGCTGCTGGTCGCCGGGCTGGCCGTGTCCAGCGCGGTCGGCGGGCTGGTGTCGGTCGGCAACCAGCCGCTCGTCGGCCTCGACGGCCACCTCCTGGCACCGGGGGATGCAGCCCTGCGAGTCCTGCTCGCCTGGGTCGCGGCCCTCGCGCCGACCCTGGCCCTCGCCGCGATCGGACTGCTCGGGTCGGTCGCGCTGGGGCGGTCCCCGATGGGGCTGCTGCTGCCCCCGCTCGTCGCGCTCGCGATGTCGGTCGCCCAGATGCTGCCGCTGCCCGTCGCCGTGCGCCTCGCCCTGCCCGGCTACGCCTTCATCGCCTGGAACGGCCTGTTCACCAGCCCCGCCCAGCTCGGCCCGCTCCTGATCGGCGTCGCGGTCGGCCTGCTGTGGGCCGTGCTCGCGACCGCGCTGGCGTATCTCCTCTTCCTGCGACGCGACTTCACCAACCTCGCCTACGACGGTTCCGGGCGCCGGGCGCTCACCGTCGGCGCGCTGCCGCTGGCCGGGCTGACCGCGGTCACCGTCGGCGTGGTCGCCGTGGCGACCCCCTCCATGGGCTCCGGCATCGAGCAGGACAAGGTCCAGCGGTCGGTGGCCACGGCGTTCGCCCACCTCTACCGCATGCAGACGCAGGAGCTGCACCGTCCCGCCGTCACCGAGGCGCAGTTGCGGGCCTCGGCGGCCTGCACCAAGAGCGACGGCCAGTCGGCCCAGGAGGGCGCGGGCAACGACTGGCGGTGCGTCGTGACCTGGCATCTGCCCGGGGTCCCGGTCCCGGGGACGGCGATCTATCAGCTCGACATCACCTCAGACGGGCGGTTCGTGGCCGACGGCGACGGTCCCAAGGAAGTCAACGGCTACTTCCTGCTCCGGACTTCGACCGGCGACGCCCCGAATCCGCTATGGCAGTTCGACGGCAACGTCGAGCTGCTCACCCCCCACTGAAGTTCACACGAAGGTTCCACTGATTGGTCCACTGAAGGGACAGCTCCGTGCAGGTCACACGCCAGCGTCGGATCAACGAGAAGAATCAGGTCAACCTCTTCGGCAGACGCGTCGGCCGCCGCGCCGTGCTGGTCACGGCGGGCATCGCGGTCGCGCTCGGCGTCACGGGCACCGCGGTCGCGTCCACGTGGCAGTTCGGCACCCAGCAGGTCGCCGACGAGACCGCGAACGGCCAGGTCCTCCCCAGCGACCAGTACATCAAGCCGTACGGCACCCGCTCCGTCATCAACGACGGCAAGATCATGTCGTCGGCGGTCAGCCCGGACGGCAGCCGGCTCGCGGCCTCGGTCGCCGACGGTGACGCCTCCCTGGTCGTCCTGGACCTCGCGACCGGTCAGGTGAAGCAGAAGGTCGGCACCAACGCGGCGGACGACCTGCGCATCAAGAGCGGCTCCGTCGGCCAGGAGGGCCCGACGTACTCGCCCGACGGCACGCAGCTGTGGCTCGGCCAGACCGACGGCTACACCAAGTTCACGGTCGGCGCCGACGGCACCCTCTCCAACCCGGTGGCTGTCCCCGTCCCGGCCGACGGCACCAAGCACGCCCTCGTGGGCGCCGCGGTCTTCTCGGCCGACGGCTCCACCGTCTACTCCGCGGTCAACGGCCAGAACCGGGTCGTCGCCGTCGACGCGGCCACCGGAACCGTCAAGCAGAGCTGGGCCGTCGGCAACGCCCCCCGGGGCATCGCCCTGGTCGGCGGCAAGCTGTACGTCAGCAACGAGGGCGGCCGTCCCGCCAGGGACGGCGACACCACCATCAACTCCTACGGCACCCAGGTGCCCGCCAACCCGGACACGGGCGCCACCACCACCGGCACCGTCAGCGTCATCGACACCGCGGACCCGTCCGCCGCCGTCGGCAGCATCGACGTAGGACTGCACCCGACCGCGGTGTACGCGAGCAAGGGCGCGGTGTTCGTCACCAACACCGCCGACAACAGCGTCTCGGTCATCAGCACGGCCAAGGACAAGGTCGTACAGACCATCGCCACCCAGCCCTGGCCGGAGGCGAAGGTCGGCTACGAGCCGAACGCCGTGACCCTCACCGACGACGGTCGTCTGCTGGTGACGCTCGGCCGCGCCAACGCGGTCGCCGTCTACCGCTACAAGTCCCCGCAGGAGCCCGCCCGTTACGTCGGGCTGCTCCCGACCGACTACTTCCCCTCCGGGATCGCCACCGTCGGCAAGAAGATCGTCGTCTCCAACACCCGCGGCATCGACGCCCGCCGCCCCACCGCCGCCTCCGGCCACAACACCCACGACACGACGTCGAGCCTGACCCAGTTCACGCTGCCCGACGACAAGACCGTCAAGGCCCAGACCGCCAAGGTCTTCAAGCAGAACGGCTGGACGCCCGGCTCGGTCCTGACGGCCGGCGGCAGGACCTCCGGGAAGGCGCTGCCGGTCCCGCTGCGGCTCGGCGACCCCTCGACGATCAAGCATGTCTTCCTGCTCGTCAAGGAGAACCGGACGTACGACCAGGTCTACGGCGACCTGCCGCAGGGCGACGGAGACCCCTCGCTCACCACGTTCGGCGAGAACGTCACGCCCAACCAGCACGCCCTGGCCGAGCAGTTCGGGCTCTACGACAACTTCTACGACGTCGGCACGAACTCCGCCGAGGGCCACAACTGGCTGATGCAGTCGGACAACCCGGAGTACACCGAGTCCTCCGCGGGCGAGTACCAGCGCAGCTACGACACCGAGGACGACGCCCTCGGCCACCAGAAGTCCGGTTTCATCTGGAGCGGCGCGCAGGCGGCCGGCCGGTCGGTCAAGGACTTCGGCGAGTTCCAGTCGCTGGAGACCAAGCCGGCCGGGGCGACGTGGCAGAACCTGTACTGCGACAGCAAGAACATGGAGGCCACCGGGGCGCAGACCCAGTACCCGATCCAGACGGGTTCGGCGATCCCCTCGCTCAACAAGGTGTCGGTGCAGGGCTTCCCGATGTTCGACCTCACCGTCCCGGACATCTACAAAGAGCAGATCTGGAAGCAGGACTTCGAGAAGGACGGTCCGGCGAACCTGAACATGTTCTGGTTCTCCAACGACCACACCGGAGGCCCGGCCAACGCGGCGGCCGAGGTCGCGGACAACGACCTCGCGGTCGGCCGGATGGTCGACGAGATCTCCCACAGCAAGTACTGGAAGGACTCGGCGATCTTCGTCGTCGAGGACGACTCCCAGAACGGCCTCGACCACGTCGACGGCCACCGTGCCCCGGTCCAGATCATCAGCCCCTGGGCCAAGCACGACACCGTCGACAGCCACTACTACTCGCAGATCACGATGGTCCGCACCATCGAGCAGATCCTCGGGATCCACCCGATGAACCAGCTCGACAGCGCGGCCACCCCGATGTACGGGGCGTTCTCCCTGAAGCCGGACAACACACCGTTCACGGCGGTCCCCAACCGGACCTCCCTGACCCTCGGCGTGAGCCCCCAGCCCACCTGCGGCTCGGACACCCCGGCCCCGCAGGACACCAAGGCGGCACTCGCGCCGACGTCCGCCGCGGTCCCGCAGGCCCAGCAGCAGCTCGCCGCGGAGTGGAAGACCTGGGCCTCGCACCAGCGGCTCACCGGCCCGCACGCCGTGCCCGACTACGCCAACAACGAGCAGATGAACCGCTACACCTGGTACCAGACCCACAACTGGACCAAGCCGTACCCCGGTGACAAGAAGGTGTATGCGCCTGCCGACGTGCCGGGCGCCTACCTGCCGTCGGCGGAGAACGACGGCTGACACACGCCCAGCGCGCAGCGGACCCCGGGCCGACGTCACACCGGCCCGGGGTCTGCGTGCATCCGAGGGCGCACAGGAGCACTCTGGAAGCAGGTCTTCCGGAGGTGATCGTCATGATGCACACCGCAGTGGGATGGCACGTCGAGCTGGAGTTCCAGGAGGACGAGACGCACACGCGGGCGGTCGCGCTGGTACGTCTGTCCGACGGGACCGAGGTCAAGGCCCACGGGCATGCGAGCCGGCACCACACCGATGCCAATCAGCCACGGGTGGGGGAGGAGATCGCCGGCGCGCGGGCGCTGAACGAACTCGCCATGCAGCTGCTGACGAAGGCGCATGGGGAGATCGACTCGGCGTCGGGGCGGACTTCGCACTCCATCAACGTTTGAGGCAGCGCTTCACGGGCTGCCCCGCGCCCCTTCGGGGCGCGGCCACGTCACGCCGAGACAGCACCCCGTAGTGCCCGCACCAGCGCCTGCGCCCGCGGATCCGCTGTAACGCTCTTGCGGAAACCGTTCGTCACGTAGCCGAAGGCGATGCCCGAGTCCGGGTCGGCGAAGCCCAGGGCGCCGCCGCGGCCTGGGTGGCCGAAGGAGGCGGGGGACAGGAGCGGGGATGCCGCTCCGTGGAGCATGTAACCGAGGCCGAAGCGGGTGTGGACGACCAGTACGCGGTCCGGTCCCGCGCTGCGTTCGGCGCGGGCCAGGTTCACGGTCTCCGGGGTGAACAGCCTTGTGCCGCCGTCGACTTCGCCGATCAGGGAGGCGTAGAAGCGGGCGAGGCCCTCCGCCGTCGCGATGCCGTTGGAGGCGGGCAGGACGGCGGCGCGGTAGGCGGGGTCGTTCTCGTCGGGCAGTGGGGTGATCGCGGCGAAGGCTCGGCGGGTGAGGGAGCCGGGGTCGGCGTAGGCCTCGGAGACCGCCCGCTTGGGGCGGGTCCGCAGGCCGCGCGGGTCCGCCGGGGGGTCGATCCGGGCCACCCGGCCCACGCGCGCCTGTTCGGCCGGCGGCAGCCCGAGCCACAGGTCCGCCCCGGCCGGCCCGGCCATCTCGTCCGCGATCCACTCGCCGATGCCGCGTCCCGTGATCCGCCGGACCAGTTCGCCCGTCAGCCAGCTGTACGTCTGCGCGTGATACCCGTGGTCGGTACCCGGCTCCCAGGCCGGTGCCTGCGCCGCCACCGCCTCGGCGGCGAGGTCGGGGTCCGCGGCCTGGGCGGGCGTCAGCGGGCGGTCCAGCACGGGCATTCCGGCGCGGTGCGCGAGCAGGTGCCACACCCGCGTCCGCTCCTTGCCCGCCGCCTTGAACTCCGGCCAGTACTCGCCGACCGGCGCGTCCAGGTCCAGCTCCCCGCGCTGCTGCAGCAGCAGGAGTACGGCGGCGGCGACCCCCTTGGTCGCGGAGCGCACGATCTGGGCGGTGCCGTGCTCCCAGGGGTCCGTGCCGTCGACGTCCTTGGTGCCGCCCCACAGGTCGACGACCTTGCGCCCGTCCCGGTAGACGGTGACGGCCGCGCCCCGGTCCCCGAGCACCTCGAAGTTCCGTACGAACGCTTCCCTGACCGGCTCGAAGCCCTCGGCGACCGCACCGTGCACGTCCACGCCCGTGCTCCTCCTGCCTGTGTGTACTCCCTACTCACCCAAGCAGAATGGTCACGTCGATGTTCCCGCGGGTCGCGTTCGAGTACGGGCAGACCTCGTGCGCCGCGTCCACCAGCTGCGCCGCGACCTCCTGGTCGAGGACCGGCAGCGAGACGCTGAGGGCGACCGCGAGTCCGTAACCGCGCTGCTTGTTGGGGCCGATGCCGACCTTCGCGGCGACCGTGGAACCGGTGAGGTCGAACCCGGAACGGCGGCCCACCAGCACCAGCGCGTTGTGGAAGCACGAGCTGTAGCCGGCCGCGAACAGCTGCTCGGGATTGGTGCCGTTGCCGTCGCCGCCCAGCTCCGGCGGCATCGCGACCTTGACCTCGATCTGCCCGTCCTGGCTGGTGACATAGCCGTCCCGGCCGCCGTGTGCGGTCGCCTCGGCCACGTACATGATTTTCGTCGGTCGGGTGTCGGTGTCGGTGTCGACGTCGGTGAGATCGTCACCCATGGCGCTCATGGTTGGCCCCCCAAAACGAGTGCGCGCAAGTACATCGTGCACAAGGTACTGGCTGGTAGGTCAGCAGCCGCTGCCAGGGGGTGGCAACCGTGGGTAATCCGAGATCAGCGGTGTGCTGCTGCTTCGGCCTTCGCCGCCAGCCGCCACAGCTCCTCGCGGAGGCGTGCGACCTCCGGGGCGTCGAGCCCCGTCGCCGCGAGCAGCGCGCCCGGTACGCACGTCGCGCGCTCGCGCAGTTCCTCCCCGCGCCCCGTGCAGGCGACCAGCACCGAGCGCTCGTCGTGCGCCGCGCGCTCCCGGCGCACCAGGCCCGCCGCCTCCAGCCGCTTGAGCAGTGGCGAGACCGTGCCGTAGTCGAGCCGCAGCGCGGTCGCCAGTTCCTTGACCGGGATCTCGCCGCGCTCCCACAGGACGAGCAGGACGAGGTACTGCGGGTAGGTGAGGCCGAGTTCGTCGAGGAGCGGGCGGTAGGAGGCCGTCACGGCCCGCTGGGCCGCGTACAGCGCGAAGCACAGCTGGTCGTCGAGCAGCAGCGAGCCCTCAGAGCCGGTCCCGGCCGCCGTGTCGTCCGCGTTCGTCACGCGCCCATTGTCACGGACCGCGGGTCGAAACCGAAGGGCAGCTCCAGCCGGTGGGCGCGCATCAGGTCCTCGTCCGAGAGCAGCTCGGCCGTCTTGCCGTCCGCCGCGATCACGCCCTCGCTGAGGATCAGCGAGCGCGGGCACAGCTCCAGGGCGTACGGCAGGTCGTGCGTGACCATGAGGACGGTGACGTCCAACGAGCGCAGGATGTCGGCCAGTTCGCGTCGGGAGGCCGGGTCGAGGTTGGAGGACGGCTCGTCCAGGACGAGGATCTCCGGCTCCATGGCGAGTACGGTCGCCACGGCCACCCGGCGCCGCTGCCCGAAGGAGAGGTGGTGCGGGGGGCGGTCCTTGAACTCCGCCATGCCGACCTGCGCGAGCGCCCGGTCGACCCGCTCCTCCAGCTCCGGCCCCTTGAGCCCGGCCGCCGCGGGACCGAACGCCACGTCCTCGCGGACCGTCGGCATGAACAGCTGGTCGTCCGGGTCCTGGAAGACGATGCCGACCCTGCGGCGGATCTGAGCCATGTGCTGCTTGCCGACGGGCAGCCCGGCGACCGTGACCGTGCCCGCGCCGCCGGTCAGGATGCCGTTGAGGTGCAGCACGAGGGTCGTCTTGCCGGCACCGTTCGGCCCGAGCAGCGCCACCCGCTCGCCGCGGCCGATGGAGAAGTCGACGCCGAACAGGGCCTGGTGGCCGTCGGGGTACGCGAAGGCGAGGCCGGAGACCTCGAGGGAAGCGGTGCTCACAAGGTCCATCCCAGCAGGCAGACGACGAGGGCGGCGAAGGGGAGCGTGAGGGCGTACGACCACTGGGCTCTGGAGGCGGTCACCTCGTCGATCACCGGCATCGAGCCTGCGTAACCGCGGCTGACCATGGCCAGGTGGACGCGCTCCCCGCGCTCGTAGGAACGGATGAACAGGGCGCCCGCCGACTTCGCGAGCACGCCCCAGTGCCGTACGCCCCGCGCCTCGAAGCCCCGGGACTCGCGCGCGATCCGCATCCGCCGCATCTCGTCCGTGATGACGTCGCCGTAGCGGATCATGAAGGACGCGATCTGCACGAGCAGGGGCGGGAGCTTCAGGCGCTGGAGGCCGAGGAGGAGTTCACGCAGCTCGGTGGTGGAGGCCAGGAGGACGGAGGCGGCGACGCCCAGCGTGCCCTTCGCGAGGACGTTCCAGGCGCCCCACAGGCCGTTCACGCTCAGGGACAGCCCCAGGACGTCCACCCGCTCGCCCTCCGCCACGAACGGCATCAGCACCGCGAAGGCCACGAACGGCACCTCGATCAGCAGCCGCTTGAGCAGAAACCCGGCGGGCACGCGGGCGCGATGCGCGACGACCGCGAGCAGCACGGCGTACAGGCCGAACGCCCCCACCGCCTCCCGCGGTGTCGACACCACGACCACCACGAACGCGAAGGCGGCGGCGAGCTTGGTGTGCGGCGGCAGGGCGTGCACGGGGGAGTGCCCGTGCCGGTACAGCCTGTGTGCGTGCCCGGCGCCCATCTCAGACGCCCGTGCCGACGGGAGAGGCGTCGGTCGTACGGCGCCTGCGCACCGCCCAGAAGACCGTGCTGCCCGCGACGACGGTCACGCCGACGCCGATCACGCCCGCGAGGCCGCCGGAGAGGCGGGCGTCCTCGACGTCCTTGACGCCGTAGCCGGCGAGCGGGGAGCCGTCGGAGGCGTGTTTCTGGGCCCTGCTGTCGATGCCCTTGTCGTGGGCGACCTTCTCCAGGCCGTCGGGGTTCGAGGAGGCGTAGAAGCTGACGAAGCCCGCGAGGACCAGGGAGGTGACCAGGCCGGTGACCCACAGCGCGCGGCGGGAGGTGCGCGCCGCGACGGGCGCCGGGCGGGAGGCGGGAGCGTCCACGAGTTCGCCGTTCACCCGCAGCTTGAGCTTCTGCTCCAGGCCGCGCGCGCCGTACACGAGATCCGGGCGTACGGCGATCACCGCGCCCACGGTCAGCCCCGTGATCGCCGCCTCGCCGATCCCGATCAGCACATGTACGCCGACCATTGCGGTGGCGACCTTGCCGAGGGAGACGTCCGTGGTGCCGCCGACGGCGTAGATCAGCGTGAAGGCGACCGCCGCCGCCGGGACCGAGAGCAGCGCGGCGACGAAGGAGGCCACGGTGACCGAGCGGCGGCCACGCGGGAGCAGCTTCACCAGGCCGCGGAAGACGGCGTACCCGACGACCGTCGTGACGATCGCCATGTCCGTGATGTTCACGCCGAGCGCGGTCAGACCGCCGTCCGCGAAGAGGATGCCCTGCATCAGCAGGACGACGGACACGCACAGGACGCCGGTGAAGGGGCCGACGAGGATCGCGGCGAGCGCGCCGCCGAGCAGATGGCCGCTGGTCCCCGCCGCGACGGGGAAGTTCAGCATCTGCACCGCGAAGATGAAGGCCGAGACCAGCCCGGCCAGCGGCGCCGTCCGCTCGTCCAGCTCACGGCGGGCCCCGCGCAGGCTCACCGCGATGGCGCCCGCGGCGAGGACTCCGGTCGCGGCGGAGACGGGGGCGTTGATGAATCCGTCAGGCACATGCACCGTTCGATGATAGTGCCTTGTTGCGAACTACTTGCAAGAGCGAGGCGCTCGTGACTCGGAGTTGTCCCACGACAAGGGGCGTGTTCGGGAAAATATGGGACATTAGGAGGGGGCGGACGCATAGCTTCCACACAGGACACGCAGCGTGAGAGGGCCGTCACGATGTCTGTAGTCGAGCAGTACGCACGAGCCCACCTGGTCACGGATGCGGCGGTACCGGAGGACGAGACGGTGCCGGTGGTCCTGAGGTACGACCCCGAGGTCGATCCGCGTGAGGTGCGGGTGGGGCTGCCGGGGGCGCATGAATGGAGTTTTTCCCGTTCCCTGCTGGAACAGGGCCTGCGCGCCCCCGCCGGCAGCGGAGAGGTGCGGGTGTGGCCCTGCGGGCGGGTTCAGGCCGTGGTCGAGTTCCACTCGGCGACAGGGGTTTCGGTCGTGCAGTTCGAGTCGAAGACTCTGCTGCGGTTCCTGCGCCGCACCTATATGGCTGCGGCGCCTGTTGGTCGTTGAATCTCTTTGGTCGTTGAATCTCTGCGGCGCCGTGGGGGGCTGGTCGCGCCCGCGCGGCGGAGCCGCAAATCGACACAGCCCCGCGCCCCTTCGGGGCGCCCCCCCGGGGCGCCCCATCGACTCAGCCGCCCATCTTCAGCAGGGCCGCCACGATCGGCCCCGCCGTGTCGCCTCCGTGGCCGCCTGCCTGGACCACGCCTGAGGCCGCGAGGTCGCCGCAGTACGCGGTGAACCAGCCGTTGGGCTTGTCCTGGCCGTCGACCTCGGCCGAGCCCGTCTTGGCGCCGCAGCCGGACATGCCCGCCATCGCCTTGGCCGCCGTGCCGTAGGAGGCCGTGTAGGACATGACCTCCTTCAGTTCGGCCTGGGTCTGCGACGACATCGTGCGGGAGGCCTTCGCGAGGGTGCGGTGGTCCACCGAGGGGGCGACCAGGTAGGGCTGGTGGAAGCTGCCGGTCGCCACCGTCGACGACACCGACGCCATGTTCAGCGGGTTCATCCGCACCCCGCCCTGCCCGATCAGCGAGGCGCCCATCTGCGCGCCGCTCATCACGGGGATCGAGCCGTCGAAGGTGGGGACGCCGATCGACCAGTTGTTGAGGCCGAGGCCGTAGACCTGCTGGGCCTCCTGCGTCAGGTCGCTGTTGGACAGCTTCGGCGCGAAGTTGATGAAGGCGTTGTTGCAGGAGGCCCCGAAGGCCAGCTTGAACGTGCCCTTCTTGATCTCGGAGTTGTCGTCGTTGTGGAAGGTCCAGCCCGCGAGCTTGTACGTCTTGGGGCAGGGGTGCGACTGGTCGGGGTGGATGAGGTCCTTCTCGAACAGCATCGTCGACGTCACGATCTTCATCGTGGAGCCGGGGGCCAGGGAGCCCTGGAACGCCACGTTGAAGCTGGGGCTGTGGTTCGCGACCGCGAGGATCTCGCCGGTCGACGGGCGCATGACGACGACCGAGGACCTGTCCTTCGCGGCGACCTGCTTCTCGGCCGCGGCCTGGAACGTCGGGCTCAGCGTCGTGTTCACCCTGCCCGGAGTGCCCTTGGTCAGCGTCAGCAGCGTCTTGTCGGACAGCTTGGCCTTCTGCGAGGCCTTGCCGCGCACCACGTCCAGCTCGATGCCCGCCTTGCCGCCGGCGGTCTTGCCGTACTTCTCCCGCAGACCGTCGAGCACCGGGCCGAGCGAGGGGTACTTGGCGGTCGTCAGCTCGCCGCCGTGGCGGTCGTACGCCTTGACCGGCGGCGTCCCGGACTCGCCGGTGACCAGGGTGTCGCCGTCCCTCAGGTCGGGGTGGACGACGGAGGAGTGCCAGTCGACGTACGGCTTGCCGTCCTCCTTCTTGCGCACGACCGTCAGCGCACTCTGGTACGAGAGCGGCAGTTTGGTGCCCTTGTAGGAGACCGTGCCCTTGACGGAGAAGGGGACCTTGTCCCCGGTGCGGGTGCCCTCGGTGACGGTGGCGCCCGTGATGTGGGCGTCCTTGGTGAAGCCGGTCAGCAGGGCGGTGGCCGCCGTCGGGTCGTTCGTGGCGGCGGCGGCCTGTGCCACCTTGCCCTGCTGCCAGCCCGTGAGGAACCGCTCGGCCGTCGTCTGGACCTCGGTCGCGGACAGCGGGCCGGTCTTGACGGCCTTGTGGTCGGAGGACGCGGCCGTCGAGGCCGACCGGTCGTCGGCCGACGCCCCGCCGCCGTACAGCGCGTAGGCGCCGAAGCCGGCACCGCCGATCACCACGGCGATCATCCCGCCGACCACGGCGGGTTTGGTCTTCGGTCGCTCGGCGACGCGCCTTCTGTTGCCCACTGTTCCCGTTCCTCCGAGAGATCCCCAGGGTCCCCGTTGTCCACATCCATCCCAACCAACGACGGCAACAGCCTAGAGTCCCGTCCTCAACGGGTGACTTCAGGAGCCGGTCCGTAGCACAGCTGCGACAATCGGCCCGGCCGCCGTGCCGCCGTGGCCGCCCTCCTCGGTCATCGCCGCCGCCGCCAGGTCACCACGGAAACCCGTGAACCAGCTGTTGGACACCGCCTGTCCGTCGACCTCCGCGGAACCGGTCTTCGCGCCGAAGTCCCCGCTCAGCCCGGCCATCGCCTGCGCCGCGGTGCCCTGGGTCGCGGTGAGCCGCATCATCTGCTTCAGCTGCGCCGCGGTGCTCGCGGGCAGGCCCTTCGCGGTGGCCAGTTCACGGTCGTCGAGCTTGGGCGAGACCAGATACGGCTGCCGGAACGTGCCGGTGATGGCGGTCGCCGTGACCGACGCCATGTTCAGCGGGCTCATCTGGACCTGGCCCTGGCCGATGGCGTTCGCCGCCCGGTCCGGGCCGCTGACCGCGGGGACCTTGCCGTCGAAGGAGACGATGCCGGTCTTCCAGTCGTCCCGGCCGAGCCCGAACCGGTCCTGGGCCTCCGTGGTCAGCGAGGAGTCCGAGAGCGGCTTCTCGTCGATGAGCTTGATGAAGGCCGTGTTGCAGGAGCGCAGGAAGCTGTTGGCCAGGGTTGCCTTCTCGTTGGGCTGCATGCCCTTGAGGTTCTTGAAGGTCTGGCCCTGCCAGACGGCGTCCTCAGGACAGGGCGCCGGGCCGTTCATCGAGGTCACGCCGTTGTCGATGAGCATCGCGGCGGTGATGATCTTCATGGTGGAGCCGGGTGCCACCTCGCCCTGGAAGGCCGCGTTGAACTGGTCCCTGCGGTTGTTGGCGACCGCGAGGACCTCACCGGTGCTGGGCTTGACGGCCACCACCGACGACTGCGCGAACTTCTTCACGGCCGTCTCGGCCGCCGCCTGGGCGCTCGCGCTGATCGTGGTCTGCAGCCTGCCAGCCCTGCCCTTGGTGAGGGTGAGCAGCGAGGTGTCGCCCGCGTCCGGGGACTGGTGCTTGATCGCCAGCTCGATGCCGGGGGTGCCGCCCGCCTTGTCGCCGTACCGCTCGCGCAGGGTGTCCAGGACCGGGCCGAGCGAGGGGTACTTCTCCTTCGTCAGTACGGCCCCGCCCCGGTCCACGGCCTCGATCGGCGCCTTCGCCGCCTCGCCGGTGAACAGGGTGTCGCCCTTCTGCAGCTGCGGATGGACCACGGACGGCCGCCAGTCGACCAGCGCCCGCCCGGTGGTCTTCCCGCGCACGACGGTCAGCTCGCTCCGGTAGGTCAGGGGCTTGGACTTGCCGCCGTAGGACACCGTCGCCCTGACCGTGTAGGGGACGGTCGCGCCGTTCGCCGTACCCGGGGTGATCTTCACGCCGGTGATGTGCGCGGCGTTGCCGTAGGCGCTCAGCAGCGGTTCGGCCGCCGTGTCGTTGTTCGTGTACGTGGCCGCCTGGGCCGCCTGGCCCTTCTCCCAGGCCGCGAAGAACTTCGCCGAGGTCTCCTTGATCTCGTCGCCGCTCGGCGGACCGGTCTTCACGGACGCCGAGCCGCCCGGGCCCCCGTCGCCGTTCAGCGCGGACACGACGTTGTACGCGCCGTATCCCGCGCCGCCCACCATCACAGCGAAGACGCTGCTGATGATGGTGATCTTGACCCCCTTGCCCATGAAGGGCTCCCCTCCCCGTTCCCCGTTGGTGCTCGCACTGTATGTGGCGTGAGGGGGAGCTGTGAGGGGTGTTTCCGTATGTTGTCCGATCGGAGACCCGGAGGGTCCGCTATACCCAGGTATCCAGCCACATACGTGAACGCCAGTCGTCGATCGGGATGGCGGTTCCGGTGTACAGCGGCCAGAAGTAGATGAAGTTCCAGGCGATCAGCAGGACCAGCACGCCCGCTCCCGTCGCGCCCGCCACCCGGCGGGTGTCGCTCGACCCCGGCGGCCCGACGATCGCGCCCAGCAGCATCGCGACGGCCAGGCACAGGAACGGCACGAAGACGACGGCGTAGAAGAAGAAGATCGTCCGCTCCTGGTACAGGAACCAGGGCAGGTAACCGGCCGCGATGCCGCAGGCGATGGCGCCCGCCCGCCAGTCGCGGCGCAGCAGCCAGCGCCACAGGATGTACAGGACCGCGAAGCAGGCCACCCACCACAGCAGCGGGGTGCCGATGGCCAGGACCTCGCGGGCGCACTTCTGGCCCGCACTCACGGGGCAGCCGTCCTTGCCGGGCGAGGGGGACTCGTAGAAGTACGAGACCGGGCGGCCGTCGACGATCCAGCTCCAGGGGTTGGACATGTACGTGTGCGGCGAGTGCAGGTGGCGGTGGAACTCGTAGACCTCGTGCTCGTAGTGCCAAAGGCTCCGCCACCAGTCGGGGAACAGCCAGGTCCAGTTGCCGCCCTTGCCGTCGGTGGCGGCCCAGTTGCGGTAGTAGCCGCCCTTGCCGTTGGTGGGGGAGAGGATCCAGCCGGTCCAGGAGACCAGGTAGGTGACGGTCGCGACGGTCACCGTGCCCACCAGGATGGCCACGTCGCGCAGCACCGCCTTGTACGGGTTCCCGGCGCCGGCCACCTTGCGGGCGCCGATGTCCCACAGGATCGCCATCAGGACGAACACGGCCATGATGTACAGCCCGTTCCACTTGGTGCCGATGGCCAGGCCCAGCATCAGTCCCGCCAGCCAGCGCCACGGGCGCAGGCCGAGGAAGGCCGTCTCGGCGATGTGCGCGTCCGGGCGCACGCGGCCGTCGGCGTCCGGCTGGAGTGCGGCCGCGAGTTTCTCCCGGGACTTGTCGCGGTCGATGACCAGGCAGCCGAACGCGGCCAGCACGAAGAACATCAGCACGCCGTCGAGCAGCGAGGTGCGTGCCATCACGAAGGCCAGCCCGTCGACCGCCATCAGCGCGCCCGCGAGGCAGCCGAGGAAGGTCGAGCGGAAGAGGCGGCGGCCGATGCGGCACAGCATCAGGACCGACAGCGTGCCCAGCAGCGCGGTCATGAACCGCCAGCCGAACGGGTTGAACCCGAAGATCAGCTCCCCGAGCCCGATGACGTACTTGCCGACCGGCGGATGCACCACGTACGCCGCGTCCGTCGGGATCGGGACGTGCCCGTTCAGCGCCAGGATCTGGTCGTTGGCGTTCTTGTCCCAGTTGACCTCGAAGCCGCGGTGGACGAGCGCCCAGGCGTCCTTGGCGTAGTACGTCTCGTCGAATATCACCGCCTTCGGGCTGCCCAGGTGCCAGAACCGCATCACGCCCGCCATCAGCGTGACCAGCAGCGGGCCGCCCCAGGCCGACCAGCGCGTGATCCGCTCGGTGAGCGCCGGCGGCACCCCGAGCACCTGCCACACCCGCGGGCTGGGCTGCACGTACGGCGGCACCAGACGCTCGCGGACATCGCTTCTCGGCCCGGCCGTGTAGCCGAAACGGCGCAGCCGCTGCTGCCACGACGGCCGCTGGTCCTGCGGGCTCTGGCCTTGCCGGGTGTCCGGGGAGGACGCGGTACTGGTCACCGCGCCATCGTAGGGAACCGTTCTGTGTGAGTCCCGTGCATGGGCCCTGTCGTCCCATTCCCGTCGTCCGCCCGAAGGGCGGGCGGGAATGGGGCGACAGGGCCCGAGGGTGGTAAGGGCTCGGATGCGTCTCTGTCCGTGTCCCCTGGGAGGATGGGGGACGTGACCGGAACCCTCGTACTCGCAGGCACCCCCATCGGCGACATCGCGGACGCGCCGCCCCGGCTGGCCGAGGAGCTGGCGGGGGCCGATGTCGTCGCCGCCGAGGACACCCGGCGGCTCAGGCGGCTGACGCAGGCCCTGGGCGTCACGCCCAAGGGGCGGATCGTGTCGTACTTCGAGGGCAACGAGACCGCCCGCACTCCCGAACTCGTCGAGGAACTGGTGAACGGCGCACGTGTGCTGCTCGTCACCGACGCCGGGATGCCGTCCGTGTCCGACCCCGGGTACCGGCTGGTCGCGGCCGCCGTGGAGAAGGACATCCGGGTCACCGCCGTGCCCGGACCGTCCGCCGTGCTCACCGCGCTCGCGCTGTCCGGGCTGCCCGTCGACCGGTTCTGCTTCGAGGGGTTCCTGCCGCGCAAGGCGGGCGAGCGGCTGACCCGCCTGAAGGAGGTCGCCGGGGAGCGCCGGACCCTCGTCTACTTCGAGGCCCCGCACCGCCTCGACGACACCCTCGCCGCCATGGCCGAGGTCTTCGGCACCGAGCGGCGCGCCGCCGTCTGCCGGGAGCTGACCAAGACGTACGAGGAGGTCAGGCGTGGCGGGCTCGGTGAGCTGGCCGCCTGGGCCGCCGAGGGTGTGCGCGGTGAGATCACTGTGGTCGTCGAGGGTGCCCCGGAGAAGGGACCCGGGGAACTCGACGCCGCCGAACTGGTGCGCAGGGTGCGGGTGCGGGAGGAGGCAGGAGAGCGGCGAAAAGAAGCCATTGCGGCGGTTGCGGCAGAGGCCGGGCTTCCCAAAAGGGAAGTGTTCGACGCCGTTGTGGCCGCGAAGAATGCGCATTCGGCCAGTGGTTCGTGACGTTTTCGTGAAGTAGGCCACACCCCCTCTGAGCAGGGCGCATCTCGCCTGAGCAAGCGCCCCACAAAAGGGCAAAGCAAGGTCGTGAAAAGCAAAGCCCAGACCCCCTGATCGGGGTCGCTCTGGCAAGGAAAATCCAAATCGACTCCAACAGTCGACAGGGCTGATGCATTCGCTCCGCCAGAAGCGTCCACTGGTTGAAGGGACGCACCCGTCCCTTGGTCCAGCAGATCAAGAGGAGCTGGCATGAGCGAGATCTCAGGGCAGTCCGGCCTCCGCGGCGCAGCCACCGCAGTCGTCCACGAGTCGTACTCCTTCGCCTGCATGCGCTGCGGGCACGGCTGGGAGCAGTCGTACGAGATAGAGCACCACAACGACGCCGAGGGCCACGAGTTCGTGATGTACGTGGCCGAGGGGCAGGTCGTGCCGTCTCCACTGTCCAAGCCCACCTGCCAGAACTGCGACAGCCACGTCGTACGGATCATGCGACCCGGGCAGGTCTCGTCGGTGCGCGACGCGGTGCACAAGCAGCAGCGGCGGACACCGCAGACCGAGGCCCAGGAGCCCGCAGCCGAGGGTGCCGACGGTGCCGAGGCCGGCGAGCGGGACCACCACTGGCACCTCTCCGATCTCCTGCACCCCTTCCACCGCAAGGCGGGCTGACAGCACCGGCGGCCGGGCGGGCATGCCCCTTTCGTAGGATCGGAGCATGCCCTCCTCAAGCTCCGGCGAGAAGACCGTCGACAAGAGTGCGCCGCCGCTCCCGGAACCCCTCCGGGTGGCCGCCGCCGACTCCCACACCCACCTCGACATGCAGAACGGCACGGTCGAGGAGGGCCTCGCGAAGGCCGCTTCGGTGGGTGTGACGACGGTCGTACAGGTCGGCTGCGATGTGGCCGGCTCGCAGTGGGCCGCGAAGACGGCAGGACTTCACGACGCCGTCCACGCAACGGTGGCCCTGCATCCCAACGAGGCGCCGCGCATCGTCCACGGAGACCCCGACGGCTGGTCCCGGCAGGGCGCACGCGAGCCGGGGGGCACGGCGGCGCTCGACGAGGCGCTCGGGCAGATCGACGCGCTGGCCGGGCTGGCCCAGGTCAAGGGCGTCGGTGAGACGGGCCTCGACTACTTCCGCACCGGCCCCGAGGGCAAGGAGGCGCAGGAGGCCTCCTTCCGCGCCCACATCGAGATCGCCAAGCGGCACGGCAAGGCCCTGGTCATCCACGACCGCGACGCCCACGCCGATGTGCTGCGCATCCTCAAGGAGGAGGGCGCGCCCGAGCGGACGGTGTTCCACTGCTACTCCGGGGACGCGGAGATGGCTCAGGTGTGCGCCCGCGCCGGGTACTTCATGTCCTTCGCCGGCAACGTCACCTTCAAGAACGCCCAGCATTTGCGGGACGCGCTCGCCGTGGCGCCTCTGGAGCTGGTCCTGGTGGAGACCGACGCGCCCTTCCTCACACCGGCGCCGTACCGCGGACGGCCCAATGCTCCGTATCTCATTCCGGTCACGGTGCGCGCCATGGCCGCCGTGCGCGGTATCGAGGAGGACGCGCTGGCGACGGCCCTGGCGGCGAACACGGCCCGCGCATTCGACTACTGAGCGTAGGCGTTCATAACCTGACGATAAGGTCCCGGCGGACTCGCGTTCGCCGCGACCGTGACTCTTCGTAATCACGCCGCTTTGGAGAGTGATACGGGCTCCGCTAGGTTCTGGTGCCCGATCCGGACCCCTCTGGACCCCTACGGCCCCTGGAGCGTGTCGGCGTGAGCAACTCGCAGTACTCGCAGTACTGGCAGTACGGGACGTATGAGGCGTACGACCCGGCGTATCCGCCGGCGTACGCCTACGACGTCCACAGCGCGCAGACCCTGGCTTATGGGGTGCCCGGGGCATACGAGGACACGTACCGGCCCGCCTACGAGGCGGCCCAGGTACCCGAGCCGCCGCTTCCGCGGCAGGTGGGGAGCGCGGCGGGCGAGGAAGTGCCCGAGCCCGCCGCGCGCGCCGGAACGGGACGCAGGCGCCGGGCCGCACGCCGGCGGCGGGCGCGGCCCATGGAGCTCCCGGACGGCTCGATGCGCCGACTGCTGCCGCAGGCGCTGGTCGTCGCCTTCCTCGCCGGCGGCACCACCGCCTTCGTCGCCAAGGACAAGGCCATCGAGCTGAACGTCGACGGCAAGCCGCGCACCCTGCACACCTTCGCCGACGACGTGACCGAACTGCTCGCACAGGAGAGCGTCGACGTGGGGGCGCACGACGTGGTCGCACCCGCTCCCGGCACGGCGATCCGCAGCGGTGACGAGATCGTCGTGCAGTACGGGCGCCCCGTGCGGCTCACCATCGACGGACACCGGCGCGAGGTGTGGACGACGGCGGACACCGTGCAGGAGGCGCTCGAGGAGATGGGGGTGCGGGCGCAGGGCGCGTATCTGTCCGCTGCGCGCTCCCGGCACATCGGACGCGCCGGTCTCGCGCTCGATGTGCGCACCGAGCGTTCCGTGACGGTCATGGCCGACGGCCATGCACGGACGGTCCGCACGAACGCGGCGACCGTGCAGGAGGTCGTCGAGGAGGCCGGGGTCCTGCTGCGCGGCGAGGACACCACCTCCGTCCCGGCGGACAGCTTCCCGCGCGACGGGCAGACGGTCACCGTGCTGCGGGTCACCGGTTCCAAGGAGGTCCGCGAGGAGGAGATCCCGTTCAAGGTGCAGCGGGAGGACGACCCTGGGCTGTTCAAGGGGACGGAGGTCGTCGACCGGGTGGGACAGCCGGGGCTGCGGCGGATCACGTACTCCCTGCGCATCGTCAACGGGGTCCGGCAGAAGCCGCGGCTGGCCGGCACCGAGGTGGTGCGCGAGCCGCGGCCGCAGGTCGTGAAGGTGGGCACGAAGCCGCTACCGACGTCCGTGCGCGGGGCCGACGACCTGAACTGGAAGGGCCTCGCGGCCTGCGAGTCGGGCGGCCGCCCGCACGCCGTCGACCCCTCGGGCACCTACGGCGGCCTCTACCAGCTGGAGTCCCGCACCTGGCAGAGCCTCGGCGGCACCGGCCGCCCCGAGGACGCGTCCCCGGCGGAGCAGACGGCCCGTGCGAAGAAGTTGTATGTACGGCGGGGGGCTTCCCCTTGGCCGCATTGCGGGGCGCGGCTGCACGGCTAGCTGTCGCTGGGCTGCGGTTCGACTGCGGGCCGGTGGGGGCTGATCGCGCCCACGCGGCGGAGCCGCATATCGATACAGCCCCGCGCCCCCAGGGGGGCAGCGCCGTCGGCCGCATATGTGCCGTCGTAGCTGCGGGCAGTCGTGCCGCTGGGGCGGCTCCCGACCCAACGAAAGCGGCACCCCGCAAGCGCGGGCAAGCAAACCCACCCTCGCGGCCACCTGCAGCGCAGGGCACCTGGCACCCCCCGGCTCCACACCCCCGTACCCTTGTCGCCGTGAGCAGCAGCCCCGCCCCCGACGCCCTCCTGGGCCCCGCCGACATCCGCGAACTGGCGGCAGCCCTCGGCGTCCGCCCCACCAAGCAGCGCGGCCAGAACTTCGTGATCGACGCCAACACGGTCCGCCGTATCGTCCGCACCGCCGACGTCCGCCCGGACGACGTGGTCGTCGAGGTCGGCCCGGGGCTCGGCTCCCTCACCCTGGCGCTGCTGGAGGTCGCCGACCGCGTCACCGCCGTCGAGATCGACGACGTACTGGCCGCGGCGCTGCCCGCCACCATCGCGGCCCGCATGCCCGACCGCGCCGACCGTTTCGCGCTCGTCCACTCGGACGCGATGCACGTGACCGAGCTGCCGGGCCCCGCCCCGACCGCGCTCGTCGCGAACCTCCCCTACAACGTCGCCGTCCCCGTCCTCCTGCACATGCTCGAAACCTTCCCGAGCATCGAACGCACCCTGGTCATGGTCCAGTCGGAGGTCGCCGACCGCCTCGCCGCCGCGCCCGGCTCGAAGGTGTACGGCGTCCCGTCCGTGAAGGCCAACTGGTACGCCGAGGTCAAGCGGGCCGGCGCCATCGGCCGCAACGTCTTCTGGCCGGCGCCGAACGTCGACAGCGGCCTCGTCTCGCTGGTCCGGCGCACCGAGCCGCTCAAGACCACCGCCTCGCGGCGCGAGGTCTTCGCCGTGGTCGACGCGGCCTTCGCCCAGCGGCGCAAGACACTGCGGGCCGCGCTCGCCGGCTGGGCCGGGTCGCCCGCGGCGGCGGAGGCGGCCCTCGTCGCCGCCGGGGTGTCGCCGCAGGCGCGCGGGGAGGCGCTGACGGTCGAGGAGTTCGCCCGTATCGCGGAAAACAAGGAGCCGGGTCAGAAGTGAGCGTCACCGTACGCGTCCCCGCCAAGGTCAATGTCCAGCTCGCGGTGGGTGCGGCCCGCCCCGACGGCTTCCACGACCTGGCCAATGTCTTCCTGGCGGTCGGCCTCTACGACGAGGTCACCGTGACGCCCGCCGACGAACTGCGCATCACCTGTGCAGGGCCGGACGCCGACCAGGTGCCCCTGGACGAGACGAACCTGGCGGCGCGCGCGGCCCTCGCCCTCGCCGCGCGGCGGGGCATCGAACCGGCCGTGCACATCCACATCGCCAAGGACATCCCCGTCGCCGGCGGCATGGCGGGCGGCAGCGCGGACGGCGCGGGCGCGCTGCTGGCCTGCAACACGCTGTGGCAGGCGGGCGCCTCCCGGGCCGAACTGCTCGCCATCTGCGCCGAGTTGGGCAGCGATGTGCCCTTCAGTCTGGTGGGCGGGGCGGCGCTGGGCACCGGGCGCGGCGAGCAGCTGCGCACGCTGGAGGTCGGCGGCACCTTCCACTGGGTGTTCGCGATGGCCGACCGCGGTCTTTCCACGCCGGCGGTCTTCCGCGAGTTCGACCGGCTGGCGGAGGGGCTCGACATCTCCGAGCCCGTCGCCTCCGAGGAACTCCTGCGCGCCCTCGCGAAGGGCGACCCGGACGCGCTCGCCGCGTCCGTCTCCAACGACCTGCAGCCCGCCGCCCTCTCCCTCTTCCCCGAACTCGCCGACACCCTCGCCGCGGGCCGCACCGCGGGCGCCCTCGCCGCCCTGGTCTCCGGCTCGGGCCCGACCACGGCCTTCCTCGCCCGGGACGCGGAGTCGGCGGCCAGGGTGGCCGAGACGCTGCGCAATTCGGGCACGTGCCGGACGGTGCGTATGGCATCGGGGCCTGCGCCGGGCGCGACGGTGCTCTGAGGGGGCGTACGGGCTCAGAAGTCGTCGATGGCGGTGAGATCGATGTCGATGTCGTAAGGCTTGTCGACCTTGATCCGGTCACGGTGCATACCCATGTGCACGTATGCGTTGGTGAGCGGGTCGAGTTCGTAGACGTGGATGACGGGCCTGCCGTCGGCTCCGTTCTGCTCGACGCGCCAGAAGCTGGGGATCCCTGCGGCCGCGTACTTCTGCGGCTTGGTGGTGCGGTCGCGGGATTCCGAGTCCGGTGAGACGACCTCGACGGCGAGGAGCACGTCCTTGGCCTCGTAGCTGGTCTGATTCGGACCGGTTTGCGCATCGGCACGGATCACGCTGACATCGGGCTCGGGGCCGTTGCGTTGGTCGAGGATGACGGTCATCTCCCGCTTGATCTTGAACTCCGTCGGCACGCTGCGACGAAGGCCGTTGACCAGCAGGTCGATCGCATCGGCGTGGAAGACGCGCTGCGGACTCACGAAGACAAGGCTCCCGTCGATCAGCTCGGTGTGCGGCGGGAGATCCGGCAGCGTGAACAGGTCGTCCACGGTGTAGCCGTCCTGCGGCGGCACCGGCCACTGCACGCGGTGCTCTGCGGACTCGGCGGTCATGGTTCCTCCCATGGACGGGATCCTGCTGCCTGTCCTCCACGGTAGCGGCCGGTTCCCGATCAGGTTGTCACAAAGAGTGACCATCGCCTCGCGGCTGCTCAAGCCGGAGCTGACGCCTTACGCGATCTTCGCCCGATCTCCACACGAACGGGCCGGATTTCCACAGGGATGTACTGCAATCGCAGTACTGATGGGGCCGGTGGGGCCAATAGGGTCGGTTGAGCTTTCAAGCGCCCGGTGTGGCGCACCTACGCCCACTGCACAGCCGAAGGGTCACGCACGTGTCCGAATCCCCCACACCCACCCCCGCCCACCGTAGGAAGCGCTCTCTGTCCCGTCGTGGCGTGATCGGTGCCGCCGCGGCCGTGGCCGGCGCGGCCGCCCTGACCCCGGCGGTCTTCGCGGCCACCGACTCCGGCTCCGCTGACGGTGACGGCACCGGTTCCGGCTCCGGAACAGGTGGCTCCGGTACGACGCCGGAGAAGTTCCCCGCCACCCGCACCGAGGCCGCCGCCGGCACCGGCGAGGCCACCACCGCCTTCGCCGCCTCCTACGTCGGTGTGCGCTGGTCCGGCGCGAAGGACGGCACCGCCATCAAGCTCGCGGACGGCGCCTGGCAGACCCTGACACCCGGCTGCGCGGCCGTCGAGGACGGCGGCACGGCGCTGGTCGCCGCGCAGAACGCAACGGCGTACGCCGTGAAGGCCGCGAGCGACGTCACGGGCCTGCACTCGCTGGCGATCGACTGCACCGACGGCCCCGGCCGCACGTTCCACGTGCCGAGCGAGCCGACCCGCCTGCGGGGCGTCCGCTACCTCTCGCGTCCGGCCTGGGGCGCCGACGAGTCCAAGCGGTACAAGGACGGCAAGGTCAACTCCCCGGAGAAGTACTACCCGTTGCAGGTCCTTACGGTCCACCACACCGCGACGCCGAACGACGACCCGGACCCGGCCGCGACCGTCCGCGCGATCTACGAGTACCACGCGATCACCAACGACTGGGGCGACATCGGCTACCACTTCCTCATCGACGAGTCCGGCACCGTCTACGAGGGCCGTTACTCCGGTGACGACGGCATCCCGGCCTTCAATGAGGACGGCGACCTGGTCACCGCCTTCCACTCCGTGGGCTACAACTCCGGCAACCTCGGCATCGCCCTGATCGGCACCCTCCAGGACAAGCCCCCCACGGACGCGGCCAAGGCCTCCCTCATCCGTCTGATCAAGGTGATCTGCCGGATCAAGGGCCTGGACCCGCAGGCGAGGGTCACGTACACCAACCCCGTGAACGGCGTGCAGAAGGAGACGAACACCATCGGCGGCCACCGCGACTACTTCGCCACGGAGTGCCCCGGCCAGACGATGTACGACCTCCTCGCCGAGGTCAGGGCGGCCGCAGCCCGCTGACCTGCGGTGATCCGCCGCGGGATCGGCCACCGACCGGCGCACATTAGGCTGGGAGGCTGACCCCCGCGGCGGAGCCGCATGTCGAGCACAGCCCTGTGGGCAGGAGCGTAATGGCCGTCAATCTGGTCAATGTCGAGAACGTCAGCAAGGTGTACGGCACTCGTGCCCTCCTCGACGGCGTGTCCCTCGGCGTCTCCGAAGGCGACCGGATCGGGGTGGTCGGGCGCAACGGCGACGGCAAGACCACCCTGATCCGCATGCTGGCCAAGCTGGAGGACGCCGACACCGGGCGGGTCACCCACTCCGGCGGGCTCCGCCTCGGCGTGCTCACGCAGCACGACTCCCTCGACCCGAACGCCACCGTCCGGCACGAGGTCATCCGGGACATGGAGGACCACGAGTGGGCGGGCAACGCCAAGATCCGGGACGTGCTCACCGGCCTGTTCGGCGGCCTCGACCTGCCCGGCTTCCCGCAGGGCCTCGACACCGTCATCGCGCCGCTGTCCGGCGGTGAGCGGCGCCGTATCGCGCTCGCCAAGCTGCTCATCGAGGAACAGGACCTGATCGTCCTCGACGAGCCGACGAACCACCTCGACGTCGAGGGCATCTCCTGGCTCGCCCGGCATCTGCGCGAGCGCCGCTCCGCCCTCGTGTGCGTGACCCACGACCGCTGGTTCCTCGACCAGGTCTGCACGCGCATGTGGGACGTGCAGAAGGGCGTCGTCCACGAGTACGAGGGCGGCTACTCCGACTACGTCTTCGCGCGCGCCGAGCGCGAGCGCATCGCCGCCACCGAGGAGGTCAAGCGGCAGAACCTCGTCCGCAAGGAGCTGGCCTGGCTGCGGCGCGGTGCGCCTGCCCGTACGTCCAAGCCCCGCTTCCGCGTGGAGGCCGCCAACGAGCTCATCAAGGACGTACCGCCGCCCCGGGACAGCAGCGAGCTGATGAAGTTCGCCTCCTCGCGGCTCGGGAAGACCGTCTTCGACCTGGAAGACGTCACCGTGCAGGCCGGACCCAAGGTGCTGCTCAAGCACGTCACCTGGCAGCTCGGCCCCGGCGACCGGATCGGCCTGGTCGGCGTCAACGGCGCCGGCAAGACCTCCCTGCTGCGGGCCATGGCGGAGGCCGCTCGCAGCGAGGGCGAGGTGCAGCCCGTCGGCGGGCGGGTCGCCGTCGGCAGGACCGTCAAGCTCGCCTACCTCTCCCAGGAGGTCGCCGAACTCAACCCGAACCTGCGGGTCCTGGAGGCCGTGCAGCAGGTGCGCGAGCGCGTCGACCTCGGCAAGGGGCGGGAGATGACCGCCGGTCAGCTGTGCGAGACCTTCGGCTTCAACAAGGAGAAGCAGTGGACGCCCGTCGGCGACCTGTCCGGCGGTGAGCGCCGCCGCCTGCAGCTGCTGCGCCTGCTCATGGACGAGCCCAACGTCCTCTTCCTCGACGAGCCCACCAACGACCTCGACATCGAGACCCTGACCCAGCTGGAGGACCTCCTCGACGGCTGGCCCGGCTCGATGATCGTGATCTCCCACGACCGGTTCTTCGTCGAGCGCACCACCGACCGGGTGTTCGCGCTGCTCGGCGACGCCACCCTGCGGATGCTGCCGCGCGGCATCGACGAGTACCTGGAGCGGCGCCGGAAGATGGAGGAGGCGGTCGCGGCCGCCTCGCCCGTCGCGGCCAGGCCCGCCACCGAGAAGAGCGCCGCCGACCAGCGCGCCGCGAAGAAGGAACTCCAGAAGATCGAGCGGCAGTTGGACAAGGTCTCCGAGAAGGAGGCCAAGCTGCATGCCCAGATCGCCGAGAACGCCACCGACTTCGCCAAGGTCGCCGAACTCGACGCCCAGCTGCGGGACTTGGCGGGCGAGCGCGAGGACCTGGAGCTGCGCTGGCTGGAACTCGCCGAAGACGCGTGAACGGCGCGTGCTGTGCTTTCTGGGGGGATTCCCCCCAGACCCCCCCACTCATAACGGCGGCATCACGGGCCGGTTCTCCCTTGGGAACAGGGGCTGAACCGGCCCGGTGTGCTGTCAGTTGCGGGTGATAGAAAGAGGACTTGGCTAAAAATCAGTGACTGAACGGGGGAACGCGCTGATGACCCAGCCGCCCGACCAGCCGCCGTACGGCGGTTTCGGAGCACCACAGGGCGGTTTCGGGGCACCACCCCCGCTGCCACCCCAGCAGCCTCCCCAGCAGCCGGGTCCTTACGGCCGGCCGGGCCAGTACCCCCAGCAGCCCGGCCCCTACGGGCAGCCGCAGCAGCCCGGCCCGTACGGCGCGCAGCCCGGTTATGGCTATCCGCCGCAGCCCCAGTACCCCGGCGCGCCCGGCACCCCGCCGCCCGGCTCCGGCAACCCCTTCAAGGGGAAGCCGGGCCTGGTGATCGCGGCGGCCGTCGCCGCGCTGGCCGTCATCGGCGGCACCGTCTACGCCGTGACGAGCGGCGGCAGCGACAAGAAGCCGGTCGCCGGGCAGAGCGACGACCCGAAGCCCACCGCGTCCGGCTCGGGCGGCACCGGTGGCAGCGGCGGCGGTTCCGACCCGCAGGGCTTCAACGCGAGCCGCAGGACGGGCGAGGCGAAGGTGCTCTGGTACAAGTCGCCCCCGGACGCGCCCGGTGCGGGCGCCGAGGCCCCCGGCATGTGGATCACCGACAAGGCGGCCGTGAAGGCGGCGTACAAGCAGGTCTTCGCCTACGACGTGACCGACGGCAGTCCGGCCTGGGACACCGTCACCTTCCCGCAGAAGATCTGCGCGGTCACCCCGCAGAAGTCGGCCGACGACAAGATCGTGGTGGCTTACGAGAGCGGCACCGGCCAGCGCGCCAAGTGCAACCAGCTCCAGCAACTCGACCTGGGCACCGGCGCCAGGGGCTGGAGCGGCACGCTGCCCGACGGCGCGCTGTTCGACAGCACCCTGACCGTCTCCCTGTCCCTCAGCGGCCGGACGGTGCTGGTGGGCCGCTCGCAGTCCGGGGTGGCGTACGACATCGACAGCGGGAAAAAGCTGTTCGACAAGAAGAAGTACGGCAGCGCCTGCTTCCCGACCGCCTTCGCCGGCGGCAGCAGGCTGATCTCCGTCGCGACCTGCAACGCCAGCGAACCGAACGAGCACGACGAGATCCAGGAGCTCGACCCGGCGACCGGCAGGGTCAGGTGGACGCAGAAGTTCGACAAGGGCTGGTCGGTCGCGCGGACGTACTCCGTCGACCCGCTCGTCGTCTACAGCACCAACCAGGACAAGAAGGCCTGGAACATCTCGACCTTCGACTCGAACGGCAAGTTCCGTTCCCAGGTCGGCTTCGACGAGAACTTCGCCCCCCAGTGCGGCTGGGCGCTCCTCGAACGCGACCTGCAGGGCTGCAGGGGCGTGACTGCGGACGCCGACACCCTCTACCTGCCGACCGACGCCACCACCGGACCGAACGAGATCGTCGCGGTCAACCTCGCGAACGGCAAGGAGAAGTGGCGCGTCAAGTCCCCGGCGGACGCATCGATGCTGCCGATGAAGGTCGAGGGCGGCAGGCTCATCGCCTATGTGCAGCCCTCGTACGACACGGGCGGCCAGATCGTGTCGATCGCGACGAGCGGCTCCGGCCACACGCCGGTGAAGCTGCTGCAGAACCCGCGGAGCACGGCGGCCCTGGAGAGCGCCGTCTTCACCAAGGCCTTCGACTGGGTCGACGGACGCTTCTACCTCTCACCCACCCGGATCAGCGGAAACGACGACTCGAAGGGCAAGTTGATGCTCGCCTACGGCAAGTGACCGCTCCCCAGGCCCCGTCGTCCCCGCCGTCCGCTCACGAGGTAGCCACGCCATGACGCAGCCCCCGCCGCCCCACCAGCCCCCGCAGCAGCCGGGATACGGCTATCCCCAGGCGCCGCAGGCTCCGCAGCAGCCCAACCCCTACGCCCAGCCCGCACCGCCCTACGGGCAGCCGCCGAACCCCTACGGCCAGCAGGCCGGTTACGGCTACCCGCCGCCGTACGCGCCGCCGTACGCGCAGCCCGGGCAGCCCGGCGGCGGGCGCAAGGGCAGCACGCAGGCGCTGATCATCGTCGCGGCCGTCGTCGCCGTCGCGCTGCTCGTCGCCGGGGGCGTCTGGTACGCCTCGTTGGGCAAGGACGACGGCAAGAAGGACGACACTGCATCCGATAGCGCCTCCGGCGCGGGGGCGAGCTCCAGCGGCGGCGGCACCGGAGGCACCGGTGGCAACACGGCCAACGGCGACGAGAAGGTGCCCGCCCGCACCGCCTCGCAGCTGCTGTTCAAGGTGCCGGTGCCCCAGGTCGACGACACCACCGTCGTCGCCGGTTCGTGGCTCACGGACAAGGCGTATGTGAAGAGCGGCGTCGCCGAGATCAACGGCTACGACCGCGACAAGGGCGGCAAGCTGTGGACGATCAAGCTGCCCGGCCCGGTCTGCACGGTCAGCACGCACACCACCGACGACGACCGGACGGCCGTCGTCTTCCAGCCCAGGATGCCGCCGAAGGGCAGGTCAGAGGGGTGCAGCCAGATCGCGGCGATCGACCTGGACGCCGGCAAGAAACTGTGGACGAAGTCGCTCGGCTCCGGCGGCCGGGCGATGACCTTCGAGAACGTCACCGTCAGCGCGAACACGGTCGCCGCGGGCGGCAACTACGGAGGCGTCGCCTTCGACCTCGCCGGCGGCAGGCCGCTGTGGGCCCCGAAACCCAAGGACACCTGCATCGACGCCGGATACGGCGGCGGCGAGAAGCTCGTCGCGGTGCTCAAGTGCGGCTCGTTCACCGATCCGCAGCTGCACATCCAGACCATCGACCCGCGGTCCGGGAAGACGATCTCGGAGTACAAGCTGGCCACCGGCCTCGAGTACGCCGCCGTCGTGTCGACGAACCCGCTGGTCGTGGCGGCCGACGTCGGTCACAGCGCGGGCGACGGCAGTGAGATCTCGGACTTCTTCTCCATCGACAACAAGACCGGAAAGCTGATCGCCCGGATCTCGGCGCCCGGCAAGGACTACGCGGCCAAATGCGACGCGATCTCCGAGCTGGAGCACTGCACCGGAGTCGCCGTCGGCAACGGCAGGCTGTACCTGCCGACCGAGGAGCACGAGGGCACCAAGGACTACAGCCGGACCAATGAGATCGTCGCGTTCGACCTGGCCACCGGCAAGCAGAACGGCCAGCGCGCCGACGCCGGCGATGGCTACACGATCACCCCGCTGCGCATGGACGGCGGCAATGTGATCGCGTACAAGCACCCGCCGTACAACAAGGGCGGCCAGGTGGTCAGCATCGACGGCGGTTCCTTCAAGGAGACCAAGCTGCTGGAGAACCCGGCGGCGGGGTCGGTGCGGGACCTGGAGGGCACCCTGTCGCCCGACTACTCCGAGATCCTCTACTCGCAGGGCCACCTGTACCTGGCCGGCCGGTTCGCCGACAAGCTGTCGAGTGCGGTCTCGGGGGAGAAGGTCCTGGCGCTCGCGCTCGGCGCCGGCGGCTGAACCACTGCTCCGCAGCTGCGGCCCCGTCCCTGCTCAGGGGAGGGGCCGTGCGCGTACCGCCCATCACCCTCGAATGCGCGGAAAGCCAGAAATTCCGTCGATCAGGGGCAGTTCTCACCGGTAGGGGGAGCGCAATGTCGAACAAGCGTGTAGCTTCCGGGGGCATGAAGAGCGGGGGAGCCGGGAGGGGGCTCCTGTCCGCGCGGACCGGTGGGCATCCATAGTGCGGCATCCATGGGGATCCATCGGGGGGACTGGGGGGTTGCTCGATGGGAGTGCGGCTCATGGTGGTCGACGACCACCGACTGCTCGCCGAGGCGCTGGCCTCGGCGTTGAAGCTGCGGGGGCACCGGGTGCTCGCCGCGGCGGCGCCTGCCGCGGGCGCGGCGGAGCTGGTGATCACCCGGGCGCCGGAGGTGTGCCTGCTGGGTACGGCGACACCGGCCGAGCCGGGCATCTTCGACCCGGTGGTGAAGATCAAACGGGAGCGTCCGCAGGTGGCGGTCCTGGTCCTCGGCCCGGTACCGAGCCCGCGAGGCATAGCCGCCGCCTTCGCCGCCGGTGCCTCGGGCTACGTACGCCATGACGAGCGCATAGAGGGCGTCGAGCGCGCCATCATGAAGGCGAGGGCGGGCGAGGCGGCGGTGGCCCCGCAGCTGTTGCAAGGAGCCTTCAGCGAGTTGCTGAACCCCGCCGCCCAACCGGACGACGAGGGTCAGCGCCTGCTCCAGATGCTCACCCCGAGGGAGGTAGAGGTCCTGGTCAGGGTCGCGGACGGCGAGGACACCCGCCTGATCGCGGCAGGCATGGGCATCGCCCCCAGCACCGCGCGCACCCATGTGCAGAGGGTGCTGATGAAACTGGGCGTGGGCTCCCGCCTGGAAGCCGCGGCCTTGGCGGCGAGGACGGGCTTGCTGGACCGGGCGGGTCCGGTGACCTCCGGCCCTGAGCAGCGCCCCTGAAGGGGCGCGGGGAACTGCGCGACAAGCCACAATGGCGCCGCAGTCGGCAGAAAACCGCACCCCCAACGGCGCTACTCCGCCTCCTCCTCCGCCGAAGGCACAGGCACCGGCGGCGGAGTAGGCCGCAACCGCAGCCACACCAGGAAGAACACCCCCAGAACCAACATCGCGATCCCGGTCCACAGATTGATGTTGACCCCCTGCGCCTTGTCGATCGCGGCCTGGTCATCGGTGATCCCGGCGATCGTGACGATCACGCCGTAGACCACGAACAACCCGCCGATGATGCGCCGCAGGTCGAAGATGCGCGCCGCCGTCGCCGACTTCTGCTGGAGTTCGGTGACTTCGCGCTGCACGTCATGTTCTGAGTACCCGTGCTGATCAGTCATGGTGAATCGATCCTCCCTCGATCAGAACGAGAACGGGATGTAGCAGGCGGCAGCAAGGACGACCGCGCCCCAGCCCAGCAGGGCCGGCCGGCGGTACCAGGCGTCGTCGCCGGCGGCGGGCGGCTCGGACATGCCGGGTGAGGTGGTGCCGTAGACCAGGCCCTCCAGCTCCTCGGCCGGCTTCGGCTGAGTGAGCAGCGACACGACGACCATCACCACGGCGCCTGCCACGAAGCCGACGATCGCGGAGACGAAGTTGGCGCCCTGGTCGGAGGGGATGTCGATGATGCCCCTCTTGTAGATCACGAAGTAGTTCACCATCGCGGCCACGGTGCCGGCGAGCAGGCCCCAGAAGCCGGACCTGGCGGAGGCGCGCTTCCAGAACATGCCGACGATGAACACGACGAACATCGGCACGTTGAAGAAGGAGAACAGCGTCTGGAGGTAGCTCATGATGTTCGAGAACGACGAGGCCAGGAAGGCCGTGCCGACCGAGGCGCAGACGCCGATCACCGTGATCAGGCGGCCGAAGCGGACGTAGTAGCCGTCCTCGCGGCCCTTGACGACGTACCGGCCCCAGATGTCGTTGGTGAACACCGTGTTGAAGGACGACACGTTGGCCGCCATGCCCGCCATGAAGGCGGCGAGCAGTCCGGTCACGGCGATACCGAGGACGCCGTTGGGCAGCAGTTCCTGCATCAGGTAGGGGATGGCGTCGTTGTACTGGTAACCCGACTTGGTGGTGCCGAAGCCGGGGACGATCGCGGCGGCGACCAGCCCCGGGATCATCACCAGGAAGACGATGAAGATCTTCGGGTACGCGGCGATCAGCGGGGTGCGCTGCCCGGCGGAGAGGTTCTTCGCGGACAGGGCGCGCTGCACCTCGGCGAAGTTCGTCGTCCAGTAGCCGAAGGACAGCACGAAGCCGAGGCCGAGCACGATGGTCAGCCAGTTGGCGCCCAGCGGGTTGCCGCTGCCGATGCCGGTGCCGCCCCAGGCGGTGGTGAAGTTCGCGCCGTGGCTCGCGGTGAGCTTGTCGGTCAGCCCGCCCCAGCCGCCGACCTTCTTCAGGCCCAGCACGACGATCGGGATCAGGGCCGCGAGGATCACGAAGAACTGCAGCACCTCGTTGTAGATCGCGGAGGAGAGACCGCCGAGGGTGATGTACGCCAGCACGAAGGCGCCGGCGACCACGATCGCCACCCACTGCGGCCAGCCGAGCAGCGCCTCGACGACGATGGCGAGGGCGTAGAGGTTCACGCCGGCGATCAGGATGGCGGCGAACGCGAACAGGATCGAACTCAGCAGATGTGCCCACTTGTCGAAGCGGAGCAGCAGCATCTCGGGGACCGAGCGGACCTTGCTCCCGTAGTAGAAGGGCATCATCACCAGGCCGAGGAAGACCATGGCGGGGATGGCGCCGATCCAGTACCAGTGCACGGTGTAGGCGCCGTACTGCGCGCTGTTGGCGGCCATGCCCAGGATCTCGGTGGCGGCCAGGTTGGCCGAGATGAACGCGAGACCGGTGATCCAGGCGGGCAGGGAGCGCCCGGAGAGGAAGAAGTCGAGGCTGGTCCTGACCGATCTACGGGCGGCGAATCCGATGCCGAGGACGACGGCGAAGTAGATGGCGAGGATCGTGTAGTCGAGCCCGTTCGTGGGGAGTCGTAGCTCGGCGGCCAGGTCCATGGCCTGGTATGTGGGGGTTTGCATGAGTACTCGCTTCGTCGCGTGAACTGATACAGAGCGGACCTATGCCTCTGTGTTCAGTATCCAAACAGTTTTGTTGATGCTCTTTGTTGGATTGTGATGTTGACGGATGTGAGGGGGCGATGTTCCAATGTGTTTGGTTCTGTTTGATGATTGATGTGGCTCGAATAGGGAGTCCGCAGTGAAGAAGACCTCGACCCGCCTGGCCGACGGTCGCGAGTTGATCTACTACGACCTGCGCGACGACAACGTGCGCGACGCGGTGGACCACCGGCCGCTGGAGCGGACCGTCACGACCTCCGAGATCCGGCGTGACCCGCTGCTCGGCGACGCCATCGCCGTCGCCTCGCACCGCCAGGGCCGCACCTACCACCCGCCGGCCGACGAGTGCCCGCTGTGCCCCTCCCGGGACGGCCGGCTGAGCGAGATCCCGGACTCGTCGTACGACGTGGTCGTCTTCGAGAACCGCTTCCCCTCCCTGGCCGGCGACTCGGGCCGCTGCGAGGTCGTCTGCTTCACCTCCGACCACAACGCGTCCTTCGCCGACCTCACCGAGGAACAGGCCGCGCTGGTCCTGGAGGCATGGACGGACCGTACGTCCGAGCTGTCGCATCTCCCCTCCGTGGAACAGGTGTTCTGCTTCGAGAACCGGGGCGCGGAGATCGGCGTGACGCTCGGACATCCGCACGGCCAGATCTACGCCTACCCGTTCACGACGCCTCGCACCGCCCTGATGCTGCGCCAGGTCGCCCAGCACAAGGAGGCGACGGGCGGGGAGAACCTCTTCGACGCCGTCCTGGAGAGCGAACTCGACGGTGAGCGGGTCGTCCTGGAGGGTGAACACTGGCTGGCGTTCGTGCCGTACGCGGCGCACTGGCCGTACGAGGTGCACCTGTACCCCAAGCGCCGCGTGCCCGACCTGCTCGGGCTGGACGAGGAGGCGCGCACAGAGTTCCCCAAGGTCTATCTGGAACTCTTGAGGCGCTTCGACCGGATCTTCGGCGAAGGTGAACCGCCCACGCCCTACATCGCGGCCTGGCACCAGGCCCCGTTCGGGGCGCTGGAGGACTTCGAGGGCGTCAACCGTGACGACTTCGCGCTCCACCTCGAGCTTTTCACCATCCGCCGCACCTCCGGCAAGCTGAAGTTCCTCGCGGGTTCCGAGTCCGGCATGAACGTGTTCATCAACGACGTGCCGCCGGAGCGCGCGGCCGAGCGACTGCGAGAGGTAGCGAGTTGATGAGCGGTAAGTACCTGGTCACCGGGGGCGCGGGCTATGTGGGCAGCGTGGTCGCCCAGCATCTGCTGGAGGCGGGCCACGAGGTCACGGTCCTCGACAACCTGACGACGGGCTTCCGCGAGGGGGTCCCGGCGGGCGCCGCCTTCATCGAGGGCGACATCCGCGACGCCGCCAAATGGCTGGACCCCTCCTACGACGCGGTCCTGCACTTCGCCGCGTTCTCGCAGGTCGGCGAGTCGGTCGTGAAGCCCGAGAAGTACTGGGAGAACAACGTCGCCGGCACCATGGCGCTGCTCGGCGCGATGCGCGAGGCCGGCGTCCGCAAGCTGGTCTTCTCTTCGACGGCCGCCACGTACGGCGAGCCGAAGGAGGTCCCGATCGTCGAGTCGGCGCCCACCTCGCCGACCAACCCCTACGGCGCCTCGAAGCTCGCCGTCGACCACATGATCACCGGTGAGGCGGCGGCCCACGGTCTGGGCGCGGTCTCGCTGCGCTACTTCAACGTGGCGGGCGCCTACGGCAAGCAGGGCGAGCGCCACGACCCCGAGTCGCACCTGATCCCGCTGGTGCTGCAGGTCGCGCAGGGCAGGCGGGACGCCATCTCCGTGTTCGGTGACGACTACCCGACCCCGGACGGAACCTGCGTCCGCGACTACATCCATGTCGCGGACCTCGCTGACGCCCACCTGCTCGCACTGAAGGCCGCCACCCCCGGCGAGCACCTCATCTGCAACCTGGGCAACGGCGAGGGCTTCTCGGTCCGCCAGGTCATCGAGACGGTCCGGCAGGTCACCGGCCACCCGATCCCCGAGGTCGTGGCCCCGCGCCGCGGCGGTGACCCGGCGGTCCTGGTGGCCTCGGCCGCCACGGCCCGCGAGAAGCTGGGCTGGAACCCGTCCCGCGCGGACCTCGCGGGGATCGTGGCGGACGCGTGGGAGTTCGCGCGGTCCATCAGCACAGTAAGGGAGCAGTAGTGGGCGCAGTGCAGGTGCGGGACGGTTTCGTGGAGCTCTACGGATCCGCGCCCGAGGGTGTCTGGTCGGCGCCGGGCCGCGTCAACCTCATCGGTGAGCACACCGACTACAACGACGGCTTCGTGATGCCCTTCGCGCTGCCGCACACCGCGATCGCGGCGGTCTCCCGCCGCACGGACGGCGTCCTGCGCCTGCACTCGGCGGACATCGAGGGTGACGCGGGCGGGGTCGTGGAACTTCGACTCGACGACCTGGCCCCGGAGTCGGACCGCAACTGGACCGCCTACCCGGCGGGTGTCGTCTGGGCCCTGCGCGAGGCCGGCCACGCGGTGACCGGCGCGGACATCCACCTGTCGTCGACGGTCCCGTCCGGCGCGGGCCTGTCCTCCTCGGCGGCGCTGGAAGTGGTCGTGGCCCTGGCCCTGAACGACCTCTTCGAACTGGGCCTGCAGCGCTGGCAGTTGGCCCGCCTGTGCCAGCGCGCCGAGAACGTCTACGTCGGCGCCCCCACCGGCATCATGGACCAGACGGCCTCCGCCTGCTGCGAGGAGGGCCACGCGCTGTTCCTCGACACCCGGGACCTCTCCCAGAAGCAGATCCCCTTCGACCTGGCCGCGGAGGGCATGCGGCTGCTGGTCGTGGACACCCGCGTCAAGCACGCCCACAGCGACGGCGAGTACGGCAAGCGCCGCGCGGGCTGCGAGCGGGGCGCGGCCCTGCTGGGCGTCGACGCGCTGCGGGACGTCCCGTACGCGGAACTCGACGCCGCGCTGGAGCGGTTGGGCGACGACGAGGAGGCGGTCCGCCTGGTCCGCCACGTCGTCACCGAGGACGAGCGGGTGGAGAAGGTCGTCGCCCTGCTGGAGGCGGGCGAGACCCGGGCGATCGGCCCGGTCCTGGTCGCCGGCCACGCATCCCTGCGCGACGACTTCCGCATCTCCTGCCCGGAGCTGGACCTGGTCGTGGACACGGCCCTCGCCTCCGGCGCCCTCGGCGCCCGCATGACCGGCGGCGGCTTCGGCGGCTCGGCGATCGTCCTGGCGGAGGCGTCCGACGTGGACACCATCACCAAGGCGGTCGAGGAGGCGTTCGCCTCCGGCGGTCACACGGCGCCCAGGGTGTTCGAGGCGGTGCCCGCGGCGGGAGCACGCAGGCTCAGCTGAGCCGTTTCGTCAGCGTGTATTCGGTGATCCCCGGCGGATAGTCGGGGATCACGCACACCACGTCGTACCCCTGCTTCCGGTAGAAGCCCGGCGCCTGGAAGTCCCAGGTCTCCAGCCGGGCCGATGTGCAGCCCCGCTCGTCGTGCGCGATGCGTTCCGCCTCCGCCAGCAGCCGTGAGCCCAGGCCCGCGCCCCGCCACCGCTCGTCCACCCACAGGAGGGCGACGTGCAGCCAGGTCGTCCAGGTGTGGCCCACCAGGCCCGCGGCCAGCTCGTCCCGCTCGTCCAACACCCAGACGTGGAGCGGACGTTCACGTTCGGCCGGGGTACCGCGCAGGGCGCGCAGCACGGGGGAGGCCTTCGTGTTGGTGTCGCGCAGCCGGGAACGGAGAAGATCGCGCCGGTTCCTGTCGACTTCTGTCTCAAGACGAAACATGCGGCTCACGATAAACGCGCCGGCCAGCCAGTTCTGCAAATTACCTTCCGCTCCTGGCCCCCGGCCGTACCCTGATGAACAGCACCGGTGGGGGCCGGTGCCGATCAGGGGGCGCGACAGTCGGGTTCGACGCCCGAAGTGGGGGTAGCAGTTTCCGCACGGCGGCGGTCGTGCGGTGTGCCGTTCCGGTCCCAGGTGGTCACAGACGACCTGGGATGCTTCGGGCGCCGTACCTGCGCCCGTCCCGTCTCCCGACTATGGGGTATCCCCTGCTCTTGGAGAGCTTGGGGAAGGGGGTTTCGTGGTTCGCATCCGAGTCCTGGTCGTCGACGACCATCGCATCTTCGCCGAGTCGCTCGCCGCCGCCCTTGCGGCCGAGCCCGACGTCGACGTCTCCGCCGCCGGCAGCGGTCCCGCCGCGCTGCGCAGCCTGGAGCGTGCGGCGGCCGAGGGCCGCCGCTTCGACGTGCTGCTCGTCGACTCCGACCTGGGCGGCAACGTGCCGGGCGTACGGCCCGCCGTGCCCGTCCAGGAAGGCAATGAGGAGGGGCTAGTCGACGGGATCTCGCTGGTCGCCGGAGTACGTTCCGGGCAGCCGGGCGTACGGATCGTCGTCCTCGCCGAGAAGGACGATCCGCGGCGCGCCGCACTCGCCCTGCAGGCCGGGGCCTCCGGCTGGGTCGCCAAGGACTGCTCGCTGTCCCGGCTGCTCAATGTCATCCGGGGCGTCCTGCGCGACGAGACCCATCTGCCGCCCGCCCTGCTCACGGGCGTCCTCAGGGAACTGACGGCCGCGCGCAAGCACCGCACCGAGAGCGAGCGGCTGGTGGAGTCCCTCACGCCGAGGGAGCGGGAAGTGCTGCGGTGCATGGTCGCAGGCCTCGGGCGCAAGGCCGTCGCCGAGCGCCTGTTCCTCTCCCCGCACACCGTCCGCACCCATATGCAGAACGTCCTCGGCAAACTGGGCGTCCACTCCACGCTTGCCGCGGTCGCGCTCGCGCGGCGCGCGGGGGTCGGTCCGGTCGAGCTGGGGCCCGCCGGACGAATCGGGGCGGAGGAGAGCAGCAGCGCCTGAAGAACGCGCCCCAGAGGGGCGCGGGGCTGCATTCGACATGCGGCTCCGCCGCGTGGGCGCGACAAGCCACAACGAACCCGCACCGAAACGACAACCCATCGCGGCACTACCCAAACGACTCTCCCAGCGGAGCGTCTAGCCAGGGATGTTGTCGAACGGCGCCGTCAGCTGCCGCAGCAGACCGGCGAGTTCACCCCGCTGGGCGCGCGACAGCTCGCCGAGAATCGCACGCTCCTGGTCGAGCAGTCCGGCCAGGGCCTGGTCCGCGCGGTCCCGGCCCTCGTCCGTCAGCCGCACCAGCACACCGCGGCGGTCGCTCGGGTCGGGCAGCCGCTCCACCAGGCCCTTCTTCGCCAGGCGGTCGATGCGGTTCGTCATCGTGCCCGAGGTGACCAGAGTCTGCGTCAGCAGCTGCCCAGGGGAGAGCTGATACGGCGTGCCCGCGCGCCTGAGCGCCGTCAGCACGTCGAACTCCCAGGGCTCCAGGCTGTGCTCGGCGAAGGCCAGCCGGCGCGCCCGGTCCAGATGCCGGGCCAGTCTGCTCACCCGGCTGAGCACCTCGAGCGGTTCCACGTCGAGGTCCGGACGCTCCCGGCGCCACGCTGCGACCAGTCGATCGACCTCGTCCTCCATGACGATCAGTGTAGTGGTTGTGTCGATGTGAAGTCTCTTGACATCAAGTCTCTTGACATCGAGAGATGTGGGCGGGGAAGGTAGGGAGACATGAGCACCCCCACCTGGGACCCCACCCAGTACCTCCGCCACGCCGGCCACCGCGCCCGCCCCTTCGCCGACCTCCTGGCCCGCATCCCGGCCCTGCCCACGCAGCCGCCCCGCGTCGCCGACCTGGGCTGCGGCCCGGGCAACGTCACCGTGTTCCTGGCCGACCGCTGGCCCGCCGCCCACATCACCGGCTACGACAACTCGCCCGAGATGCTCGACAAGGCCCACGTCGACCACGCAGGACCCACCCCCGGCGGCGGCCGCCTCGACTTCGCCCCCGCCGACGCCCGCACCTGGGCACCCGACGAGCCGTACGACCTGATCGTCAGCAACGCCACCCTCCAGTGGGTCCCCGGCCATGCACAGCGCTTCGGGGAGTGGATCGCGGGCCTGAAACCCGGCGGCACCTTCGCCTTCCAGGTCCCCGGCAACTTCGGCGCCCCCAGCCACCGGCTCATGCGCGAGCTCGCCCACTCCGCCCGCTGGAAGGACCGCCTCGCCGACACCCTCCGCCACGACGACGCCGTCCTCGCGCCCGAGACCTACCTGGAGCAGCTGACCGCCCTCGGCTGCGCGGCGGACGTCTGGGAGACGACGTACATCCATCTCCTGACCGGCGAGGACCCGGTGCTCGACTGGGTGAAGGGCACCGGCCTGCGACCGGTCCTCACCGCCCTCGCCGACGACCCGGCGGCCCGGGACGCCTTCCTGGACGAGTACCGGACGGCCCTGCGGGAGGCCTATCCGGCCGGGGCGCACGGTACGGCCTTCCCGTTCCGCCGGATCTTCGCCGTGGCCCACAAGGAGGCATGAGTCGTGATCACCGCCGTCGACCACGTCCAGCTCGCCGCACCGTCCGGCTCCGAGGACCGGCTGCGGGCGTACTACGCCGGCGTCCTCCAGATGGCCGAGATCCCCAAGCCGCCGGTGCTCGCGGCGCGGGGCGGCTGCTGGTTCCAGGCAGGCTCGGTGCAGCTGCACCTCGGGATCGAGGACAACTTCCGGCCCGCGAAGAAGGCGCACCCCGGGCTGCGGGTCACCGGGATCGAGCACTACGCCGCCCGGCTGCAAGGTCACGGGGCCCAGGTGGAGTGGGACGAGAACCTGCCTGGCCACCGGCGCTTCTACTCCGAGGATCCCGTCGGCAACCGGCTGGAGTTCCTTGAAAAGGCGACCGCTGTTTGAGCCCGCCCGCGGCGGTCACCCGCTGAGGTGACAACGACGCCGAACCCGGCAAGGGGTGACGAACGTGGCGAAGGAAGAGAAGGCCAGGGGCAAGAAGGAACAGCTGAAGGGCAAGGCCAAGGAAGCGACGGGTCGCGCCGTGGGCAACGAGCGGATGACCGCCGAAGGCAAGGCCGACCAGATGAAGGGCGACGCACGCCAGGCGAAGGAGAAGGGCAAGGACGTCTTCAAGCACTGAGCGGGGCACACCCCAGGGCGCCGGGAGTCAGCTCTTCCGGCGCCCGATCAGGTGCGGCTTGGCTTCCAGCCCGTCGAGGCCGTGCCACGCCAGGTTCACCAGATGCGCCGCCACCTCAGCCTTCTTCGGACGGCGCACGTCCAGCCACCACTGGCCGGTCAGGGCGACCATGCCGACCAGGGCCTGCGCATACAGCGGAGCCAGCTTCGGGTCGAAGCCGCGCAACTTGAACTCGCGGCCCAGGATGTCCTCCACCTGGGTGGCGATGTCCGAGATCAGTGAGGCGAAGGACCCCGTCGACTGCGGGATGGGCGAGTCACGGACCAGGATGCGGAAACCGTCCGTGTACTCCTCGATGTAGTCCAGGAGTGCGAACGCCGCCTGCTCGCACAGCTCACGCGGATGGCCGGCCGTCAGGGAACTGGTCACCATGTCCAGCAGGCGCCGCATCTCACGGTCCACCACCACCGCGTACAGCCCCTCCTTGCCGCCGAAGTGCTCGTACACCACCGGCTTGGACACCCCGGCCTTCGCCGCGATCTCCTCCACCGACGTGCCCTCGAAGCCCTTGGCTGCAAACAGGGTGCGACCGATCTCGAGCAGCTGCTGACGGCGCTCGGCCCCCGTCATCCGGGTGCGACGCGCTCGCCGCGGCTTCTCATTCGTCGGGGTGCTGCTGGAGTCGGTCGCCACGGCGTCAATCATGCCGCCTTCGCCGACTCCTTCCGGGGCCCAGAGCCCTCCTGGCCGGTGTTACGGCGTGAATCGATACGCGAGCGTGACGGCCAGCGCACGTCGTACGCCCAGCCGAACGCCTCGAACCAGCGGATGATGCGCGCCGAGGAGTCCATTTGCCACCACTCCACACCGTGCCGCGCGGAGGTCGGGTCGGCGTGGTGCATGTTGTGCCAGGACTCTCCGCAGGACAGCACCGCGAGCCACCACACGTTGCCCGAACGGTCACGCGACTTGAAGGGCCGCTTGCCGACCGCATGGCAGATCGAGTTGATGGACCAGGTCACATGGTGCAGCAGAGCCACCCGAACGAGTGAGCCCCAGAAGAACCCGGTGAACGCACCCCACCAGGACATCGTCGCCAGACCACCGATCAGCGGCGGCAGAGCCAGCGACAGCGCCGTCCAGAACACGAACTGGCGGGAGATCGCACGGATCGCCGGGTCCTTGATCAGATCCGGCGCGTACTTGTCCTGTGGCGTCTGCTCCTCGTCGAACATCCAGGCGATGTGCGCCCACCACAGGCCCTTCATCAGCGCCGGGACCGTCTCCCCGAACCGCCACGGAGAGTGCGGATCGCCCTCCGCGTCGGAGAACTTGTGATGCTTGCGGTGGTCCGCCACCCAGCGGACCAGGGGCCCCTCCACCGCCATCGACCCCATGATCGCGAGCGCGATCCGCAGAGGACGCTTGGCCTTGAAGGAGCCGTGCGTGAAGTACCGGTGGAAACCGATCGTGATGCCGTGGCAGCCCAGGTAGTAGAAGAAAACCAGCATGCCGAGGTCCAGCCAGCTCACCCCCCATCCCCACGCCAGCGGCACCGCGGCGACCAGCGCGAGGAACGGGACGGTGATGAAGAGCAGCAGCGTGATCTGCTCGATCGAGCGCTTCTGCTCCCCGCCCAGCGTGGCGGAGACGGACGTGTCGCCGGTCGCCTTCGGGGCGTCTCCGATCACATCGGAGCTAGTGGTCATGGGCGTCCCCTGTGGGGTCGAGGGTTGAGGGTGTGATGCCGGGGTAGGCCATCGAAACCGTGCCCGATTTCCATTACGACGGTCCCTACGGTTCCGTAACCTACGGCGTCGTAAGTATGGCAGCGAGTCGCCCGGCGGCAAGAGCCCGAAATCATGCGCGTCCGCATGGACACCTATCCTGGAGTCGGTCGGACAGCGCGGTCCGCTCTGAATTCCTTTCCCGGATGTCAGGGCCGTATGCGGCGCCCGCCGCGCGGCCCCGGGCACCGGGTTCCCCTCCCGGACGAGCTTCAACACTGCAAGGAGCCGCACCTGTGAGCAGTGCCGACGACCAGACCACGACGAGCAGCGAACTGCGCGCCGACATCCGGCGCCTGGGCGACCTCCTCGGCGAGACCCTCGTGAGGCAGGAGGGCCCCGAGCTGCTGGAACTCGTCGAAAAGGTCCGCCGCCTCACCCGCGAGGACGGAGAGGCCGCCGCCGAACTGCTGCGCGGCACCGAGCTGGAGACCGCGGCCAAGCTGGTCCGCGCCTTCTCCACCTACTTCCACCTCGCCAACGTCACCGAGCAGGTGCACCGCGGCCGCGAGCTGCGCGCCAGGCGCGCCGCCGAGGGCGGCCTGCTGGCCCGTACCGCCGACCGGCTGAAGGACGCCGACCCCGAGCACCTGCGCCAGACGGTCCGCCACCTCAACGTGCGCCCCGTGTTCACGGCGCACCCCACCGAAGCCGCGCGCCGGTCGGTCCTCAACAAGCTCCGGCGCATCGCCGCACTCCTGGAGACCCCGGTCATCGAGTCCGACCGCCGCCGCTACGACACCCGTCTGGCCGAGAACATCGACCTCGTATGGCAGACCGACGAACTCCGCGTCGTCCGCCCCGAGCCCGCCGACGAGGCCCGCAACGCCATCTACTACCTCGACGAACTCCACGCCGGAGCCGTCGGCGACGTCCTGGAGGACCTGACCGCCGAACTGGAGCGCGTCGGCGTCAAGCTCCCCGACGACACCCGCCCCCTCACCTTCGGCACCTGGATCGGCGGCGACCGCGACGGCAACCCCAACGTCACCCCCCAGGTCACCTGGGACGTCCTGATCCTCCAGCACGAGCACGGCATCAACGACGCCCTGGAACTCATCGACGAACTCCGCGGCTTCCTGTCGAACTCCATCCGCTACACCGGCGCCACCCAGGAACTCCTCGACTCCCTCCAGGCCGACCTGGAACGCCTCCCCGAGATCAGCCCCCGCTACAAGCGCCTCAACGCCGAGGAGCCCTACCGCCTCAAGGCCACCTGCATCCGGCAGAAGCTGGAGAACACCAAGCAGCGCCTCGCCAAGGGCACCCCGCACGAGAAGGGCCGCGACTACCTCGGCACCAGCGAGCTCCTTCAGGACCTCACCCTCATCCAGACCTCGTTGCGCGAGCACCGCGGCGGCCTCTTCGCCGACGGCCGCATGAACCGCACCATCCGCACCCTCGCCGCCTTCGGCCTCCAGCTCGCCACCATGGACGTACGCGAACACGCGGACGCCCACCACCACGCCCTCGGCCAGCTCTTCGACCGCCTCGGCGAGGAGTCCTGGCGCTACGCCGACATGCCCCGCGACTACCGCGCCAAGCTCCTCGCCAAGGAACTCAGGTCCAGAAGGCCGCTGGCCCCCACCCCGGCCCCCGTCGACGCACCCGGCGAGAAGACCCTCGGCGTCTTCCAGACCGTCAAGCGGGCCCTGGAGGTCTTCGGACCCGAGGTCGTCGAGTCGTACATCATCTCCATGTGCCAGGGCGCCGACGACGTCTTCGCCGCCGCCGTCCTCGCCCGCGAGGCCGGCCTCATCGACCTGCACGCCGGCTGGGCCAAGATCGGCATCGTGCCCCTGCTGGAGACCACCGACGAGCTCAAGGCCGCCGACACCATCCTCGAGGACATGCTCTCCGACCCGTCCTACCGGCGCCTGGTCGCGCTGAGGGGCGACGTCCAGGAGGTCATGCTCGGCTACTCCGACTCCTCCAAGTTCGGCGGCATCACCACCAGCCAGTGGGAGATCCACCGCGCCCAGCGCCGACTGCGCGACGTCGCCCACCGCTACGGCGTACGGCTGCGCCTCTTCCACGGCCGCGGCGGCACCGTCGGCCGCGGCGGCGGCCCCTCCCACGACGCGATCCTCGCCCAGCCCTGGGGCACCCTCGAAGGCGAGATCAAGGTCACCGAACAGGGCGAGGTCATCTCCGACAAGTACCTCGTACCGTCCCTGGCCAGGGAGAACCTCGAACTCACGGTCGCGGCCACCCTCCAGGCCTCCGCCCTGCACACCGCCCCCCGCCAGTCCGTCGAGGCACTCGCCCGCTGGGACGCCGCCATGGACGTCGTCTCCGACGCCGCCCACGCCGCCTACCGCAACCTCGTCGAGGACCCCGACCTGCCCACGTACTTCCTCGCCTCCACACCGGTCGACCAGCTCGCCGACATGCACCTGGGCTCGCGGCCCTCCCGCCGCCCCGGCTCGGGCGTCTCCCTCGACGGACTGCGCGCCATCCCCTGGGTCTTCGGCTGGACCCAGTCCCGGCAGATCGTCCCCGGCTGGTTCGGCGTCGGCTCCGGCCTCAAGGCACTGCGCGAGGCGGGCCTGGACACCGTGCTCGACGAGATGCACGAACAGTGGCACTTCTTCCGCAACTTCATCTCCAACGTCGAGATGACCCTCGCCAAGACCGACCTGCGGATCGCTTCCCACTACGTCGACACCCTCGTCCCCGACGAACTCAAGCACGTCTTCGACACCATCAAGGCCGAGCACGAACTGACCGTGCGCGAGGTGCTGCGGGTGACCGGGGAGAACGAACTGCTCGACGCCGCCCCGGTGCTGAAGCAGACCTTCGCCATCCGCGACGCCTACCTGGACCCGATCTCCTACCTCCAGGTCACCCTCCTCAAGCGCCAACGCGACGCCGCAGCCGCCGGCGAACAGCCCGACCCGCTGCTCTCCCGCGCCCTCCTGCTCACCGTCAACGGCGTGGCAGCGGGCCTGCGCAACACCGGCTGACCCAGACATGGGGGTGCCCCCGGGCTCGTACGAAGCCCGGGGGCACCCCCATGCCGTACGTCAGGCCTTGCGCCGACGCACCACCAGATAACCGCCACCGGCCACCAGCGCGGCCGCGACACCCGAGAGCAGGCCCACCGGAGCAGTGCTACCCGTCTCCGCCAGGTCACCACCGGAGCCACCCTGCGGGGACGCGGAAGAAGCCCCGGACGAAGGCGAAGAACCGGGCGACGACGGAGACGACGACGGAGAGGCCGAGGAAGACGCCGACGGCGACGGCGTCGAACCGCCGCCGCCCTGCGAGTCCTTGCAGTCCGTCCAGAACACCTTGTGCTTGGCGGCGCCCTTCTCACCGTCGAAGTTCCAGAACAGCTTGTAGTGCCCATCGGGCAGCGACATGTTCGCCGTACGGCCATGACCCTCGGCGTCGAGCGTGATGGCGCCGGTCTTCACCGTCTTGCCCTTCACACCGGCCGTCGGAGCCCAGGCCTCGATGTGCCAGTCGACCTGCTGGACCGCGTCAAAACCGAACGCGTCCAGATAGAACGTGCAGACGTGCGGCTCGTTCCGCTTCAGCTCCTCGCCGGTAGTGGCGTCATGGATCTTCACAGTCCCGTTGTCACCGGGAACAGTGGCGTGAGCGGCAACAGGCGCCGAGAACAGCGCCGCCGCGGCGACGGCGGACAGCGCGCCGGCGCGGATGAGGGTAGGCATGAGGCAAGTCCATCTTCGAGTTACGGACGGGAAGATGTGGAGGGGGCGGCTCAGCATCCAGCCACGACTGACCCAAGGTCAATCACGAACAGACAACACTCACGCTCTCCACAAGACGGAGAACGGGAAAACCCGTCAGATAGTCACGAAAGCTGCCGTCAGCAACACGACCCCCGACCCCGCCATGACCCACCCGGCCCGCGTCCGCCCCAGCCCCCCGGCCACCACCACCGAAGCCAGCAGCAACGCCCCGCCGAACGGAACCCACGCATACAGAACCCCCGCCGGCCCCGACCTCACGACCTCATCGCTGCCCGGCTTCACCACCACTGTGTACGTCCGCCCCTTACGCACCGCAACCGTCTTCTCGATGACCACCCGGTCACGACCCGAAGACCCCTGCGAAATCGGCGTATAGCGACCCGAACACGAATCGTCCCCGCACCGCGCCACCTCGATCGTGCCGCGCTCCCGCCCCTTCGTGAGCATCACATACGGAGCCGTCCGCCACGACGCCCACACCCCGGCGATCAGAATCACCACCGCAACCGCACCCATCGCCGCAAACCGCCCGAACCGCAAAGCGGCAACCGAAGCCCGGCGCGAAACCCGACGGGACGAGGCGGCAATGGCAGGCATGGCCGGGATCATTGGCCATGCCCCCACACCAGGTCAACTCCGGTGGGGGACAAGTCAGGAGTTGTACGTGCTTTGCGCCCGCTCCAACCCCTCGATCACCAGACACTCCACCGCATCCGCCGCCCGGTCCACGAAATAGTCCAGCTCCTTGCGCTCGGCGGACGAGAAGTCCTTCAGCACAAAATCGGCGACCTGCATACGACCAGGAGGCCGCCCGATCCCGAACCGCACCCGGTGATACTCCGCCCCGAACGCCTTCGTCATCGACTTCAACCCGTTGTGCCCGTTGTCCCCACCACCGAGCTTCAGACGAAGAGTGCCGTAATCGATGTCCAACTCGTCATGCACGGCCACGACATTCGCCACCGGCACCTTGTAGAAATCCCGCAGCGCGTTCACCGGACCACCGGAGAGATTCATGTACGACATCGGCTTCGCCAGAATCACCCGCCGATTCGCCGGACCCACAGGCCCGATCCGCCCCTCCACGACCTGCGCCTGAGCCTTCCCCGCCCGCTTGAACCTCCCCCCGATCCGCTCGGCCAGCAGATCCGCCACCATGAACCCGACGTTGTGCCGGTTCATCGCGTACTCGGGCCCCGGATTTCCTAGGCCGACGATCAGCCAGGGGGCGTTGGCAGGGGTGGTCACGTCCATGTCTCCTTGTACGCGCCAGCCGCTGCCCCCTGAGGGAACAGCGGCTGAACGAAACGACGACGGTGAGGATCAGGCCTCGGCGGTCTCTTCGCCCTCGGCACCCTCGCCCTCGGCGGCCTCCTCGGCCTGCGCGGCCAGAACCTGCAGCACGACGGCGTCATCCTCGACCGCCAGCTTCGTGCCCTTCGGCAGCGTGATGTCCTTCGCCAGGACGGAGTCACCGGCCGCCAGGCCCTCGACGGACACCGTGACGGACTCCGGGATGTGCGTGGCCTCGGCCTCGACCGGCAGCGCGTTCAGCACGTGCTCCAGCAGGTTGCCACCCGCAGCCAGCTCACCCTCGGTGTGCACCGGGATCTCGACCGTGACCGTCTCGCCGCGCTTGACCAGCTGCAGGTCGACGTGCTCCAGGAAGCCCTTGATCGGGTCACGCTGAACCGACTTCGGGATCGCCAGCTCCTTCGTCTTGCCGTCGATGTCCAGAGCGATCAGGACGTTCGGCGTACGCAGCGCAAGCAGCAGGTCGTGACCCGGAAGGGTCAGGTGCAGCGGGTCCGAACCGTGGCCGTACAGGACACCGGGAACCTTGCTGTCACGACGGATACGACGGGCCGCACCCTTACCGAACTCGGTACGGGACTCAGCGGAGATCTTGACCTCGGACATGATCACTCCTCGTGGAAAACAGGAACGGACGTGGTCACCCGGCCACGAACGGCCTGCTACGAAGAGCGCGTCGATAACGGACCGCCATACCCCGCCAAAAACGGGTACGGCCTCCCTCGCCGAGCAACTGCAACAGTCTACTCGGCCAAGGAGGCCACACCCAAAACGATCTACACCAGAGCCAACGCCCCCCGGCGCAGAACCCTTACTGCTCGTCGAACAGGCTCGTCACCGAACCATCTTCGAACACCTCACGCACCGCACTCGCAATCGTCGGCGCGATCGACAACACCGTGATCTTGTCCAGATCCCGGCCCAGCTCAGCCGGCGTCGGCAGCGTATTCGTGAACACGAACTCACTCACCCGCGAGTTCTTCAGCCGGTCCGCCGCGGGCCCCGAAAGCACACCATGCGTCGCCGTCACGATGACATCCTCGGCGCCGTGCGCAAACAGCGCATCGGCCGCGGCACAGATCGTGCCACCGGTGTCGATCATGTCGTCGACCAGGACGCAGACCCGGCCCTTGACCTCACCCACGACCTCATGGACGGTGACCTGGTTCGCCACGTCCTTGTCACGACGCTTGTGCACGATCGCCAGCGGAGCACCCAGACGGTCACACCAGCGGTCCGCCACCCGCACCCGGCCGGCGTCGGGGGAAACCACCGTCAGCTTGGCCCGGTCGACCTTCTGGCCCACATAGTCCGCAAGCAGCGGAAGAGCAAACAGGTGATCCACCGGCCCGTCGAAGAAGCCCTGAATCTGGTCCGTGTGCAGATCCACGGTCAGAAGGCGGTCCGCACCCGCCGTCTTCATCAGATCAGCCACCAGCCGCGCCGAGATCGGCTCACGACCACGGTGCTTCTTGTCCTGCCGCGCGTAACCGTAGAACGGCACGATGACGGTGATCGACCGCGCCGAAGCCCGCTTCAACGCATCGATCATGATCAACTGCTCCATGATCCACTGGTTGATCGGAGCAGTATGGCTCTGGATCACAAAGCAGTCCGCGCCACGCGCCGACTCCTGATAACGGACGTAGATCTCACCGTTCGCGAAGTCGAAAGCCTTCGTCGGGACGACGCCGACCCCCAGCTGCAGGGCGACCTCCTCGGCAAGCTCGGGGTGGGCGCGGCCGGAGAAGAACATCATCTTCTTCTCGCCGGTCGTCTTGATCCCGGTCACAGCTGTCTCCTCAGAGGTGTCTCAACTGGGTGTGCACTTATCACGGTACGCCGTGTCCGGCGCACCCGTTTCCGGTCAGTCCTCGCTCTCGACCTGCCGAGACACCGCCTCGGCCGCCTGCGCCGCCGCGCTCCCCGGACGCTTACGAACCACCCAACCCTCGATATTCCGCTGCTGACCACGGGCCACAGCCAACGAACCGGGCGGCACATCCTTCGTGATCACGGACCCCGCAGCGGTGTACGAGCCGTCCCCGACAGTGACAGGAGCCACAAACATATTGTCCGCACCCGTCCGGCAATGCGACCCGACTGTCGAGTGGTGCTTCTCCTGACCGTCGTAGTTCACGAACACGCTGGCGGCACCGATGTTCGTGTAGTCGCCGATCGTCGCGTCACCGACGTACGAGAGATGCGGGATCTTGGTCCCCTCGCCGATCGAGGCGTTCTTCGTCTCGACGTACGTACCGATCTTGCCCTTCGCACCCAGCCGCGTCCCCGGACGGAGATAGGCGAACGGGCCCACCTTCGCCTGCGGCCCGATGTGAGCGCTGTCCGCCACCGTGTTGTCGACACGAGCCCCGGCGTCCACACGGGTGTCGGTGAGACGGGTGTTGGGCCCGACCTCCGCACCCTCACCGAGGTGGGTGGAGCCGTGCAGCTGCGTGCCAGGGTGGACGACGGCGTCCTGCTCGAACGTCACGGTCACATCGACCCAGGTTGTCGCCGGATCGATCACGGTGACGCCGGCGAGCATGGCGCTGGTCAGCAACCGGTCGTTCAGGATGCGACGGGCCTCGCTCAGCTGCACACGGTTGTTGATCCCGGCGATCTCACGGTGATCACCCGCGACCGAGGCCCCCACACGGTGACCGGCCTCCCGGAGGATCCCGAGGACGTCCGTCAGGTACTCCTCGCCCTGGCTGTTGTCCGTACGGACCTTCTTGAGCGCGTCCGCCAGCAGCAGACCGTCGAACGCGAAGACCCCGGAGTTGATCTCACGGATCCTGCGCTGCGTCTCCGTGGCGTCCTTGTGCTCCACGATCTCGGTGACGGCACCGGTCGCCTCGTCGCGGATGATCCGGCCGTAGCCGGTGGCGTCCGGGACCTCGGCGGTCAGCACGGTCACGGCGTTCGAGTCGGCGGAGTGCGTCGCGGCGAGCTGCCGGAGCGTTTCACCGGTGAGCAGCGGGGTGTCGCCGCACACGACGACGACCGTGCCGTCGACACTGCCGCCGAGCTCGTCAAGGGCGATACGTACGGCGTGCCCCGTGCCGTTCTGCTCCGCCTGCACCGTGGTGCGTACGGCGGGGTCGGTCTCCGCGAGGTGCGCGGTGACCTTCTCGCGGGCGTGCCCGACCACGACGACGAGGTTCTCGGGGTCCAACTCACGGGCGGCGGCGAGCACATGCCCCACGAGGCTGCGGCCACAGATCTCGTGCAGGACCTTGGGTGTGGCCGACTTCATACGGGTGCCCTCACCCGCTGCGAGAACGACGACGGCTGCCGGGCGAATGGCGCTCACGGGGTTGCCCTTCGGCTGTGGAGTGAGTGGGGACATCCGCAGGATACCGGGGCGTTTCTTGGGGGACATGGGAGCGGGCCCTGACAGTGCTGTCAGGGCCCGAACTCAGGTCTTGTGAGCTGTGAGCTCCCCCGCAAGGATTCGAACCTTGTCCTGCTGGTACCAAAAACCAGTGTGCTGCCAGTTACACCACGGGGGACAGCGCTTCAGACCTTACCGGAGACGTGCCTGCGCCTGAGCCACGATTCCGTTCCACCAGCCCTCAATGCGGTTGTACAGGTCAGCGCTTCTTGCTACCCCGATGACCAGGCAACCGTGGTAGTCGTCGCCGGTGTTCTTCCGGAGGGTCTTCGGGTTGTGCTTCTTGAGCGTCGGCTTGGCGAAGACCGAAGCGTCGACCTCGGCGATCTCCGCCCAGAAGCGGTGCGCAGCGTCGATGTCGGCGGACTCGTGGATGAGCACGCGGAAGCCCAGGCGTTCCCGGTTCACGTCGAGTAGGTCCAGCCAGGCGAGGTAGGTCTGGATCACGCCCGGGTCGCTGTTCACGAAGATGGCGCGCTCTCGGCGGTCGTAGGGCTTGCTCTTCGATCCTTCGGCCCAGTACAGCGCGACTCCCGCCATGAAGAGTTCGCGGTCCGTCAGCTCGCCGATTTCCCTGCGGGCGCCGAGCTTGGTCTTCTTGCGTTCTTCGTTGTCCGCTGCGCGTCGCCTCGCCAGCCCTTCCTGCATGAGGGCCCGCTGTTCCTCCGGTGTGTATCGAGGCTTGGGCCTTGGCAGATCTCGAACCCAGAGCGAGACCGAGCTCCTGGAGCACCCCAGCTCCGCTTCGATCTGGTCGTACGTCCAGCCTTGCAGTCGCAGCTCCCGTGCCTTCTCGCGCAGATCGTCCTTGGCGTTCGGGCGCTTGGTCCACTCTGGGGCGGCTCCCCCTTCACCAACTGGTTGAGGATGTCGTTGTTGAAGATCTTCAGCTCGTCGCGGATCTGCCGAAGGCTGTAGCCCTCGCGCCGCAGCGCGACCGCCCGCTCCCGTAGTCCCTCGAAGTCGGCGTATTTGCCGTGTGAATGTGCCATGGGCATACCGTCGGGGCGGAATCCGGGCTTCCGGGGTCGAACAGTGCGCGGTTCAGCAGTTCGAGGGATATCGGTCGGTTTCGCTTACGTTCGGTTACGGACTGTGGTGTAGACCCATCGCGGAAACTCGCCGGAAAACGGGGCGCGGGCGCCCTTAGGCTGGAGGCATGACCACGACGGGGGAAGAGCGCGCGGCGGCCCGGGGAGGGCCGTGGTGGTGGGCCAGGTGGCGCAGTGCGGCGTTGGATGCCGGCCTTGCAATGGCGTCCGCGGTGGAGTGTGCGTTCGAGGGGGTTCGGTTCGCGCGGGATGCGGGGATTCCCCTCGTCGCGGGGGTTGTGTTCGGGGTGTTGGCGGGTTCGGCGCTGCTGGTGAGGCGGCAGTGGCCGATTGCCGTTGTGCTGGTGTCGATCGCCATTACGCCGGCTCAGATGGGCTATCTGATGGGGATCGTCGGGCTGTACACGCTCGCCGCTTCCGAGTTGCCGCGGCGGATCATCGGGTCGCTGGCGGGAATGTCGCTGGTCGGCATGTTGATCGTGATGTTCGTGCGGGTGCGGCAGGACATGGACAAGGGGTCCTGGGATCTGGGGGACTGGTTCGTTCCGTTCGCTGCGATCACCACTGCGATCGGGATGACTGCGCCGCCTCTGCTTCTCGGGCTTTACGTCGGGGCTCGGCGTCGGCTGATGGAGAGCTTGCGGGAGCGGGCGGACAGTCTTGAGCGTGAGTTGCAGTTGCTGGCCGAGCGGGCCGAGGAGCGGGCCGAGTGGGCGCGGAACGAGGAGCGGACTCGGATTGCGCGGGAGATGCATGACGTTGTCGCGCATCGGGTGAGCCTGATGGTTGTGCATGCGGCTGCGTTGCAGGCCGTTGCCCGTAAGGATCCCGAGAAGGCCGTCAGGAACGCGGCGCTGGTGGGGGACATGGGGCGGCAGGCGTTGACCGAGTTGCGGGAGATGCTCGGGGTGCTGCGGAGTGGGGACGGGGGGCGGGGGACCGAGCGGTCCGTTCCCTTGGCGGCGGTGGGGGTGGCCGCTGCGGCGGCGGCTTCGAAGGCGGTGGATGAGGGGGAGGGGCCGTGCCTGGAGGAGTTGGAGGAGCTTGTCGGGCAGTCGGCGGCTGCGGGGATGGTGGTGGCTCTGTCCGTGGAGGGGGATGTGCGGTCGTATGCCGCTGAGGTGGAGCAGACGGCGTATCGCGTGGTGCAGGAGGCGTTGACGAACGTCCACAAGCATGCGGCGGGTGCGAAGACGTATGTGCGGCTTGCGCATCGGGTGTCTGAGATTGCGATGCAGGTGGAGAACGAGCCGCCGCCGGAGGTGGCTTCGGCGTCGTCGGCGCGGTTGCCGTCCGGGGGGAACGGTCTGGTGGGGATGAAGGAGCGGGTGACCGCGCTGGGTGGGGTGTTTGTGTCGGGGCCGACGGATGCGGGGGGTTTCCGGGTGTCGGCGGTGATTCCGGCGGCGTAGCGGCCTTCCCGTGTCCGGGGGTCAGCCGGCTGTCAGTCGTACGGGTTCGATGCCTGAGATGAGGGCGCCGAGGGCTTGGTCGATGTCGGGGCCGAGGTACCAGTCGCCTGTGTGATCGAGGGCGTAGATGCGGCCTTCGGTGTCGACGGCGAGCAGGGAGTGGGTCTGTGTCTCGGTGCCGAGGGGGCTGACTTCGGTGTCGAGGGCGCGGCCGAGGTCGTTGAGGGTGCGGGCCATGTGGAGGCCGTGCAGGGGGTCGAGGTGGAGGGCTGCGGGCGCGATCTGGCGGCCGGGTCCGGTGGGTGTGATGTGGAGGCCGCCGAATTCGGCCCAGGCTTCTACGGCGGCGGGGAAGACGGCGTGGCGGTGGCCTGCGGGTGAGGTGTGCTCGCGGAGGGCGTCGGCCCAGATCTCGGCCTGTTTTATGTCCCAGCGTCCGGGTTGCCAGCCGGCGGCGCGGAGGGCGGCGTCGACGGGTACGGGGAAGCGCGTGGTCGAGGTGCGGTCGGGGTGCATCTGCCCTTCGATCGTCGAGTTCGCTGAGGTCACGGTTCGGCGCGGGGCCGCTGTCCTGCTGGTGGGGGTGGGGGGTTCAGCCGTCTGTTGCGGCGGGGTCGACGATGCGGACGCCGTAGTGGGCGCTGAGGGCGGTGCAGGCGCGGCAGGGGGTGGCGAAGCTGCCGTGGAGGGGGTCGCCGTCCTCGCGGATGCGGCGGGCGGTGAGTTTGGCCTGTTTGAGGGCTTTGCGGGCTTCGCCGTGGGTCATGGGTTTGCGGGTGGCGCGTTTGCTGCGGGCGGCGTCGGCGGCGGCTATGTGGCGGGAGATGAGGATGGTTTCGGCGCAGCGGCCGGTGAAGCGGTCGCGTTGGGCGCTGGGGAGGGTGTCGAGGAAGTCCTGGACGAGTGGGTGCAGGGGTGGGGGTTGGTCGCCGCGGGCGGCGGTGCCGGTGAGGGTGGCGCCGCGGACGGAGAGGGCGGCGGCGATGGTGGGGAGTATGCCGTCGCGGCGGTGGAGGAGGGTGGGTGCGTGGGGGGTTTCGGTGGCGCTCCAGCCGATGCGGGGGTCGCCGGACGGCCCGGTGTGCGGTGCCGTGTGTGGTCCCGTCTGCGTCGTGTTCATGATCGTCTTCCCCTCCCGAGCCTCCCCCGGAGGTCACAGAGTGCCAAATGCCGTGGCTGGTGCGGAAGCTGGGGCGGTGCGACACGCCCGGGTTTGGGCGGGCTGTCACGGCGGGGTGACGGCTGGTCACGGAAGCGGAGGGTGGCTGCCCGGTGCCCGGTGACCGGTGCGGTCGTACCGCATAGGCTGTCGGCACCGCGATCCACGCGGCGGACGTGTGGAGAGGGTTGTACAGGAGATACGGGGCGGGTTGGCCGGTGGCGGTCATCGCGGTCCGTCACGAACGCCGCAGGGGGCAAGCGCCATGACGACAGGTCGGCTCGGGCAGCAAGCCGCGCCGCCGAACGCGGCTTACGCCGGTCAGGTCGTGCATTTCCCGGATCCGGTCCGGGCGGCACGTCACCCGAGAGGGGTACGTGTGGATGAGCGCGGTTACCCCGACTTCTCGCCTTATGCGCGTGCTGCTGCGGAGATCGCGGAGCCGCCGGAGGGTTTCGGTGTCGACGAGTTGCGGCTGACGGACTATGTCTCGGCGAATGCGGCGCTTGCGGCCTCCGGTCATGAACTGTGGGACACGGTGCCTTCGGTTGCGACGCCGCATGGCTGGACGTGGCATCACGTGGTGGGGTCGCGGCGGCTGGAGTTGGTGCCGGTCGAGGTGAAGGCGTTGCTGCGGCATCACGGTGGGATCGCGACGGCGGCGGTGGATCATGGCAAGCGGGGGACGCGGCCGTTGCAGGAGACGCGGCCGGCGCATTTCGGGTTGCCGAAGTCGGGTGTGGCGGTGACGGAGTCGCAGGTGCAGGGGGTCGAGGAGGACCTCGGGTATCGGCTGCCGGGTGCGTACCGTTCGTTTCTGAAGGCTGCGGGTGGGTGTGCGCCGGTGGGTGCGGCGCTGGATGCCGAGTTGGGGCTGTTGGTCGACCAGCCGTTCTTCACGGTGCGGGACGAGGCGGCGGTCAATGATCTGGTCTACGTCAACAAGTGTCTGCGTGACCATCTGACCAAGGATTACTTGGGTGTTGGGTTTGTGCAGGGCGGGTTGCTGGCGTTGAAGGTGAAGGGCGAGCGGCCCGGTTCGGTGTGGTTCTGTGCGTATGACGACGCGCGGGATGTGGATCCTTCGTGGGCGCCGGCGGATCGGGTGGAGCGGTTGTTGCTGCCGTGCGGTGAGGACTTCGACGCGTTCTTGTCGCGGCTTGCGGGCAATCCGCCGGAGTTGGAGACGGTGGCGAATCTGATGGTGGACGGCGGGTTCGCGCATTCCGTTCCGGTTGCTTCCGTCTCTTCGGCGGGGGAGTGAGCGTTGCGATGGTGACCTTCGCGCAGGCGCAGGAGCGCGCCGAGGAGTGGATCAACGGGGATGTGCCGGCGTATCAGCATCGTGAGGTGCGGGTGCGGGAGTTCGGGCTCGGGTTCGTGGTGTGGGCCGAGGACCGGGCGGAGGGGCCGCGTTCGGACGGGGGTCTGCAGCGGCTGGTGATCGCCCGGGACAGCGGTGAGGCGACGCTGTGGCCGTCGCTGCCGGTGGGTGAGGTGATTCGCCGGTACGAGGAGGAGTACGGCCGGCGGGACGAGGCCGCGGAGCCGGTGCCGACGGCTTCGGCGCGGGTGGATCTGAATCAGACGTCGTTCCTGCTGAGTCCGCCGGAGTGGTTGCAGGAGGCGGCGGACAAGCTGGGGATGGCGGATCGGCCAGGCGGTGCGGCTGCTTCGTCGGGTGGCGGTGCGGGGTGGCCGGAGGCCGGGGCGGGGGGTGAAGCGCCGAGTGCGGCCGCGGGGCCGACTCCCTGGGCCGGGACGGACACCAACGGTGGTGGCGAGGACCTTTCCGTTCCGCTGCCGGCGACCGTGTTCGCGCCGCCGCTGAACGATGGGGGCGAGGAGACACCGTCGGACGCCGAGACGGCGCTGATGGCGGGCGGCAGCGGGCTTCCGCGGACGACGCAGGAGCGGGCGCCGGCTGAGCCGGGGGCTCCGGGTGGCCCGCCTGCGGCGGCGCCGGGGTACGGGTATCCGCAGGGTGCGGCGGTGCAGGGGGCGCCGTCGTATATCGGGTCGCGGAAGAGTGGCGCGTCAGCCACGGGGGTCACAGGGGTCTCCCTTGTTCGTGCTCGTGGTTCGTGCTCG
>NZ_JBSFDG010000004.1:0-189110 GCF_053593775.1 Streptomyces sp. NPDC002092
TTCTTCGCGAACTTGGTCCGCAGGAACTTCTCGGTGCCCTCGGTGGGCCGGTGGTACATCCAGGACAGCAGGCCCAGCGCGAACATGTTCTTGCTGCGCTCGGCCTCCTTGCGGGAGAGATCGAACTCCTTGAGCGCCTCCACCGTGAGGGTGGTCAGCGGCACCGGGTGCAGGCTGTACCCGTCGAGCGAGCCGTCCTCCAGCGGGGAGGCGGCGTACCCGACCTTCTGCATCGCCCGTTTGGTGAACTCGTCCGTGTTGACGATGATCTCCGCGCCGCGCGGCAGATCGGCGATGTTGGCCTTGAGCGCGGCCGGGTTCATCGCGACCAGCACATTGGGCGCGTCGCCCGGCGTGAGGATGTCGTGGTCGGCAAAGTGCAGCTGGAAGGACGACACACCCGGCAGGGTCCCGGCAGGCGCGCGGATCTCGGCCGGGAAGTTCGGAAGAGTGGACAGATCGTTCCCGAAGGACGCGGTTTCGGAGGTGAAACGGTCACCGGTGAGCTGCATACCGTCACCCGAGTCCCCCGCGAACCGGATGATCACCCGGTCCAGCTTGCGTACGTCCTTCGTCCCGCCCGGCCCCCGCTGCTCTCCGACGACGGCTCCGTCTGCCTGCTCCGCTGTCCTGCTGACCTGGCTGGTCACTGAACTGGACCTCCCTCGAGGCGGCTGTCTGGGACCGGCCTTCCCGTAGGCCTTCCCAAAATCAACCCTACGTCCGGCAGGGTCGCCTTCCCGTGGCCATTCGCATCATGGACACGGTTTTGAGACGGTGCGACGCCCTGACTTGTCATGATTTCTCGCCCCCCGGCGCTCCCTTTGAAGACGCTTCGTGCGATTCGTTCGGTTCTATTGGGTTCTATACGTGGACCGAGGCCGGACGGATGCCGGATCGATGACTGAACGCGCGCTTACTGACTCAGTGTCAGCCCGTCAGGAGTTCAGATAGGTGAGGACCGCGAGAACGCGCCGGTGATCCCCGTCACTCTGGGACAGCCCGAGCTTCAGGAAGATGTTGCTGACGTGCTTCTCCACGGCGCCGTCGCTCACCACCAGCTGCCGCGCGATGGCCGAGTTGGTCCGCCCCTCGGCCATCAGCCCCAGCACCTCCCGCTCCCGCGGGGTGAGCCCGGCCAGCACGTCCTGCTTACGGCTGCGCCCCAGCAGCTGCGCGACCACTTCCGGGTCGAGCGCGGTACCCCCCTGGGCCACCCGCACCACGGCATCCACGAACTCCCGGACCTCGGCCACCCGGTCCTTGAGCAGATATCCGACGCCATGACTGGAACCGGCCAGCAGTTCGGTGGCGTACCGCTCCTCCACGTACTGCGACAGCACCAGCACCCCGAGCCCCGGATGGGCCTTGCGCAGCTGCACCGCGGCCCGCACCCCTTCGTCGGTGTGCGTCGGCGGCATCCGCACGTCCGCGACCACGACATCGGGCAGCTCACCCTGCGCGTCCAGCTCGGTGATGGTCTTGATCAGCGCGTCTCCGTCACCCACCCCGGCGACCACGTCATGCCCACGGTCGGTCAACAGCCGGGTCAGCCCCTCCCTGAGCAGCACTGAATCCTCGGCGATGACCACCCGCACCCTGTCCTCCACGATTCCCCGGCCCCCCGTGCCCGACTCCGTCTGCCAGTGGTCCAGCATTCCAGCATTCGGACCCGACCGCCTCTGACCAACGGGAATCAGCGGGAAACCGGCTCAATGACACTTTTCAGCCGTTGTGCCGCCGGTCAGGCACTTTCAGCCCGTCCGGCGTTTGAGGACGAGGCCGTTCAGGCCGATCGGGGGTCCAGGGGGCGGAGCCCCCTGGCGGGGGCGAAGGGGCAGCGTCCCTGGGGACGGGACGGGTAGGGGCGGCGGGGGCGAGCTGCATCCGTCAGCGGCCGCCGCGGGCCCCTGCGCTCACCCCACCGCCCGCTCCCCCCGCCACGGCAACTCCGCAGTCACCCGAGTAGGCCCGCCGACAGGCGAATCCACCACCAGAATCCCGTCCACCGCATCCAACCGCTCAGCAAGCCCTCCCAGCCCGGACCCCCCAGAGGCATCCGCCCCACCCACCCCGTTGTCCACAACCTGCACCATCAGCCGGCTCTCCACCCGCCACACATCCACCGCGGCCCACGTGGCCCGCGCATGCTTGCTGATGTTCTGCAGCAGCTCCGACACCGTGAAGTACGCGATCCCCTCGATCGCCGGCGCCGGCCGCTCCACCAGATCCACCTCCACCTGCACCGGCACGGTGCACCGCGAGGCCACAGCGGACAGCGCCGCATCCAGCCCCCGGTCCGTCAGCACCGCCGGATGAATCCCACGCGCCAGATCCCGCAGCTCCTGCAACGCCGTCTTCACCTCACCGTGCGCCTCGTCCACCATCCGCGCCGCCGCCCGCGGATCCTCCGCCAGCTTCTCCTTCGCCAGCCCCAGATCCATGGCCAACGCCACCAGCCGGGCCTGCGCCCCGTCATGCAGATCCCGCTCGATGCGCCGCAGATCCGCAGCCGCGGTGTCCACCACGACGCCCCGGTCCGACTCCAGCTCCACCACCCGCGTCGCCAGCCGCGACGGCCCGAGCAGCCCATGCACCAGCACCCGGTCCACCATCGTCAGCGCCCGCACGATCCACGGCGTGGCCAGCGTGAACAACAGCCCCACCAGCGCGGTGACGGTGATCTCGAAGGGGTTGTCGAGGTAGATGCTGTGGCTGCCGTCGCCGTACAGCTGAAGCCCGCCCTGACCGCCGTACATCGGAAAGAGCCAGAACCACAGCGGATACGTCAGCAGCCCCCAGCCGTACGCCCAGAAGTTGACGGCGACCACGAACGAGAACACCGACCACGGGAACTGCACCACCGCATACAGCAGCGCCCGCCACGACGTGCCGCTCTTCAGCACGGCCCCCATCCAGGCCAGCACACCGGAATTCTTCATCCGCAGCGGCTCCGGGTCGCCCACCTCGAGCCCCAGCAGCCCCCGCGCCCGCGCCCGCTCCAGCGCGCCGAAGCCCCGGCAGCCGGCCAGCCCCGCCGCCAGCACCGGAATCCCCAGGAACGTCACCAGCAGACCCGCCCCGAGCGACACCATCGTGACGGCGTAGACGAAGAGCATGATGCCGATCGGCAGGCTCAGCAGCACATACCCGAACTCGCGCCAGCTGCGCCCCTCGAACGGCGCCCGCAGCCCGGCCGGCAGCCGGCGCCGCGCCCCCTCGGTGAACCCGAGCCCGCTGTCGTGCCCGTAGCCCTGTCCGTACTCCGTGGCCATCGGCGTCGTCCGTTCTACTCGTCCCGTTCGCCCTGTCCGGCTGTGACTGTCCTGCCGTACCCCCACACTGCTGCGCCGCAGGTCCGCGGACCATGGAGGCCGTCGGCCTCTTGGGAGTGGGGTTTTCCCTACCTCTCACCGGGAGCGCGGTCGCGCCACGGCAGCTCCGCGGTGACCACGGTCGGCCCGCCCTGCGGTGAGTCGATGACGAACAGTCCGTCGACGGCGCCCAGCCGGTCGGCGAGCCCCTGCATCCCCGAGCCGCCGTCCAGGCGCGCACCCCCGCGGCCGTCGTCCTCGACCTGGATGAGCAACCGGTCCGTCGCCCGCCACACCTCCACGGACGCGGTCCTCGCCGCACTGTGCTTGCTGATGTTCTGCAGCAGCTCGGAGACGGTGAAATAGGCGATGCCCTCGATGGCCGCGGCGGGCCGTGAGCCGAGGTCGACCGTCACCTTCACGGGGACGGTGCAGCGTGAGGCGACCGCGGACAGCGCGGCGTCGAGCCCCCGGTCCGTCAGTACGGCGGGATGGATCCCCCTGGCCAGATCCCGCAGCTCCTGCAGCGCGAGCTTCACCTCGCCGTGCGCCTCCGCGACCATCTCCGCCGCCGCGTCGGGGTCCTCCAGGAGCTTCTCCTTGGCCAGGCCAAGACCCATCGCCAGATTGACCAGGCGGGCCTGCGCGCCGTCGTGCAGATCGCGCTCGATGCGCCGCAGATCGGCGTTGGCGGTGTCGACCACGACGCCCCGGTCCGACTCCAGCTCCGCGATACGCCGCTCCAGCTCGTCGGAGGGCGACAGCAGCCCGCGCACCATCGCCCGGTCGGCGTTGGCCAGACCCCGCGCGATGAACGGCAGCACCGGCCACAGCACGAACAGCGAGGTCAGCGTGATGACAAAGGTCAGGATCCCCCAGGGCAGCCGGATGAAGTCGTACAGCACCGTGCGCCAGCCCACCGGGTCCTTCACCCGCATCCACAGCCACGGCAGGAAGCCGGTGCCGCGTCCGGGCAGCCGGCTCGGCTCGTCCACCCGCACCCCGAGCAGCTTCCTGGCCCGCGCCCGCTCCATCCTGCCCAGCAGCCGCGCACCGGTCAGACCGGCCGCCAGCAGCGGGAACCCGATCACCGTCACGGTCAGCCAGAAGCCGGTGAACAGCACCGTCACGACGTAGACGAACCCGATCAGCGACACCGGAAGGTTCGCCAGCAGATGCGCGATCTCCTTCCAGGTGTGCCGGTCGTAGGCGAAACGGGCAGGCGGCAGACGGTCGCCGTCACCTTCCGGGGCCCCCATCGGGCGCGTGTGTCGTTCGGTCATATGGGCTAGCGTGCCGCGCGCCGCGCCCCCGCGCCATGAGGTCGGCCGCCCCCGTCCCCTGGGGAAAACCCCACCCCGACAGCTCCTCGGCGCTTCCTGGCATCTCAAGGTCGTCTCAAGCGGTGACGGGCTGCTTACCGTCTCTTTATCAGGGCCTAGACTCCCGTGCGTACAGATCGTCGAACAGCAGCGTTCATCAAGGTCGCAGGGAGCGAGGGGTACGGACGTGCGGGAATCGACCGTCGCCGGTCCGACCGTCGTCGCGGCGGACTACTTCCAGTCGTACTCGGTCGTCGGACTGCTCGCCGTCGTCGGCGTGCTCTTCGTCGCGGTCGCCTTCGGCGCCGGCCGACTGCTGCGGCCCATGGTCCCCACCCCCGAGAAACTCCTCACGTACGAGTGCGGAGTCGACCCCGTCGGCGAGGGCTGGGCCCACACCCAGGTCCGCTACTACGTCTACGCCTTCCTGTACGTCATCTTCGCCGTCGACTCGATCTTCCTGTTCCCCTGGGCGACGGTGTTTGCCGCGCACGGGTACGGCGTGACCACACTGGTGGAGATGTTCATCTTCCTCGGCTTCCTGGCCGTGGGCCTGCTGTACGCATACAAGAAGGGCGTCCTGGCATGGACGTGACGACGCCGGACACCAACGGTCAGCCCGTACTCCTCCCGGAGCCGAAACGGCTGGGCGCCCTCGCCCGCCTGGCCCCCGAGCCGATGAAGGTGGTCCTGAACTGGGGCCGCCGCTACTCCCTCTGGGTCTTCAACTTCGGCCTCGCCTGCTGCGCGATCGAGTTCATCGCCGCGTCGATGGCCCGCCACGACTTCATCCGCCTCGGCGTCATCCCCTTCGCACCGGGCCCCCGCCAGGCCGACCTGATGGTCGTCTCCGGCACGGTCACGGACAAGATGGCCCCGGCCGTGAAGCGCCTGTACGAACAGATGCCGGAGCCCAAGTACGTCATCTCCTTCGGCGCCTGCAGCAACTGCGGCGGCCCCTACTGGGACTCCTATTCCGTCACCAAGGGCGTCGACCAGATCATCCCGGTCGACGTCTACGTCCCCGGCTGCCCGCCCCGCCCCGAGGCCCTCCTCCAGGGGATCCTGAAGCTCCAGGAGAAGATCGCCCGCGAGTCGCTGGGGGAGCGGTACGGAACCGCACCGGCACGCCCGTCGGCGGCGGCCCTGCAAAGCGGCCTGGTGAAGCCCCCGTCTCCCGACGCTCCCTCGGAGGAGGACCGATGAGCACGGTCGGCTGGCTCCCCGCCCCCGCCGACGAGCTGTTCGGTACGGAGGCCACCGCCGAGGAGTCGTACGAGCTCCTGACGGTCGACGTCCCGCCGGCGAGCTGGCCGGCAGCGCTGCAGGTGGCCCGCGACCAGCTGTCGTGCACCTACTTCGACTGGCTGAGCGCGGTCGACGAACCGGGCACGGGCTTCCGCGTCTCGGCACACGTCGTCTCCCTGTCTCCCGTGCGCCGTCTGCTGCTGCGCACCACGGTCCCGCACGACGCGCCGACGCTGGCCTCCGCCGTCGGCGTCTACGCGGGCGCGGCCTGGCACGAACGCGAGACCCACGAAATGTTCGGCGTCGTCTTCGAGGGCCACCCCGCCCTGGACCACCTCCTCCTCCCGGAAACCTTCGAGGGCCACCCCCTGCGCAAGGACTTCGTCCTGGCCGCCCGTGTGGCCAAGGCCTGGCCGGGCGCCAAGGAACCCGGCGAGTCCGACCACGGCGGCCCCAAGCGCCGCCAGATGCTCCCGCCGGGCGTCCCCGACCCGAACGAGTGGGGCCCCCTGAAGGGTCAACTCCCCCCTGCCCCGGCCCGCCCCACCCGAGCCGCAGGCCGCGCCTCCGCCGACCGCCCTGCCCGCCCCGCCGGCGACCGCCCGGTACGCCGCGCCCGCTCGGCAGCGGAGGGCTCGGCAAGCCAGGCGGCCACATCGCCTTCTGCCGATGCACCGGCCGCTCCGCGGCGTGCGCGGTCGGCGGGGGAGGGCTCGGCAAGCCAGGCGGAGGGTACAAGCGGGCGTGCGGCGGACGCAGGGCGTGCCGATGCCCCGGCTGCACCACGTCGTGCGCGGTCGGCGGCGGAAGGGTCGGTGAGCCAGGCGGAGCCGGCTGCGGCTGAGGGTGCCCCGGCCGACCGGCAGCCGGGTGTCTCCGGTGCGGCAGCGCCGCGACGCACACGCAGCGCGAGTGAAGGCTCGGCCTCGCAGCCCCCCCGAGCCCCGTCGCCACAGAGCCCAAGCACCCGACCCGCACCCGCCCCCCGCAGTTCTGACGCCCCGTGGCACCACGCCCGCCCGGCTTTCGACGAGCCGGAGACCAGGCCTGAGGGCGAGCCGAGGATGGAGAGCGGGCCGGCCCCGAAGGGTGCGGCCCCCGAGACCGAAGCGGTGCCTGGGACGAAGCCGAGCCCGGAAACGAAGCCCGGCGCGGACTCGAAGCCGGCCCCGGAGGGCGAGCCGAGCCCGGTTCCCGAACGGCCCTCGGCGGCTGAGCCGAGCCCGGATGGCGAGCCCGTCGCCGAACCGCCGAGCGAAGCCGAACCCAGCCCGAAACCGTCCGCCGACGCCGACTCCGACGCGGGTTCAGGCCCCTCCGCCGAGTCAACCCCCGGTGACAGCCCCTCAAGGCCGACCTCCGCCAAGGAGGCCCCCGCCGAGGAGTCCCCCCACGCCACCCCGGAAGATCCGTCCGCCGAAGATCCGTCTTCGAACCCAGAAGACCCCGCAGGAGGCCCGCAGTGACCGACGCTCTGGACGTCACCCTGCGACTCCTGATCGTGTTCGTCGTCTTCCTCACCTTCCCTCTGATCGTCGGCCAGACCGAGCACAAGGTCATGGCCCACATGCAGGGCCGCCTCGGCCCGATGTACGCCGGCGGCTTCCACGGCTGGGCCCAACTCGTCGCCGACGGCGTGAAGTTCGCGCAGAAGGAAGACATCGTCCCGGCGGGCGCGGACCGCCGCATCTTCCAGCTCGCCCCCGCTGTGGCTCTCCTCCCGTACCTCCTGGTTCTCCTGGCCATCCCCATCGGCCCGGGCGAGGGCGCCGTGGGTCAGGTCCTGGACGCGGGTATCTTCTTCGTCCTGGCGGTGATGGGCGTAGGCGTCCTCGGCTCCCTCATGGCCGGCTGGGCCTCCGCGAACAAGTTCTCCCTCCTCGGCGGTCTCCGCACCGCCGCGCAGCTCCTCGCCTACGAACTCCCGATGCTCCTCGCCGCCGCCTCCGTCGCGATGGCGGCCGGCACGGTCTCCCTCCCCGGCATCCTGGACGCCTTCCACTGGTGGTGGCTGCCCTGGCAGATCGTCGGCGCGGTCGTCTTCTTCGTCGCCGGTCTCGCCGAACTCCAGCGCCCGCCCTTCGACATGCCCGTCGCCGACTCGGAGATCATCTTCGGTGCGTACACCGAGTACACCGGCCTGCGTTTCGCCCTGTTCCTCCTCGCCGAGTACGCCGGAATCATCGTCCTGTGCGGGCTGACCACCGTCCTCTTCCTGGGCGGCTGGCACGGCCCGTGGGGCGCCGACGGCCTCGGCTGGGTCTGGACCCTGCTGAAGACGGCCGTCCTCGCCTTCCTCGTGATCTGGCTCCGCGTCACCTATCCCCGGCTACGCGAGGACCAGCTCCAGAGACTCTCCTGGACCCTCCTCGTTCCTCTCTCCCTCGCTCAGATCGCCCTCACCGGCATCGTCAAGGTGGTGATCTCCTGATGGCTGAGCCGCTTCCCCCCACCCGCTCCCGTATCCCCGGCTCCGGTCTGGCCAAGGGCCTGGCGGTCACCCTTCGCACCATGACGCGGAAGACCGTCACCGAGCAGTACCCGGACGTCCAGCCCGACCTGCCACCCCGCACCCGCGGCGTCATCGGCCTGTTCGAGGAGAACTGCACGGTCTGCATGCTCTGCGCCCGGGAGTGCCCGGACTGGTGCATCTACATCGACTCCCACAAGGAGACGGTGCCGGCGGCCACCCCGGGCGGCCGTGAACGCAGCCGCAACGTCCTCGATCGTTTCGCCATCGACTTCTCCCTGTGCATGTACTGCGGCATCTGCATCGAGGTCTGTCCTTTCGACGCCCTGTTCTGGTCCCCGGAGTTCGAATACGCCGAGACCGACATCCACGAACTCACCCACGAGCGTGACAAGCTCCGTGAGTGGATGTGGACGGTCCCGGCCCCGCCCGCCCTCGACCCCGGCGCGGAGGAGCCGAAGGAGATCGCCGCCGCCCGCAAGACCGCGGAGAAGCTCGCTGCCGCGCAGGCCGAGCCCACCGGAGCCGCCGAGCCTGCCCGGCCGACCGAACCCGAGGGAGGCGCGTCGTGACCTTCATCGCAGCCACCGCGACGGTGACACAGGCCACGGCAGCTCACGCGTCGGTAGCCCACGCCCACGCCGCCACGACCGCCGCCGGCGCCCACGGCTTCCTCTCGCCGACCGGTGTCGAGATCGCCTTCCTCCTTGTGGGCCTCGCGACCTTCGGCGCAGCCCTGGTCACCGTCACCACCCGGCAACTGGTGCACGCCGCCCTGTGGCTGGTGGCCACCCTTGGTGGCCTTGCTGTCGAATACCTCCTGCTCACCGCCGAGTTCATCGCCTGGGTGCAGGTCCTCATCTATGTGGGTTCCGTCGTCGTCCTCCTCCTGTTCGGTCTGATGCTCACCAAGGCCCCGATCGGCCGCTCCCCGGACGCCGACTCCGGCAACCGGTGGGCCGCGCTCACCGTGGCCCTCGCCGCGGCCACCGCCCTGGTCTGGGTCGTCGTCGACGCCTTCCGCACGACCTGGATCGACCTGGACGGCCCGGCGGCCGGTTCCACCGCCGTCACAGGAGCGAGCCTCTTCCAGAACTGGGTCCTCCCCTTCGAGGCCCTCTCCGTCCTCCTCCTCGCCGCCCTGGTCGGCGCGATCGTCCTGTCCCGCAAGGCGAAGGCGGAGATGAGCTCTCCCCCTGTGAACTCCCGGGCTGACACCGGCAGTTCCCCATCCGTCCCTGATTCCCGTAATCACCCGATCGAGGGAAACAGCCCGGCCGAGCAGGAAGGCGCCCGCTGATGCACCTCGCCTATCCCGCCGTACTCTCCGCCCTCCTCTTCTGCACCGGCCTGTACGGCGTCCTCGCCCGCCGCAACGCGATCCTGGTCCTGATGTCCGTCGAGCTGATGCTCAACGCCGTCAACCTCAACCTCGTCGCCTTCGACGTCTGGCTCAGCAAGGCCGCCCAGGAAAAGCTGCACTCCGGCCAGGCCCTGACCCTCTTCACCATTGCCATCGCCGCCGCCGAGATCGGCATCGGCCTGGCGATCGTCCTCGCCGTCTACCGCAACCGCGGCACCTCGGACATCGACAAGCTTCGCGACAGCGCCGAGGGCCACGAGAGCGACGGCCCCGACGGCAACGCCCTCACGGCGGAAGAGACCGGGAAGGCTGAGGCCACCGCGTGACCACGACCACCCTCGCCGTCCTCGTCCCCCTCCTGCCGTTCCTGGGCGCCGCCTGCGGCCTGCTCCTGGGACGCACGGCACCCGGCTTCGTCCGCCCGCTCGCCGTCCTGCCGACCGTTGCCTCTCTGGTGCTGGCGGTGCTGGTCGCCATGCATCAGGGCGGCGACCAGGCGATCGACGCCGCCACCGAGCTCACGCCCACCGGCTCGGTCCCCATCGAACTCGCCCTGCACATCGACGGCTTCGCCGCCCTCGTCGCCGTTCTGGTCGGCGTCGTAGCCACCTGCGTGCAGATCTACTCGACCGGCTACCTGCGCGACGACCCGCGCTACCCCTCGTACGCCGCCCTGGTCTCCCTCTTCACCTCCGCGATGCTGCTCGTCGTCTACTCCGGCGACCTGATCGTGCTGCTGGTCGGCTGGGAGATCATGGGTATCTGCTCGTACTTCCTGGTCGGCCACTACTGGGAGACCCCCGAGGCCCGCGCCGCCTCCATCAAGGCCTTCCTGGTGACCAAGCTCGGTGACGTCCCCTTCCTCATCGGCCTGTTCGCCCTCGCCACCGATGCCGGCTCCTTCCGCATCACCAAGGTCCTCGGCACCGTCGCGAGCGGCGGACTCCACCACCCGACACTGATCGCCCTGCTGCTCCTGGCGGGGGTGGCGGGCAAGTCGGCGCAGTTCCCGCTGCACACCTGGCTCCCCGACGCGATGGCGGGCCCGACGCCCGTCTCCGCGCTGATCCACGCCGCGACGATGGTGGCCGCCGGCGTCTACTTCATCGCCCGCCTCCTCCCGGTCTTCGAGGCCTCACGGGCCGCGATGGTCGTCCTCGCCGTCATGGCGGCTGTCACGATGGTCGGCTCGGGTCTCGCCGCGCTCGCCCAGGACGACATCAAGCGCGTCCTCGCCTACTCGACGATCGGGCAGCTCGGCTATATGACCGGCGCCCTCGCCGTCGGCGACCGCGGAGCGGCCGTCTTCCACCTCCTGTCCCACGGCGCCTTCAAGGCGCTGCTGTTCCTCGCGGCCGGCGTGATCATCCACGCCGCCGGCACCAACTCGCTGGCCACCATGTCCCGCATGCAGGGCCTGCGCGAACGCATCCCCGACGCCTACTGGACGATGACCGTGGCGCTTCTCGCGCTCGCCGCGATCCCGCCCTTCAGCGGCTTCTTCTCCAAGGAGTCCGTCCTCGGCGCCGCCGAGCACGTGGCCACCGGCCACACCGGGGACGCCCCTCTCGCCGCAGGCTGGATCACCCTCGTCGCCGGCCTGCTCACCGCCGTGCTCACCGCGGCGTACGCGCTGCGCCTGTGGCTGCTGGCCTTCCACGGCCGGGGTGCCGAAGCCCCCGACCACGGCCGCCAGCCGCTGACCATGACCGTGGTGCTGTGGGTCCTCGCCGTCCCCTCCCTCGCGCTCGGCGGGCTCACCTACCGCTTGCTGCCCGACTGGTTCGACGGCCGTGACCTCACCCCGACGCTCACCACTTCCGTGCTCGGCACGGGCGTGGCCCTGGTCGGCGGCATCGTCACCTATGCGGCCTGGCGGCACACCACCGTCCTGGCGTCCCGCGCCCCGCTCGGCGCGGTCGCGGCCCACCCCGAGGGCGATGCCGGACTCGTCGAGGCCGAGGCCATCGCCAGCCACGCGCCCGCCTACGGGGGAGTGGCCTACGCGCCCGACCCGGCGGACCCGGGACGGCTGCTTCTCGGCCCGCTGCACCGGCACGCAGCCGTCGGCTTCCAACTCGACGCGGTGTACGCGGCCCTCTTTGTCCGGCCGGTCCAGGCCGGAGCGAGTCTCGTCCGCTTCCTGGACCGCGAGGTCGTCGAGACCTACGTACGCGGCGCGGGCGCCCTACCGCGTCTGCTCGGTGCCGCCGTACGGCGCGCCCAGACCGGCAATGTGCAGACCTATGTGAGCGCGCTGCTCGCCGGCACCGTCGTCCTGGCGGTCGCCGTCCTCCTCGTCGCCACGGGAGCGTGAGCAGGCGTGATCGATATCAACGAGTCCGTGATGCAGTTCCTTCTGGCATTCGTCGTCGTCGGCCCGCTCCTCGGGGCCGTCGCCGCTCTCCTGCCCGCTCCGCCGGGACTGAAGGGGAAGTCACCCGAGCAGGCCGTGCTCCGCCACGGCGTGACCGTGACCGGCGTGGTCCTCATCGCCGCGATCGCCCTCGCGCTCGGCTTCGACCACGACCACCCGTCGAAGATGCAGGCCACGACCGACATCAGCTGGATCCCCGCACTGGACGTGCGGATCCACCTCGGCATCGACGGCATTTCCCTCCCCCTTCTGGTCCTGACCGCGCTGCTGACCTTCCTCTGCGCGCTCTACTCGTATTTCAAGCAGCAACATCAGCGGCTGACGCCGCGGGCGTCGGGCCCGACCCCGAAGGCCTTCGTCGCACTGGTGCTGGTCCTCGAGTCCGGCACCAGTGCGAGCTTCGCCGTCCTCGATCTGCTGCTGTTCTTCCTCGCGTTCGAGATGGTCCTCGTCCCGATGTACTTTCTCATCGCCCGCTGGGGCGGCGAGGGCCGGACCCAGGCCGCCTGGCGGTTCATCCTCTACACACTGCTCGGTTCGGTCGTCATGCTGCTCGGCCTGCTCCTGATCGGGATCAAGGCCGGCACATTCGACATGGTGGCACTCGCCACTGACAACGGCCGGTCGCTGACCACATCCGTGCAGGTCATCGCGGTTTTGGCGATTGGGATCGGGCTCGCGGTCAAGACTCCGATGTGGCCGCTGCACAGCTGGCTGCCCGACGCCCACACCGCCGCCCCGACCGTCGGCTCGGTCCTGCTGGCCGGTGTCCTGTTGAAGATGGGTACGTACGGTTTCGTCCGGATCCTCCTCCCGATCGCGCCGGACGGGCTCCACACCTTCGCGCCCTACCTCGCCGCCTTCGCCGTCGTCGGGATCATCTACGGTTCGCTGGCCTGCCTGGCGCTCGCCAAGCAGGGAGCGAAGGGCGATCTCAAGCGCCTCATCGCCTACTCCTCCGTCGGTCACATGGGCTTCGTCCTGCTCGGCATCTCGACCATGACCCCGACGGGTGTGAACGGCGCCCTGTTCGCCAACATCGCCCACGGCCTCATCACCGGCCTGCTGTTCTTCCTGGTCGGAGCGCTCAAGGACCGCACGGGCACCACCGACCTCGACACCCTCGCCGAGGAGACCGGTGCCGCGCTCTACGGCAAGGCCCCCCGCCTCGGCGGTCTGCTCGCCTTCGGTGCGGTCGCCTCGCTCGGTCTGCCGGGCCTGGCCGGTTTCTGGGGCGAGATGCTGGCCCTGTTCGGCGCGTTCAAGCCCGCCGGCGACCTCAGCCGGCCGGCCTTCCTCACCTTCATGGCGATCGCGGCCCTCGGCACCCTCCTCACGGCCGCCTACATGCTGGTCGTGGTCCGCCGCGTCTGCATGGGCGCGGTACCGCAGGAAGCGCCGCAGCTCGCCGACGTCCACACGTACGAGTTCGTGGCCTGGACCCCGCTTGTCGCCCTCACCGTCGCCGCCGGTCTGTGGCCCAGGGCCCTCCTCGGCCTGACCGACCCGGCCGTGCAGCAGCTTCTCTCAGGAGGCACCCGATGAGCTCCCTGGCGCAGCCGCTGGCCGCGAGTGTCGTCCAGTCCGTCGACTGGCTCGCCATCGCGCCACCCACCCTCACGGCGGTCGTCGGACTCGTCGTCCTGGTCGCCGACCTGTTCGTCGCCGACGCCAGGAAGGCGCTCCTCGGCTGGGTCTCGGTCGCCGGCCTCGCCGCCTCCGCGCTCCTGCTGCTGCCCCTTCTGGACGGCGACCGCAGCACCTTCTGCGTGAACGGCACACACGCGTGCAGTTACACCGCGGACCGCTTCACCCTCGTCATCCAGTTCCTGGTCCTCGGCGGCGCCTTCCTCACCGCCCTCCTGTCGGTGACAGCCCTGAAGGACGCCGACAGACAACTCCCCGAAGGGGAGTACTGGTTCCTGCTGCTCTCCTCCGCGGCCGGCGCCGCCCTGCTGCCCGCCTCCCGCGACCTCGCCACCCTGATCGTCGCCCTGGAGGTCGCCTCCCTGCCCGCCTTCGCCCTCGTCGGCATCAGGCACGGCGACAAGAAGTCCTCCGAGGCGGCCCTGAAGTTCTTCCTGTCGTCGGTCACCGCGACCGCTGTCAGCCTCATGGGCATCAGCTTCGTGTACGCCACCACCGGCACCCTCTACCTCACCCAGGTCGCCGACCGGATCCAGCACGTCGACGGACAGCTCCACACGCTCGCCCAGACCGGTGTCGTCCTCACCCTCGTCGGCTTCGCCTTCAAGACGGCCGCCGTGCCCTTCCACTTCTGGGTCCCAGACACCTACGTGGGCGCACCCCTGCCCATCGCCGCCTATCTGTCGGTCGTCGGCAAGGCGGTCGGCTTCTCCGGCCTGATCCTCGTCACGGTCGTCGCGTTCCCGTCGTACGCCGACGTCTGGGGGCCCGCGCTCGCGGTGCTGGCCGCGCTCACCATGACCGTCGGCAACGTCGGCGCCCTGCGCCAGCAACCCACGCGCGCGTACAGCGCGGTACGCCTGCTCGCCTGGTCGTCAATCGGCCAGGCGGGCTACCTCCTCGTACCGATCGCCGCGGCCGCCTACTCCGACAAGGCCGAGCACTCGATCGGCTCCACGGTCGCCTACGCCCTCATGTACGCCGCCGTGAACCTCGGAGCCTTCGCGATGGCCGCACTGGTGGGCCGTACCGCGTCTGCGAACCGCATCACGGACTACCGCGGCCTCTACGCGAGCAATCCGGTCGCCGCCCTGCTGCTGGCCTTCTTCCTGCTCTGCCTGGCCGGACTGCCCCCGGGCATCATCGGCCTGTTCGCCAAGGTCACCGTGTTCTCGGCGGCGGTCGAGGCGGGACTCGGCTGGCTCGCCGTGGTCATGGCCGTCAACGTCGTCATCGCCCTGTTCTACTACCTCCAATGGACGGCACTGCTGTTCCGCGCCCCCGAGGGCGAGCCCGTCAAGCACCGCCTCCCCGCGCCCCTCACCGCGGCGATCACCCTCACCGGCGTCCTCGGCATCGCCCTTTCCGGAGCACCCCAGCTGGTCCTGCGCTTCGCCGGCACAGCCCTCTTCTGAGCCGACGCCGGCCACCCAGGGGCGCCGTCACCCGGACGGTCCACGCAGGTCGCCGTACGCACAAGGGAACTAGTGGCCCTCGCCTGGCGTTGACCGGTACGGGAGGGTCCACTGGACGTGACACCACGGCACCAGTGGCACCCGAGATCAGCAAGCAAAGGGTTCCCCTGCTGCACGACTTGGAGGGCGTACCGTGCACCGCCGGCACAACGGGCTAAGGACCGCAGTTCTCCTCGGAGGACTGTCCGCCCTCATCATCGTCATCGGCAGCTTCTTCGGCCGCATGGGGCTCGTCGTCGCGGTTGTGATCGCACTGGGCACGAACGCGTACGCGTACTGGAACAGCGACAAGCTGGCGCTACGCGCGATGCGCGCGCGCCCCGTCAGCGAGTTCGAGGCGCCCGCCCTCTACCGCATGGTCCGCGACCTCTCCACCCAGGCCCGCCAGCCCATGCCGCGCCTGTACATCTCCCCGACGGAGGCACCGAACGCCTTCGCGACGGGCCGCAACCCGCGCAACGCCGCGGTGTGCTGCACGGAAGGCATCCTGCGCATCCTGGACGAGCGCGAACTGCGGGGCGTCATCGGCCACGAGCTCAGTCATGTCTACAACCGCGACATCCTCATCTCGTCAGTCGCCGGGGCCCTGGCCTCAGTGATCATGTTCCTGGTCAACTTCGCCTGGCTGATCCCGGTCGGCCGCTCCAACGACGACGACGGCCCGGGCATCCTCGGCATGCTGATGATCATGATTCTGGGCCCGCTCGCGGCCACCCTCATCCAGCTGGCCATCAGCCGCTCCAGGGAATACGAAGCCGATGCCTCCGGCGCGCAGTTGACCGGCGATCCCCTCGCGCTCGCCGGTGCGCTGCGCAAGCTCGAAGCAGGTACGAGGCAGCTGCCGTTGCCGCCCGAGCCGCGCATCGAGACCGCGAGCCATATGATGATCGCGAATCCTTTCCGCCCGGGCCAGGGACTCTCCAAGATGTTCTCGACACACCCGCCGATGGCGGAGCGCATCGCCCGGCTCGAGAAGATGGCAGGTCGCCCCCAGTGAAAACCATCCTGAACGTCATCTGGCTCGTCCTGAGCGGTTTCTGGCTGTTCCTCGGTTATCTGGCCGCGGGCATCCTTCTCTGCATCACCATCATCGGCATCCCGTTCGGCATCGCGGCGTTCCGCATCGGTGTCTACGCCCTGTGGCCCTTCGGGTACACGACGGTCGAGCGCCGCGACGCCGGTGCGCCCTCCTGCGTCGGCAACGTCCTGTGGCTGGTCCTCGCGGGCTGGTGGCTCGCGCTGACGCACATCGTCACCGGCGTCGCCCTGTGCATCACGATCATCGGCATCCCGTTCGGCATCGCCAACTTCAAGCTGATCCCGGTCTCGCTGCTGCCGCTCGGCCGCGAAATCGTGCCGACGGACCAGCCGTTCGCCGCTCGCTGACCAACCTGGACCAGGGGGGGCGGCCCGCTCGCTCCCATCCGAGTGACCAGGTTTTCCACAGCTCGAAGGTTGTCCACAGGCCCGACCGATTGTCAGTGGCGCCTTGCATCATGAACCCATGACCGAGAACGAGCAGTTGCTGGTACGGGTGTCGGCCAAGGCACACAACACCCGCCCGTGGGGCTGGCCTTCACTCCCGCAGCCGGCCGACGCGTCCACGCTGGCCCGCGCCGAGACCGCCCTTGGCTTCTCCCTGCCTCCGCTGCTCGCCGAGCTCTACCTGCGCATAGGAGACGGCGGATTCGGCCCGGAGTACGGCCTGTTGCCCCTCCTCGACAGCCCGCCCGCCGGCGAGCCCGCCGCCGTGGCGCAGTACCTCGCCAACCGCGAGAGCGCCCGCAAGGACCCCGACTGGCCCTGGCCCGAAGGTGTTCTGCCGATATCCCACTGGGGCTGCGCGATGTACGCGTGTGTGGACTGCCGCACCCCGGAAGCCCCAGTCCTCCTCTTCGAGCCGAACGTCGACCACTCCGACCACGCCTGGTACGTCGACGCCCCCAGCCTCACGGCCTGGCTGAGGTCCTGGGTGGACGGCACGGGCTGGTACGAGGAGACGAACGAGGAACTCGAGATGATCCCTTGGAACGACCTCCGCATACGCACCACGGCGGCACGAGCGTCCTAGCAGCCGCGACACCATGCGCACGACAGTGCAGCGAACCCGCTAGCTCGGCGACTGCGGAGATCCCGCGAGACAACTGCCGGAAGAACGAACTCCGCCCCCGGCCCTGACGGCCGGACATGCCCACCCTGGGCCGGAAACCTTGATCAGGGGCCCGCCCGCCCCGACTGGTGTTCGGCCCAGTGCGCTACCGCGCAGCCACCCGTCGCCGTACGCCATACGTGCCCACACCCACCGCCAACACTCCCGCGCCCACGACCACCGAAACCGCCGGCAGCGAGAACGCCAGCACCACGCACCCGAGAAGACCCACTGCAGGCAACAGCCGAGCCCTCGTGGCCGAACTCAACGTCCAGGCGGAGGCATTGGACACGGCGTAGTACGCCAGCACACCGAAGGAGGAGAAACCGATCGCACCCCGTACGTCCACCGTGGCGGCCAGGGCGGCGACCACGGCACCCACGGCCAGTTCGGCCCGGTGCGGCACCTGGAAGCGCTGATGCACGGCCGACAGCGCGCCGGGAAGGTACCGGTCGCGGGCCATGGCCAGCGTCGTCCGAGAGACGCCCAGGATCAGGGCGAGCAGCGAACCAAGCGCCGCCACGGCGGCCCCCACCCGAACCACCGGAACCAGCCCCGGCACGCCGGCCGCCCGCACCGCGTCGGCCAGCGGAGCACCCGCACTCCCGAGGCCGCCGGCCCCCAGCACGGAAAGGACAGCCACCGCCACGCACACGTACACCGCCAGCGCGATGCCCAGAGCCAAGGGGATCGCGCGTGGGATGGTTCGCGCCGGATCCCGGACTTCCTCGCCCAGGGTCGCAATGCGCGCGTACCCGGCGAACGCGAAGAACAGCAGCCCCGCCGCCTGCAGCACCCCGCCCACACCACCCGAGGTGCCTACGTCCAAGCGCCCCGCGTCGGACGTCCCGGACCCCAGGCACACCACCACGACGGAAGCGAGGACAGCCAGCACCACCGCCACGATCACCCGCGTGACCCATGCGGACTTCTGAACACCGCCGTAGTTCACCGCGGTCAGCGCCACCACGGCTGCGACCGCCACGGTGTGCGCCTGCCCCGGCCAGACGTACGCCCCCACGGTGAGCGCCATCGCCGCGCACGACGCAGTTTTCCCGACCACGAACGACCAGCCCGCGAGATAACCCCAGAACGGGCCGAGCCGCTCACGCCCGTACACATATGTGCCACCAGAGGCCGGATACAGGGCGGCCAGCCGCGCCGACGCGATGGCGTTGCAGTAGGCGACGACGGCGGCGACGGCGAGGCCGAGCAGCAGCCCGGACCCGGCCGCGCGCGCCGCGGGTCCCAGGGCGGCGAAGATCCCGGCGCCCACCATCGAGCCGAGCCCGATGACGACGGCGTCGCCCACGCCCAGCGTGCGCCGCAGTTCGGAAGCAGTACCGGTCGATGCCATGTCCCGCACCCTACTGATCACTGCAACCGATGAGTGCCGCTGCGACGTCCTGCTCATCAACAGGGCAGGAACAAGCACACGGCGCGCAGCGGATCTTGACCGAAATCTCACTGTCCGGAAAGTGCAGCCACAGTGCGAAAGGGCAGGTTCACGCCATGACCATCATCAGCTGGATCATCCTGGGGCTGTTGGCCGGGGCCATCGCCAAGTTCCTGCTGCCGGGCCGCGACCCGGGCGGCTTCATCGGCACGACTCTCATCGGCGTCGCGGGTGCCTTCATCGGCGGCTGGATCTCGGCCCGTTGGCTGGACCATCCGATCACCAAGAACTTCTACGACGGCGCGACATGGGCCGCGGCGATAGGCGGCTCACTCGTGCTCCTGATCGTCTACCGCATCCTGTTCGGCAACTCGCGCAACTGAGCACGACCGAGAACGCCCCGGACCGCAGCCAGCAGGCGAGAAGGGTGGGCACCGGCCAGGTGCCCACCCTTCCTCGTGGACCGGCAGCCGACGGCCAGCCGGGTGACTGTCATCCGACAGGGCTGAACCAGTAGCTCACCGGTAGTTCACGAACTGCAGCGCGAAGTCGAAGTCCTTGCCCTTCAGGAGCGCGATCACGGCCTGCAGGTCGTCACGGCTCTTCGAGCTGACGCGCAACTCGTCGCCCTGCACCTGCGCCTTGACGCCCTTGGGGCCCTCGTCGCGGATGATCTTCGCCACCTTCTTCGCGTTCTCCTGGGAGATGCCCTCCTCGATCGACGCGAAGATCTTGTACTCCTTGCCCGAGAGCTGGGGCTCGCCCGCGTCCAGCGCCTTCAGTGAGATCCCGCGCTTGATCAGCTTGGACTGGAAGACGTCGAGGACGGCCTTGACCCGGTCCTCGGAGTTCGCCTCCATGAGGATCTTGTCACCGGACCACGAGATCGAGGCACCCACGCCCTTGAAGTCGTAGCGCTGCGAGATCTCCTTGGCGGCCTGGTTGAGGGCGTTGTCGACCTCCTGCCGCTCGACCTTCGAGACGATGTCGAAACTGGAGTCGGCCATGTCCTGTGGCTCCTTGTATCGGTGCGTGATGGGGTGCGTACGGGGGCGTATCGGCGTACGTAGGGGCGGGCGCCGAGCCCGGCGTGGTCCGGGCCGCATCCGGACAAGCCTAGCCACCCGTCGTCCTCGGGGCGCAGATCAATCGGGTGGCGAAGCACCCCTCGGCATCGGGTATTGTTTACGTCGTTGCCAGGGAGCACCGCCGAAAAGCGGTTCGAACGGCAGCAAACCCGGCGGTGTGCCCGAGCGGCCAAAGGGAGCAGACTGTAAATCTGCCGGCTCAGCCTTCCCAGGTTCGAATCCTGGCGCCGCCACTTTGATGAAGAGACCCCCTCTGATCTGCGGAAACGCAGATCAGAGGGGGTCTCTTCATATGCGGCCGTCGGCATCACACCATCACGCCATCGAGCGGAACGGCCCGCACGAACTCCTCCGCTCAAGGTGTCCATGCGGACCGTGACTCACGGTCGGCCCAGATTGCCATCCGGGCTGTGGGCTGACGGGCCTACCCCTGTGCTGCTGCAGGCGCAACTACTCCCCGCTGTGTGCAAGTTCGATGTCGTGGTCGTCCATGCCGCCTCCCCGTACCGTCACCGTTGCCGCGTGCGGGGGATAGCCCGCCGCGATGACCGTGTACGCGCCGCTGTCCAGGTCGGAGAAGGCGTACGCGCCGTCGTGCCCGGTCCGGGTAGTGGCGACCGCGTTGCCCGCGGCGTCCACCAGGGTGACCCGGGCGTCGCTCAGTGGGGCGCCCGCTCCGCGTACCGTGCCCCGGACATGGGCGCCGGGCCGGAGTTCGACTTCGATGCGTGTGGTGCCCGCGCCGCCGAGCTCGACGGGCAGGGCCAGCGGGCGGTGCTTGGCGGAGTTCACGGCGAGCGTCACCGTCCCCGGCACCAGGTCGGTGACCGTGAACTCACCCAGCACGTCGGTCCGTCCGGTGGTCAGCACCTCCCCGCGCACATCGGTCACGATCACCACGGCGTCGGCGACCGGTGCCCCGCTGTCGGCCGACCGCACCAACCCGGCGAGGCCGCTCGTGCCGCTCAGCAGGACGTCGTACGAGACCGGCCCGTCGGCGACGACGAGTGTCGAGGCCTGCGGCTGGAAGCCGTCGGCGGAGGCGATCAGGACGTACGAACCGGCGGCGGGTGCGTCGACACCGTACGAGCCGTCGGCTCCCGAGACCGACCGGCTCAGCTGCTTTCCGCCGAGCGAGATGAGCGTGACCGGGGCCCCCGCCACGGGGACCCGTTCCGCCCCCAGGACATGCCCACTCACCGGGATTCCGCCGTCGGCGGAGCCGCTCGCCCCGTCAGGCCCGGCGGTGACGACGGAAGCCGATGAGGAAGCGGGCCTGGGCGAGGATCCGTCCGAGCGCGCGGCCGACAGACCAGGCGCACCCTCCCCGATTGAAGCCGAAGCCGAAGCCGCAGCCGTCGCGGACCGCCCCGGCGCCCCCTCTTCAGCCAGCCCGGGTGCGCCCCTCTCGCCTCCGGCCGCGGACGGCGTCGTAACAGACGCCAGGGCTGTCGCCGTGGCGGAGGCCCCTCCGGCAACACCCCTCGCCTCGGACGCCGAGTCGCCCGCTGCCGGAGCCGCCCGATGGCGCGGAATGAAGGACGCGACGGCGAAGGCGAGCAGCGCAGCTCCGCCGCCGACGGCCAGAACGGTCTTGAAGCCGTTCTCCGAGGGGAGAGGGACCCCGCCCAGGTCCGTGGTCATCTGCGACAGGATGACGCCGGCGACGGCGCTGGCGGTCGACGTGCCGATGGACCGCATCAGGGTGTTGAGACTGTTGGCGGCGCCCGACTGGGACGGGGGCACGGCGCCCATGATGAGGGCGGGCATGGCGCCGTAGGTGAAGCCGATGCCGCAACCGATGACGCACGACACCAGGACGAACTGCCAGACCTCGGACATCAGGAGGATCTGCAGGCCGTAGCCGGCCGCCACGATCAAGGAGCCCAGCATCAGGCTGGCCTTCGGGCCCTTGGCCTTGGAAAGGGCGGCCGAGACGGGGGCGATCGCCATCATCACCAAGCCGGAAGGGGCCATGACCAGGCCGGCGGTCAGCAGCGACTTGCCCAGACCGTAGCCGGTAGCCTCAGGCAACTGCAGGAGCTGCGGAAGCACCAGGGACATCGCGAACATGCCGAAGCCGAGGGCGATCGAGGCGAGGTTGGTGACCAGTACCTGACGGCGGCCGGTGGTGCGCAGGTCGACCAGCGGCTGCTCGGTACGAAGCTCGTACCAGCCCCACAGCAGCAGCACCACGACGGACGCCCCGAACAGGCCGAGCGTGGTGCCGCCGGTCCAGCCCCAGTCGCCGCCCTTGGAAATGCCGAGCAGCAGGCAGACCAGGCCGACCGCCATCCCGAGGCCGCCGACGACATCGAAGCGGCCGCCCGTCCGGACCTTGGACTCGGGGACGACGAACAGCACCAGCAGGAGCGCCACGGCACCCATCCCGGCCGAGCTCCAGAAAAGTACGTGCCAGTCGAAGTTGTCCGCGATCAGGGCGGCCGCGGGCAGGCCGAGAGCGGCACCGACGCCCAGCGAGGCGCTCATCAACGCGGTGGCCGAGCCGAGCCGTTCGGCGGGCAGTTCGTCCCGCATGATGCTGATGCCGAGCGGGATCACACCACCCGCCGTGCCCTGCAGCACCCGCCCGACGATCATCGGCGCCAGGGAGTCGCTGAGCGCGGCCGTGACCGATCCGGCGACCAGCAGGACCAGGCTGACCAGGAGCATGCGGCGCTTGCCGTACATGTCTCCCAGCCGACCCATCATCGGGACGGCCACGGCGGCGGCGAGCAGCGTGGCGGTGACGGCCCAGGCGGTGTCGGACGCCGGGGCGTCCAGGAGCTTCGGCAGCTCCGGGACGATCGGGATCACCAGGGTCTGCATCAGCGAGACCACGATCCCGCCGAAGGCCAGGACCGCTACGACGGCATTGGCCCGCGGTGCTGCGGACACCACCCCGTCGTCGGCGGGTCGGGGAAGGGCGTGGGACATGGGCCGGGCCTCCGTGGGCAAGGGGCATCGGGTTTGCGCGACACCCCTAAAGTAAGTCAGTTGATTGACTTAAGCAAGCACGGTGGACTCCGTAGCGTCCCGGTGAAGGCTTCGGGGTGACTTTGGCGCCCGGGAGGCTCCATCGGCGACCGGACGGGCGCGCGAGGTCCATGCGGGCCGGAGCGTGTGCCCCGCGCACAACACGGCCCCGCCCGGGGCACACTGACCCCATGTCCACTCGCCGCAGACGCTGCCCCGAATGCCGTCGCGAGATCGCCGTCGTCGCCGGCCGGTTCGCTCGCCACGACCCGCCCGGCGCGCGCGAGAACGGCGTACTCGTCTCCTGTCCCGGCTCCCGCCGCCAGGCACAACTGGACGCGGTCCAGCCATCACTGGACGGATACGTCGTCCCGGAGATACCTGGCCAACTGCCCCTGTTCTAGAGGGACGTGCAGCGAATGTTCTAGAGGGACTCACAGCGAACCGGCGCCCCGCTGGAGCTTCTCAAGCCGCATCCCCTCCAGCATCCCCCGCCGCCCACCCTCAGTTCCCGGCCACCGACTTCACCGCGACCGACACAGGTGCCGATCCGCTGACCAGTTCCAGGGTCAGTCCGGCCGTCGCCGGGGTCTCCACCAACTCCGCCAGTACGGCGGCCACGTCGTCCCGGGGGACGGCGCCGCGGCCCGTGTGCGCCTCCAGCCGTACGAGGCCGGTGCCGGCGTCGTTCGTCAGCATCCCGGGGCGCAGAATCGTCGCGTCCAGGGCGTCCTGCCGCAGCACGTACGCGTCGGCCTCACCCTTCGCACGCAGATACACGTCGAAGATGTCGTCCCCCTCGTGCGCGGGATCGGCGCCCATCGACGAGACGACCACATGTCGTCGTACGCCCGCTCGAACCGCCGCGTCCGCAAACAGGATCGCCGCTCCCTTGTCCACCGTGTCCTTGCGGGCCGTCCCGCTGCCGGGACCCGCACCCGCCGCGAACACCGCCGCGTCGGCGCCCTGCAGATGCGCCGCGACCTCCTCGACCGAGGCCGACTCCAGATCGAGCAGAACCGGTTCGGCACCGGCCTCCCGCAGGTCGTCGCCCTGTTCGGCGTGACGGATGATTCCCGCGACCTCATCTCCGCGCGCAGCGAGCAGCCGCTCCAGCCGCAGCGCGATCTGACCATGACCACCAGCGATGACAATGCGCATGTTTCCGACCGTACGCCCGGACGGCCGCGTCCGCCGCACGACTTGAGCCACGCCTCAGGGTGCGCACGCGGAGCGCACAAATGGAGGGTGCGCGCTGGGCGCGCGAGTCCCGACCATGCGCTCCCGGCGCACATCGCTGAGGCGCGCGCTGCCCGCTCGCTCCTTGTGCAAGACGTCGGAGCGGCTCTGGCGGAAGGCGTTCCCGTCGCTCGAACCGACGGCGTGACTTCGCCTCGGGCCGTCAGCGGATCGGAGCACGGGGCCCAACCGGGCAGGTGCACACGCCCAGCGTGCGCCCCGCGCACAAGCCCCACGCTGACCGCCCCTCACGCCTACACGCGCCCCCGGCACGCCCCTCAACGCCCACACGCCTCTCAGCACGCCTCTCAACGCCCGCACGCCTCTCAACGCCCGCACGCCTCTCAACGCCCGCACGCCCCTCAACGCCCGCCGGAATTCCTCACCAGGGCCGCAACACCCCGACGACGCGCACCCCACAACGCCCGCCGACCTCTCGTACCCCCACAACGCATGCGCCCGCCTCTCGCACCCCCACAACGCGCGCGCCCACTTCTCACACCCCCACAAACACGCGCACCACTCCCACTCCCGCCCAACCCCTCACGACAACTCGCCCCGCCCCTGCCGAGGCAACCCCAACTCCGCCGCCGCGGCCGAGTTGCAGTACTCCCGTACCGCGCTCGTCCGCGCCACCACCCGCCCCCGGTGCACCACGATGCGGCTGTACGCCAGCGACAACGCCCCCGCCAGCCGGTCGCCGCGCAGGGCCAGCAACTCCGCCGGGAAACCCGCCTCCACCCGCACCTCCGGCAGCCCCATGGCGGACCGAGCCGAGGAACTCACCGCGTCGTACGAGTCCTCGGGCCGCAACCCGTACCGGGAGGCCAGCAGATAGGCCGCCTCCAAGGGGTCCCCGCGCCCCACCGGGTTCGACAGGTCCCGCAGGGCGCCGCTGCCCGCAGCCACCCGGACGCCGGCCGCCCGCAGCAGCCGTACCGGAGCCGTGTCGCGCCGGTCGGTGCCGCCGCAGCCGCCCTGAGGCAGACACACCACCGTCACCCCGGCCGCCGCGAGCTGGTCGGCGGTGCGCCGCGCCGTCTCGGCGGGCAGCCGGCCGAGGCCGCCGCACGGTCCGAGCGTCACCCCGGGCCGCAGTCCCCCGGCCATCGCGGCGATGCGGGCGAGGCGGGCCGGATCGGCGGCGTCCGTGTGCAGGTCGACAGGACAGCCGTGTTCCGAGGCGACCTCGAGGACCGCCTCCACGTACCCGGTCGGATCCGGATCCAGGTCCGGACAGCCACCCACCACGGAGGCGCCCATCTTCAGGGCGTCCCGCAGCATCGCCAGGCCCTCCGCTCCGGCCACGCCGGTCAGCATGCGCGGCATCGCCACCGTCGTCAGTTCCGTCAGCCCGCGCAGCGAACGCCGCGCCTGCAGTACGGCGCCCAACGCGGCCAGCCCCTGCACGTCACCCACGCGCACATGTGCCCGCAGCGCGGTCGCCCCGTGCCCCAGCTGCAACAGCGCCGCCTCGGTGGCCCGGCGCTGTACGTCCTGGGGCTCGTACGAGGCCGGGCCGTCGTGCTCCGCGGACAGCGCGGTGTCCCCGTGCGCATGCGGTTCGGCCGGTGCCGGCAGCAGCAGATAGCCGCTGAGATCCACGCGCATGCCGCAGTCCCGCGCCCCGCCGGCAGCCAGGCTTCCGGCCGTGCCGACCGCTTCGATGCGCCCGCCGCTCAGCCGCACGTCCACGGTGCGGCCGTCGGTCAGCCGGGCCCCGCACAGCAGCAGGGCGGCCGGGTCACCCACCCGTCCCGAGGGCCCCGGAGAACCCGAGGACCCCGAGGAGGAGGACGAGCCCGAAGAGGAGGACGACGAGTGGGGTGGCTGCGGCTGGCTGTCGGGCATCGCACTCCAGGGGCTCGGGGGCTGCGCAGGGGAACGCAAGATCACGCAGAGTGAGTCGAGCCTAGGGTGGCGATCCGCCCGTGTCGGGGAGGAGCGCAATAGTCGTACCGGTGTGGTCCGCCGTATCGCAGCGGCCTCAGTGGCACCTGGGAGAGCCGGGAAACGGGCCCGGGCAGGGGTCCGGACCGCCGGTGGAACAGGCCGGGACGGGGGCCGCGAAACGGATTTGGGTGAACGGCGGCCGAGCGTGTAATGTCTTCATCGCTCGCCCCAATAGCTCAGTCGGCAGAGCGTCTCCATGGTAAGGAGAAGGTCTACGGTTCGATTCCGTATTGGGGCTCTGGTGTGTGAGGTTCCCGTCGCAAGACGGGAACGGATCGCATCGCAGCGGTGTAGCTCAGTCGGTAGAGCAAGCGGCTCATAATCGCTGTGTCACCGGTTCAAGTCCGGTCACCGCTACTGACAGTAGCCGATTGCGGGGTCGGTCCTTCGATCGGCTACTCTTCTATGCGTTAAACCGTCCTATCCGTTCGTCAAGGAGCACTCACGTGGCTGCCACCGACGTCCGCCCGAAGATCACGCTGGCCTGCGTGGAGTGCAAGGAGCGGAACTACATCACCAAGAAGAACCGGCGGAACAACCCGGACCGTCTTGAGATGAAGAAGCACTGCCCGCGTTGCAACGCGCACACCGCGCACCGCGAGACGCGATAAATCAGGCTCGTACGCGAGGCCGTCCCCACTAGCGGGGGGCGGCCTCGCGGCGTTTCACCCCCGGTTACCGGCCGGTTCCGCCCGACCATGGGCGCCCGGAACAGCTGTCCGGCGGGCACCCGCAGACATCAGCAGACATCCGCAGACATCAGAAGTCAGCAGCAGTCGGCAGCGGTCAGTAGCAGTCAGCGGACAGTAGCGAGTAGTCAGAAGTCAGCAGGCAGACACAGGAGGTGCCGAGCCATGGCGCTCGACCAGTCCTTCGTGGGGCGGAGCTACCCACCCACCGAGCCCTACGAGGTGGGCCGCGAGAAGATCCGCGAGTTCGCCGAGGCGGTGGGGGACCCCAACCCCGCGTACACGGACCCGGAGGCCGCCAAGGCACTCGGGCACCCCGATGTCATCGCGCCGCCGACCTTCGTCTTCGCGATCACCTTCAAGGCGGCCGGACAGGTCGTCCAGGACCCCCAGCTCGGCCTGGACTACAGCCGGGTCGTCCACGGCGACCAGAAGTTCTCCTACGTCCGCCCGGTCCGCGCCGGCGACCGCCTCACCGTCACCTCCACCATCGAGGCGATCAAGTCCCTGGCGGGCAACGACATCCTGGACATCCGTGGCGAGGTCCACGACGAGGCCGGCGAGCACGTCGTGACCGCCTGGACGAAGCTCGTCGCGCGCGCGGCAGAGGAGGCGTGAGCGAGAACATGACCGCGAAGATCGCATACGACGACATCGAGGTCGGCACGGAACTGCCCGCCCGGACCTTCCCTGTGACCCGCGCCACGCTCGTCCAGTACGCCGGCGCCTCGGGGGACTTCAACCCCATTCACTGGAACGAGAAGTTCGCCAAGGAGGTGGGCCTCCCGGACGTCATCGCGCACGGCATGTTCACCATGGCCGAGGCGATCCGGGTGGTCACCGACTGGACCGGCGACCCGGGCGCGGTCGTCGAGTACGGAGTCCGCTTCACCAAGCCCGTCGTCGTCCCGAACGACGACCAGGGCGCCCTCATCGAGGTCAGCGCCAAGGTGGCCGCCAAGCTCGACGACAACACGGTCCGCGTGGACCTCACGGCGACCAGCGCCGGGCAGAAGGTGCTGGGCATGTCACGGGCGGTCGTACGGCTGGCCTGAGCGGCGCGACTGGCGCGGTGTAAGGGGCACCCTCCATGCCGGAATGCCCCTTGCAACGTCTGCAACGTCTGCAACGTCTGCAACGTCTACGACACCCATGAACTCACCGGCCTTGAATGTCCAAGGCCGGTGCGGTTTCGTCGAGTGCGGCGCGGGCGGCAGCGGTGAAGGCGCTGATGCGTTCGGACACCCTGGTCACCTCGACCGCGTGCCGTTCCACGAACTTCACGTTGTGGTCGGCCGCGCGATCCGCCGAGTCGCGCCACGCGAGCAGTGTTGTCTGCATCGAGTGCAGCGCGGTTTTGACGCCATGGGCCAGCTGCTCCACCGTCTCGGGGCCTTCGACGGCGAGAGCGGCCCAGGCCGCCTGCACCGCCGTCAGGTTGTCGTGGGCGGCCTGGAGCCGCCGGTCCGCCTCCGCCGCGTCCACGTCACCGATCAGCGCCCGGGCGGCCTGTTTCAGGGCGTTGCCCGTCTCGTGCGCGGGCGCGAGGAAGGCGCTGTAGGCGTCGCGCCGGGCCTGTCGGCGCCACTGGGCATGGTCGATTCCGGCCTGGGCCCGTAACTGCTGACGGCTCGACCACCCGGAGATGGCCGCGGTGGCCACGGTGCCGAGAACGCCGACCGTCGCCCCCAGCAGGGCCGCGATTCCCTGATCCACAAGGCGATTGTGGCGTCTCCGTCCGGCCTCCGGAGCCCGATCCCCGTACCCCTTGACCTAGTTAGTGATTAAGTACTAACTTACTTGCATGGCCAGGATGAGCGCAGAAGAGAGGCGCGAGAGCGTCATTCGGGCGGCGACCACGGAGTTCGCCCGAGGCGGCTACTACGGCACGTCGACCGAGGCGATCGCCAAGCGGGTAGGTGTCTCGCAGCCGTATCTCTTCCGGCTCTTCCCGGGCAAGAAGGCCCTCTTCCTCGCGGTGGCGCAGCGGTGCATGGAGGACACCATCCGCACCTTCGAGGAAGCCGCCAGGGGGCTGGAGGGCGAAGAGGCCCTGCGTGCCATGGCGAACGCGTACACCAAGGTCATCGCCGAGCAGCCCGAGCGGCTGCTGATGCAGATGCAGATGTACGTCACCGTGGGCGCCGCCGAGCAGGCGGGCGACCGCGAACTCGGCGAGGCGGTGCGCAACGGATGGATGCGGCTGTGGGACACGGTCCATCTGCCGCTGGGTGCCGACACCGACGGGACGACGACGTTCATGGCGTACGGAATGCTCATCAACTGCCTGGTGGCCATGGGTTTTCCTCCCGAGCATCGAGTCTGGGAGGGGCTGTATCCAGAGGCACGGCTGGAAGGCCGTCTGGAGAAGTAGTCCACGCACTCCGCGGGAAAGGCGCCGCGACCGCCTTTTCATGGGCGCGAAAGTTAGTCATTAATAACTAACCAAAATCTCGACCGAGCGACTGATCACCCTCTGGGGGAGCGATGTCACAGCAGACCGCACGTCGCGGGGGAACCGCCTGGGCCCTCGTCATCACCAGCGTCGCCGGATTCATGGCGGCCCTCGACAACCTCGTCGTCACCACCGCCCTGCCCTCCATCCGCAAGGACCTGGGCGGCGCTCTGGACGACCTGGAATGGACTGTCAGCGCCTACACCCTCACCTTCGCCGTCCTGCTGATGTTCGGCGCGGCACTCGGCGACCGGTTCGGCCGCCGTCGGCTCTTCCTCGCCGGCCTCACCGTCTTCACCGGCGCCTCCGCGGCCGCGGCCATGGCGACCGGCATCAACTCCCTGATCGCCGCGCGTGCGGTGCAGGGCATGGGCGCCGCGATCATGATGCCCCTGACGCTCACCCTTCTCACGGCCGCCGTGCCCGCGGCCAAGCGCGGGATGGCGTACGGCATCTGGGGGGCCGTCAACGGCCTCGCCGTGGCCTCCGGCCCGCTGATCGGCGGCAGCCTCACCGAGCACGTCTCCTGGCACTGGATCTTCTGGCTGAACGTCCCGCTGGGCCTCGCCCTGCTGCCGCTGGCCCGCCTGCGCCTCGCCGAGTCGTACGGCACCGGCGCCCCGCTCGACGTCCCCGGCACCCTGCTCGCCAGCGGCGGCCTCTTCGGGATCGTCTACGGCCTGGTGCGCGGCCCCGCCGACGGCTGGACCGCCCCCTTGGTCCTGACCGGTCTCTTCGCCGGAACCGCGCTGCTCACAGCGTTCGTCGGCTACAGCCTGCGCGCCAAGAACCCCATGCTCCCGATGCGGCTGTTCCGCTCCCGCGCCTTCTCCGGCATCAACGCCGCGAGCCTGCTGATGTTCCTCGGAATGTTCGGCTCGATCTTCCTGCTCAGCCAGTTCATGCAGGGCGTGCTCGGCTACTCGCCCACGGAGGCGGGCCTGCGCATGCTGCCCTGGACCGGCATGCCGATGATCGCCGCGCCGATCGCAGGCATCCTGTCCGACCGCATCGGCGGCCGTCCCGTCGTCGCCACCGGCCTCTTCCTGCAGGCCGTCGGCCTCGGCTGGATGGCTTCCGTGGTGGCGCCCGGCGTGTCCTACGCCGCCCAGCTGCCCGCCCTGATCATCAGCGGCCTCGGTATGGGGCTGTACTTCGCCCCGGCCGCCAACCTGGTGATGTCCAGTGTCCGCGCCGATGAGCAGGGCATCGCCTCCGGGGCCAACAACGCGCTGCGCGAGGTGGGCGGCGCGCTCGGCATCGCGATCATGTCGTCGATCTTCTCGGCGCAGGGCGGCTACGAGTCCGCGCAGGCCTTCGTCGACGGCCTGCAGCCGGCGCTGGTGACCGGGTCCGCGGTCGTTGCGCTGGCCGGTCTGGCGGCACTGCTGATCCCGAGGCGGCGCGTCACGGAGCCCTCCGCGCCGACACCGACGGACGAACCGACTCCGGCACTCGAGCCGGTCGCAGGCTGACCCCCACCGCAGTGGCCCCGTCCCGAAGGGCGGGGCCACTGCGCATGCCCGGCGGCCGGGCCCGGGTCGGGGAGGTTTCGCTCGCCCGCGCTGGCGGGGTGCCGCTGCGCCCACCCGTGCCGCCCCAGCGGAACGACTGCCCGCAGCTACGGGGTTGGGCGGCGGCGCTCGCGGCTACGGGGGTTGGGTGGCGAGGCTCGCGGCTACGGGGGTTGGGCGGCGAGGCCCGCAGCTGCGGAGGCTGGGTGCCGATGTCCGCAGCTGCGGCGGCGGGGACGCGACTTCCCGCTGGCTGCGGCGGAGAGGCGGAGACGAGGTACGCACCCGCAGTCGCGTACGGCGGGAAGGGGACGTGGCGGGGGGTGCCCGCCCGCAGCGGCCGGCGTCACCCCCGAGCACTGTTGCACCCACCAGCAACCGCCGGACCGAGGACGGACACCCCCGGCGCGGCCCCGCCCCACCCACCGAACCACAGGCACTACTTACACCCCCACCGAAGCCGCACGGGCGCCGCAGGCATCCGCACCCAGACAGCCGCTCAGCCATCCACACCGAAGCCGCACGGGCGCCGCAGGCATCCGCACCCAGACAGCCGCTCAGCCATCCACACCGAACCCGCTCAGGCGCCGCAGGCAGACGCACCCCACCGAACCCGCACAAGCGCCGCAGGCAGACGCACCCCACCGAACCCGCACAAGCGCCGCAGGCATCCGCACCCCAGCCGCCCGCCCCCCGTCTCGTACCCTTGAGCCCGTGCAGGAACGACACGACGCCCCCCTCGCCCCGCTGACCACCTTCCGCCTGGGCGGTCCCGCGACCCGGCTGATCACCGCCACCACCGACGCCGAGGTGATCGCAGCGGTCCGGGAGGCCGACGACAGCGGCACCCCGCTCCTGCTGATCGGTGGCGGTTCCAACCTGGTCATCGGCGACAAGGGCTTCGCCGGCACCGCTCTCGTCATCGCCACCAAGGGCTTCGACCTCGACGGCACACGCCTGGAGCTCGCCGCCGGCGAGGTGTGGACCGACGCCGTGGCCCGCACCGTCGAGGCCGGACTCGCCGGCATCGAGTGCCTGGCCGGCATCCCGGGCTCGGCCGGCGCGACCCCCATCCAGAACGTCGGCGCGTACGGCCAGGAGGTCTCCTCGACCATCACCGAGGTGATCGCCTACGACCGCCACACCCGCGAAACGGTCACCGTCCCGAACGCCGACTGCGCCTTCACGTACCGCCACAGCCGCTTCAAGGCCGACCCCGATCGCTACGTCGTGCTGCGCGTCCGCTTCGAACTCGAAGACGCCGACGGCCTCTCCGGCCCCGTCAAGTACGCCGAGACGGCCCGCGCTCTCGGCGTCGAGCCCGGCGATCGCGTCCCCCTCGCAGCGGCCCGCGAGACCGTCCTCAAGCTGCGCGCCGGCAAGGGCATGGTCCTGGACCCCGAGGACCACGACACCTGGTCGGCCGGTTCCTTCTTCACCAACCCGATCCTCACCGACGCCCAGTTCGCCGCCTTCCACGCGCGCGTGCAGGAACGGCTCGGCGACGGCGTGGAGCCCCCCGCCTACCCGGCGGGCGAAGGCCACACCAAGACCTCCGCCGCCTGGCTGATCGACAAGGCGGGCTTCACCAAGGGCTATGGCGCGGGCCCCGCCCGCATCTCCACCAAGCACACCCTCGCCCTCACCAACCGCGGCGAAGCCACCACGGAGGACCTGCTCGCACTCGCCCGAGAGGTCGTCACCGGCGTCCACGAGGCCTTCGGCATCACGCTGGTCAACGAGCCGGTGACGGTCGGCGTCAGCCTGTAGCGCCGGTCCGGCCCGGGCGGCCGACCAGGGGGGCACAGGGCGTACGCCTAGTACGCCAGTCCCACCCCCTGCTTCACCGTCCCCTCGTCGTCGATCATCGCCAGCATGGCGTGCGCGACGTCGGCGCGTGCGATGAAGCGGCCCTTGCGCGGGAAGCCGCCGACGACGGTGCGATAGCGGCCGGTCAGCGGCTTGTTCTGCAGGCGCGGTGGCCGTACGGACGTCCAGTCCGTGCCGCTGCCGGCCAGCTCGGCCTCCATGCCGCGCAGGTCGGTGTACACGTCCTTCAGGGCGGCCGACACCAGACCGCGCATGGCACGGTCGAGCGCGCCCTCGCCGTCGGCGGCGGGGCCGACGGGAGCGGCGCTGACCACGAGCAGCCGTCGTACGCGCTCGGCCTCCATGGCGCGCAGGACCGTACGGGTCAGCCGGGTGGCGACCCCGGCGTCCTTGCGGCTGCGCGCTCCCAGGCCGGAGAGGACGGCGTCCCGGCCGCTGACGGCGGCGCGCAACTCGTCGGGGTCGGTGAGGTCGGCGCGGAAGACCTCCAGCGCGTCCCCCGTGACGTCGAGCCGGGCCGGATCGCGGACCACCGCGGTCACCCGGTGGCCGGCCCCGAGGGCCTGGCGCACGATCTCCCGGCCGATGCCGCCGGTGGCGCCGAAAACGGTGAGGTTCATGAGTGCTCCCGTGTCCGGGATGGTGGGTGAGTACTCACTCACCCCTGCTGGCTTCTAGAGTGGGTAATCACTCACTCACCCGTCAAGCCCGATTGGACGCCCCATGCAGCCGAAGCCGGCGCGTGTCCGCATCCTCGACGCCGCCCACGAGCTCATGCTCACCGTCGGACTCGCCCGCACCACCACCAAGGAGATCGCCCGGGCGGCCGACTGCTCCGAAGCGGCCCTCTACAAGTACTTCGACAGCAAGGAGGAGCTGTTCGTGCGCGTGCTCGCCGAGCGGCTGCCCCGGCTCACGCCCCTCCTGGCCGAGCTCGCCGCCGAACCGGGACAGGGCACCCTGGAGGCAAACCTCACCGGGATCGCCCGCCAGGCCGCGCTGTTCTACGAGCAGAGCTTCCCGATCGCCGCCTCCCTGTACGCCGAGCCCCAGCTCAAACGACGCCACGACGACGCCCTGCGCGCGCTCGGCGCCGGCCCGCACCGGCCCATCCAGGACCTGGACGCCTACCTGCGAGCCGAACAGGCCCTCGGCCGCGTCCGCGCCGACGCAGACACCTTCGCCGCGGCCTCCCTGCTGCTGGGCGCCTGCGCACAGCGCGCGTTCGCCTACGACATGACCGGCACGGGGGAGCGGCCCCCGGTCGACGCGTTCGCCGAACGGCTGGCGAGGACGCTGCTGGGCGGAATCTCCGTTGCGCCCACGCGCGCGTGAACCTCACGCTGGGTGCATGACAAGCAGCCGGACAGCCGCCCCGTGGAGCACCGTATGCGGCTGAGGCTGCGCGAGTTCCGGCCCCGCGCCGGCCCACACACCTACCGGCTCGTCCAGCCCCGGCGCCCCTTGCGGCACACCTCCTTGCGTGCTCCCGACCCCATCGGCCTGCTGCTCGGCGACCACGACGGACTGAGCCGGCTGGCGGGTCTGTTCTCCTTCGCCGCCTGCTCCCGGCGCACCATCGTCCATGTGCCGCTGCGCGACGGCGTGCCGCCCGACGAGGGCGTCGGCGAGCTGGTCGACCTCGTCCTGGCCCACCACAGCCTCGGCCTGCGCGCCGGCCAGTGGCCCGAGCTGCGACGCAGGCTGCGGCAGGGCACCCCGCTCACCGTCCGCACCGACGAGGCGCGCACCGCGCGGGACGCCGCCGCGTGGCGCGCACGCCAGGAGCGGGCCGGTTTCCAGGACGCGCCGAGGCACGCCACGCACGCGCGTACGCTCTTTTTCTTCGGCGACCGCGACCCGTTCGCAGACATCGCGGTCCGGCTCGCCCATGCTGCGGGCCACGGGCCGCTTCAGAAAGGTGTCGGCAAGGGGCGCACGGCGTACATGGGATCGATCTTCCCCCCGGACGACCCGCCCGGCGGCGGGCATCCGGTCGAGGTGATGATCTGCTTCAAGGCATATCCGCCCTATGCCCACTTCAGGCCGCCGGGCGGGCCAGCCACTCGTCCACGCCGGCCAGCAGCCGTGCCCTGACGTCTTCCGGGGCGGCCGAGCCCCGGACCGACTGGCGGGCCAGCTCGGCGAGTTCGGCGTCCGAGAAACCGTGGGCCTGCCGGGCGATCTCGTACTGCGCGGCCAGCCGGGACCCGAACAGAAGCGGGTCGTCGGCGCCCAACGCCATCGCGACACCGGCGTCGTACAGCGTCCGCAGGGGGACATCCTCCGGCTTCTCGTAGACGCCCAGTGCCACGTTCGAAGCGGGACAGACCTCACACGTCACACCCCGCTCCGCGAGCCGCCTCAGCAGCCGGGGGTCCTCCGCGGCCCGCACCCCGTGCCCGATCCGGTTCGCGACCAGGTCGTCGAGACAGTCCCGTACCGACGAAGGACCCGTCAGCTCCCCGCCGTGCGGCGCCGACAGCAGCCCACCCTCGCGGGCGATCGCGAACGCCCGGTCGAAGTCCCTCGCCATGCCCCGGCGTTCGTCGTTGGACAGCCCGAAGCCGACCACACCCCGGTCCGCGTACCGCACGGCCAGCCGGGCCAGCGTCCGCGCGTCCAGGGGATGCTTCATCCGGTTCGCGGCGACCAGCACGCGCATCCCGAGCCCGGTCTCCCGCGAGGTCGTCTCCACCGCGTCCAGGATGATCTCCAGAGCCGGGATCAGACCACCCAGACGGGGCGCGTACGAGGTCGGGTCGACCTGGATCTCCAGCCACCCCGAGCCGTCCTTCAGGTCCTCCTCGGCGGCCTCCCGCACCAGGCGCCGGATGTCCTCCGGCTCCCTCAGGCACGAGCGCGCCGCGTCGTACAGCCGCTGGAAGCGGAACCAGCCCCGCTCGTCCGTCGCCCGCAGCCTCGGCGGCTCCCCGCTGGTCAGCGCCTCGGTCAGGGCTTCGGGCAGTCGCACACCGTACTTGTCGGCCAGCTCCAGCACGGTGGCGGGCCGCATCGACCCGGTGAAGTGCAGATGCAGATGGGCCTTCGGCAGCTCAGAGACATCACGTACACACGGGGGGTTCGGGGGGTGTCCCCCTGAAGAGCTCAGCATTCCAGGATCCTGCCGTACGCCCCAGCCGTCCCGGAAGCGGATTCCCCGTACGTGGTCTTGCTCGCACGAAAAAACGGACCCCCTCGCACGAGGGGGTCCGCATCCGTCCGCACAGGTCAGTCCTGCGCCTCCGCCAGCAGCTTCTGGATCCGGCTGACACCCTCGACGAGATCCTCGTCACCCAGGGCGTACGAAAGCCGCAGATAACCCGGCGTACCGAAGGCCTCGCCCGGGACGACCGCGACCTCGGCCTCCTCCAGGATCAGCGCGGCCAGCTCCACCGTGTCCTGCGGCCGCTTGCCGCGGATCTCCTTGCCGAGCAGGCTCTTGACCGACGGGTACGCGTAGAAGGCGCCCTCGGGCTCCGGGCAGACCACGCCGTCGATCTCGTTGAGCATCCGCACGATGGTCTTACGGCGGCGGTCGAAGGCCTCGCGCATCTTCGCGACGGCCTCCAGGTCGCCGGAGACGGCGGCCAGCGCCGCGACCTGGGCGACGTTCGACACGTTCGACGTGGCGTGCGACTGCAGGTTGGTGGCGGCCTTGACCACGTCCTTCGGGCCGATGACCCAGCCCACGCGCCAGCCCGTCATCGCGTACGTCTTCGCGACACCGTTGACCACGATGCACTTGTCGCGCAGCTCGGGCAGCAGCGCGGGCAGGGACACGGAGACCGCGTCGCCGTAGACGAGGTGCTCGTAGATCTCGTCGGTCAGCACCCACAGGCCGTGCTCGACGGCCCAGCGGCCGATCGCCTCGGTGTCGGCCTCGGAGTACACCGCGCCGGTCGGGTTGGACGGCGACACGAACAGGACGACCTTGGTCTTCTCCGTGCGGGCGGCCTCGAGCTGCTCGACCGAGACGCGGTAGCCGGTGGTCTCGTCGGCGACGACCTCCACCGGGACACCGCCCGCGAGACGGATCGACTCCGGGTACGTCGTCCAGTACGGCGCCGGGACGATGACCTCGTCGCCCGGGTCGAGGATCGCGGCGAAGGCCTCGTAGATGGCCTGCTTGCCGCCGTTGGTGACCAGGATCTGCGAGACGTCGGGCTCCCAGCCGGAGTCGCGCAGCGTCTTCGCGGCGATCGCGGCCTTCAGCTCGGGCAGACCACCGGCCGGGGTGTACCGGTGGTACTTCGGGTTCTTGCAGGCCTCGACGGCCGCCTCGACGATGTAGTCCGGGGTCGGGAAGTCGGGCTCACCGGCGCCGAAGCCGATCACCGGACGCCCGGCGGCCTTGAGGGCCTTGGCCTTGGCGTCCACGGCGAGGGTGGCGGACTCGGAGATCGCGCCGACTCGGGCGGAGACCCGGCGCTCGGTGGGAGGGGTTGCAGCGCTCATGGGCCCCATCGTTTCAGACCGGAAACGACCCCGGCACGCGGGTTTCACAGACTGAACATGTGCGGGTCGACCACTGAACACCTGTCCGGAATCAGCCGGTGGCCTGGGTGATCTTCCACCGGTTTTCCGGCGATCTTCCTCCGCCAAGGCCCCTACGGGCGCTTTCTGTTCGACGATGCGCTCCGGACCACGTACACTCTCACCTCGTTGGCCATCAGCAGCCGCGCCGCAGGCGGTGCACACCGAGCACCCGGTCGGATGCGGTACGTTGGGGGACACACAAAGGGTCGTAGCTCAATTGGTAGAGCACCGGTCTCCAAAACCGGCGGTTGGGGGTTCAAGTCCCTCCGGCCCTGCTACACACACCTTCGCCAGGATGTGTGCGCATGTACGTACAGCAATGCAACGCCGTGCGGCTCAGACCGGGCGCGGCACGGCCACGACCCGGGAACAGGTGAGGACGAATGGCGGACGCCGTGGGCTCCATCGACACGCCTGACGCCCAGGACGAGGCGCAGGAGTCGAAGAAGAAGGCCCGCAAGGGCGGTAAGCGGGCCAAGAAAGGTCCGTTCAAGAGGCTTGCCCTCTTCTACCGCCAGGTCGTCGCCGAACTCCGCAAGGTCGTCTGGCCTACGCGCAACCAGCTGACGTCGTACACCACCGTGGTGATCTTCTTCGTCGCCGTCATGATCGCCCTGGTGACCGTGATTGACTATGGGCTCAACCACGCGGCCAAGTACGTCTTCGGCTGAGCCGAGAGCGAAGGGCGCCGAGGTACCCGGCGCCCCTTTCGCATGTTCCACCCCTATGTATCCAGGAAGAAGCAGCCACCGTGTCTGACACGAACCTGAACGACGACGCCATCGAGCCGGACGAGTCCGTGGACGACGAGCTCGACATCGTCGAGGGCGCGGACGAGCAGGACGAGTTCGAGGCTGCCGAGGCCGAGGCGGGGGAGCCGGCCGAGGAGGCCGCCCTGCAGGTCGTGGACGAGGACGAGACCGCCGCCGACGAGACCGACGACGAGTCCGCCGAGGAAGAGATCGCGGAGGAGGAGTCCGAGCCGGTCGACCCGGTCGAGGCCCTCCGCGAGGAGCTGCGCTCCCTGCCCGGCGAGTGGTACGTCATCCACACCTACGCCGGTTACGAGAACCGCGTGAAGACCAACCTGGAGCAGCGCGCCGTCTCGCTGAACGTCGAGGACTACATCTTCCAGGCCGAGGTGCCGCAGGAAGAGGTCGTCCAGATCAAGAACGGCGACCGCAAGACGATCAAGCAGAACAAGCTCCCTGGCTACGTCCTCGTCCGCATGGACCTGACGAACGAGTCCTGGGGTGTCGTCCGCAACACCCCCGGCGTCACCGGCTTCGTGGGCAACGCCTACGACCCGTACCCGCTGACCCTGGACGAGATCGTCAAGATGCTCGCCCCGGAGGCCGAGGAGAAGGCCGCCCGCGAGGCCGCCGAGGCCGAGGGCAAGCCCGCTCCGCAGCGCAAGGTCGAGGTCCAGGTGCTGGACTTCGAGGTCGGCGACTCGGTCACCGTCACCGACGGCCCGTTCGCCACGCTGCAGGCGACCATCAACGAGATCAACCCCGACTCCAAGAAGGTCAAGGGTCTGGTGGAGATCTTCGGCCGCGAGACGCCGGTCGAGCTTTCGTTCGACCAGATCCAGAAGAACTAGCAGCTTCTGGACGGACCGCTTCCAGCAGGTCAGGCGGGCTCTCGTAGCCGGTCTGACCTGCTCGGTTTTTAGCCGCGCATCTATACCCGTTATCGTTGTGCGGTATGCCTTCATCCGGGACGCGACCCGGGCGGGGGCACGCCTCAATCGAAAGGACCCGGAGAGCAATGCCTCCCAAGAAGAAGAAGGTCACGGGGCTCATCAAGCTCCAGATCAACGCCGGTGCGGCGAACCCGGCTCCGCCGGTCGGCCCCGCGCTGGGCCAGCACGGCGTCAACATCATGGAGTTCTGCAAGGCGTACAACGCCGCGACCGAGTCGCAGCGTGGCTGGGTGATCCCGGTGGAGATCACGGTCTACGAGGACCGTTCCTTCACCTTCGTCACCAAGACGCCGCCGGCCGCCAAGATGATCCTCAAGGCCGCGGGTGTGGAGAAGGGCTCCGGCGAGCCGCACAAGACCAAGGTCGCCAAGATCACCGAGGCGCAGGTCCGCGAGATCGCCCAGACCAAGCTCCCCGACCTCAACGCCAACGACCTGGACGCCGCCGCGAAGATCATCGCCGGTACCGCGCGTTCCATGGGCGTCACGGTCGAGGGCTGAGCCCAACCCCCCGTACATCAAGCAGAAGTGGCAGGGCCTGCTCGGCCCGGACCACGACTCCTAAGACTCACCAGGAGCAGTAGTGAGCAAGCGCAGCAAGTCTCTCCGCGCTGCGGACGCCAAGATCGACCGGGAGAAGCTCTACGCCCCGCTCGAGGCCGTCCGTCTCGCCAAGGAGACCTCCACGACCAAGTTCGACGGCACCGTCGAGGTCGCCTTCCGTCTGGGTGTCGACCCGCGCAAGGCCGACCAGATGGTCCGTGGCACCGTGAACCTTCCGCACGGCACCGGTAAGACCGCCCGGGTCCTGGTCTTCGCGACCGGTGACCGTGCTGCGGCCGCGGAGGCCGCGGGCGCCGACATCGTCGGCTCCGACGAACTGATCGACGAGGTCTCGAAGGGCCGCCTGGACTTCGACGCCGTCGTCGCCACCCCGGACCTCATGGGCAAGGTCGGCCGCCTCGGCCGTGTGCTCGGTCCCCGTGGTCTCATGCCGAACCCCAAGACCGGCACCGTGACCCCGGACGTGGCGAAGGCCGTCAACGACATCAAGGGCGGCAAGATCGAGTTCCGCGTCGACAAGCACTCGAACCTGCACTTCATCATCGGCAAGGTGTCGTTCGACGACAGCAAGCTGGTGGAGAACTACGGCGCCGCGCTGGAGGAGATCCTCCGTCTGAAGCCGTCCGCCGCCAAGGGTCGCTACATCAAGAAGGCCGCGATCAGCACCACGATCGGCCCCGGCATCCCGGTCGACCCGAACCGCACCCGCAACCTCCTCGTCGAGGAGGACCCGGCCGCCGTCTGATCCTGACGGCAGTCGCGCGTACGCGTTTTTCAACGAGCCCCGCAACCTCCGTGGTGCGGGGCTCGTCCCTTTTCCCGGACGGGTGTCAGTGCTCTGCGTTAGCGTGCGGGCACAGCAATCGCATAGGGGTGGGGGACGAATGAAGAGCACGACCGTGCGCCGGATGAGCCTTTCGATCGCAGCGGTGACCGCGCTGTCGGGCGTGGCCGCCTGCAGTTCCCCGGACTCCTCCGGCAAGGGCGAGGGGCCCTCCGGCAAGGGCGCGACGCACGTCAGCCCCATAGCGGCCCTGCGCACCGCCGAGAAGTCCACCGACGGCGCCGACTCGGCGAAAGTCGAGTCCACGACCACCATGGGCTCCCTGATGTCCATGACGGGCGACGGAGCCCTGCGCTGGGCGGACGGCCTCACCGGCAACATGACCATCACGTACACCGGCGGCACCATCGCGGACACCATGCGCCGGCTCGGCACCACGTCGATGGAGGCCCGCTATCTGCCCGACGCGTACTACGCGAAGATGGGCGACAAGTTCGCCCAGCAGGCAGGCGGCAAGCACTGGGTGCGGTACGGCTACGCGGACCTCGCCGAGCTCGGCGGCAGCTCCGGCGCGTACCTCAAGGACCAGATGCAGAACACGACTCCCAACCAGTCGGTGAAGCTGCTGCTGGCATCCGGGGACGTCAAGAAGGTCGGCACCGAGAAGGTGCGCGGCGTAGACACCACCCACTACTCGGGCACGGTGGACGTCGCCGACCTCGCCCGCAAGAACTCCAACCTCACCGCGAGCCAGCTCGCCGGCCTGAAGAAGCAGCTCACCCAGGCCGGCGTCAGTACGGAGTCCGTCGACATCTGGGTCAACGACCAGAACCTCCTGGTCAAGAAGGTCGAGAAGGGCCGCATGTCAGCGGGGGAGTACACCCAGACCGCGTACTACAGCGACTACGGCGTGAAGGTCTCCGCCACCGAGCCGCCCGCGAGCGACACCGAGGACTTCAAGAAGCTGCTGAAGAAGCAGGGCTGGACACCGGGCAGCAGCGACACCGCGAGCGGATCCGGCAGCAGCTCCTGAGGCGGCGGGCCTCCTGATGTGCCGGGGAATACGGAAGACCTCCGCCGCCTCCTGAGGTTAGGCTCGCCTCCTTACTGTGTATCAGCCATGCATTCCATGGGGGGAATCAATGGGGACTTCCGTACGGGTTTCAGCGCGCCGCAAAGCGACGGGGGCAGGCCTCGCCGCCCTGCTGCTCGCCGGGGGAGCGGTCGGCTGTCAGAAGAGCGACTCCGCCCAGTCGCCCGCGATGACTCCGGCGGCGGCCGTCGCCAAGGCGGCGAAGAACAGCGAGGCCATCAGGTCCGCGCATTACAGGATGACGGGCCAGGTCCCGGGGCAGGGCCGGATTTCCGCCCAGGCGGCGGTGAGCATCAAGCCGCTGACCATGAGCATGAAAATAACGGCTCAGAACCAGGCGATTAAGGGACCGATCGAGATCCGCCTCGTCGGCAAGGCCATGTACGTCGGCGGGAACGCCTCCATGGCCAAGGAGATGGACGGCAAGAGCTGGATCAAGTTCGACATGTCGGCGCTCGGCGGCGGCAAGGGGCTGAACGCGGATCAGCTGGGCGCCGGCCAGGCCAACCAGAACCCGGCCGCCAACTCCACCTTCCTCACCGGCTCCAAGAACGTGAAGAAGGTCGGCACCGAGACCGTCGACGGCGTCAAGACCACCCACTACGCGGGCAAGGTCACCGTCGAGGACCTCAAGGCCTCGCTCAAGGAGAAGGACAAGACCGTCAACAAGACCGTCCGGGAACAGCGCGAGAAGAGCCTCGAGCAGTTCGAGAAGATGGGCGTCGACGCGTTCACCATGGACATGTGGATCGACGGCGACGACCACACCAAGCAGTTCCGGATGCGGGGCGAGGCCGACAAGGGCCCGCTCGACCTGACCTTCACGTTCCTCGACATCAACAAGCCGGTGCAGGTCACGGCCCCGCCGGCCAAGGACACCGCGGACCTGGCCGCGATGATGAAGGGCGCCCAGAGCTGAGCCGTAGGACCGGATTTGCTTGACGGCGATTCGGTCACGTACTCTCCTGAGGAAGCCAAAGACCGCTGGTCGTTGCCGTGCGCTCCTGGAGGGTGCGGTGGCCGAAGGATCCGCTGAACCGCGGACGACCCGCGCAGGTGACTGTGGAAGTGCTCCCGGAGTTCGCAGCTGACGCTGTGATGATCCGGTCGAGCTACGCCCCGTGCGCCTGCGCCGGGGCGTTTCGTTTGCTCCAGCCCCTTCCGAGCGGTCGTCATCACCCGGAAGGAGGCCGACGCTCATGGCAAGGCCCGACAAGGCTGCCGCGGTGGCCGAGCTGACGGAGCAGTTCCGCAGCTCGAACGCCGCCGTGCTGACCGAGTACCGGGGTCTCACCGTTGCGCAGCTCAAGAACCTGCGCCGTTCGCTCGGTGAGAACGCCCAGTACGCCGTGGTGAAGAACACGCTGACCAAGATTGCGGCCAACGAGGCCGGGATCTCGACGCTCGACGACCTGTTCAACGGTCCGACGGCGGTCGCCTTCGTCACCGGTGACCCGGTGGAGTCGGCGAAGGGTCTTCGTGACTTCGCCAAGGACAACCCGAACCTCGTCATCAAGGGCGGTGTCCTTGACGGCAAGGCGCTGTCCGCCGACGAGATCAAGAAGCTTGCGGACCTCGAGTCCCGCGAGGTTCTGCTCGCCAAGCTGGCGGGCGCCCTGAAGGGCAAGCAGACGCAGGCTGCACAGCTCTTCCAGGCGCTTCCGACGAAGCTCGTCCGCACCGTGGACGCCCTTCGCGCCAAGCAGGACGAGCAGGGCGGTGCCGAGTAATTCGGCTCGCATCATGATCGCCGCCTGAGGCAGTCCGCCTGAGGCAGCGGTCGTAGCGGGCCGAACGTACGCCCGCCAGACATGTACATCCCGGCACCAGCCGAAATTAGTGGAAGGAAAGCCATCGTGGCTCTCACCCAGGACGAACTGCTCGCCGAGTTCGAGGGCATGACCCTCATCCAGCTCTCCGAGTTCGTGAAGGCGTTCGAGGAGAAGTTCGACGTCACCGCCGCTGCCGCGGCCGTCGTCGCCGCCCCGGCTGCCGGCGGTGCCGCCGGCGGTGCCGCCGAGGTCGAGGAGAAGGACGAGTTCGACGTCATCCTCACCGGCGCCGGCGACAAGAAGATCCAGGTCATCAAGGTCGTGCGTGAGCTGACCTCGCTGGGCCTGAAGGAGGCCAAGGACCTCGTGGACGGCGCCCCGAAGCCCGTTCTCGAGAAGGTCGCCAAGGACGCCGCGGACAAGGCCAAGGAGGCCCTCGAGGGCGCCGGCGCCTCCGTCGACGTCAAGTAAGGCCTCTCGGCCCCACAAGGGGCTGTAACGCCTGAGCACCGAAGAGCGATCATCCATCCGGGTGGTCGCTCTTCGGCGTTCCTGGGTGCCGGGTGGTGGCTGCCTTGCACCCTCGGGTGTGCGGAGTATGGTGATCTTCGTCGTGGCTCCAAGCACCCCAGGTGGTATGTGGTTTGGGCCATGGGGGCCTTGACGAACCGCACGCAGCGCGCAATTCTCAGGACGCGTCGTCACAAGGATCCGAATCCGAGGCATGGATCGGCGACGAAGAGGGCAGTATCAACGTGCATTGAGGGCGTGGGCTTGCTGCAGGTGTTGAGGACGACGAGGGTCTCAGGAAATCGGGGCTGGACATCAGTGTGCCGAGTGGCTACACTGACCCTTTGCGCTGCCTGTTAGCTGTCCCCTGCCCGTCACCAGGGGCATGCCCTCGCTTGAACACCGACGATCGGAACGTCCCTGAGCTGGCCTTTCGGCCAAACCGGGGAGTCCTGTCTCTGTGTGCGGGAGAGGGACCGGTACGCGCGTAGTGAGTCCGAGCCCTCGGAAGGACCCCCTCTTGGCCGCCTCGCGCACTGCCTCGACCGCGAATACGAACAACGGTGCCAGCACCGCCCCGCTGCGCATCTCCTTTGCAAAGATCAAGGAGCCCCTCGAGGTTCCCAACCTGCTCGCGCTGCAGACCGAGAGCTTTGACTGGCTGCTCGGGAACACCGCCTGGCAGAGTCGGGTCGAGGCGGCTCTTGAGTCCGGTCAGGACGTCCCCACCAAGTCCGGTCTGGAGGAGATCTTCGAGGAGATCTCCCCGATCGAGGACTTCTCCGGGTCGATGTCGCTGACGTTCCGCGACCACCGTTTCGAGCCGCCGAAGAACAGCATCGACGAGTGCAAGGAGCGCGACTTCACGTACGCCGCCCCGCTCTTCGTGACGGCTGAGTTCACCAACAACGAGACCGGCGAGATCAAGTCCCAGACGGTCTTCATGGGCGACTTCCCGCTCATGACGAACAAGGGCACCTTCGTCATCAACGGCACCGAGCGTGTCGTGGTGTCCCAGCTGGTCCGTTCGCCGGGCGTCTACTTCGACTCCTCGATCGACAAGACGTCCGACAAGGACATCTTCTCCGCCAAGATCATCCCGTCCCGGGGTGCCTGGCTGGAGATGGAGATCGACAAGCGCGACATGGTCGGTGTGCGCATCGACCGCAAGCGCAAGCAGTCCGTGACCGTTCTGCTCAAGGCTCTCGGTTGGACGACCGAGCAGATCCTGGAGGAGTTCGGCGAGTACGAGTCCATGCGCGCCACCCTGGAGAAGGACCACACCCAGGGCCAGGACGACGCGCTGCTCGACATCTACCGCAAGCTGCGCCCGGGCGAGCCCCCCACGCGTGAGGCCGCGCAGACGCTGCTCGAGAACCTGTACTTCAACCCGAAGCGTTACGACCTCGCCAAGGTCGGCCGCTACAAGGTCAACAAGAAGCTGGGCGCCGACGCTCCGCTCGACGCGGGCATCCTGACCGTCGAGGACGTCATCTCGACGATCAAGTACCTGGTCAAGCTGCACGCCGGCGAGACCGAGACGACCGGCGACAGCGGCGGCACGATCGTCGTCGAGACCGACGACATCGACCACTTCGGCAACCGTCGTCTGCGCAGCGTCGGCGAGCTCATCCAGAACCAGGTCCGCACGGGTCTGGCTCGTATGGAGCGCGTCGTGCGTGAGCGCATGACGACCCAGGACGTCGAGGCGATCACGCCGCAGACCCTGATCAACATCCGGCCGGTCGTCGCCTCCATCAAGGAGTTCTTCGGCACCAGCCAGCTGTCGCAGTTCATGGACCAGAACAACCCGCTGTCGGGTCTCACCCACAAGCGCCGTCTGTCGGCGCTCGGCCCGGGTGGTCTCTCCCGTGAGCGGGCCGGCTTCGAGGTCCGTGACGTGCACCCGTCCCACTACGGCCGCATGTGCCCGATCGAGACGCCCGAAGGCCCGAACATCGGTCTGATCGGCTCGCTCGCCTCCTACGGCCGGGTCAACGCGTTCGGCTTCGTCGAGACGCCGTACCGCAAGGTCGTCGACGGTCAGGTCACCGACGAGGTGGACTACCTGACGGCCGACGAGGAGGACCGCTTCGTCATCGCGCAGGCCAACGCCACGCTCTCGGACGACCTGCGGTTCGCCGAGAACCGGGTGCTGGTCCGCCGCCGTGGCGGTGAGGTCGACTACGTCGCCGGTGACGACGTGGACTACATGGACGTCTCGCCGCGCCAGATGGTGTCGGTCGCGACCGCCATGATCCCGTTCCTCGAGCACGACGACGCCAACCGTGCCCTCATGGGCGCGAACATGATGCGTCAGGCCGTGCCCCTGATCAAGAGCGAGTCCCCGCTCGTCGGCACCGGCATGGAGTACCGCTCCGCCGTCGACGCCGGCGACGTGGTCAAGGCCGAGAAGGCGGGTGTCGTCCAGGAGGTCTCCGCGGACTACATCACCACCGCCAACGACGACGGCACGTACATCACGTACCGCCTGGCCAAGTTCGCCCGTTCCAACCAGGGCACCTCGGTCAACCAGAAGGTCATCGTCAACGAGGGCGACCGGATCATCGAGGGCCAGGTCCTCGCCGACGGTCCGGCCACCCAGAACGGCGAGATGGCGCTGGGCAAGAACCTGCTCGTGGCGTTCATGCCGTGGGAGGGTCACAACTACGAGGACGCGATCATCCTGTCGCAGCGCCTCGTGCAGGACGACGTCCTCTCCTCGATCCACATCGAGGAGCACGAGGTCGACGCCCGTGACACCAAGCTCGGCCCCGAGGAGATCACCCGGGACATCCCGAACGTCTCCGAGGAGGTCCTCGCCGACCTCGACGAGCGCGGCATCATCCGTATCGGTGCCGAGGTCATCGCCGGCGACATCCTCGTCGGCAAGGTGACCCCGAAGGGTGAGACCGAGCTGACGCCGGAGGAGCGCCTGCTGCGCGCGATCTTCGGTGAGAAGGCGCGTGAGGTCCGCGACACCTCGCTGAAGGTGCCGCACGGCGAGACCGGCAAGGTCATCGGCGTGCGCGTCTTCGACCGCGAGGAGGGCGACGAGCTTCCCCCCGGTGTGAACCAGCTGGTGCGCGTGTACGTGGCGCAGAAGCGCAAGATCACCGACGGTGACAAGCTCGCCGGCCGTCACGGCAACAAGGGTGTCATCTCGAAGATCCTGCCCATCGAGGACATGCCGTTCCTCGAGGACGGAACTCCGGTCGACATCATCCTCAACCCGCTGGGTGTGCCGTCCCGAATGAACCCGGGACAGGTGCTCGAGATCCACCTCGGCTGGCTCGCCAGCCGTGGCTGGGACGTCTCCGGTCTCGCCGACGAGTGGGCGCAGCGCCTGCAGGCCATCGGCGCCGACCAGGTCGACCCGGGCACGAACGTCGCGACCCCCGTCTTCGACGGTGCGCGCGAGGACGAGCTCGCGGGTCTGCTGCAGCACACCATCCCGAACCGCGACGGCGAGCGCATGGTGCTCCCGTCCGGCAAGGCGCGGCTGTTCGACGGCCGTAGCGGTGAGCCGTTCCCGGAGCCGATCTCGGTCGGCTACATGTACATCCTGAAGCTGCACCACCTGGTCGACGACAAGCTGCACGCGCGTTCGACCGGCCCGTACTCGATGATCACCCAGCAGCCGCTGGGTGGTAAGGCCCAGTTCGGTGGCCAGCGGTTCGGCGAGATGGAGGTGTGGGCGCTGGAGGCTTACGGCGCCGCATACGCCCTCCAGGAGCTGCTGACCATCAAGTCCGACGACGTCACCGGCCGCGTGAAGGTCTACGAGGCCATCGTCAAGGGCGAGAACATCCCCGAGCCCGGCATCCCCGAGTCCTTCAAGGTGCTCATCAAGGAGATGCAGTCTCTCTGCCTGAACGTGGAGGTGCTGTCCAGCGACGGTATGTCCATCGAGATGCGCGACACCGACGAGGACGTCTTCCGCGCTGCGGAGGAGCTCGGCATCGACCTGTCCCGGCGCGAGCCGAGCAGCGTCGAAGAGGTCTGACGGGAGTCCGGCCGGAGGACCTGGTGAGGACCCTCCGGCCGGCCCCTGGACCCCCGTATCAGACCAAAGACTTACAACCCTGAGAGGGATTGACGCATAGTGCTCGACGTCAACTTCTTCGACGAGCTCCGGATCGGCCTGGCCACCGCTGACGACATCCGTCAGTGGAGCCACGGCGAGGTCAAGAAGCCCGAGACGATCAACTACCGCACGCTCAAGCCCGAAAAGGACGGACTCTTCTGCGAGAAGATCTTCGGTCCGACCCGGGACTGGGAGTGCTACTGCGGCAAGTACAAGCGTGTCCGGTTCAAGGGCATCATCTGTGAGCGCTGCGGCGTCGAGGTCACTCGCGCCAAGGTGCGCCGTGAGCGGATGGGCCACATCGAACTGGCCGCTCCCGTCACGCACATCTGGTACTTCAAGGGTGTTCCTTCGCGCCTCGGCTACCTGCTGGACCTGGCGCCCAAGGACCTCGAGAAGGTCATCTACTTCGCGGCGTACATGATCACGTACGTCGACGAGGAGCGCCGTACCCGCGACCTGCCCTCCCTGGAGGCGCACGTCTCCGTGGAGCGTCAGCAGGTCGAGAACCGCCGGGACGCCGACCTGGAGGCCCGCGCCAAGAAGCTCGAGTCCGACCTGGCCGAGCTCGAGGCCGAGGGTGCCAAGGCCGACGTGCGCCGCAAGGTGCGCGAGGGTGCCGAGCGTGAGATGAAGCAGCTGCGCGACCGTGCGCAGCGCGAGATCGACCGTCTCGACGAGGTGTGGACCCGGTTCAAGAACCTCAAGGTCCAGGACCTCGAGGGCGACGAGCTGCTCTACCGCGAGCTGCGTGACCGCTTCGGCACGTACTTCGACGGTTCGATGGGTGCCGCGGCGCTGCAGAAGCGCCTGGAGTCCTTCGACCTGGACGAGGAGGCCGAGCGCCTCCGCGAGATCATCCGCACCGGCAAGGGCCAGAAGAAGACCCGTGCGCTGAAGCGGCTGAAGGTCGTGTCTGCCTTCCTGCAGACCTCCAACAGCCCCAAGGGCATGGTCCTCGACTGCGTTCCGGTCATCCCGCCGGACCTCCGCCCGATGGTGCAGCTGGACGGTGGCCGCTTCGCGACCTCCGACCTGAACGACCTGTACCGCCGTGTGATCAACCGCAACAACCGTCTGAAGCGCCTTCTCGATCTCGGTGCGCCCGAGATCATCGTGAACAACGAGAAGCGCATGCTCCAGGAGGCCGTGGACGCGCTGTTCGACAACGGTCGTCGTGGCCGTCCGGTCACCGGTCCCGGCAACCGCCCGCTGAAGTCCCTCAGCGACATGCTGAAGGGCAAGCAGGGTCGATTCCGTCAGAACCTGCTCGGCAAGCGTGTGGACTACTCCGCGCGTTCCGTGATCGTCGTCGGCCCCCAGCTGAAGCTGCACCAGTGCGGTCTGCCCAAGGCGATGGCGCTGGAGCTCTTCAAGCCGTTCGTGATGAAGCGCCTGGTCGACCTGAACCACGCGCAGAACATCAAGAGCGCCAAGCGCATGGTGGAGCGCGGCCGCACGGTCGTGTACGACGTCCTCGAAGAGGTCATCGCCGAGCACCCGGTGCTGCTGAACCGTGCTCCCACCCTGCACCGCCTGGGCATCCAGGCCTTCGAGCCGCAGCTGGTCGAGGGCAAGGCCATCCAGATCCACCCGCTCGTCTGCACCGCGTTCAACGCGGACTTCGACGGTGACCAGATGGCCGTGCACCTGCCGCTGTCCGCGGAGGCGCAGGCCGAGGCCCGCATCCTGATGCTGTCCTCGAACAACATCCTCAAGCCCGCCGACGGTCGTCCGGTGACGATGCCGACCCAGGACATGGTCCTCGGTCTGTTCTTCCTCACCACCGACGGCGAGCTGCGTGACACCAAGGGCGAGGGCCGGTCCTTCGGCTCCACGGCCGAGGCGATCATGGCGTTCGACGCCGGTGAGCTCGCGCTGCAGTCCGCGGTCGACATCCGCTTCCCGGTGGGCACCATCCCGCCGCGCGGCTGGACCCCGCCGGCCGTGGAGGAGGGCGAGCCGGAGTACCAGACCGGTGACACCTTCCGGCTGCGCACCACCCTGGGCCGCGCGCTCTTCAACGAGCTGCTGCCCGAGGACTACCCGTTCGTCGACTACTCGGTGGGCAAGAAGCAGCTCTCCGAGATCGTCAACGACCTGGCCGAGCGCTACCCCAAGGTCATCGTGGCGGCGACGCTCGACAACCTGAAGGCGGCCGGCTTCTACTGGGCGACCCGTTCCGGTGTCACCGTGGCCATCTCCGACGTCGTCGTTCCCGAGGCGAAGAAGGAGATCGTCAAGGGCTACGAGGCGCAGGACGAGAAGGTCCAGAAGCAGTACGAGCGCGGTCTGATCACCAAGGAAGAGCGCACTCAGGAGCTCATCGCGATCTGGACCAAGGCGACCAACGAGGTCGCCGAGGCGATGAACGAGAACTTCCCCAAGACGAACCCCATCTTCATGATGGTTGACTCGGGTGCCCGAGGAAACATGATGCAGATGCGGCAGATCGCCGGTATGCGTGGTCTGGTGTCGAACGCCAAGAACGAGACGATCCCGCGTCCGATCAAGGCGTCCTTCCGTGAGGGCCTGTCCGTGCTGGAGTACTTCATCTCCACGCACGGTGCCCGTAAGGGTCTGGCCGACACCGCCCTGCGTACCGCCGACTCGGGTTACCTGACCCGTCGTCTGGTGGACGTCTCGCAGGACGTCATCATCCGCGAGGAGGACTGCGGCACCGAGCGCGGTCTGAAGCTGCGGATCGCCAACCGCGGCGCCGACGGCGTGCTGCGCAAGGCGGACGACGTCGAGACCAGCGTCTACGCCCGCATGCTCGCCGAGGACGTCGTCATCGACGGCAAGGTGATCGCGCCGGCCAACGTGGACCTGGGCGACGTGCTCATCGACCAGCTGGTGCACCACGGTGTCGAGGAGGTCAAGACCCGCTCGATCCTGACCTGCGAGTCCCAGGTCGGCACCTGCGCCATGTGCTACGGCCGCTCGCTGGCCACCGGCAAGCTGGTCGACATCGGTGAGGCGGTCGGCATCATCGCCGCCCAGTCCATCGGTGAGCCCGGTACCCAGCTGACGATGCGTACCTTCCACACCGGTGGTGTGGCCGGTGACGACATCACCCAGGGTCTGCCGCGTGTCGTCGAGCTCTTCGAGGCCCGTACCCCGAAGGGTGTCGCCCCGATCTCCGAGGCCTCCGGCCGCGTCCGGATCGAGGAGACCGAGAAGACCAAGAAGATCGTCGTCACCCCGGACGACGGCAGCGACGAGACGGCGTACCCGATCTCGAAGCGTGCCCGGCTCCTGGTCAGCGAGGGCGAGCACGTCGAGGTGGGCCAGAAGCTCACCGTGGGTGCCACCAACCCGCACGACGTGCTGCGCATCCTGGGCCAGCGTGCCGTCCAGGTCCACCTGGTCGGCGAGGTCCAGAAGGTCTACAACTCGCAGGGTGTGTCGATCCACGACAAGCACATCGAGATCATCATCCGGCAGATGCTGCGCCGTGTGACGATCATCGAGTCCGGCGACGCCGAGCTGCTGCCCGGCGAGCTGGTCGAGCGCTCGAAGTTCGAGGTCGAGAACCGTCGTGTGGTCCAGGAAGGCGGCCACCCGGCCTCCGGCCGTCCGCAGCTGATGGGTATCACCAAGGCCTCGCTGGCGACCGAGTCGTGGCTGTCGGCGGCGTCCTTCCAGGAGACGACCAGGGTCCTCACGGACGCGGCGATCAACGCCAAGTCCGACTCCCTGATCGGCCTCAAGGAGAACGTCATCATCGGTAAGCTCATCCCGGCCGGTACGGGCCTGTCCCGCTACCGCAACATCCGGGTCGAGCCGACCGAGGAGGCCAAGGCCGCGATGTACTCGGCCGTCGGCTACGACGACATCGACTACTCGCCGTTCGGCACGGGCTCCGGCCAGGCCGTTCCGCTGGAGGACTACGACTACGGGCCGTACAACCAGTAAGCGGGCAGTTTGAGTTGAGGGGCGGTCACTCCGAAAGGAGTGGCCGCCCTTCGGCGTTCCCGCACACGCAGTTTCGCGGTGCGGCCACAGGGTGAGCATCTAGGATGCGGCCCGCCCGAAGTTGTCCGTGTTTCATCACGGGCGGGGCGGGGCGGGGCGGGGCCGGGAGCGATGCCGTGGGGGAGAGCATGCGCCGTTGTCCGTGTGGAGCGGTGGCCGAAGGGCCGCGGCAGCTCGTGTGCCGGGCCTGCTTCACCCCGTACGCCCTGAGCCCAGCAGGCGTCGTACGCACCCGCCGGGAGGACACCTCGGCAGGGATGGAACTGGGCTTCCCCACCGGAGTGTTGAGCATCCCGGCGGGCACCGTGCAGGTTCTCGGCCGGGAGGGAGACGGCGATGCCGCCCGGCTGCTGGAGCCGTACGACAACCTCTCGCGGCGGCACGCCACGGTCCGGGTCGACGCGGGCGGCCGGGCGTGGATCCGAGACGAGGACTCCACGAACGGCACTTACCACCAGGAGCGCAGGATCGCACCGGGCGCGTGGGTGGCCCTGCGCTCAGGAGACCGCCTCAGGCTGGCGTCCGACATACCGGTCGCCGTCCGGGCCATGGGCGAGGGGTACGAGGGGGACGACGCATGAGTCCGGGGGAGTACTCACTGCCCGAGCCGCTGGCGGACGCCTTCCCGGCCGGCGCCGAGCTGATCGGGCAGGGCGGGGAGGCCGATGTCTTCCGGGCCCGGGACGCCGACGGGGTGCTGCGCGCGGTGAAGCTGTATCGCCGAGGGCTGCGGGCCGACCGCACGGTGTGGGAGCGGCTGGAACGGCTGCGGCACCACGCGATCGTGCAGGTGGCCGGGCAGGGCAGTGCGGTGGACGGGCGGGACTACGAGGTGCTGGAGTACCTCAGCGGCGGCGCGCTGGCCGAGCGGCTGCACTCCGGTCCGCTGGCCTCCGCACAGCTCCTCTCGCTCGTACGGCAGTTGACCGGCGGGGTGAACTGCCTGCACGAGGCCGGCATCATCCACCGGGACCTGAAGCCGGCCAACCTCCTCTACCGTGACCCGTCTTCGGACAGCGCGGTCGTCATCGCCGACTTCGGCATCAGCAGGGACCGGGAGCGGGCCCACCGCACCACGTCGATGACGCTCGCCTACGCCCCGCCCGAGTTCGTGCTGGAGGGCGAGTCGTCGGAGGCCCACGACTGGTGGGCGCTCGGGATGATCGTGCGGGAGGCCGCCACCGGGACGCCGCCCTTCGCCGGGCTGAGTGAACACGGGATCCGCCAGGCGCTCGGCCGGGGCGCGATACCCCTGAAGCAGGTGCCGGGCGACCGGCTTCCGGCGCTCTGCGCGGGCCTCCTCCAAACCGATCCGGCCCACCGCTGGACGGGCCGGGAGGTACTGGAGTGGCTGGACGGGCGGGACAGACCGACGGCGTCTCCGCGGTCGCCGCGCTCGGCGCCGACGAGGCGGGAGGCGGAGCCGGTCCGGCAGTCCGCCCCGCCGCCGCGCACGGGTGTGCGCGGGCTGGCGTATGGCGGTCGGCTGCACACCACGCGTGTGGGCTTGGCGGCGGCCCTTCGCGAACGGCCGGGAGCGGCCGACTACTTCTTCGCACACATGGGCACACGGCAGGCGCCCTCCGAGGCATGGCGCGAACTGTCGGCCTGGCTGCGGGAGTTCGACGATCTGACGGTCGTGGAGCGCGAGGGCAGGAGGGACCTGTTCGACCGCTGGCTGACCGGAGGCCTGCCGCCCGAGGTCAAAGATCTTGACGATGTGGTCGTGGTCGAGGGCCGCGAGCGCGCGCACCTCCCGGTCGAACCGGGCCACCGCCTCGTCCGCCGAGCCGTCCGGCAGCGGGCGCAGCGGGGGCGACAGCACCTTGACCGCGACCCGCCGCCCGAGCGCCTCGTCGACCCCGGCGAACACCCGCCCCTGGCCACCGCTGCCCACGATCCGTTCCAGGCGGTAGCGGCCGGCCAGCAGGTCGCCCGCCCCGGCCGTGTACGCCGCCCTGGTCACCGCCGCCCCCGGCGTCCGCGCGGCGCCCCGCCCGGACGGTGCAGCAGGGTCGGCCCGGTGTCCGACGGCGACAGCGGCCGCACCGGCCCGTGCTCCGGGTCCTCGAAGAAGTACCGGCGCCCGCTCAGCTCCAGCGCGACCGTCTCGTGCAGCAGGAGCAGCTGACCTGTGTGCAAGGGCCACTCGCCGCCCCGGCGCAGCCGTACGTCCTCACCCTGCCGACGTACGACGATGCCGTTGGCGCTGGTGTCGCGGACGCGGACCTGCCCGCCGGCGAGGGTGATCGTCACGTGATTGCGGCTCATCCAGACACGGGCTGCCTCGCCGATCCACGGGGCGAGGGCGATGCCGTCCGACGGCGCCGGTGCCCGGCCGACGGTGATCTCCGCGCCCTCGGCCACCGTGAACCTGGTCCGCACCGCTCCGTCCACCCGGACCTTCAGCTGCGCCCGATGCGGCACCGTGCCCACCGCCGAGAGCTGGACCTCGTGGGTGGGGCACAGGACCTGGCCGCGGCGGTGGCGGGGCAGCGGCTGTCCCGTCGCACGGCCGGGACCGAACAGCGGGCAGGCGGCCGCGGGGCAGCGCCAGATCCGGTCGAGCAGCTCGCGGCGGGCGCCGGCGCCACGGCGGTCGTACATGCCGGAGGCAAGCAGGTCGGACTCCTCCCGCTTGCGCGAGATCTGCCACTCCTGCGGTACGGGCATCACACGCGGGACCACGGTCACGCCCCGGCCCGAGGCGTCGGGGACCGGTCGTAGGAAGCTGTCGGTGTTCCCTGCGATCCAGGGGTGGTCGGGGATCTCGTCGAAGAAGTTGTCGCCGGTCACGGCCGGCATGTCCAGGGCCTCGACGAGTTCCAGGATCCGCGGGTCGGCCACCGGCCGTACTTCCAGGCGCCCTTCGGCGGCCCAGCGGGCCAGCAGCGTGCGCTCGGCCGGGTACAGCCGGCCGTCGCCGATCAGGGAGCCGTCGCAGACGCCGTAGATCCGTACGGAGTCGTCGCGGGCGAACTCCGCGAGGGCGTCGGTGAGCAGGGTGAGCCGCGACAGATCGGCGGGCCGGTCGTTGACCAGACCCTGCTCGCGCACCACGTTCGCGACGTCCACGACGAAGTCCGCCGTCATGGCGTCGAGGGACAGCCGCGGTTCCCTGTCCAGCCCCCTCCCGCTTCGCATGTCCATGACCGGTCAGCGTAGAAGCAGATGCCGTGCCGTGTCGGCGAGTCCGGGTGGACCGTTCCGAGACGCGGTCTGTGCCGGAATTGCCGCCACGGCGCATCATGGAGTGACTCGGGGGTTCGGGGAGGTACTCGTGTCCAATCCGTCGTGGCAGCCCTGGCAGTCGGGGCAGGGGGACTCGCAGCGGGCACAGGATGTCCCGCAGGCGGGGCAGGACGTGCCCCCGCGGCCCTGGCATCGGGCCCCGCAGCGCGGGCAGCACGGCCCGATGCAGGCGTGGCAGGGCGCTTCGCCGCCGGTCCAGGGCTTCGGGCAGGCCTGGCAGGGGCACAGCGCCCCCTCCATGCTCGCCTCCCACGCCGACCGTGAGCGTGCCGTGGACGTGCTGCGGGCGGGGTACGGGGAGGGGCGGCTGGAGAAGGGGGAGTTCGACCGCCGGGTGGCGCGGGCGTACGCGGCCCGTACGGTGGGGGAGCTGGCCCTACTGGTCGCCGATCTGCCGCAGGGGCCCGTGCCGGTCAGCCAGGCCGCTCCGGCCGTGCCCGCGACCTTTCTGGCGGCCCCGCCGCCCACGAACGGCAAGGCGGTCGGCTCCATGGTCTGCGGGATCCTCACCGTCTTCACCGGCGGGCTCACCGGGATCCCCGCGGTCATCCTCGGTCACTCCGCCCGCAGCGAAATGCAGCGCACCGGTGAGCGCGGCGAGGGCCTCGCCATGACCGGCCTCGTCCTCGGCTGGCTGTCGGTCGCCGGATGGGCGCTGATCATCACGATCCTCATCGCGGCAGCTCTGGCCTCCGCGTGACCCGGGGTGAGCTGCGGTGACGTAGCTCCTCGAGGTGTCGGGAACGTGAATTCGAAGATCATGTACGGCGTAGGGTCTTGACATGCTTCGCATGGCGATGCGGGCCCGGCCCATTTGTTTTGACCGCAGCGTATGAGGTAGGTACGCTCAGACCTTGTGCCTGGGGTGTGCCCTGGCTCTCGTGCGTGCCTTCAACCGCATGGCGAGCCGTCATTGGCCACCGTAATCTGCGCCCTTTCCGCCTGGCGGCGGGAGTCTGCCGGATTCGACACACCCGACCGCGTGGGTCGGCGACGTTCCAGGTTAGCTGTACCCATCGGCACACAGAAACCGGAGAAGTAGTGCCTACGATCCAGCAGCTGGTCCGTAAGGGCCGGCAGGACAAGGTCGAGAAGAACAAGACGCCCGCACTCGAGGGTTCCCCTCAGCGTCGTGGCGTCTGCACGCGTGTGTTCACGACCACCCCGAAGAAGCCGAACTCGGCCCTGCGTAAGGTCGCGCGTGTGCGTCTGACCAGCGGGATCGAGGTCACCGCTTACATTCCGGGTGAGGGACACAACCTGCAGGAGCACTCCATCGTGCTCGTGCGCGGCGGCCGTGTGAAGGACCTGCCGGGTGTTCGCTACAAGATCATCCGTGGCTCCCTCGACACCCAGGGTGTCAAGAACCGCAAGCAGGCCCGTTCCCGCTACGGCGCCAAGAAGGAGAAGTAAGAATGCCTCGTAAGGGCCCCGCCCCGAAGCGCCCGGTCATCATCGACCCGGTCTACGGTTCTCCTCTGGTCACGTCGCTCATCAACAAGGTGCTGCTGAACGGCAAGCGCTCCACCGCCGAGCGCATCGTCTACGGCGCCATGGAGGGCCTGCGCGAGAAGACCGGCAACGACCCGGTCATCACGCTGAAGCGCGCTCTCGAGAACATCAAGCCGACCCTCGAGGTCAAGTCCCGCCGTGTCGGTGGCGCCACCTACCAGGTGCCGGTCGAGGTCAAGCCCGGCCGCGCCAACACCCTGGCGCTGCGCTGGCTGGTCGGTTACTCCCGCGCCCGTCGCGAGAAGACCATGACCGAGCGTCTGCTCAACGAGCTTCTCGACGCTTCGAACGGCCTCGGTGCGGCCGTCAAGAAGCGCGAGGACACGCACAAGATGGCCGAGTCCAACAAGGCCTTCGCGCACTACCGCTGGTAGTCGCTACCCACATCGAGACCGAGAGAAGACTGAAGCCTTATGGCTACCACTTCACTTGACCTGGCCAAGGTCCGCAACATTGGGATCATGGCCCACATCGACGCGGGCAAGACGACCACCACCGAGCGGATCCTGTTCTACACCGGTGTGTCCTACAAGATCGGTGAGGTCCACGACGGCGCTGCCACCATGGACTGGATGGAGCAGGAGCAGGAGCGTGGCATCACGATCACCTCTGCTGCCACCACCTGTCACTGGCCGCTGGAAGACGTCGACCACACCATCAACATCATCGACACGCCGGGCCACGTCGACTTCACCGTCGAGGTGGAGCGTTCCCTGCGCGTGCTCGACGGTGCCGTGACGGTGTTCGACGGCGTCGCCGGCGTTGAGCCCCAGTCCGAGACGGTGTGGCGTCAGGCGGACCGCTATGGCGTCCCCCGCATCTGCTTCGTCAACAAGCTCGACCGGACCGGTGCCGAGTTCCACCGCTGCGTCGACATGATCTCTGACCGCCTCGGCGCTCAGCCGATCGTGATGCAGCTCCCGATCGGTGCCGAGGCCGACTTCAAGGGCGTCGTCGACCTCGTGACGATGAAGGCCCTGGTCTGGTCCGCCGAGGCCACCAAGGGCGAGATGTACGACGTCGTCGACATCCCGGACACCCACGCCGAGGCTGCCGAGGAGTACCGCGGCAAGCTGCTCGAGGCCGTGGCCGAGAACGACGAAGAGATCATGGAGCTGTACCTGGAGGGCACCGAGCCCTCCGTGGAGCAGCTGTACGCCGCGATCCGTCGCATCACCATCGCGTCCGGCAAGTCCAAGGACACCACGGTCACCCCGGTGTTCTGCGGCACCGCGTTCAAGAACAAGGGCGTCCAGCCCCTGCTCGACGCGGTCGTGCGCTACCTGCCGTCGCCGGTCGACATCGAGGCCATCGAGGGTCACGACGTCAAGGACGCCGAGGTCGTCGTCAAGCGCAAGCCGTCCGACGACGAGCCGCTGTCCGCGCTCGCCTTCAAGATCATGAGCGACCCGCACCTCGGCAAGCTCACCTTCGTCCGGGTCTACTCGGGCCGCCTGGAGTCCGGCACCTCGGTGCTGAACTCCGTCAAGGGCAAGAAGGAGCGCATCGGCAAGATCTACCGCATGCACGCGAACAAGCGTGAGGAGATCGAGTCGGTGGGCGCCGGCGACATCATCGCCGTCATGGGTCTGAAGCAGACCACGACCGGTGAGACGCTGTGCGACGACAAGGCCCCGGTGATCCTGGAGTCCATGGACTTCCCGGCGCCGGTCATCCAGGTCGCCATCGAGCCCAAGTCCAAGGGCGACCAGGAGAAGCTGGGCGTCGCGATCCAGCGCCTGGCCGAGGAGGACCCGTCCTTCCAGGTCCACTCGGACGAGGAGACCGGCCAGACCATCATCGGTGGCATGGGCGAGCTGCACCTCGAGGTGCTGGTCGACCGTATGCGCCGTGAGTTCAAGGTCGAGGCGAACGTCGGCAAGCCGCAGGTCGCCTACCGCGAGACGATCCGCAAGGCCGTCGAGCGCGTGGACTACACCCACAAGAAGCAGACCGGTGGTACCGGTCAGTTCGCCAAGGTGCAGATCGCGATCGAGCCCATCGAGGGCGGCGACGCCTCGTACGAGTTCGTGAACAAGGTCACCGGTGGCCGCATCCCGAAGGAGTACATCCCTTCGGTGGACGCCGGTGCGCAGGAGGCCATGCAGTTCGGCATCCTCGCGGGCTACGAGATGACGGGCGTCCGCGTCACGCTCATCGACGGTGGCTACCACGAGGTCGACTCCTCCGAGCTCGCTTTCAAGATCGCCGGTTCGCAGGCCTTCAAGGAGGCCGCGCGCAAGGCCAGCCCCGTGCTGCTCGAGCCGATGATGGCCGTCGAGGTCACCACGCCCGAGGACTACATGGGTGAGGTCATCGGCGACATCAACTCCCGCCGTGGTCAGATCCAGGCCATGGAGGAGCGGGCCGGTGCCCGCGTCGTGAAGGGCCTCGTGCCCCTCTCGGAGATGTTCGGCTACGTCGGAGACCTCCGCAGCAAGACGTCGGGTCGCGCAAGCTACTCGATGCAGTTCGACTCCTACGCCGAGGTTCCGCGGAACGTCGCCGAGGAGATCATCGCGAAGGCCAAGGGCGAGTAGCGCACTGCGTTAACGCACTGCGTTCACACGCCGTAGGCTTGACTCCGGAGCCTGCCGGGGCATTCACCCGCATTCGTCACCGTTTGCGAGTGGTGCCCCGGGGCCCGGGCACTAACAGCAAAGATCACCTGGCGCCGATGAAGTAAGGCGTACCAGAACCACTCCCAGGAGGACCCCAGTGGCGAAGGCGAAGTTCGAGCGGACTAAGCCGCACGTCAACATCGGCACCATCGGTCACATCGACCACGGTAAGACGACCCTCACGGCCGCCATTACCAAGGTGCTGCACGACGCGTTCCCGGACCTGAACGAGGCCTCGGCGTTCGACCAGATCGACAAGGCTCCTGAAGAGCGCCAGCGCGGTATCACCATCTCCATCGCGCACGTCGAGTACCAGACGGAGACGCGTCACTACGCGCACGTCGACTGCCCCGGTCACGCGGACTACATCAAGAACATGATCACCGGTGCTGCCCAGATGGACGGCGCCATCCTCGTGGTCGCCGCCACCGACGGCCCGATGCCGCAGACCAAGGAGCACGTGCTCCTGGCCCGCCAGGTCGGCGTTCCGTACATCGTCGTCGCCCTGAACAAGGCCGACATGGTGGACGACGAGGAGATCATGGAGCTCGTCGAGCTCGAGGTCCGTGAGCTGCTCTCCGAGTACGAGTTCCCGGGCGACGACCTTCCGGTCGTCCGTGTCTCGGCGCTCAAGGCGCTCGAGGGCGACAAGGAGTGGGGCCAGTCGGTCCTGGACCTGATGAAGGCCGTCGACGAGTCGATCCCGGAGCCGGAGCGCGACGTCGACAAGCCCTTCCTGATGCCGATCGAGGACGTCTTCACGATCACCGGTCGCGGTACGGTCGTCACCGGCCGTATCGAGCGTGGTGTCCTGAAGGTCAACGAGACCGTCGACATCATCGGCATCAAGACCGAGAAGACCACCACCACGGTCACCGGCATCGAGATGTTCCGCAAGCTGCTCGACGAGGGCCAGGCCGGTGAGAACGTCGGTCTGCTGCTTCGTGGCATCAAGCGCGAGGACGTCGAGCGCGGCCAGGTCATCATCAAGCCGGGCTCGGTCACCCCGCACACGGAGTTCGAGGCCCAGGCGTACATCCTGTCCAAGGACGAGGGTGGCCGCCACACGCCGTTCTTCAACAACTACCGTCCGCAGTTCTACTTCCGTACGACGGACGTGACCGGCGTCGTGACCCTCCCCGAGGGCACCGAGATGGTCATGCCGGGTGACAACACCGAGATGAAGGTGGAGCTCATCCAGCCCGTCGCCATGGAAGAGGGCCTGAAGTTCGCCATCCGTGAGGGTGGCCGGACGGTCGGCGCCGGCCAGGTCACCAAGATCAACAAGTGAGCTTGCTGATCTGACCTGGTAGCTCCAGCGCGAGCTCCTGAAGGGGCCCGTACGACTTCGGTCGTACGGGCCCCTTTGCCGTGCCCGGAGTCTCGCGCCCACGCCCGCCGGGGGCTTCGAAACTATTGGACGCGCATGGCCCATTGTTCGCACGCGACCCTCACTCCACTGTTTGTCACGGGCTCCACTGTTGTCACGGGCGGGGCCTTCGACGTCGTGCGGGGCCGGTCGTGGTCTCCCCTGAGGACCACCCGGGAGGCGTACGGGTAGCAGGCGACCTCCGCGGCGACATCGAGCGCGTGACGGGTGTACGGCCCGGCGACGCGATGGCGCGCGTGCTCGTCGGCGCCATCGGGCGCAGCCCGCTGATCGACGGGCTGATCGCCAGCGGCAAGCTGGATGTCACGGGTGTGCGCGGCAGGTGGGAGACCTCGCTGCAGACCGTCGCGGAGCGGCCGATGCCCGGCGTGGACCGGGTGTTCGTCGTTGCGGGCGGCCATCCGCGCGGGACGATCTTCGGTGCGGTCCTGGTACTGGTGGGGCGATGTGCCGCCGGTGCGCCGGGACGCGGTGTACGTGCTGCTCGGACGGGACACGAACCTGGCCCTCGGGACCTGGGCGCCCGCCTACTTCGGCCCGGGCAAGGCGCCCGGCTTCCCCGGCGGCTTCAACGCGGACTTCTACGCCGGACGCTCGGCCATGACCCGTACGGCGGTACGGACGAGTGGTCCTTCCGCCGCAACGCCGCAGGGTGCGCGGGCACGGCGACACCGCCCCCCCCGACGGCGACGGCATCGAGCTCATGCGGGAGATCATCGAGACGTAGCGGACCATCTTTGCCGAGGTGACCGGCAAGCCGCCGACCGCGACCCCACAGGTGTGGACCCTCTACAAGGAGGTCCAGCGCTACCGGGACCGAGGCCTGCGCACACCGGACGACGCACCCGGACCCCGAGGAGCCGCAGCGCGGGACGTACGACTGGTCGCAGGCCGACGAACTGGTCGCGTTCGCGCCCGCCATCGGCCAGGCGACTACAACGTCGAAGGCGTCAGCGCCGAGTCGACGGCCTACTGCGAACTGGCGTCCCGGCTGTGCGCCGAGGGCGTTCCCGTCCAAGGGTTGGGAACCCAGGGCCACCTGGGCATCCAGTACGGCTTCCCGGGCGGCGTCGCCGACCGTACGGCTCTGAGATTTGACTGCTCGTCAACTGAATTTTTCTCGCCTGTGGTTGACACCGTGGGCAAGGCGTTCCAGTGTTCGAGGCCGGAATGGAATCGTTACGTGCCGTGATGCGTGTCACTGCATATGTAAAGTTAACGCAGAGTAGCCCCCCAAACGGGGGCGCATGGTGAAGTTCTGAGCGAAAGCCGATCGCGGCTCCAACGGGGCCGCTACTTTCAGGCGTTGCCCCTTGCCGATGTGCAAATTTTTTTGCGTTGCTGTGAAGAGTCTGAGGTGGCTACAGTCCCGAGGTCTTCGATCGAACGGGGTTCTGAACGGGGAGGCCAGTCCTCGTCCCGCGGTCGCGGACATTCCACAGCATGACCAATCCAGGGGGGAATTATGTCTACTTTCGGTAGGAACCTGACCCGTCTCGCCGTCGCCGCCTCGGCCGTCACCGCGATGGGCGTCGCCGTGCCGAGCACCCCGGCGGCCGCAGCTTCCGCGACGGTCTGCGGCACCGGGTACGAGTTCACCGACGCCAAGCCGCTGCCGAGCGCCACGAATCGCCAGGCCACGCTCTTCTTCTACCTGAAGGGCAACAGCGCCTGCGCGATCCTCGACAACAACACGGGTGGCGCCGCCAACTACATGGACCTGCAGATCTGGCCGGGTAACAACAAGTCGGCCGGCGAGCGCGACCACGGCACCTTCTCGGAGTACGCGGGCCCGGTGCACAGCAGCACCCTCGCGACCGGTGGCCGCTGCGTCGGCATCTCCGCGCTGATGAAGAACGACGCGGGTACCGCCAATGTCGTCAACTGGAAGGGCGGCTACGTCTTCTCCGTCGACAGCAGCTCGTCCGACTGCGCCTGACCGATCCAGCTCGTCCGACCGCGCCTGAGGGGCTGACCACCCGGCGCTCGACGCGGCGGATCCGAACTCTCAAGTAAATTGGGGAACTTCAGCCTTGAGACCCAGGCTAAAACTTCATAGACCGCTCGTCGTCATAGCAGCGTGCACCGCGTTGAGCGGTGGCCTGCTGAGTGCCGTTCCGGCGTTCGGCGCGGCGGACGCCGGATCCGACTCGACATCCGGGTCCGGCCACAACTCGCAGGCCGGTTCGTCCTCCGCGACCCCGGCTCCGTCAGGATCCGGCCGGATCAAGGATCCGGGCAAGAAGCTCGGCACGGGGTGGAAGTCCTCACCCGACCGGGCCGTCACGGCCGCCGCCGACGCCGACGGCCTGCACCTTCTCGTGGCGGATTCGAAGGACGCGTACGCGTGGAAGACCGCGGCGATCCTTGCCGAGCCCGGGATGCCGGCCGATTCGTGGATCGGCAACCAGTGCCTGATGGACCGGGACCACGTGGCCGTCGTCTACGCGCCGCGTACGTTCACGAACAAGCCCGACCTGTTCCAGGGCGGGGCGTTCACCGCGATCGTCAACACCGGCACGGGCTCGGTCACCAAGCTCGGGTTCACCGCCTCGCTGGCGTACTTCGACCCGACCTGTAACACCTCCGCCCACACGGCCGCCTTCACCGCGTACCGGGACATGAACGACCCCGCCGCGGTGAAGTCCCGCGTGGTCACCGTGAACACGGCGGGCAGGCAGCTGACCCAGGCGTCGGTGCAGGGCGAGGTCACCTCGGCCGCGCCGGTCACCGGCGGTGCCGTCGGCGCGATCGGCCGCGATCTGGTGCGCCTCTGCGACACCGGCAAGAGCAAGTCCGGAAAGACCAGCAAGGTGACGTCCGTCGACGCGGTCGCCTTCGACATCCGGCCGCTCGACGCCGCCGGCAAGGAGATCGCGTTCGTCGAGCGCGGCAACAAGAAGCACACGGCGAAGATCTGGCGCGGTCACGGCAGGGCGGCCGCGGTCGCCTCCGGTGCTCCCGGCGCGCTCGACCTCGAGTCCGGCGCTTCCGGCAAGGCGTTTCTGACCGGGAAGACGACCGGTGCCGTGCACACGAAGGGCACGGGCATCACCCGGCTCGACGCGCCGGCCGACTCCGATGTCTCCACGCAGGGCCGGCTCGCCGTCGACCCCGTCCTCATGCCCGGCATGAGGGCAGGCCTGGCACACATCGCGAACGCCGGGCGCGGTTTCACCAAGGCCGCGGAGTCCGAGCGCGGCGCGGCGGACGAGTCCGCCGTGTCGCCGAAGACGCTGGCGAAGACGGCGTCGACCACCATCACCTCCACCGCCACCACTACGGGCACCGAAGTGACCCAGCAGGTGGCGCCGCAGGAGGCGGCGGGCACCGAGGAGTCCTCGCCCGCCCTGGGCGGCAGCACCAAGCCGGTCACGGAGACAGCGCCGAGCGGGCTGAGCACCCAGATGGAACGCACAGCCTCCACTACCGCCACGGCCTCGGACCCGGCGCACGACCCGACCGACCCGGACCGCTGGTGCGCGATCTCCCGCAACGACGTCAACGCGCAGGCGCTCCAGCCGACCTCGAACCAGGTCGAGTGGGCCGCCGACATGGCCGTACGCGGCAACCTCACCTCGTCGTGGATCCGGCAGGGCGGCTACCGGGACCAGGCCGGTCTCGGCACCGTCGACCCGCAGGGCCTCTTCCCCAAGCCGACGCTGAACGCCAAGGCCGGCGCCCAGATCCCGGTCAACGTCCTGCTCGGCATCCTGTCCCAGGAGTCGAACCTGTGGCAGGCCGAGTCCGGCGCTGTCCCGGGCCAGATGGGCAGCCCGCTCGCTGCGGTGGACGGCTACTACGGCCACAAGACCGGCGGCACGGTCGCCGACTTCTGGAACATCCACTGGGACAAGTCCGACTGCGGCTACGGCGTGGGTCAGGTCACTGACGGCATGCGCATGGCAGGCCACGAGAAGGAGCACGAGACGGCGCTCTCCCCGGGGAAGCAGAAGATCGTCGCAGTCGACTACGCGAGCAACATCGCCGCGTCGATGAAGATCCTCGCCGACAAGTGGAACGAGGTGCACAAGGCCGGCCAGACGGTCACCGTCAACAACGACGACCCGTCGAAGGTGGAGAACTGGTTCACCGCCGTCTGGAACTACAACCTCGGTTTCAACCCCCCGACCGCTTCCGGCGGCGCGTGGGGCCTGGGCTGGTACAACAACCCGGCCAACCCCGTGTACAAGAACGACAACCCGTTCATGGACACCTCCGTCGACGCCGACGCCAACCACGACGCGGCCCACCCGCAGGACTGGCCGTACGAGGAGAAGGTGATGGGCTGGGCCGCCTGGTCCACGGACACCGGATTCTCCTACGCCACCTCCGGGCGCCAGGACTGGCCGGGCGAGTCCGGGTTCTCCTCGGTGGGCTTCCGACCCGCCTGGTGGCTCGACACAAACCAGCGTTCCCTGGTCTCCCCGCCCAAGAGCACCTTCTGCAACAGCCACAACAACTGTGACCCGAGCAGCCCGCCGGACTGCCCGGACGCCGCCTGCTACCAGAAGTACTGGTGGAACCAGTCGAACGCGACGTGGAAGAACAACTGCGACGACAACTGCGGCCACGAGAACATCAAGTACCAGACGCTCGTGAGCGAGCCGGGCCGCGGCTTCCGGCTGAAGAACGGCACCCCGGTGTGCAGCGGGGCCCCTGCGGGCGCCAAGGTCGTCGCCTCCGTACCGAGCGGCACGCCGACCTGGAGCGACTGCGGCGCGGTCAAGTCCGACGGCACCTTCCGCTTCACGTTCTACGCGGACACCGACGGGCACTACGAGGCCAAGGCCGACCTGCACCAGATAGGCGGCGGCTACGGCGGTCACTTCTGGTACACGCACTCCCGTAACACCGACCATCTGGGCGGCACCACCTCCGGCCCGCTCACGGTCCGCGGTACATGGATCCCGAGCGGCAGCTTCGACCTCGCTCAGGTCTGGGTGCACGTCCCCGACACCGGAGCGCAGGAGAAGCGCGCACACTACGAGATCAGCGGTGCCGTGGGCGGTCCCTACGACCGCTACGTCGACCAGGACGGCAACAACGGCAAGTGGGTCTCGCTGGGTGCCTTCAAGTTCAACGGCACCCCGAGCGTGTCCCTGTCCAACTACTCGCCCACCGGGACCGCGGACAAGGACGTCGCCTACGGCGCCGTCGCCTTCCAGCCGGTGCAGGGCACGTTCGTCCACCGCACCCTGACGGCGGCCTCGGTCTTCGACCCCAACCAGGAGCTCAACTCCAACGGGCCGGTCAGCGACTTCCCAACGCCCATCCGGTCGATGAAGTCGCTCTATGACTGGGGGAAGGAACTCTCCCACGGGACGGACGGCGGCCCGCTGTGGGACGGCGACCCTGGCAACTCCGTGTCGTGGGCGGGGCTGACGGGCTGGGACGTGTGCACGCAGCCCAATCAGGAGGAGTGCGTGGGTCCCAAGACCTATGCCGCGGGCGAACAGTGGTACAAGGACGTCAAGGCCGGCGGGTACACGCCGAACGCCGACGGATCGGTGCCGTCGATGTCCATCCCGATGTGGATGGGCATGTCGAACTCCCGCCCGAACCCGTCGGCCTCTCCCGCCCAGGCGTACCAGGATCCGAACAGCTACAAGATCAAGAGCGATGTCGACGTGACGTTCGTGAAGGACGGCTCGGGGCACATCATCCCGGGCAGCGAGAGCGCCAGCTACGACGTCCGGGTCGGCAACGCCCACCTGCCCACCTTCGTCACGCAGGTGATCAAGGCGATCTCGGCGGACTATCACATCCCTGCCCCCGACCTGACCTACACGACCCCCGACGCCCTGGAGTACGGGCGCACCTACACCGCCGATCCGCTCGTGGACGGGGACACACCGGGGCAGGCGTACTTTCCGCACCTCAGGGGCGCGCGTCTGAACTCGGACAACACCTGCGTGGACATCCGCGCCGTGGGCGGAGGCGTCCACGGATACCGCGCGATGATCGGCCACAAGTCCATCAACGACAACGTCAAGGCCTGGCTCGACAAGGTCAACGCCCACCCTTACACCGTCTACGCGGTGCGCCGAGCGGCGGGGGACATCTACTCGATGTTCTTCAAGAACTCCGGCGACTGGAACAAGAACATGTGGGGCAGCATGATCGGCAACGCGCCGCCGATCTGGCACGACATCGCTGCCGCCTTCTGCGCCGACGGTTCCGTGAAGCCGACGCACGAGGAGACGAACGGGGACGCGGACCCGAGCAACGGCATCGTGTTCCAGAGCTACATGCCCGACCTCTACGTCTACGTGGACGGAAAGATGACCGACGACCTCGGCCGTCCGTCCAGCGGCCGGGTGCACGCGGGTGACTGGAAGAACTTCTCCAACTTCCCCCTCACCGCTCCCTACGGCAACGCGTTCGCCAGCTGCGATGCCGCCAACCGGGGCAGCGGCGGTAACCCGTGGAGCGTGGACGCACCGGTTCCGCTGTTCGGTGACGGTCCGGGAAACCGGCCTTCGAGCGTCGTCCACTGTGACGAACCGGCTACCAAGTTCACGACCAACCAGACGCAGTGACCTCGGATGATTGAATGACAGGGGGCCGGGCCACAGGCCCGGCCCCCTGTCATTCGGGTCCGGGTGATGCCGCGGTGAGACAGAGAGGGCTCGTCGTGGGAGCTGGGTTCCTGTTCATCTTCGTCCCGCTGTTCCTGTACCTGACCCCCATGACCCTGCTGTGCGTGAAGATCGCCGACAGGAACTCGTGGAAAATGGGACTGGTATTCGCGACCGGCCTCATATTCCTGCCCGCCGCGCTGGGCGCCGGCTGGATCCTCGTCGGGACCGGGGTCCTGTGATCCGAAAGGCCGAAGACGCGTGACTGTCATGGTCGTCGCACTGGCCGTGGCGCTCCTGGCCACTTCGTACGTGTGGCCGTTCGTGCCGTTGGTCATTTACCCGATGCGCAGATGGCGAGGGTTCTGGGCAGCGCTCTACTGTGCTGCGCTCGGCGCGGTCTGCGCCGTGGAGTTCCGTGATTACCGCTACATGGTCGGAGATTTCTTCGAGCTGTCCGTAGCTCTCGCGCTACTGAGGGCGATCGTCGAAGCGGCCGGGCTCGTGGAGCCGGCTCGCAGGAAACGCCGGGAGTCCCGGGCTGATGCCCCGCGCTGAGCCAAGGGTTTGACCTTCGTCACCCTCGGGGTATTCTCTCCGGCTCGATTGGCCAGCCCCCTGCCCCGTATGGCAGACTGTCGGAGTTGCTCGGTCGAGTGTTGATGCTGCGCGCCTCCCGCCGGGGGGACCGGAAGCGAGTCCCACAGTACTCGTCGCCCTAACTGCCGTAAGGCAGCACTGGGGCGGACGTACGGGAATCTTCCGGGAAGTGCAGTGCGGCACTGGCCAGGCACCCGGGTAAACCTCTTTCCCAGGCAAGGGATGTTCGAACAAGGGACATCTGTGTCAGTGGAAGCGCGACACGCCCGACCGCGTGGGTCGGCGAAAGAGCGTACGGAGGGCCGGGTTCCAGAGCGTGAAGAGACAAAGGACTACTGAGTAGCCATGGCGGGACAGAAGATCCGCATCCGGCTCAAGGCCTACGACCACGAGGTCATCGACTCCTCGGCGAAGAAGATCGTCGAGACGGTGACCCGCACTGGTGCGTCGGTCGCGGGCCCGGTGCCGCTGCCCACTGAGAAGAACGTGTACTGCGTCATCAAGTCGCCGCACAAGTACAAGGACTCGCGCGAGCACTTCGAGATGCGCACGCACAAGCGCCTGATCGACATCCTCGACCCGACGCCCAAGACCGTTGACTCTCTGATGCGACTCGACCTCCCGGCCGGTGTCGACATCGAGATCAAGCTCTGAGGGCCGGTGATCTGAGAATGGCTAAGCAGATCAAGGGCATCCTGGGCGAGAAGCTCGGCATGACGCAGGTGTGGGACGAGAACAACCGTGTTGTTCCGGTCACCGTCGTCAAGGCCGGCCCGAACGTCGTCACCCAGGTGCGTACGAACGACAGCGACGGCTACGAGTCGGTTCAGATCGCCTTCGGCGAGATCGACCCGCGCAAGGTGAACAAGCCCCTCAAGGGCCACTTCGCCAAGGCCGACGTCACCCCCCGCCGCCACCTCGTCGAGATCCGTACCGCTGACGCCAGCGAGTACACCCTCGGCCAGGAGATCACCGCCGAGGTGTTCGAGGCGGGCGTCAAGGTCGACGTCACCGGCAAGAGCAAGGGCAAGGGCTTCGCCGGTGTCATGAAGCGCCACAACTTCGGTGGCCTCGGCGCCGGTCACGGCACCCAGCGCAAGCACCGCTCTCCCGGTTCCATCGGTGGCTGCGCCACCCCGGGCCGTGTGTTCAAGGGCCTCCGCATGGCGGGTCGCATGGGCAACGAGCGGGTCACCACCCAGAACCTGACCGTCCACGCCGTTGACGCGGAGAAGGGTCTGCTGCTCATCAAGGGCGCGGTTCCCGGTCCGAACGGCGGCCTCGTCCTGGTCCGCACCGCGGCCAAGGGGGCCTGAGGTAACCGATGAGCACTGTTGACATCCTTTCGCCGGCGGGCGACAAGGCCGGTTCCGTCGAGCTCCCCGCGGAGATCTTCGACGTCGAGAAGGTCAGCATCCCGCTGATCCACCAGGTCGTCGTCGCGCAGCTGGCCGCTGCCCGCCAGGGCACGCACAAGACCAAGACTCGTGGCGAGGTCCGCGGTGGCGGCAAGAAGCCGTACCGCCAGAAGGGCACCGGCCGCGCCCGTCAGGGCTCGACCCGTGCGCCGCAGTTCGCCGGTGGTGGCGTCGTGCACGGTCCCGTGCCGCGCGACTACTCGCAGCGGACCCCGAAGAAGATGAAGGCTGCCGCGCTGCGTCACGCCCTCACCGACCGGGCCCGCCACAACCGCATCCACGTCGTCTCCGGCGTCGTCGAGGGTGAGAACCCGTCGACGAAGGCCGCCCGGACGCTGTTCGGCAAGATCTCGGAGCGCAAGAACCTGCTCCTGGTCGTCGAGCGCGCCGACGAGGCCGCGTGGCTGTCCGCCCGCAACCTGCCCCAGGTCCACATCCTGGAGCCGGGCCAGCTGAACACGTACGACGTTCTCGTCTCGGACGACGTGGTCTTCACCCAGGCCGCTTTCGAGTCCTTCGTGTCTGGCCCCAAGGCCGCTGACACCGAAGGGAGCGAGGCCTGATGGCTACGCGTCACCCGAGCATTGCCTCCAAGGCCGCCAAGGCCGCCAAGGCCGCGCGCGTCGCCAAGGCGCGTCGCCACGAGGCCGAGGGCAAGAACACCGTCGAGACCCCGCTGAGCAAGTCGTACACGGACCCCCGTGACGTGCTGCTCAAGCCGGTCGTCTCCGAGAAGAGCTACGCGCTTCTCGACGAGAACAAGTACACGTTCATCGTCGACCCGAGTGCCAACAAGACCCAGATCAAGCAGGCCGTCCAGGCGGTCTTCTCGGTCAAGGTCACCGGGGTCAACACGATCAACCGCATCGGCAAGCGCAAGCGGACCCGCACCGGCTTCGGCCAGCGTGCGGCCACCAAGCGCGCGATCGTGACCCTCGCCGAGGGCGACCGTATCGACATCTTCGGCGGTCCGACCGCGTAAGCGGGTCGGATCGTCCGATATCGGACGAGGACTGAGAAATGGGAATCCGCAAGTACAAGCCGACTACGCCGGGCCGCCGTGGCTCCAGCGTCGCCGACTTCGTCGAGGTCACGCGGTCCACGCCGGAGAAGTCGCTGGTCCGCCCGCTGCACAGCAAGGGCGGCCGTAACAACGCCGGTCGTGTGACCGTTCGCCACCAGGGTGGCGGACACAAGCGCGCCTACCGCGTGATCGACTTCCGTCGTCACGACAAGGACGGCGTGCCGGCGAAGGTCGCGCACATCGAGTACGACCCCAACCGCACCGCGCGCATCGCGCTGCTCCACTACGCGGACGGCGAGAAGCGCTACATCCTGGCGCCGAAGGGCCTGACGCAGGGCGACCGGATCGAGAACGGTCCCGGCGCCGACATCAAGCCCGGCAACAACCTGGCGCTGCGCAACATCCCGGTCGGTACGACGATCCACTCCGTGGAGCTTCGTCCGGGCGGCGGCGCCAAGTTCGCCCGCTCCGCCGGTGCCTCCGTGCAGCTGCTCGCGAAGGAGGGCTCGATGGCCCACCTCCGCATGCCGTCCGGTGAGATCCGCCTGGTCGACCAGCGCTGCCGCGCCACGGTCGGCGAGGTCGGCAACGCCGAGCAGAGCAACATCAACTGGGGCAAGGCCGGCCGCAAGCGCTGGCTGGGCGTCCGCCCGACCGTTCGTGGTGTGGCGATGAACCCGGTTGACCACCCCCACGGTGGTGGTGAGGGCAAGACCTCCGGTGGTCGCCACCCGGTCAGCCCCTGGGGTCAGAAGGAAGGTCGTACTCGTTCGCCCAAGAAGGCGTCGAACAAGTACATCGTCCGCCGCCGCAAGACGAACAAGAAGCGCTAGGAGCGGGTTTAGATGCCGCGCAGTCTCAAGAAGGGGCCCTTCGTCGACGAGCACCTCGCCAAGAAGGTGGATGCTCAGAACGAAGCCGGTTCCAAGAACGTCATCAAGACCTGGTCCCGTCGCTCGATGATCGTCCCGGCCATGCTCGGCCACACGATCGCGGTGCACAACGGCAAGACCCACATCCCGGTGTTCGTCACCGAGTCGATGGTCGGCCACAAGCTCGGCGAGTTCTCGCCGACGCGCACCTTCCGGGGCCACGTCAAGGACGACCGGAAGTCGAAGCGCCGCTAGTAGCGGATCGCATTCAGACACGTAAGTAACTGAGAGGGACAACCATGGAAGCCAGGGCCCAGGCGCGGTACATCCGCGTTACGCCCATGAAGGCCCGCCGCGTGGTGGACCTTATCCGTGGCATGGATGCCACGGAGGCTCAGGCTGTTCTGCGATTCGCTCCGCAGGCAGCCTCCGTGCCCGTCGGCAAGGTGCTCGACAGCGCCATCGCCAACGCCGCGCACAACTACGACCACACCGACGCCGACAGCCTCTTCATCTCCGAGGCGTACGTCGACGAGGGCCCGACCCTGAAGCGGTTCCGGCCGCGCGCCCAGGGCCGTGCCTACCGGATCCGCAAGCGGACCAGCCACATCACCGTGGTCGTCAGCAGCAAGGAAGGAACCCGGTAATGGGCCAGAAGGTTAACCCGCATGGGTTCCGGCTCGGTGTCACCACGGACTTCAAGTCCCGGTGGTACGCCGACAAGCTGTACAAGGACTACGTCAAGGAAGACGTCGCCATCCGTCGGATGATGACGTCCGGCATGGAGCGCGCCGGCATCTCGAAGGTGGAGATCGAGCGCACCCGTGACCGTGTGCGTGTGGACATCCACACCGCTCGTCCGGGCATCGTCATCGGCCGCCGTGGCGCCGAGGCCGACCGCATCCGCGGTGACCTCGAGAAGCTCACGGGCAAGCAGGTCCAGCTGAACATCCTCGAGGTCAAGAACCCCGAGACGGACGCTCAGCTGGTTGCTCAGGCCGTCGCCGAGCAGCTCTCCTCCCGCGTCTCCTTCCGCCGCGCCATGCGTAAGAGCATGCAGTCGGCGATGAAGGCCGGCGCCAAGGGCATCAAGATCCAGTGCGGTGGCCGCCTCGGTGGCGCCGAGATGTCCCGCTCGGAGTTCTACCGCGAGGGCCGTGTGCCCCTGCACACGCTCCGCGCGAACGTGGACTACGGCTTCTTCGAGGCCAAGACGACCTTCGGCCGCATCGGTGTGAAGGTCTGGATCTACAAGGGCGACGTCAAGAACATCGCCGAGGTCCGCGCCGAGAACGCTGCGGCCCGTGCGGGTAACCGCCCGGCCCGTGGTGGCGCCGACCGCCCGGCCCGTGGTGGCCGCGGTGGCGAGCGTGGCGGGCGCGGTCGCAAGCCGCAGCAGGCTGCCGGCGCCGAGGCCCCCAAGGCCGAGGCTCCCGCCGCCGCTCCGGCTGAGAGCACCGGAACGGAGGCCTGACCGACATGCTGATCCCCCGTAGGGTCAAGCACCGCAAGCAGCACCACCCGAAGCGCTCCGGCGCTGCCAAGGGCGGCACGCAGGTTGCGTTCGGCGAGTACGGCATCCAGGCGCTCACCCCGGCGTACGTGACGAACCGTCAGATCGAGGCCGCTCGTATCGCCATGACGCGTCACATCAAGCGTGGTGGCAAGGTCTGGATCAACATCTACCCGGACCGTCCCCTCACCAAGAAGCCTGCCGAGACCCGCATGGGTTCCGGTAAGGGTTCTCCGGAGTGGTGGATCGCCAACGTCAAGCCCGGACGCGTGATGTTCGAGCTGTCGTACCCCAACGAGAAGATTGCGCGTGAGGCCCTCACTCGTGCCGCTCACAAGCTGCCGATGAAGTGCCGGATCGTCAAGCGCGAGGCAGGTGAAGCGTGATGTCGGCCGGTACCAAGGCGTCCGAGCTGCGCGAGCTGGGCAACGAGGAGCTTCTGGCGAAGCTCCGCGAGTCCAAGGAAGAGCTGTTCAACCTCCGCTTCCAGGCGGCGACTGGTCAGCTCGAGAACCACGGCCGTCTGAAGGCGGTCCGCAAGGACATCGCGCGGATCTACACCCTGATGCGCGAGCGTGAGCTGGGCATCGAAACGGTGGAGAACGCCTGATGAGCGAGAGCAATGTGACTGAAGAGCAGACGACCGAGGCACGTGGCGCCCGCAAGACCCGTGAGGGTCTCGTCGTCAGCGACAAGATGGACAAGACCGTCGTCGTCGCTGTCGAGGACCGCGTGAAGCACGCGCTGTACGGCAAGGTCATCCGCCGTACGAACAAGCTCAAGGCGCACGACGAGCAGAACGCCGCGGGTGTCGGCGACCGTGTCCTCCTCGCGGAGACCCGGCCGCTGTCCGCGACGAAGCGCTGGCGCGTCGTCGAGATCCTCGAGAAGGCGAAGTAATCAAGCGGGGGTTCGCCCCCGCTGACCCCCGCCGGGGCTTCGGCCCCGGCACCCGCCGGGACACCGCCCGCGGCCTCGGCCGACGGGCGAGGTCCCGGGGAGGCCGGCGTCAGGCCACCGATCGGCCCGCGAGGCAACTCGCGGAGACCGCTCGGACGGCCTGCGGCCGTCGGCGGCCCGCGTATCCGCGCGAGCCCGGCCGGCGGATCGGGCCCAGTCGGTGCGCGCCCCCGGCGGCAGGGTTTTCGCCTGCAGAGGCGCAAGTAATTCCTGCGGAGCATCCCCCGCAGGACGGTTCCGCCAGGCTCTCCGGCCTCAACCCCCGGAGGGAACCGGCAGACAAACAGGAGATAGACGTGATCCAGCAGGAGTCGCGACTGCGTGTCGCCGACAACACTGGTGCGAAGGAGATCCTTTGCATCCGTGTGCTCGGTGGCTCCGGTCGCCGCTACGCGGGCATCGGTGACGTCATCGTCGCCACCGTCAAGGACGCGATCCCCGGTGGCAACGTGAAGAAGGGTGACGTCGTCAAGGCGGTCATCGTTCGCACCGTCAAGGAGCGCCGCCGTCCGGACGGCTCGTACATCCGCTTCGACGAGAACGCCGCCGTCATTCTGAAGAACGACGGTGACCCTCGCGGCACCCGCATCTTCGGCCCGGTCGGGCGTGAGCTGCGCGAGAAGAAGTTCATGAAGATCATCTCGCTGGCTCCGGAGGTGCTGTAAGCATGAAGATCAAGAAGGGCGACCTGGTCCAGGTCATCACCGGCAAGGACAAGGGCAAGCAGGGCAAGGTCATTGCCGCTTACCCGCGCGAGGAGCGCGTCCTGGTCGAGGGTGTCAACCGGGTCAAGAAGCACACCAAGGCCGGCCCGACCGCCAGCGGTTCGCAGGCCGGCGGCATCGTCACGACCGAGGCGCCGATCCACGTCTCCAACGTCCAGCTGGTCGTTGAGAAGGACGGCAACAAGGTCGTCACGCGTGTCGGTTACCGCTTCGACGACGAGGGCAACAAGATCCGCGTTGCCAAGCGGACGGGTGAGGACATCTGATGGCTACCACCACCACTCCGCGTCTCAAGACGAAGTACCGCGAGGAGATCGCGGGCAAGCTGCGTGACGAGTTCAAGTACGAGAACGTCATGCAGATCCCCGGCCTCGTCAAGATCGTGGTCAACATGGGTGTGGGCGACGCCGCCCGCGACTCCAAGCTGATCGAGGGCGCCATCCGCGACCTCACCACGATCACCGGTCAGAAGCCGGCCGTCACCAAGGCCCGCAAGTCCATCGCGCAGTTCAAGCTGCGTGAGGGTCAGCCGATCGGTGCCCACGTCACGCTCCGTGGCGACCGCATGTGGGAGTTCCTGGACCGCACCCTGTCGCTCGCGCTGCCGCGCATCCGCGACTTCCGTGGTCTGTCCCCCAAGCAGTTCGACGGCCGTGGCAACTACACCTTCGGTCTCACGGAGCAGGTCATGTTCCACGAGATCGACCAGGACAAGATCGACCGCGTCCGGGGTATGGACATCACCGTGGTGACCACGGCGACCAACGACGCTGAGGGCCGTGCGCTCCTTCGTCACCTCGGCTTCCCCTTCAAGGAGGCGTGAGCGAGATGGCGAAGAAGGCTCTGATCGCGAAGGCTGCTCGCAAGCCCAAGTTCGGCGTGCGTGGCTACACGCGCTGCCAGCGCTGCGGCCGTCCCCACTCCGTGTACCGCAAGTTCGGCCTGTGCCGCGTGTGCCTTCGTGAGATGGCTCACCGTGGCGAGCTGCCGGGCGTGACCAAGAGCTCCTGGTAATCCCGCATTTAGGGATTCCCGAAGCTCTCGGTAAGCAATGGGCGTGTCAGGCGCCCTCCCTTCCATGGCTTAGGCTTGGGGGGTTGGGCGTCTGACGACCGCCCGTACGCACGCGGACAGCGTCCGCTAATGAATGCTTACTACGCCGTAGGTCCACCGCACCGCACCCGCCTCGTCTCGGATCGAGGAGAGGGATGGGCACCTGGAAACCCCGGCGAGAGAGGCCGAAGGCCAATTCATGACCATGACTGATCCGATCGCAGACATGCTTACGCGTCTGCGGAACGCGAACTCGGCATACCACGACTCCGTGTCGATGCCGGCATCGAAGATCAAGTCGCACATCGCGGAGATCCTCCAGCAGGAGGGCTTCATCACGGGCTGGAAGGTCGAGGACGCCGAGGTCGGCAAGAACCTCGTTCTCGAGCTGAAGTTCGGCCCGAACCGTGAGCGCTCCATCGCGGGCATCAAGCGGATCTCCAAGCCCGGTCTCCGGGTGTACGCGAAGTCCACCAACCTGCCGAAGGTGCTCGGCGGCCTCGGCGTGGCGATCATCTCCACGTCGCACGGGCTCCTCACCGACAAGCAGGCCGGCAAGAAGGGCGTGGGTGGGGAAGTCCTCGCCTACGTCTGGTAGCGGAAGGGAACGGAGGAAACAGCTATGTCGCGCATCGGCAAGCTCCCCATCGCGGTTCCCGCCGGCGTGGACGTCACCATCGACGGGCGTACGGTCTCGGTCAAGGGCCCCAAGGGCACGCTGACCCACACCGTCGCCGCGCCGATCGAGGTCGCCAAGGGTGAGGACGGCGTCCTGAACGTCACCCGCCCCAACGACGAGCGTCAGAACAAGGCCCTGCACGGCCTGTCCCGCACGCTGGTGGCGAACATGATCACCGGCGTGACCCAGGGTTACGTGAAGAAGCTCGAGATCAGCGGTGTCGGTTACCGCGTGACCGCCAAGGGTTCGAACCTCGAGTTCGCTCTCGGCTACAGCCACCCGATCACCGTCGAGGCCCCCGAGGGCATCACCTTCAAGGTGGAGGCCCCCACCCGGTTCTCGGTCGAGGGCATCGACAAGCAGAAGGTCGGCGAGGTTGCGGCCAACATCCGCAAGCTGCGCAAGCCCGACCCGTACAAGGCCAAGGGCGTCAAGTACGAGGGCGAAGTCATCCGCCGCAAGGTCGGAAAGGCGGGTAAGTAAGCCATGGCATACGGACAGAAGATCCTCAAGGGCGACGCCTACAAGCGCGCCGCGATCAAGCGCCGCCACATCCGGATCCGTAAGAACATCAACGGAACGGCGGAGCGTCCGCGTCTGGTCGTTACCCGCTCGAACCGCCACATCGTGGCCCAGGTGATCGACGACATCAAGGGTCACACCCTGGCGTCGGCGTCCACCCTGGACACCTCGATCCGCGGTGGCGAGGGCGACAAGTCCGCGCAGGCCAAGCAGGTCGGCGCCCTGGTCGCCGAGCGCGCCAAGGCCGCCGGTGTCGTGGCTGTCGTGTTCGACCGTGGTGGCAACCAGTACGCCGGGCGCATCGCCGCCCTGGCGGACGCCGCCCGCGAAGCCGGGCTCAAGTTCTGAGCCGCTTGTAGCTAGCGGAAAGAGAGAGGTAATCCAATGGCTGGACCCCAGCGCCGTGGAAGCGGTGCCGGTGGCGGCGAGCGGCGGGACCGGAAGGGCCGTGACGGCGGCGCTGCTGCCGCCGAGAAGACCGCGTACGTTGAGCGCGTCGTCGCGATCAACCGCGTCGCCAAGGTTGTGAAGGGTGGTCGTCGCTTCAGCTTCACCGCGCTGGTCGTGGTGGGCGACGGTGACGGCACCGTGGGTGTCGGTTACGGCAAGGCCAAGGAGGTGCCGGCCGCCATCGCCAAGGGTGTTGAGGAGGCCAAGAAGCACTTCTTCAAGGTCCCCCGTATCCAGGGCACCATCCCGCACCCGATCCAGGGTGAGAAGGCTGCCGGCGTCGTGCTGCTCAAGCCCGCGTCCCCCGGTACCGGTGTTATCGCCGGTGGCCCGGTGCGTGCGGTGCTCGAGTGCGCCGGTATTCACGACGTGCTGTCGAAGTCGCTCGGCTCCGACAACGCGATCAACATCGTGCACGCGACCGTGGAGGCCCTGAAGGGCCTGCAGCGTCCCGAGGAGATCGCGGCCCGCCGTGGTCTGCCGCTCGAGGACGTCGCCCCCGCGGCTCTGCTGCGTGCGCGTGCCGGGGCGGGTGCGTAATCATGGCGCAGCTCAAGATTACGCAGGTCAAGTCCTACATCGGCAGCAAGCAGAACCACCGTGACACCCTGCGCTCCCTTGGTCTCAAGGGCATCAACACGCAGGTCGTCAAGGAGGACCGCCCCGAGTTCCGCGGCATGGTGCACACCGTCCGCCACCTCGTGACGGTCGAGGAGGTCGACTGATCATGGCGGAGAACAACCCGCTCAAGATCCACAACCTCCGTCCCGCCCCGGGCGCCAAGACCGCCAAGACCCGTGTCGGTCGTGGTGAGGCGTCGAAGGGTAAGACGGCCGGTCGTGGTACCAAGGGCACGAAGGCCCGCTACCAGGTTCCGGAGCGCTTCGAGGGTGGGCAGATGCCCCTCCACATGCGCCTCCCGAAGCTGAAGGGCTTCAAGAACCCGTTCAAGACCGAGTTCCAGGTCGTGAACCTCGACAAGCTGGCCGCGCTCTACCCCGAGGGTGGCGAGGTCACCGTCGAGGGTCTGGTGGCCAAGGGTGCCGTTCGCAAGAACAGCCTCGTCAAGGTCCTCGGCCAGGGCGAGATCTCCGTGGCGCTGCAGGTGACGGTCGACGCCGTCTCCGGCTCCGCCAAGGAGAAGATCACCGCCGCCGGCGGCACCGTCACCGAGCTCGTCTGAGTTTTTCGGACGTCTCGATGACGTAAGCAGTCCCGACCGGGGATACCTCACAATGGGGTATCCCCGGTCGGTCGTTCCACGGGGGGCCGTGCCGCCGGTAAGGTAGCCTGCACTGCTCTTTTTTTGTATCCGTCTGTATCCGTCGAACCTCAAGACCGTCACCCTTGACGCAGTTGCGCGGGGGTCGCAGGAGGCACCGTGCTCACCGCGTTCGCCCGGGCGTTCAGGACGCCCGACCTGCGCAAGAAACTGCTCTTCACGCTCGCCATCATCGTGGTGTACCGGATCGGTACGCACATCCCGATCCCGGGCGTCGACTACAAGAACGTCCAGCAGTGTGTCGATGTGGCCAACTCGAACCGTGGCCTGTTCAGTCTGATCAACATGTTCAGCGGTGGCGCGCTGCTGCAGATCACGATCTTCGCGCTCGGCATCATGCCGTACATCACGGCGAGCATCATTCTGCAACTGCTGACCGTGGTGATCCCGCGCCTCGAAGCCCTCAAGAAGGAGGGCCAGGCCGGCACCGCGAAGATCACGCAGTACACCCGGTATCTGACGGTGGGCCTGGCCATCCTCCAGGGCACCGGTCTGGTCGCCACCGCCCGCAGTGGTGCGCTGTTCTCCGGCTGCCCGGTGGCCAGCCAGATCGTCCCTGACCAGTCGATCTTCACCACCATCACCATGGTCGTCACCATGACCGCCGGTACCGGCGTCGTCATGTGGCTCGGTGAGCTCATCACCGACCGCGGCATCGGCAACGGCATGTCGATCCTGATGTTCATCTCGATCGCCGCGACCTTCCCGAGCGCGCTGTGGGCGATCAAGCTGCAGGGCAAGCTCGCCGGCGGCTGGATCGAGTTCGGCACCGTCATCCTCGTCGGCCTGGTCATGGTCGGTCTGGTGGTCTTCGTCGAGCAGGCCCAGCGGCGGATCCCCGTGCAGTACGCGAAGCGCATGATCGGACGCAGGTCGTACGGCGGTACGTCCACGTACATCCCGCTGAAGGTCAACCAGGCGGGTGTCATCCCCGTGATCTTCGCCTCATCGCTGCTCTACATCCCGAGCCTGATCGCTCAGTTCTCGAGTGGCAATTCCGCCTGGAAGACGTGGATCCAGAACAACCTGACCAAGCAGGGTGAGAGCCCGTACTACGTCACCACGTACTTCTTGCTGATCGTTTTCTTCGCGTTCTTCTACGTGGCGATCTCCTTCAACCCCGAGGAAGTCGCCGACAACATGAAGAAGTATGGTGGCTTCATCCCGGGCATCCGGGCTGGCCGACCGACCGCTGAGTACCTCAGCTACGTACTCAACCGGATCACCTGGCCGGGTTCGCTGTATCTGGGTCTGATCGCTCTCGTACCGACGATGGCGTTGGTTGGCTTCGGGGCAAGCCAGAACTTCCCGTTCGGTGGTACCAGCATCCTGATCATCGTGGGTGTTGGCCTCGAAACGGTGAAGCAGATTGAGAGCCAGCTTCAGCAGCGCAATTACGAAGGGTTCCTCCGCTGATGCGAATCGTCCTCGTCGGGCCGCCGGGTGCAGGGAAGGGCACGCAGGCCACTCGCCTTGCCGACAAGCTGCGCGTCCCGCACATCTCCACGGGCGACCTGTTCCGCGCCAACATCAGCCAGCAGACGGAGCTCGGGAAACTCGCGAAGTCCTACATGGATGCCGGCAACCTCGTCCCCGACGAGGTCACCATCGCGATGGCCAAGGACCGCATGGAGCAGCCCGACGCGGAGAACGGCTTCCTGCTCGACGGTTTCCCGCGCAACGTCTCGCAGGCCGAGGCGCTGGACGAACTGCTCAAGACCGAGGGCATCAAGCTGGACGCGGTACTCGACCTCGAAGTCCCCGAGGAAGAGGTCGTCAAGCGCATCGCCGGCCGGCGCATCTGCCGCAACGACTCGGCGCACGTGTTCCACGTGACCTACAGCCCGGCGAAGAAGGAAGGCGTCTGCGACGTCTGCGGCGGCGAGCTGTACCAGCGTGACGACGACTCCGAGGACACCGTGCGCACGCGGCTCGAGGTCTACCACACGCAGACCGAGCCGATCATCGACTACTACAAGTCGCAGGGCCTGGTCGTCACGATCTCGTCCCTCGGCCCGGTGGGCGAGGTCACGCAGCGGGCGCTGGAAGCCCTCAAGCGCGAGGACGACGGCAAGTAGCCGTCAGCCAGTTACGGCCGTGGCACCCGAAGGGGCGTCACGGCCGTACTGTTGTGTACGTAACCGGTTGACGTGAGTGACGGAGAGCGCAGGCCACCCATGGTGCAGATCAAGACCCCCGAGCAGATCGCCAAGATGCGTGAGGCGGGGCTGGTCGTCGCCGCCATCCACGCGGCCACTCGTGAGGCCGCGGTGCCCGGGGCCACCACCAAGGACCTGGACCAGGTCGCGCGCAAGGTGCTCGCCGAGCACAACGCCAAGCCGAACTTCCTCGGCTACGGCGGCTTTCCGGCGACCATCTGCACCTCCGTCAACGAGGTCGTCGTCCACGGCATCCCGTCCGACGACGTCGTCCTGAAGGACGGCGACATCATCTCCATCGACTGCGGCGCGATCATCGACGGCTGGCACGGCGACGCCGCGTACACCGCCTTCGTCGGCTCCGGCCACGCCCCCGAGCTGATCGAGCTCTCCCGGGTCACGGAAGAGTCCATGTGGGCCGGCATCGCGGCGATGAAGCAGGGCAACCGGCTGGTCGACGTGTCGAGGGCCATCGAGACGTACATCCGGCGCCAGCCGAAGCCGGGCGGCGGCAAGTACGGGATCATCGAGGACTACGGCGGTCACGGCATCGGCACCGAGATGCACATGGATCCGCATCTGCTGAACTACGTCGAGAAGCGCCGGGGGAAGGGTCCGAAGCTGGTGCCCGGCTTCTGCCTGGCGATCGAGCCGATGGTGTCGCTCGGGACGCCGAAGACGGAGGTTCTCTCCGACGACTGGACCGTCATCACGCTCGACGGCACGTGGTCGTCCCACTGGGAGCACTCGGTGGCGCTGATGGAGGAAGGCCCGCTGGTCCTCACGTCTCCCGACGGGGGCAGGGCGAAGCTGGCGGAGCACGGGGTCACCGCCGCCCCGGACCCGCTGGCGTAGCGCCGCAGGCAGCGGTCGGCTTAATGATCTCCCCGTCTGGGCATCCTTCCTCGATTCGTCTTTCAGGGTGCGCTGACGTAGACTGACTCGTCGGCTCTCGTGCACCCGCATGTCCGCATGCACCCGTAAGGGAAAAGCACGGAGTCGATCAAGGTAGTCGATTCGAAGGGCGAAGCGTGGCCAAGAAGCAAGGTGCCATCGAGATCGAGGGCACTGTCGTCGAGTCTCTTCCGAACGCCATGTTCAAGGTCGAGCTCCAGAACGGCCACCAGGTCCTGGCACACATCAGCGGCAAGATGCGTATGCACTACATCCGCATCCTCCCTGACGACCGGGTCGTGGTGGAGCTTTCTCCGTACGACCTGACGCGTGGCCGGATCGTCTACCGCTACAAGTAGATCTTGCCCGCACTCCGTTTCGGCGGGGTGGTGGCACTGACCCGGAGAACCTCAATCCCATGAAGGTCAAGCCGAGCGTCAAGAAGATCTGCGACAAGTGCAGGGTGATCCGCCGTCACGGTCGGGTCATGGTCATCTGCGAGAACCCGCGCCACAAGCAGCGCCAGGGCTGACGCACGATCGACCGATCCCTCTGCATCGATATCGCAGAGATTCGCGCGACGCGAGCTGAATATGTTCATACGCAGAACCCAAGCCGACACGGCTTGACACCCCCGGTTCGGAGGCCGGGGACCCGGTTCGTACCTCGTACGGCGGCCGGGAAGCGGTTCTGTGGCAGACCTCCGAAGATCACCAGGAGCCATTAAGTGGCACGCGTTTCCGGTGTTGACATCCCGCGCGAAAAGCGCGTGGAGGTCGCCCTCACCTACGTGTTCGGCATCGGCCGGACCCTTTCGCAGCAGACGCTCGCGGAGACGGGCATCGACCCGAACACCCGTGTTCGTGACCTGAGCGAAGAGCAGCTCGTCGCGATCCGCGAGTACGTGGACAACAACATCAAGACCGAGGGTGACCTCCGTCGCGAGATCCAGGCCGACATCCGCCGCAAGGTCGAGATCGGCTGCTACCAGGGTCTCCGTCACCGTCGCGGTCTGCCCGTCCGCGGTCAGCGCACCAGCACCAACGCCCGTACCCGCAAGGGTCCGCGTCGCGCCATCGCCGGCAAGAAGAAGCCGGGCAAGAAGTAGTCCTCAGCGGACAACGCTTCATCAGCGGTCTTCGCTGTAGGACCGACCACCTCCCCGTAGGAGTTTGTAGATGCCCCCCAAGGGTCGTCAGGGCGCTGCCAAGAAGGTGCGCCGCAAGGAAAAGAAGAACGTCGCTCACGGCCACGCGCACATCAAGAGCACGTTCAACAACACGATCGTCTCGATCACGGACCCCTCGGGCAACGTGATCTCCTGGGCCTCCGCCGGCCACGTCGGCTTCAAGGGCTCGCGCAAGTCCACCCCCTTCGCCGCGCAGATGGCCGCCGAGTCGGCCGCCCGCCGCGCGCAGGAGCACGGCATGCGCAAGGTCGACGTCTTCGTGAAGGGCCCGGGCTCCGGTCGCGAGACCGCGATCCGCTCCCTCCAGGCCACCGGCCTCGAGGTCGGCTCCATCCAGGACGTCACCCCCACCCCGCACAACGGCTGCCGTCCGCCCAAGCGTCGTCGCGTCTGACGCAGGGCCGGTAGGTCTTCGGGTCTCGGGCGGTACGGCGCCGTAAAAGCGCCGTATCGCCCGTACCCTTGCAGTACCCGTCCCTTTTGCCGGGGCGGTTCCGTCGGGCGTCAAATAGCGGGCGTCCACGAATGAAGGATCTGATCCACACATGCTGATCGCTCAGCGTCCCTCGTTGACCGAAGAGGTCGTCGACGAGTTCCGCTCCCGGTTCGTGATCGAGCCGCTGGAGCCGGGCTTCGGCTACACCCTCGGCAACTCCCTGCGTCGTACGCTCCTCTCCTCGATCCCGGGTGCGGCGGTCACGTCCATCCGCATCGACGGCGTTCTGCACGAGTTCACCACCGTGCCGGGCGTCAAGGAGGACGTCACCGACCTGATCCTCAACATCAAGCAGCTGGTCGTCTCCTCGGAGCACGACGAGCCGGTCGTGATGTACCTGCGCAAGCAGGGCCCGGGTCTCGTCACCGCCGCCGACATCGCGCCCCCGGCCGGTGTCGAGGTGCACAACCCCGACCTGGTCCTCGCCACGCTCAACGGCAAGGGCAAGCTGGAGATGGAGCTGACGGTCGAGCGCGGCCGCGGTTACGTCTCCGCCGTGCAGAACAAGCAGGTGGGCCAGGAGATCGGCCGTATCCCGGTCGACTCCATCTACTCGCCGGTGCTGAAGGTCACGTACAAGGTCGAGGCGACCCGTGTCGAGCAGCGCACCGACTTCGACAAGCTGATCGTCGACGTCGAGACCAAGCAGGCGATGCGTCCCCGTGACGCCATGGCCTCCGCCGGTAAGACCCTGGTCGAGCTGTTCGGTCTCGCCCGCGAGCTGAACATCGACGCCGAGGGCATCGACATGGGCCCGTCCCCGACGGACGCCGCCCTTGCCGCTGATCTGGCGCTGCCGATCGAGGAGCTGGAGCTCACCGTTCGGTCGTACAACTGCCTCAAGCGTGAGGGCATCCACTCCGTGGGTGAGCTCGTCGCCCGCTCCGAGGCCGACCTCCTGGACATCCGCAACTTCGGTGCGAAGTCCATCGACGAGGTCAAGGCGAAGCTGGCCGGCATGGGCCTGGCCCTGAAGGACAGCCCGCCCGGATTCGACCCCACGGCCGCCGCCGACGCCTTCGGCGCCGACGACGACGCGGACGCGGGTTTCGTGGAGACCGAGCAGTACTGACCGTACTGACCGGTCGTTGCCGGTGAGCATCCGCTCATCGGGTTCCTGACCCCGGTACCTGATACGGCCGGGGCAGACACACAGGAGAAGAACAATGCCGAAGCCCACCAAGGGTGCCCGTCTGGGCGGCAGCGCCGCGCACGAGAAGCTGCTCCTCGCGAACCTCGCGAAGTCGCTGTTCGAGCACGGCCGTATCACCACCACCGAGGCGAAGGCCCGCCGTCTGCGGCCGTACGCCGAGCGTCTGGTGACCAAGGCGAAGAAGGGTGACCTTCACAACCGCCGCCAGGTGCTGCAGGTCATCACGGACAAGAGCGTCGTCCACACGCTCTTCACCGAGATCGGCCCGCGCTACGAGAACCGTCCGGGTGGCTACACCCGCATCACCAAGATCGGTAACCGCCGTGGCGACAACGCGCCCATGGCTGTCATCGAGCTGGTCGAGGCGCTGACGGTTGCGCAGCAGGCTACGGGTGAGGCCGAGGCCGCCACCAAGCGTGCCGCCAAGGACGCCGAGGCTGCCGCGGCTCCCGCCGAGGTTGTCGAGGACGCCAAGGTCGACGAGGCCGAGGAGTCCAAGGACGCGTAAGCGTTCTGCCGGGGGCTGTTCGGTTGGCGGCTGCGGGTTCGTCGTGGCTGATCGCGCAGTTCCCCGCGCCCCTTACGGGGCGCTCAGTGGGTCCGTTCCTTTCGAGGAGCGGGCCCGCTTTTGTGTTGGTGAGAGGATCTCTGGGTGAGTGACGAAGTACAGGCCGGGTTCGTGCGGGTGCGGATGGATCTCTCGTACGACGGGAGCGAGTTCTCCGGGTGGGCCAAGCAGGCCGGGGGGCGGCGGACCGTGCAGGGGGAGATCGAGGATGCGCTGCGTACGGTCACGCGGTCCCGGGAGAGTTATGAGCTGACCGTGGCCGGGCGGACCGATGCCGGGGTGCATGCGCGGGGGCAGGTGGCCCATGTGGATCTGCCGCTGGAGGTCTGGGGGGCGCATCACGACAAGCTGCTGAAGCGGCTTGCCGGACGGCTGCCCAGGGATGTGCGGGTGTGGGCCCTCAGGGAGGCGCCCAGCGGCTTCAACGCCCGTTTCTCGGCGGTCTGGCGGCGGTACGCGTACCGGGTCACCGACAACCCGGGCGGGGTCGATCCGCTGCTGCGCAGTCATGTGCTCTGGCACGACTGGCCGCTCGACGTCGACGCCATGAACGAGGCCGCGCAGCGGCTGCTGGGGGAGCACGACTTCGCCGCCTACTGCAAGAAGCGCGAGGGCGCGACCACCATTCGTACGCTGCAGCAGCTGAGTCTGGTGCGCGGGGACGACGGGATCATCACCGCGACCGTGCGGGCCGACGCCTTCTGCCACAACATGGTGCGCTCCCTGATCGGGGCGTTGCTGTTCGTGGGGGACGGGCACCGGGGGCCGGAGTGGCCGGCCAAGGTGCTCGCGGCCGGCGTACGGGACTCGGCCGTGCATGTCGTACGGCCGCACGGGCTGACCCTGGAGGAGGTCGGCTACCCGGCCGACGAGCTGCTCGCCGCGCGCAACAAGGAGGCGCGCAACAAGCGGACGCTGCCCGGGGCCGGGTGCTGCTAGTTACCGGTTCGCCGCTGCCGACGCCTGGGCCTGGCCGCGGGCGATGATCTGGCGGAAGGTGTACAGCTGCAGGTCGTTGCCGGTCTTGAAGACGGACGTGGACTGGTTCGTGACGTCCTTGCCGTTGGTGAAGCCGACGGTGGCGAAGTAGGCGTAGCGGCCGACGGAGTTGGCTGTCGTGAGGCACCTGGCGGCGTTGCAGAAGGCCTTCACACCGTTGCCCGCCAGCGCCGTGACGAATGCCTTCTTGCGTGCCTTGGCTGCTGCGTTCGACTGGGTCCTGGCCTTGGTCGCCTGTGCCTCGGTGTCGAAGACGGCGACGCCGACCGTCACCGCGACGCCGTCCCTGCTGTAGGTGACGCGCAGCAGGCGGGTGCAGTCGTTGCTGGTGAGGATGTTGGAGAGGGCGCCCTGGGCGGCCGGGGCGCAGTTCTTGGTGTCGGCCGTGGCGCCCCGCTTGTAGACGTTCGACTCCATGGTCAGCTGTGCGAGCGGGAAGAGGTTCTGCGCGCTGAGCGGGGCCGTGTCCTTGGCCTTGCTGGCGATGAACTCCTTCGGGTCCAGCGGGGGCGGGGCGCTGGTCGGGGCGAAGGACGGCGCCGAGGCGCTGCCGCTCGGGATGGCGCCGCCGGCGGGCAGGTTGGACGGGTTGCCCGAGGCCTCGTTCTTGCCGTTCGCCGAGACGACGGCCATGGCGACGGCGGTGCCGATCGCGATCGTGGCGACCGCGCCGCCGCCGATGAACAGCAGCCGGCGCCTCTTGTTGCGCGTCTCGGAGGCCTCGGCAAGCGCTGCCCAGTCCGGGGTCTGGCCGTCGTCGCCGCCGCTGGTCCACGGCTGCTGCGATTGCGGTTTCCAGGGGTCCCACTGGGACTGCGGTCCCCCCTGCTGCCCAAAGCTCATGGGGCGCATCTTAGACGGGAGGCGGGAGGTGCCGGTGAGGGTCCGGGGTGGCCCTCGGGGACCTTTCCGGCAGGGCCGTACATCTCGGCCGGGTATTGTCGCCGTGGCGTGGTGCGGGCGGGTGCGCGGGCCTCGTTTTGACCCGTCCGGGGCAGCGCGAGTACTCTTGCGGTTTGTTATGCGTATCGGCTTGGTCGCTCTCCGGCGGAAGGCCCTTACGTAGGTTCCCTGGAGCAGTTACCAGTGGGCGGCATACGGGCAGTGGTCCCGGCTTCTGTCGTCCCCAGCTGCACGATCGCTTCAAGGATGCCTTGTGTCAGCACCCATCCCTGAAGAAGAAGGCTGAGAAGTGCGTACGTACAGCCCTAAGCCCGGCGATGTGACTCGCCAGTGGCACGTCATTGACGCTCAGGACGTCGTCCTGGGCCGTCTCGCCACCACCGCCGCGTCCCTGCTGCGTGGTAAGCACAAGCCGATCTACGCCCCCCACGTCGACACCGGTGACTTCGTCATCATCATCAACGCCGACAAGGTGCACCTCTCCGGCAACAAGCGGACCCAGAAGATGGCGTACCGCCACTCCGGCTACCCGGGTGGTCTGCGCTCGGTCCGCTACGACGACCTTCTCGCGAACAACCCCGAGAAGGCCGTCGAGAAGGCCGTCAAGGGCATGCTCCCCAAGAACACCCTGGGCCGTCAGATGCTCTCCAAGCTGAAGGTCTACTCGGGCGACCAGCACCCGCACGCTGCCCAGCAGCCGGTGCCGTTCGAGATCACCCAGGTCGCGCAGTAAGTCCGGCCACCCCCTAAGACTGAAGAGAATCTGAGGAGAATCGTGGCCGAGACCACCGTTGAGCAGCCGGTCGAAGAGACTGAGCTCGTCGACATCGACAGCTACACCACCGAGTCCGAGGTCCCCGTCGAGGGCGAGTACACCTCGGAGTCCCTCGCGTCCCGCTTCGGCGAGCCCCAGCCGGCCGCCGGCCTGGGCCGTCGCAAGAACGCCATCGCCCGCGTCCGGATCGTCCCGGGCACCGGCAAGTGGAAGATCAACGGTCGCACCCTCGAGGACTACTTCCCGAACAAGGTGCACCAGCAGGAAGTCAACGAGCCCTTCAAGGTGCTCGAGCTCGAGGGCCGTTACGACGTCATCGCCCGCATCTCGGGCGGCGGTGTCTCCGGGCAGGCCGGTGCGCTCCGTCTCGGTGTCGCCCGCGCCCTGAACGAGGCCGACGTGGACAACAACCGCGGCCCGCTCAAGAAGGCCGGCTTCCTCCGCCGCGACGACCGTGCGGTCGAGCGCAAGAAGGCCGGTCTGAAGAAGGCCCGCAAGGCCCCGCAGTACAGCAAGCGCTAAGCTTCGCTGCCTGCTCGTACGTACGCCCCGGCGGCACGCCTCAGTGCTGTCGGGGCGTTCGTTTATCACTGGCGGGGGCGTATAACGGCACAAGACCCTCGAAGGCTTGTGTGATGGGCTGCCGGTACGCCTGCGACAACTGACGCTTCCTCAGGAGGACAAGTGGGACGACTCTTCGGCACGGACGGCGTGCGCGGCGTCGCCAACGCGGACCTGACGGCGGAGATGGCGCTCGGCCTCTCCGTTGCCGCGGCGCACGTACTGGCCGAGGCGGGCACGTTCGAGGGCCACCGGGCGACGGCGGTCGTCGGACGGGACCCGCGCGCGTCCGGAGAGTTCCTGGAGGCCGCCGTGGTCGCCGGCCTCGCCAGCGCCGGTGTGGACGTCCTGCGCGTCGGCGTGCTGCCCACTCCTGCTGTGGCGTATCTCACGGGCGCGCTCGGCGCCGACCTGGGCGTCATGCTCTCCGCCAGCCACAACGCCATGCCCGACAACGGCGTCAAGTTCTTCGCCCGCGGCGGCCACAAGCTGGCCGACGAGCTCGAGGACAGGATCGAGGCCGTGTACGAGTCCCACCGGCACGGCGAGCCCTGGGAGCGGCCGACCGGTGCGGGCGTCGGGCGGGTGCGGTCGTACGACGAGGGCTTCGACCAGTACGTCGCGCATCTGGTCGGCGTACTCCCGAACCGGCTCGACGGGCTGAAGATCGTCCTCGACGAGGCGCACGGCGCCGCGGCGGGGGTGTCGCCGGAGGCGTTCTCGCGAGTCGGTGCCGAGGTGATCACGATCGGCGCCGAGCCGGACGGGCTCAACATCAACGACGGCTGCGGCTCGACCCACCTCGACCTGCTGAAGGCCGCCGTCGTCGAGCACGGAGCCGCGCTCGGCATCGCGCACGACGGGGACGCGGACCGGTGCCTCGCCGTGGACCACACCGGTGCGGAGGTCGACGGCGACCAGATCCTGGCCGTGCTGGCGCTCGCGATGCGGGAGCGGGGCGTACTGCGCGAGGACACCGTCGTCGCGACGGTCATGTCCAACCTGGGCTTCAAGCTGGCGCTGGAGCGGGAGGGGCTGCATCTCGTCCAGACGGCGGTCGGGGACCGGTATGTGCTGGAGGAGATGAAGGAGCACGGGTACGCGCTCGGCGGTGAGCAGTCCGGGCACGTGATCATCCTCGATCACGCGACCACCGGTGACGGCACCCTGACCGGGCTGCTGCTGGCGGCCCGGGTCGCCGAGACCGGCCGTACGCTCAAGGACCTCGCGGGAGTCATGGAGCGGCTGCCGCAGGTGCTGATCAATGTGCCGGACGTGGACCGGGCACGGGTGCGGACCTCCGCGGAGCTGGCGGCTGCCGTGGCCGAGGCCGAGCGGGAACTCGGCTCCACCGGGCGGGTGTTGCTGCGGCCGTCGGGGACGGAGCCGTTGGTGCGGGTGATGGTCGAGGCCGCGGACATCGACCAGGCCCGGGCCGTGGCCGGGCGGCTTGCCGACGTGGTGAAGTCGGCGCTGGGCTAGAGCCGACCTGCCTCACCCGAAAGCCGTAACACAATGTGCCGAATGGGTTACTGATTGTTTCACTGGCGTCGAGGCCGCCCGCGCGTGGCGTTCCCCCGACGGAAGTGAGAAAGGCACCATGAAGACAGTCAGTAGCACCCTGAAGCGAGCCGCCGTTCCGGTCCTGGTCGCGAGTCTCGCCGTCCCGGCCCTCGCCACCCCGGCCGCGGCCCAGACCCCCGGCTCCACCGCGTTCCGTCTCTTCGGCATGGTGATCCTCAGCGCACGTTCAGGCGCGGCCAACCAGGTCACCGCCAGTACCTCCACGGGTCGTGTGGTCCTCACGGACTCCACGGGCATCGCGCTGGGGCCGGGTTGCACGCGGTTGTCCGCCACCAGCGTCGACTGCGGCAGCGTCGCCGGCACCTCCCAGCTCTCCATCGGGCTGGGTGACCTGAACGACAGCTTCGACGGGAGAAGCGTTTCGCTGCGCACGCTCGTCGACGCCGGCACGGGCTCCGACACCGTGGCCACCGGCAGCGGCAACGACACCATCGGAGTGAGCGGCGACTCGCCCGCCGTCGACACGGTGAGCTGCGACGGCGGCTCCGACGTGGTGTTCGCAGACCCCGGCGACAGCGTCGCCGCGGACTGCGAAACGCGCCACTAGACGCCGCCGGCCTTCGCGGTGCGTTCACGCTGCCTGGCCCAGAGCCATTTCTGGGCCAGGAGTGTGAGGGTGCCGGCGAGGACGATGCCGAGCAGGTTCAGCAGGAGCTGCACGGATGAACGCCCGGCCTGGTTGGTGTCGCTGTAGATCAGGGCCACGGCCGCGTTGGCGGCGGCGGGGACCGTCGTCACGGAGATGGCGACGCCCACCAGGGCGCCCGACTTGGCGGACGTCAGGGAGAGGGTGCCCGCGGCTCCGGCGAGGACCGCCACGACGAAGGAGAACCAGTCCGGGGCGTAGATGAAGTTCGTGTTGGGCCGCTTCCCCTCCAGTTGAGCCTTGCTGAACAGGCCGACGGCGTCCATGAAGTAGCTGAAGCACACCGTCACCGTCATCGCCACCGCGAAACCCGCCAGCAGCGCGATCAGTGACCGCAGGGCGAGACGCGGATGCCGCTGCACCAGCGCCGTGCAGATCCCCGCCAGCGGGCCGAACTCCGGGCCCACCGCCATCGCCCCCACGATCAGGATCGCGTTGTCGAGGACGACACCGCAGGCCGCGATCATCGTGGCGAGCGTGATGAACGCGACGTAGGTGATGGAGAGCGTGGACTCCTCGTGCGTCGCGTCGGTGAGGTGCTCCCACAGCACCGCGTCCGCGCCTTCGCCGGGAGCCTCCGCCTCGGCCTTGTCGGCGCGCTTCGACAGCGACAGGTCGATGTTCTCGACGGCGATGGATCCGGTGCGGTCGAGCTCCAACGCCCTGAGTTCGCCGATGAGTTCGTCGCCGGCCTCGCGTGCGACGTCGCACATCACGACATCGCCGGCGGGGTTGCGGGCGGCTTTCGGCAGCACGACGAGATGCGTGGTGCCGACGGTCCTCTCGATCAGGCGGACCACGTCGTCCGTCTTGTCGGACGGCGTGATCAGGCGCAGGTGCAGCATGGGCCTTATTTAACAGGCAGGTTCTGACAGCCAGGTTCTGCACAGGCGGGTCTACAGCTTGCGCAGCCGCAGGCGCTGGACCTTGTGGTCCGGGCCCTTGCGGACGACCAGGGTGGCGCGGCCGCGGGTCGGGGCGATGTTCTCCACCAGGTTGGGCTTGTTGATGGTGCGCCACTGGGTGCGGGCGTACTCGAGGGCCTCCTCCTCGGACACCTGCGTGTACTTGCGGAAGTACGAGTGCGGGTCCTGGAAGGCCGTCTGACGCAGCTTCTTGAACCGGTTGAGGTACCAGCGTTCGACGTCCTCGGCGTTCGCGTCGACGTACACGCTGAAGTCGAAGTAGTCGGCGAGACCGACCCGGGTGCGGCCGTCCTTGCCGGGCAGGGCGGGCTGGAGGACGTTCAGGCCCTCGACGATCAGGATGTCGGGGCGGCGGACGACCAGCTTCTCGCCCGGAACGATGTCGTAGATCAGGTGGGAGTAGACGGGGGCGGTGACCTCGTCCTTGCCCGCCTTGATGTCGGCGACGAAACGGGTCAGGGCCCTGCGGTCGTAGGACTCGGGGAAACCTTTGCGCGACATCAGGCCGCGGGCCTGCAGCTCCTTGGTCGGCAGCAGGAAGCCGTCGGTGGTCACCCGCTCCACGCGCGGGTGCTCGGGCCAGCGGGAGAGGAGGGCCTGCAGGAGACGGGCAACGGTCGACTTGCCGCACGCCACGGATCCGGCGATCCCTATCACGAACGGGGTGCCGGACTGGGAGCCCTGTTCGCCGAGGAAGGTGTTCAGGGCGCCTCTGAGGCCGTCGGTGGCCCCGACGTAGAGGTTGAGGAGCCGGGACAGCGGGAGGTAGATGTCCCGCACCTCGTCGAGGTCGATGACATCACCGAGGCCGCGCAGCTTCTCGACCTCCTCGGCGGTGAGGGGGAGCGGCGTCTTCTCACGCAGCGCGCTCCACTCGGATCGGGTGAGGTCGACGTAGGGAGTCGCCTCCGGCCTGGGCCGGTGGGCGCTCCGGGGCGTCGAGGAGACCGGAGAGATCACAGTCCATTGTTAACGGAGTTTGAACGGGTGGCGGGGTGGGGTCGGTCACGTTGTTCCGTGATCTAGCTTTCGGGGCGTGATCACGAGAAGTCCGCGTAGGCGAGGTGGGCGCCGCAGGCCCGGCATCGGAAGAGGTACGCAGTCGGCTGGTCCTCGTTGTCGAGCGAGCGGAGAAACTCCTCTATCTGCCCGGGCGGCCACTTCCACTCGGCACACTCCCGGCGCAGGTGATCGACCGCGTCCGGATACGCCTCGAGTTGTCTCGCCCCGGCGCGGCCGAGGTAGGCGGCGCCGTCGCCGCAGTGGGTCAGCCAGTGCGGGGACTGCCAGGCGATGAATCCCGGGGTGCGCTCCAGCAGAGCCTTCCTGACGTCCGCGGGTACGTCTCCGTCGACGGTGTCGCTGAAGCAGGCGCCGTAGCGTTCGGCGGCGGTCCCGAAGGCGATGCAGTGCGGGCAGATGCCGCTGTCCGGGCCGTCGGCGGCGTAGACAGGGCCCGTGTAGACCCACCCGCGCTTCTGCCCGCAGCACACGCATGCCTCGTCGGAGGCTGCCACGGAACCGGTGGCCACCGGGTTCGGGTGGTACGGGAACTGCGGAAGGGCGGGCCGTCGGCCAGGTTCCGGCCGTGGGGCGATGGTCTGCGCGATTGCCTGGCCGGTCAGGGAGGCGGGCGGCACCACGATCGCATCTGCTCGAAGCGTCTGCGGCAGGTGCTTCCGGTCGGCCTCGCTCGGCAGGATCGCCGGGCGGTCCAGGGGCAGGACCACTGCGCCTGCGCGGCGGGCGAGTTCGGCCACGCGGTCGAGGATCGCGCCGGTGGAGAAACGGGTGAACGTGAGCCGTTCGGAGTCGCCGTAGACCTCTGAGCCGCCTCCGTCCTCGGCTTCGAGATCCCAGGATTCCGGCAGACCTGAGGCCGGCATGCCGCCGACTGTGACGGGGCCGAGTACCTCCCGGATCGCGGTCTCGTCCATGCGGACCGGTTCTCCGTCGATGAATCGGCAGACGTACATGCTGTAACTCACGGGACTCCTTGCCTTGGGCGGGATCTTCTGTCCAGGTGGTGGCCGTCGCTCAGTTGCCCGTGTCGACCAGACCCGTGGACTCCGGGAAACCGGCAGCGAACGCCTGGCCACGGCCGACGGTTCCGGCGCTGGGAGTCAGAGTTCGGCGGGGAGCTCCAGCAGTGAGAGTTCCGCTTTCCAGAATCCAGGAAGGCCCTGGCCTTGGAGGCAAGTAGGCATCCCCTCTGTCGCAGTGCAGAGCGGTCGGGGGTGCATGGCAGGAGTGCGAGTCGTCCTCTTTGAGCGATGAGGGGTGATGGCGCGTCGGCTCACGCCGATCTGAAGGCAGCTGATCGCCGACCACCGCTAGAAGTTCCGAATTCGGGCACGTGGAAACCTTTTCTGGTGGCGATCCGGTCGTAGGCTGCCGCCCATGTGCGGAATCGTGGGATACGTGGGGTCGCAGTCGGCGCTCGATGTCGTGATGGCCGGGCTGAAGCGGCTGGAGTACCGGGGGTACGACTCGGCGGGGGTCGCCGTGCTGGCGGACGGTGGGCTGGCGGCAGCGAAGAAGGCCGGGAAGCTGGTGAACCTGGAGAAGGAGCTGGTGGAACGGCCGCTGCCGACGGGCTCGACCGGGATCGGGCATACGCGGTGGGCCACGCATGGCGGGCCTACGGATCCCAATGCGCATCCGCATCTGGACAACGCGGGGCGGGTCGCCGTCGTCCACAACGGGATCATCGAGAACTTCGCCCTGCTGCGGGCCGAGTTGGAGGAGCGGGGGCACGACCTCGCCTCGGAGACGGACACCGAGGTGGTCGCCCATCTGCTCGCCGAGGAGTTCTCGGCCTGCGCGGATCTCGCCGAGGCGATGCGGCTGGTGTGCCGGCGGCTGGAGGGGGCGTTCACCCTGGTCGCGGTGCATGCGGACGAGCCGGATGTGGTGGTCGGGGCGCGGCGGAACTCACCGCTCGTGGTGGGCGTGGGAGAGGGCGAGGCGTTCCTGGCCTCCGATGTCGCCGCGTTCATCGCCCACACGCGGTCGGCCATCGAGCTGGGTCAGGACCAGGTCGTCGAGCTGCGGCGCGACGGGGTGACGGTGACGGGGTTCGACGGCCGTCCGGCCGACGTGCGCTCGTACCACGTCGACTGGGACGCCTCCGCCGCGGAAAAGGGTGGCTACGACTACTTCATGCTCAAGGAGATCGCCGAGCAGCCCAAGGCGGTCGCCGACACGCTGCTGGGGCGCATCGACGCGGGGGGCTCGCTGACGCTGGACGAGCTCCGGATCAGTGCCGCTGAGCTGCGGGAAGTCGACAAGGTGGTGATCGTGGCGTGCGGTACGGCCTTTCATGCCGGGCTCATCGCCAAGTACGCCATTGAGCACTGGACGCGGATTCCGTGTGAGGTGGAGCTTGCGAGTGAGTTCCGGTATCGGGACCCGATTCTCGGTGCGCGGTCGCTGGTCATCGCGATTTCGCAGTCCGGCGAGACCATGGACACGCTCATGGCGCTGCGGCATGCGCGGGAGCAGGGCTCCAAGGTGCTGGCCATCTGCAACACCAACGGGTCGACGATTCCTCGGGAATCGGATGCGGTGCTGTACACGCATGCGGGGCCGGAGGTGGCCGTCGCGTCCACCAAGGCGTTCTTGACGCAGCTTGTGGCCTGTTACCTGGTTGCTCTGTATCTCGGGCAGGTGCGCGGTACCAAGTGGGGCGACGAGATCGGGGCCGTCATCCGGGACCTGTCGCACATCTCCGGTGAGGTCGAACGGGTGCTGGAGACCATGGAGCCCGTACGGGAGCTTGCGCGGTCGCTCGCCGACAAGAACACGGTGCTGTTCCTGGGGCGGCATGTGGGGTATCCGGTCGCGCTGGAAGGGGCTCTGAAGCTGAAAGAGCTCGCCTACATGCATGCGGAGGGGTTTGCGGCGGGTGAGTTGAAGCACGGGCCGATCGCGTTGATCGAGCCCGATCTGCCGGTTGTTGTGGTCGTGCCTTCGCCTCGGGGGCGGTCCGTCCTCCACGACAAGATCGTGTCCAACATCCAGGAGATCCGGGCGCGGGGGGCGCGGACGATCGTCATCGCGGAGGAGGGCGACGAGGCGGTCGTGCCGTACGCCGACCATCTCGTACGGATCCCCGCGACGCCGACGCTGCTGCAGCCGCTGGTGGCCACGGTGCCGTTGCAGGTGTTCGCGTGTGAGTTGGCGACCGCTCGCGGCAACGAGGTGGATCAGCCGCGGAACCTGGCGAAGTCGGTGACGGTGGAGTAGTTCCTCACGCCGTCCAGGAAGGCGGCGAAGGCTCCGGCCGGGAAGGTGAGGGTTGCCCTGGCCGGGGTCTTTGAGTCGCGGACGGCAACGTGGGTGGGGGAGTTCGCGATCTCCACGCAGCTGTTGCCGTCGCCCTCGCCGGAGTAGGACGACTTCCGCCAGTTGTCCATCCCGGCCCTGCCGGAAGTGCGGCGGCTGCCCTTCTCCGACGATGTCCGGGCGCGTATCACCACTTGTACCGACCTCGCTCGCCTCGACGACTGGCTCGGCCGGGCCGGAACGGTCGAGCGAGCCGAGGACCTGCTCGGCGAGGGCGTGGCGGCTCCCCCGGAATAGAGTGCCCGAATGAGCATCATCGGGGTCGGTATCGACGTGGCCGAGATCGAGCGGTTCGAGGCGTCGCTCAAGCGGACGCCCGGAATGGCGGAACGGCTTTTCCTGCAGAGCGAGTTGCTGCTGCCCAGCGGGGAGCGTCGGGGTGTGGCCTCGCTCGCCGCCCGGTTCGCCGCCAAGGAAGCGCTGGCCAAGGCTCTCGGTGCACCGGCCGGGCTGCTGTGGACGGATGCGGAGGTGTTCGTCGAGGACAGCGGGCAGCCCCGGGTGCGGGTGAAGGGGACGGTGGCGGCGCGGGCGGCCGAGCTGGGGGTGCGGTCCTGGCATGTGTCGCTGAGCCATGACGCCGGGGTGGCGTCGGCGGTGGTGATCGCCGAGGGCTGAGGGCAGACTCGACCCCATGCGTACTGCGTACAGCGTGGAGACGGTAAGGGCAGCAGAGCGGGAGCTCATGGCGCGGCTTCCCGAGGGGGCGTTGATGCAGCGGGCGGCCGCGGGGCTTGCGGCTGCCTGTGCCGACCTCATCGGGCGCGTCTACGCCAGTCGGGTCGTGCTGCTCGTCGGGAGCGGCGACAACGGGGGTGACGCGCTGTATGCCGGGGCGCGGCTCGCCCGGCGAGGGGCGGCCGTTGCGGCCGTGCTGCTCGCACCCGAGCGGGCCCATCCCGGGGGACTTGCCGCCCTGCTGCGCGCCGGAGGGCGGATCGTGGGCAGCGGGGCGGGCGCCGGCGCTGCCGTCTCCGCCGGGGTCGGGGCCGTCGAAGAGGCGGTTCTTCGGGCCGATCTCGTCGTCGACGGGATCGTCGGGATCGGGGGGTCGGGTGGACTTCGGCCCGAGGCCGCGCAGTTGGCCGCGTGCGTCGAGGAATCCGGTGCCGCCGTCGTCGCCGTCGATCTGCCGAGCGGTGTCGACGCCGATACGGGGGAGGTGCGCGGTGCCGCCATCCGGGCCGATCTCACCGTCACGTTCGGGACGCACAAGCCCGGGCTGCTGATCGATCCCGCGCGGGAGTACGCCGGGTCGGTGCGGCTCGTCGACATCGGGCTCGGGGAGGTGCTGCCCGCCGAGCCGGAGCTGGAGGCCCTGCAGCACGCGGACGTGGCGCGGTTGCTGCCTGTGCCGGGCGCCGAGAGCGACAAGTACCGGCGGGGGGTCGTCGGGATCGCCGCCGGGTCCGCGCGCTATCCCGGGGCCGCTGTCCTCGCCGTGTCCGGGGCGCTCAGGGGCGGCGCGGGAGCCGTGCGGTATGTCGGGCCCGCCGGGGACGCCGTCGTCTCGCGGTTCCCGGAGACCCTCGTATCGGACCAGGGGCCCGCGAAGGCGGGGCGGGTGCAGGCGTGGGTGGTCGGGCCCGGCGCGGGGGACGACGCCGCGACCGTGGCCGAGGTGCTGGAGGCGGACGTGCCCGTGCTCGTCGACGCGGACGGGCTGCGGCTTGCCGAACGGGATGCCGTACGGGCCCGTAGCGCCCCCACGCTCATGACCCCGCACGCAGGGGAGGCCGCCGCGCTGCTCGGTGTGGCGCGGGAGGAGGTCGAGGGGGCGCGGCTGGCCTCGGCGCGCGAACTCGCCTCGCGGTACGGGGCGACCGTGCTGCTCAAGGGGTCCACCACACTCGTCGCCGATGCGAATGGCGGGGTCGTACGGGTCAATGCGACCGGGACGCCGTGGCTCGCCACCGCGGGCAGTGGGGATGTGCTCTCGGGGCTCGCCGGGTCGCTGCTGGCGTCCGGGCTCTCCGCCCTGGACGCGGGGAGCGCGGCGGCGTATCTGCACGGGCTGGCCGGGCGGTTCGCCGCCGACGGGGCGCCGGCCGGGGCGCACGACGTCGCCGAGGCCATTCCGGGGGCGTGGCGGGACGTGCGGGACTGACCGACCGTCGGCACTCCTCGAAGGCCACGCCGCGGCCGCGCAGTTCCCCGCGCCCCTTCGGGGCGCGGCTGAAGCTGCTGCCGTCGCACAGGCCGCCGCTCGTCGGAAAGGGTGAACCCGCCGCGCGCCGCTCCCGGCCTGTCGGCCCTGCGCGTTTCTCTGATTGCATGATCAATAGACATTTTGCGCATATCGCCTGCCAGGGTGTCGCGGTCGTGCTCGCCGCCGTCACCGTCCTCCCTGTCGGCGCCCTTTCGGCCTCCGCCGCGCCCTCGCCTCCGGACCCGAGGTCGAGCACGGTTCACCGGCCCGCCGACGACGAGGATGCCGTCGAGGACGGTGACCTCGTCGAGGTCGTGCCGCACCAGGACGCCACCGGGAAGGTGAAGTGCAGCCGGCGGGCCGGGCCCTATCAGCGGGCGGTCGAGAAGTGGCTGAAGCTGAAGGTGGACGGGAAGCAGTCGGCCGCCGACTGCCGGGCCGTCCGGGACTTTCAGGAGCAGCACGGGATCAAGCCCGCGATCGGGTTCGCCGGGCCCGCCACCTGGGCCACCATGCAGCTCATCTCCGCCAAGGACCATCCCAACGCGAAGCACAAGTGCCCCGAGCGGAAGCACCGGGTCGCGTGTGTCGATCTCGACCGGCAGGTGACCTGGGTGCAGAAGGGCGGTGACGTGGTCTACGGGCCCGTCCCGATGCGCAGCGGACGGGTCGGGCACACCACCCGGACCGGGTGGCACAAGATCTACTGGAAGCACAAGAACCACTGGTCGACGCTCTACGACGCGCCCATGCCCTATGCCCAGTTCTTCAGCGGCGGGCAGGCCTTCCACGGCGTCCACGACAGCATCTACACCACCCTCGGCTCCTGGGGGTGCATCAATCTGCGGCTGGACGACGCCCGGAAGCTGTGGCGGGTGCTGAAGAAGGGCGACCGTGTGTATGTGTGGGGACACCGGCCCGGGAAGTAGGCGCATGGACGGGGGCCGGTGCCTCGGGGGGTGTCCGACCCCTCTGAGACACTGGGGGCGCCATGACTGAGACAGCAGCTGCCCCGACCGCGCCCCTGCGCGCCCGCGCCGAGATCGACCTGGCCGCCCTGCGCGCCAACGTGCGGACCCTGCGCGCCCTCGCGCCGGGCGCTGCCCTCATGGCCGTGGTCAAGTCCGACGCGTACGGCCACGGGGCCGTGCCGTGCGCCCGGGCCGCCGTGGCGGCGGGGGCCGCATGGCTGGGGACCGCCACGCCCGAGGAGGCGCTCGCACTGCGGGCCGCCGGGCTGCCCGGACGCATCATGTGCTGGCTGTGGACGCCGGGCGGACCTTGGCGGGAGGCCGTCGAGGCCGACATCGACGTGTCGGTGAGCGGGATGTGGGCCCTGGACGAGGTCACCGAGGCCGCCCGGGCGGCGGGCATCCCCGCGCGCGTGCAGCTCAAGGCCGACACCGGGCTGGGGCGGGGCGGCTGTCAGCCGGGGGAGGACTGGGCCGAGCTGGTCGCGGCCGCCCTGCGCGCCGAGGCCGAGGGGACCGTACGCATCACCGGACTCTGGTCGCACTTCGCGTGCGCCGACGAACCCGGGCACCCCTCCATCGCCCTCCAGCTCACCCGCTTCCGCGAGATGCTCGCCTACGCCGAGGGCCGGGGCGTGCGCCCCGAGGTGCGGCACATCGCCAACTCGCCCGCCACGCTCACCCTTCCCGAGGCCCACTTCGACCTGGTGCGGACCGGGATCGCCCTCTACGGCATCTCCCCGAGCGCCGAGATGGGCAGCCCCGCCGACTTCGGGCTGCGTCCGGTGATGACACTGTCGGCCTCCATCGCGCTGGTGAAGCACGTTCCGGGGGGTCACGGCGTCAGCTACGGGCATCACTACGTCACCCCCGGCGCCACGACCCTCGGCCTTGTGCCCGTGGGGTACGCCGACGGCGTTCCGCGGCACGCCTCCGGGACCGGCCCCGTGCTGGTCGGCGGCAAGTGGCGGACCGTCGCCGGGCGGGTCGCCATGGACCAGTTCGTCGTCGATCTCGGCGGGGACGAGCCCCCGGCAGGCACCGAAGCGGTGCTGTTCGGGCCCGGCGACCGCGGCGAGCCCACCGCCGAGGACTGGGCGCAGGCCGCGGGCACCATCGCGTACGAGATCGTCACGCGGATCGGAACGCGCGTTCCCCGCGTCTATGTGAATGAGCAACAAAGCGGGTAACCGCACAGAGGCGCGACAGTCCACGGACCGGCACAGGTGCAGCACCCGTAAGCCGAGCAACATCGGGCAGTCGATCGACAGCGGTATCAACAGGCAACACGAGTAACGCAAGCAACACCTGCATCACCCGACCAAGCGAACAGCAGTAATGATCCGGCGAAGAGGAGCGGTACGTGAGCGAGAGCAGTGCGGAGGCCGTCGCAGCCGTCGCGGCCGTCGCCTCCGCCACGGGGGCGGCCGGGAACTGGCGCAGGGCGACCGGCATCGCGGGCGCCGCGATAGGCGTGGTCGCCGCGGGCGCGGCGGCCGGAGTCGCCATAGAGCGGCTCACCGTCGGCCGCGGGATGCGCAAGAAGGCGCGGCTCGCGCTCGATTCGACCGGACCGTACGGGGCGCTGCGCGGCACGCCCGGCAAGGCCACGGCCGACGACGGGACCGAGCTGTACTACGAGGTCGACGACATCGACCCGGACGCCGTCCCCGCGCTCGGCCCGCGCCGCCGCCGGCTGTTCGGCCGTAAGGCGCCCGCTCCCGTCACCGTCGTCTTCAGCCATGGCTACTGCCTCAACCAGGACTCCTGGCACTTCCAGCGGGCGGCCCTGCGGGGGGTCGTACGGACCGTGCACTGGGACCAGCGCAGCCACGGGCGCTCCGGGCGGGGCGTGCAGCAGGTGCAGGACGGCGTGCCGGTCAGCATCGACCAGCTGGGGCGCGATCTGAAGGCCGTCATCGACGCCGCCGCGCCGGACGGGCCCATCGTGCTCGTCGGGCACTCCATGGGCGGCATGACCGTGATGGCGCTGGCCGACCAGTGTCCCGAGCTGATCCGGGAGCGGGTGGTCGCCGTCGCCTTCGTCGGTACGTCGTCCGGGCGGCTCGGCGAGGTCAACTTCGGGCTGCCGGTCGCGGGGGTCAACGCGGTGCGGCGGGTGCTCCCCGGAGTGCTGAAGGCGCTGGGGCAGCAGGCCGCGCTGGTGGAGAAGGGGCGGCGGGCGACCGCCGACCTGTTCGCAGGGATCATCAAGCGGTACTCGTTCGCCTCGCGGGACGTGGACCCGGCCGTCGCACGGTTCGCCGAGCGGATGATCGAGGGCACGCCGATCGACGTGGTCGCCGAGTTCTACCCGGCGTTCACGGAGCACGACAAGACCGAGGCGCTGGTGCACTTCGCGGACCTGCCGGTGCTGGTGCTGGCCGGGATCGGGGACCTCGTCACACCCAGCGAGCACAGCGAGGCGATCGCCGACCTGCTGCCGGACGCCGAGCTGGTGCTGGTCCCGGACGCAGGGCACCTGGTGATGCTGGAGCACCCGGAGGTCGTCACCGACCGGCTGGCCGACCTGCTCACCCGTGCGGGTGCCGTGCCGGCAGGAGCTACCGTGGGGGGCTATGGAAGCACCAGCAGCACCGCACAACCCGGCTGAGACCGAGGCCTCCGTGCCTTCTGTGGAGATCACCGTCACGGCCCCCGAGCAGATGCGGGACCTGGGTCGCCGCCTCGCCAAGCTGCTGCGCGCCGGCGACCTCGTGATGCTCAACGGGGAGCTCGGCGCGGGCAAGACGACGCTCACCCGCGGGTTGGGTGAAGGGCTCGGCGTGCGGGGCGCGGTCACCTCGCCGACCTTTGTGATCGCCCGTGTGCATCCCTCGCTGGGCGACGGTCCGCCGCTCGTGCACGTCGACGCGTACCGCCTGGGCGGCGGGCTCGACGAGATGGAGGACCTCGACCTCGACGTCTCGCTGCCCGAGTCGGTGATCGTCGTGGAGTGGGGCGAGGGCAAGGTCGAGGAGCTGACCGAGGACCGGCTGCACGTCGTCATCCACCGGGCCGTCGGAGACACCACCGACGAGGTACGGCACGTGACCGTGACCGGGCTCGGCCGGCGGTGGTCGGCGGGGGACCTGAGCGTGCTGTCCGCCTGACGGCCGTACGGCGGGCCCACCATTCCGTGAACGTTCCGACAAGACGTCGGCAAGATATTGCATTCGGTGTCTTGTGCGTGGTCACATGGTACCCAGTTCGTAGTTAGGTCTACCTAACTACGCCTGCCCCCGGGTCCTCAGGAGGCGTCCATGCCGGCCACCGAGAGCAATGCGCAGCCGCTGAAGCCGTACGCCGTCGTAGCCGGTGTGTCCATGCGCGACCTACTGGCGTCGTGCGCCGCGGCGGACGCGGTCTCGACCCCGCCGCGACTGCCGGACCCCGAGGTGTCCGGGCCGCCCGCCCGGCATCGGGAAGCCGCGTAGCCGAGCCGCTCAGGGGATCACGGCGACCTGTGCGCCGATCGTGGCGAACTCCCACAGCGCGGCACCGTCCTTGCGGGACTCGCGGATCCCGCCCGTGCGCACCGACGGGTCGGAGGCCGCCGCCGACGTTCTGACCGCCGCGCTGAAGCCGACGGGGACGCCTTCCACGCTGGTGAAGCGCACCACGTGCTCGATGGCGGTGCCGTCGGTACCGACGGCGGAGTTCGAGCGGGAGGTCACCCCGTAGACGCCGGGCGCCGGGTCGACATTGCCCGGGGCGACCGTGAAGCTGCGCAGGACCCGGTTGCGCGCGTCGACCAGCCAGACCCGGTCGGAGCCCACCGAGTAGACGACGCGTTCCCCGGCACCGGACGCGGCGGGCGGCAGGCCGGGGTTGCGCTGGGCGCCGGGTGCTCCCGGGACGGCCGCGGCGGGTGAGGCGCTCGCCTGCGGCTTGCCGAAGCCGGCCGGTGTGGTCACGGAGGCCCGGTAGCCGAGGAAGCCGACGGCGGCCAGGGCGGCCACGGTGAGCCCGAACACGAATCCGGAGTTGCTCCTCGCCACGGTCGCCACCTGCCCCATTCGCCTCGAACGTCATGCTTTGCGGCGACCGTAGCAGCCCGTACACCCCTGACCGGGGCGACGATGCCCGAGGTGGGGGCCCGTGTCGGACGCCCCGCGACGCCCCGCGACGCCCCGCCCGCACCCCTCTTGACATGGCACGCTCCGCCATGTTCGAACAACCTCGCGCGGAACCCCGTGGCGCCGTAGGGTCCGCCCCTCCGGGCGGACGACGGGGCGTCCGGCACGGGCCCCGGGAGCCGTAGGCTGTTTGCGTGCTCTTGCTCGCTCTGGATACCGCAACCCCAGCCGTGACCGTCGCCCTGCACGACGGCACGGACGTCATCGCCTCGTCGAGCCAGGTGGACGCCCGCCGGCACGGTGAGCTGCTGCTGCCGGCCGTCGACCGGGTGCTCGCCGAGGCCGGGATCGGGCTCGACGCCGTCACCGGCATCGTCGTCGGCATCGGGCCCGGCCCCTACACCGGGCTGCGCGTCGGCCTGATGACCGCGGACACCTTCGGGCTCGCGCTCGGTGTCCCCGTGCACGGCGTGTGCACGCTCGACGGTCTGGCGTACGCGGCCGACATCGACGAGGGCCCCTTCGTCGTGGCGACCGACGCCCGGCGCAAGGAGGTCTACTGGGCGCGCTACGCGGACTCCCGGACCCGGCTGGCCGACCCCGCCGTCGACCGGCCCGCCGACATCGCCGACCGGGTGGCGGGCCTGCCCGCCGTCGGCGCGGGCGCGCTGCTGTACCCGGACACCTTCCCGAACGCGCACGAACCGGAGCACGTGTCGGCCGCCGCGCTCGCGAGTCTGGCCGCCGAGCGGCTGGCCAAGGGCGAGGAACTGCCCGAGGCCCGGCCGCTGTACCTGCGCCGCCCGGACGCCCAGGTCCCCAAGAACTACAAGGTGGTCACCCCGAAGTGACCGAACCCGTGACCTCTCGACTGCGCGAGATGCGCTGGTGGGACATCGACCGCGTGCTCGAACTGGAGAAGGACCTCTTTCCCGAGGACGCCTGGTCCCGCGGCATGTTCTGGTCGGAACTCGCCCACTCCCGCGGCGCCGAGGCGACCCGCCGCTATGTCGTCGCCGAGGACGGCGAGGGGCGGGTCGTCGGGTACGCGGGCCTCGCCGCCTCCGGGGACCTTGCCGACATCCAGACCATCGCCGTCACCCGCGAGCAGTGGGGCACCGGCCTCGGCGGACGGCTCCTCGCCGAGCTGCTGCGGGCCGCCACCGCGTTCGAGTGCGCCGAAGTGATGCTGGAGTGCCGCATCGACAACATCCGCGCCCAGAAGCTCTACGAGCGCTTCGGCTTCGAGGCCATCGGCTTCCGGCGCGGCTACTACCAGCCCGGCAATGTGGACGCCCTGGTGATGCGGCTGACCACGCAATCCGACAGCGGCCCCGCCGCGGGACCGACTTCCGAACGAGAAACCGAGATCCATGGCTGACGAACCCCTGGTCCTGGGAATCGAGACCTCCTGCGACGAGACCGGCGTCGGCATCGTCCGGGGCACCACCCTGCTGGCCGACGCCGTCGCCTCCAGCGTCGACGAGCACGCCCGCTTCGGCGGCGTCGTCCCGGAGGTCGCCTCCCGGGCGCACCTGGAGGCGATGGTGCCGACCATCGACCGCGCGCTGAAGGAGGCGGGGGTGAGCGCGAGGGACCTGGACGGCATCGCGGTCACCGCCGGTCCCGGTCTGGCCGGTGCCCTGCTGGTCGGCGTGTCGGCGGCGAAGGCGTATGCGTACGCACTGGGCAAGCCGCTCTACGGCGTGAACCACCTCGCCTCCCACATCTGCGTGGACCAGCTGGAGCACGGCGCACTGCCCGAGCCGACGATGGCGCTGCTGGTGTCGGGCGGGCACAGCTCGCTGCTGCTGTCGACGGACATCACCTCGGACGTACGTCCCCTGGGCGCGACCATCGACGACGCGGCCGGCGAGGCCTTCGACAAGATCGCCCGGGTGCTGAACCTCGGCTTCCCCGGCGGCCCGGTCATCGACCGCTACGCACGCGAGGGCGACCCCTCGGCGATCGCTTTCCCACGCGGGCTGACCGGTCCGCGCGACCCCGCGTACGACTTCTCCTTCTCCGGGCTGAAGACCGCCGTGGCCCGCTGGATCGAGGCCAAGCGGGCGGCGGGCGAGGAGGTGCCGGTGCGGGACGTGGCGGCCTCCTTCCAGGAGGCGGTCGTCGACGTGCTGACCCGCAAGGCCGTGCGGGCCTGCAAGGACGAGGGCGTCGGGCATCTGATGATCGGCGGCGGGGTGGCCGCCAACTCCCGGCTGCGGGCGCTGGCGCAGGAGCGGTGCGAGGCGGCCGGCATCCGACTGCGGGTGCCGCGGCCGAAGTTGTGCACCGACAACGGGGCGATGGTGGCGGCGCTCGGCGCCGAGCTGGTGGCCCGCAACCGGGCGGCTTCCGACTGGGACCTGTCCGCCGACTCTTCGCTGCCGGTGACCGAGGCGCATGTGCCCGGGCACACGCACGACCACGATCACGTCCACGAGGTCGGCAAGGAGAACCTGTACCCGTGACGGTCGCGTTGATGTGGGAGGCGCGGGCGGCCGAGGGCCGGGGCGAGGAGCTGCTCGCCTGGGCGCGGGCGCAGGAACTCCCGGTGCGACCGGTGCGCCGGGAGACCTTCCGGGCTCCGCAGGACCGCGTCCTCGTCATCACCTGGTGGGACGCGGCCCCCGACGCCGAGCTGCCCGAACTGCCCGAGCCGGACGGCGAGTTGGTCATGCGGGCGGTGCATCGGTGGCGGTTCGAGTCGGTGGGGGAGGGCTGAGGGGCGAGTACGCCAGCTGCCGCTCCCCGTCCTCGTCGGACACCTGCCACAGCAGCTTCCCGTGCCGGCGTTGCCAGAGGCCGCCGACAGCCGCCTTGGCCAGGTAGTCCGACGCCACCAGCAGAACGAAGACCCAGATGTCGGACGAGACGTAGACGAGGCCGGCCGCCAGCACGAAGAGGAAGACCGAGCGCCCCACGGTCTCTCCGCCGGCGGACGCCCGGTCGGCCTCCGGCAACGGGCCCGCGGACTCGAAGTCCCGTCGGTGGCCGAAACGGGTGGAGCGCACGAGTGCCGCGACGACCAGGAACGCGACCGCCACGACCGCCACGATCGCCGCGTTCGCCGTGTCGGCGGCCGACCACTGCCGGCTCTCCCGCGTGCCGACCGCCACCGCCGTACCGGCCAGGATCCCGGCCAGCTTCGCCGCACCTGACGCCAGTTCGTGGCGCACGTATCTGACCATCGCATCCCCCGGGTTCCTCGGCCCGGGGTCACTCGGCCCCCGACACCTCCGTCTCGCAGCACATCCGCCGCTCGCTGCCGAGCACCCGCACCGGGCCGGTGAGCTGGAGGCGAGCCGTGTGTCGTACCTCTGCGCTCGACGCGGCCAACCGTAGTTCGAGGGCGCCCGGTTCGACCACCCGGCGGCCCGAACGGTCGGTGAACGCCGAGAGGTCGGTGTGGAAATGGAAGGTGACCCGGGAGGCCTCCCCCGGGTCCAGCTCCAGCCGCCGGTAGCCGATCAGGCGCACGTCCGGGCGGGTCACCGAGGCCACCGGGTCGTGCAAGTACAGCTGGACGACCTCCGCGCCCGCCCGCTCGCCCGTGTTGCGGACGGTGACCGCCACGTCGTACGAGCCGTCCGTGCCGATCTCCGCCCCGGCGGACTCGCAATCCCAGGCGAACGTCGTGTATGAGCAGCCGTGGCCGAAGGGGTACAGCGGGGTCGGGTCGAGGTTGCTGACCTCGCCCGCGAGGCCCAGCGGGGGCTGGAGGTACGTCCACGGCTGGCCTCCGGGGAGCCGCGGGACGCTCACCGGGAGGCGGCCCGAGGGGTTCACGCGGCCCGACAGCACTCCCGCCACCGCCGGGCCGCCCTCCTCCCCGGGGAAGAACGCCTGCACCACCGCGGCCAGCCGGCCGTGCCAGCGACCCAGCGCGTACGGGCGGCCGGTGAGCAGCACGAGGACCACGGGGACCCCGGTGGCGACCAGCGCGTCCAGCAGGTCGCCCTGCACGCCCGGGAGCCGGAGGTCCGTCACATCGCAGCCCTCGCCCGAGGTACCGCGGCCGAACAGGCCCGCCCGGTCGCCGAGGACCGCCACGCACAGGTCGGCCTCGGCGGTCCGCGCCACCGCCTCCTCGATCCCCGACAGGTCCGGGTCCGAGGTGTCGCAGCCCTGAGCGAACGTCACCTTGGCGTCCGGCAGTTCGGCCCGCAGCGCCTCCAGGACGGTCGGGATCTCCACGCCCATGGGAACGTCCGGGTGGTGGGCCAGGACGTGGGACGGGAAGGAGTAGCAGCCGAGCATCGCCAGCGCGTCGGCCGCGCGCGGCCCGACCACCGCGACACGGGTGTCGGGCGGGAGCGGAAGGACCCCGGACGGGTTGTCCAGGAGCACCACCGACTCCTCGGCCAGCCGGCGGGCCAGGGCCCGGTTCGCGGCCGAGTCCAGGTCGATCACGGCGGCGGGCTCGGGGTCCCAGCCCTCGTCCAGGAGGCCCAGCTCGCACTTCTGGAGCAGCACCCGGCGGGCCGCGCGGTCCACCAGCGACTCCGGTACCGCGCCCGCCCGTACCGCCTCCAGCAGCGGCTTTCCGTAGCACTTGAGCGTCGGCAGCTCCACGTCGATGCCGGCCGCCAGCGCCGCGTGCGCCGCCTCGGCGGGGGAGCCCGCCACCCGGTGCAGGGTCTCCAGGAAGCCGATGCCGAAGTAGTCCGCGACCACCGTGCCGGTGAACCCCCACTGCTCCCGCAGGAGTTCCGTCAGCAGGGACGGGTCCGCGGAGGCCGGGATGCCGTCCGTGTCGGTGTACGCCGCCATGACCGAGCGGGCGCCGCCCTCACGCAGCGCCAGCTCGAACGGCGGCAGGGTCACGTCCGCGAACTCGCGGATGCCGGCCCGCACGGGCGCGAGATTGCGGGCGCCCGCCGAGGACGCGTACCCGGCGAAGTGCTTGAGCGTGGCGACGATCCCGGCGGACTCCAGGCCGCGCACATAGGCCGCCCCGATCGTGCCCACCAGGTACGGGTCCTCGCCGATCGTCTCCTCGACCCGGCCCCAGCGCGGATCCCGTACGACGTCCAGGACCGGGGCGAGGCCCTGGTGCACGCCGGCCGTGCGCAGGTCGCCGCCGATGGCGCGGGCCATCTCCTCGACCAGCGGCGGATCGAAGCTCGCGCCCCAGGCCAGCGGGACGGGATAGGCGGTGGCGCCCCAGGCCGTGAACCCGGCCAGACACTCCTCGTGCGCCACGGCCGGGATCCCGAACCGGCCCGCCTCGGCGATACGGCGCTGGGCGCGGGCCAGTGCCTGCGCGCCCAGCGCCGGGTCCACGGGGGCGGTGCCGTAGGAGCGGGTGAGCTGGCCCAGGCCGTGGGTGATCAGCTCGTCCCAGTCGTACTCGGCGGTCATCTCGCTCTGCAGGGGGGCGACTCCGTCGCCGTCCGTGGCGGCGCCCACCCACACGCCGTACAGCTGGGCGGTCTTCTCCTCGAGGGTCATCCGGGAGAGGAGGTCGTCGACGCGGGCGGCGGCGGGCAGGGCGGGGTCACGCCAGGGGGCGGTGGTCATGAAACTCCTGCTCTGGTCGAGTGGGTGGGGCCCTCTCACGGACGCTGGCAAACTCTGGCGACGAATGTTTCGTTATGTATATCGAATGTTCCGGGAACCTAGGCCGGTCCGAAGGCTTCGTCAAGAGGTCGTGCAGGGATACGATCGCCGCCATGACACCCCCGGAGCCCGTTGAAACGCGGACGACAACCCCGACGGCGGGCCGGTCGGCGCAGACCGCGACGCTCGCCGAGATCGCCCGCGAGGCCGGCGTTTCCGCGCCGACTGTTTCGAAGGTCCTCAACGGCCGCGCGGACGTGGCCCCGGCCACCCGCAACCGCGTCGAGGAACTGCTGCGCGCCCACGGCTATCGGCGCCGACGAGCCGAGGCGAGCCGCTCGCCCCTGATCGACCTGGTCTTCCACGAGCTGGAGAGCGCGTGGGCGATGGAGGTCATCCGGGGCGTGGAGAACGTGGCCCGGGACGCAGGGCTCAGCGTGGTGCTGAGCGAGAGCGCCGGGCGGCTGACGCCCGGGCGGACCTGGGCGGACCAGGTCGCCGCCCGCCGCCCGCACGGCGTGATCCTGGTGCTGTCCGGGCTCGACGAGTCCCAGCGGGCACTGCTGACCAGCCGCTCCATCCCGTTCGTGGTGATGGACCCGGCCGGCGACCCCGGCGTCGACGTCCCCTCGATCGGCGCGACCAACTGGCAGGGCGGTCTGGCCGCCACCCGGCACCTGATCGAACTCGGCCACACCCGCATCGGCGCCATAACGGGACCGTCCCGCATGATGTGCAGCCGTGCCCGCGTCGACGGCTACCGGGCCGCGCTGGAGACCGCGGGCCTGCCGGTCGACCCGGCGCTGATCGCGACCGGCGACTTCCATCACGAGGCCGGCTACCGGCAGGGCCTGGAGCTGCTGCGCCGCCCGGACCGGCCCACCGCCGTCTTCGCCCTCAACGACCTCCAGGCGCTCGGCCTGTACGAGGCCGCGCGGGAACTGGGCCTGCGCATCCCCGAGGACCTGAGCGTGGTCGGCTTCGACGATCTGCCCGTCGCGCGCTGGGTGGGGCCGCCGCTGACCTCCGTACGGCAGCCGCTGACGGAGATGGCCGAGGCGGCGGCCAGGCTCGTCCTCGACCTGGGGCGGGAGGACCAGGCGCCGGCGGCGACCCGGGTGGAACTGGCGACCAGCCTGGTCGTACGCAGCAGCACGGCACCGCCGCCGGCGTGACGTACGTGCCCCGGGCGGCCGGAAGTTGACGTATTGACGGGTGGTACGGCCGCCTCCACACTCCTCCGAAGCCAATCGGTTGGACGACCGAAACTTTCGGAGGCACTCCGCGATGAGATCTCTGAGAACATCTCTGAGCACTTCTCTGAGAACAGGCTCATTCCTGGCGGCTCTCGCCACCGGCGCCGCGCTGCTGTTCACTGCGCCCGCGGCGCACGCCGCCGACACCCCGCTGCGCGACCTCGCCGCCGCCAAGGGCAAGGTCATCGGCACGGCGGTGACCGGTTCCAAGCTCACCGGGACGTACGGCGACCTCGCCGGGGCGCAGTTCAACTCGCTGACCCCCGGAAACGCCATGAAGTGGGGCTCGGTCGAGCCCACCCGGGGCAGCTTCGACTGGACGGAGGCCGACCAGATCGTCGCCTTCGCGCAGGCCCACCACCAGCAGGTGCGCGGCCACACCCTGGTCTGGCACAACCAGAACCCCAGCTGGCTGACCAACGGCAACTGGACGGCGGCCCAGCTCGGCAGCCTCCTGCAGAATCACATCACCACCGAGGTCGGCCGCTACAAGGGAAAGATCACCGCCTGGGACGTGGTCAACGAGCCCTTCAACGAGGACGGGACCTATCGCTCGGACCTCTGGTACGACACCCTCGGCGCCGACTACATCACCAACGCCCTGACCTGGGCGCATGCCGCCGACCCGGCCGCCAAGCTGTACATCAACGACTACAACGTCGAGGGCGTCGACGCGAAGTCGACCGCCCTGTACAACCTGGTGAAGGACCTCAAGAGCCGCGGCGTCCCGATCGACGGCGTGGGCCTGCAGGCGCATCTGATCATCGGTCAGGTGCCCTCGTCCTTGCAGCAGAACATCCAGCGCTTCGCCGACCTCGGCGTCGACGTGTCGATCACCGAGCTGGACGTGCGCATGGCGCTCCCGGCGGACAGCACGAAGCTCGCTCAGCAGGCCGCCGACTACAAGTCGGTGCTGAGCGCCTGTGTGGCGGTCACCCGGTGCGCGGGCGTCACCGTCTGGGGCTTCACCGACTCCGACTCCTGGGTGCCGGGCACCTTCCCGGGCTATGGGGCGGCGACACCGTACGACGAGAACTACGCGCCGAAACCGGCGTACCGCGCGGTCGCGGAGGCCCTCGGCGGTACGACGACCCCGCCGCCCACCGGTGCCTGCACGGCGACGTACAGCGTGACCAGCCAGTGGAACACCGGGTTCACCGGCCAGGTGACGATCGCCTGCTCGGGCGCCTCGCTGTCGTCCTGGAAGGCGAACTGGACGTTCGGCGCGGGCCAGCAGATCACCCAGGCCTGGAACGCCACCTGCAGTCAGTCGGGTACGGCGGTCACCTGCACGAACGCCTCCTACAACGGCTCGGTGCCGGACGGCGGTTCGGTGAGCTTCGGGTTCAACGGGTCCTGGAGCGGCAGCAATCCGGTGCCGACGGTGACGCTGGCCGGAGCGTGAGAATTTCCGAAGAAAACCGTTTCACGCCGTCGTCACTAACAATCCCCTAATAATTCGGACTTACGTTCCTGTCCGTGACGGGACTCGATGACAGCGCGGACGCGGGCAGACCCAGGGGCCGGCGGTCGAAAGCACTGAAGATCGCCGGCCTCACCATGGCGGGCCTGCTGGTGCTGGGCGCGGGTGCGGCGGGCTGGGCGTACTGGCACCTCGACCACAACATCAAGAGCGTCGACATCAACCAGGCACTGGGCGACGACCGCCCCGCGAAGGCGGTGATCACACCCTCGCCGTCCGCATCCCCTCTCCCGACCGGCTCCCTGAACATCCTGGTGCTGGGCTCGGACTCGCGCAGCGGCAAGGAGAACCAGGCGCTCGGCGGGGGCGACAGCTCGGGCGCCCGCTCCGACACGGCGATGGTCGTGCACATCGACGCGGGCCGGAAGAAGGCCACTGTGGCCAGCATCCCGCGCGACACGCTCGTCACGCGTCCGTCCTGCCCGCTGAAGTCCGGCGGGTCGACGGCGGTGGCGTACAACACGATGTTCAACAGCGCCTATTCGGTGGGCGGCGCGGTGTGCGCCGTGAAGACGGTCGAGTCGATCACGAACGTCCGCATGGACCACTACATCGAGATCGACTTCTCGGGCTTCGCGAAGCTGGTGAACGCACTCGGCGGGGTCACCGTGACCACAGACCAGGACATCGACGACGACGACAGCCACCTTCACCTGAAGTCGGGCACCCACACCCTGAACGGCAAGCAGGCCCTGGCCCTGGCCCGCACCCGGCACGGCATAGGCGACGGCAGCGACCTGGGCCGCATAGGCCTGCAGCAGAAGCTGGTGAAGGCGCTGCTGGAGCAGATCTCCTCGACGAACCTGTTCACCGACCCCGCCAAGCTGTACACGGTGGCCGAGGCGGTGACCAGCAGCCTGACCACCGACACCGGCCTGGACTCGCTGAGCGAACTGGTCGGCCTCGGCGAGAGCCTGAAGGGCCTGTCCGCGGACCGGGTGAGGACGGTGATGATGCCGGTGGTGACCGCGCCCTCGGACCCCAACCGGGTGGTGGCGAAGGAGCCCGCGGCGAGCGAACTCTGGGAGTCGCTCCGCTGAGCCCTCGCTGACGTGTTCACCGAAAAACTGGGCGGTTGCTGCAACCAGCGGGCGTCCAGGGGTGTCTGTTGCGGTGACCGCACAGCAGTAACAGGGGGAACACTGATGTCCAACTCGCGTTCGTACAACGCTTGGTCCGTACCGCTGATCGCCGGATTACTCGCGCTCGGCGGGATCCCCGCCCTCGCGGGCAGCGCCGCGGCCGCCCCGCAGTCCGTCCACAGCGTCAAGGACGACTTCAACGGCGACGGCTACAAGGACCTCGCCGTCGGCGCCCCGATCGCCACCATCGACGGCAAGCGGGGAGCGGGCTACGTCACCGTCATGTACGGCGGCCCGCACGGCCTGACCAAGGACCACCGCACCATCATCAGCCGCTCCACCAGCGGAATCCCGGGCGATCCCGCAGAGGGCGAGAACTTCGGCTACCAGCTGTCCACGGGGGACCTGGACGGCGACGGGCGCACCGACCTGATCATCGGGCAGGCCTCCTCGACCCGGGACGCGGTCGTCGTCTGGGGCGGCCAGAACGGCCTGTCCGGCGGGGTGTCCGTGCCGGCCGCGACCACCCAGGCCGGTGACTTCGACGGCGACGGCAAGCAGGACCTGGTCCTGTTCCGCGGCGGCCGCGCCCCGGGCGACGACCCGCTCGGCACCAAGGCCACCGTCTGGCGCGGCCCGGTCTCCAGGACTGGGAAGCCGACCGCCACGCAGGACTTCGGCTCGACCCGGGTGGAGCCCTTCGACGTGATGTACGCGGCCGCCGGGGACGTCAACGGCGACGGCCGCGACGACCTCGCGCTGACCGTCTACACCGGCGACGGCGGCATCGGTTCCCAGCTCTACCTGGCCAACCCCTCCGGAGGCGCCTTCACGTACGCCGCCTCCCCCGAGGGCAGCGGCCAGGTGGCCTTCGGCGACGTCAACGGCGACGGCTTCGACGACGTCGTCCGGGGCGTCCCGAACGACTCCACGGTCACCGTGGCCCTCGGCTCGGCCTCCGGTCTGAAGCCGGCTTCGACCTGGAAGTCGTACAGCCAGGACACCGAGGGAGTTCCCGGCGGCAAGGAGGAGGAGGACCTCTTCGGCTATGCGGTGTCCGCCGGTGACGTCAACGGCGACGGGTTCGCCGACGTGGCCGTGGGCGCGCCCGGCGAGAAGCTCGGCGACAAGAACGGGGCGGGCATGGTCGACGTCCTCTACGGCGGGCGCGACGGTCTGACCGGCACGGGCGCCCAGGGCTTCACCCAGGACACCGACGGCGTCCCCGGTGCCGCGGAGGCGAGCGACAACTTCGGCAACGCGGTCAGCCTCCTCGACATCAACGACAACGGCTACGCGGATCTCGCGGCGGCGGCGGCCGGCGAGAACAGGCCGGAAGGCGCGAGCACCGGTGAAGGCGCGGTCTGGTCGCTGCGGGCGCGTCCGGCAGGCATCGTGACGGACGCGGCGTTCACCTTCGGTCCCCGGACGGTCGGGGCGCCGACCGACCGGGCGTGGTTCGGCGGCTCGCTGTCGTAGCAGGTCAGGCCCCCGCCTGAGGGGCCGGAAAAAAATCTCCGAAGAAATCCGCGGGGTCTGTCGATCCCGGCCCCTCCCGATCGACGCACTGGTGAGAGGCCGGGAAGGACCGGCCCCGTAGGACCGAGGAGTCACCATGCCGCGTTACCTGTCGATCGTGAAGCTCGACGAGAGCACCGTGCCCGCGGAGGGCCCCAGCCCCGAGCTGATGGAGCGCATGGGCGAGCTGATCGAGGAGATCACCAAGGCCGGGGTCATGCTCGACACGGCCGGGCTGACCCCGCAGACCCAGGGCAAGCGGGTGCACTGGGAGGGCGGGGACCTCACCGTCACGGACGGGCCGTTCACGGAGTCCAAGGAGGTCATCGGCGGCTACGCCATCATGCAGTGCAAGGACATGGACGAGGCCCTGGAGTGGACCAAGCGGTTCGTGAAGGTCCACGAGGAGCACTGGACGGTGACCTGCGAGGTCCGGGAGATCGCGGAGGGCTGAGCGCCCTTCCTTGGCCTGACGCCGGGGCGGGTGTCGAATGGGGGGCTGTGAGCCCACAGCCCCCCGCCGACCCCCGCCACGCCATCGAGACCGTCTTCCGTCTCGAATCCCCGCGCATCATCGCCGCCGTCGCCCGTCTCGTCCGCGACGTCGGCATCGCCGAGGAGCTCGCCCAGGACGCCCTGGTCGCCGCCCTGGAGCAGTGGCCGCGCGACGGCGTCCCCGACAACCCGGGCGCCTGGCTCATGGCCACCGCCCGCCACCGCGCCGTGGACCTGATCCGGCGCCGGGAGAACTACGCCCGCAAGCTGCAGGAGATCGGCCGCACCCTCGACACCACCGCCCCGCCCGAGGAGCCCGCCGACCCCGACGACATCGACGACGACCTGCTCCGCCTGGTCTTCACCGCCTGCCACCCGGTCCTGTCCGCCGAGGCCCGCATCGCCCTCACCCTGCGCCTCCTGGGCGGCCTGACGACGGCCGAGATCGCCCGCGCGTTCCTCACCCCGGAGCCCACGGTCGCCCAGCGCATCGTCCGCGCCAAGAAGACCCTCGCCACCAGGAACATCGCCTTCGAGGTGCCCTACGGCTCCGAACGCGAGGCCCGGCTCGGCTCCGTCCTGGACGTCATCTACCTGATCTTCAACGAGGGTTACGCCGCCACGGTCGGCGACGACTGGCTGCGCCCCGCGCTCTGCGAGGACGCGCTGCGCCTGGCGCGCGTGCTGTCCGGGCTGATGCCCAAGGAGCCCGAGGTGCACGCCCTGACCTCCCTCCTGGAGTTCCAGGCCTCCCGCGCGGCCGCCCGCACCGGCCCCGACGGCGAACCCGTCCTGCTCAAGGACCAGAACCGCCGCCGCTGGAACCGCATGCTCATCGCCCGCGGCATCACGGCCCTCCACCGCGCCGACGCCACCGCCACGGGCGCCCCCGGCCCGTACGCCCTCCAGGCCGCCATCGCCGCCTGCCACGCACACGCGTACACCTACGAGGAGACCGACTGGAAGAGCATCGCGACGCTGTACGGCCTGCTCGCCGCCCGCGCCCCGTCCCCGGTCGTCGAACTCAACCGCGCCGTCGCCGTCTCCATGGCGGAGGGACCGGCGCAGGGACTGGCGATCGTCGATACCCTCGCCGCCGAACCCACTCTGCGCGGTTACCACTTGCTGCCCAGCGTGCGCGGCGACCTGCTGGCACGGCTCGGGCGTACGGCCGAGGCGCGCGAGGAGTTCGTACGGGCGGCGGGGCTTGCGCGCAACGAGCGGGAGCGGGAGCTGCTGCTGCGCCGTGCGGCCGGTCCGTCCTGATCAGACGGGGTGTCCGACAAGCATGGTCGGCGCTCCCGCCACACGGGTCAGGAACACGGTGGCCGAGCCCGGCCCCTGCGGCTTCACCTTCTTCCGCAACTCCTCCGGCTCCACGGCCGACCCCCGCTTCTTCACGGTCAGGATCCCGACCCCGCGCTCACGCAGCAGAGCCTTCAACTTCTTGACGTTGAAGGGGAGTTGATCGGTGATCTCGTACGCCGTGGCATACGGCGTCGGCCGCAACTCGTCGGCGGTGATGTACGCGATGGTCGCGTCGACCAGCCCGCCGTCCAGCTGCTCGGCCACCTCGGCGACCAGATGGGCCCGGATGACGGCGCCGTCGGGCTCGTACAAGTACCGCCCGACGGGCCGGACTTGAGGGTCGGGCAGCCCCTTCCCGAGCAGCGTGCGGGGCCCCGGGAGCAGTGTCGCCCGTACCGCCCCCGGTGTCACTTGAGGGCCGAACCACAGCACGGCCTCCTTCACATCCCCGCCGTCCGAGATCCACTCGGCCTCGGCGTCGGCGGGCACGGCCTCGTGCGGAATGCCGGGTGCGACCTTCAGCGCGGCGGCGCGGGACGCCTTGCGGGCGGCCTCGACGGCCCACGACAGCGGCGGCGAGTAGGCCTCCGGGTCGAAGATGCGGCCGCGCCCGCCGCGCCGGGCCGGGTCGACGAACACGGCGTCGTAGCCGGACGTGTCCACCTCCGTGACGTCCGCCTCCCGCACCTCGATCAGCTCGGCCAGCCCGAGCGCGTCGGCGTTCGCGCGCGCCACGGCCGCCGTCGCCGCATCCCGGTCCACGGCCAGCACCCGGATCCCGGCCCGGGCCAGCGCGATGGCATCGCCGCCGATCCCGCAGCACAAGTCGGCGAGCGAGGTAACCCCCAGCGCCTTCAGCCGCTCGGCCCGGTAGGTGGCGACACTCGCCCGCGTCGACTGCTCCACCCCGTTCGGCGTGAAGAACATCCGCTCCGCGTCCTCGGTGCCGAACTTGGCCGCCGCCCGCTGCCGCAGCCGCGTCTGCCCGAGCGCCGCCGACACCAGCTCGGCGGGGTGTCCGCGGCGCAGCCGGGTGGCGACGGCGAGCTCGTCGGCAGGGGCCGTGCCGCGTACCTCGTCGAGGAGGATGCGGCCTTCGGGGGTGAGCAGGTCGGCGAGGTCGGTCACCGGCCCATTGTGGGCCAGTCGGTGGACGGTGCGCCTCCGGCCGCGTGGCGGGCCGGGATCCGGACGGTGGCCTGCGATGATCCGGCACCATGCGAGCAGTAGTACAAAACGATAAAAATCGCGCCTATGGGGTGACATGGCTCCGCGGTGGGATCGCCGTGCTCGCCGTCGCGGCCATCGCCTCGGGCTGTGCCCAGTTCGGCGGCCCGCCGGTGCACCCGGCCCCCGGCCAGGAGCCGCCCCTGCACGCGCCCCCGGCCCGCGCCCTCGACTCGTACGCCGCGAACCTGCGCTCCGCGTACCTCGCCCGTGCCGCCGCGGCGCGCCACTGGGACCTGGCGAGGGTCCCGCTGACGGCTCCGCCGCCGCCCGTGAAGAAGCCGAAGATCAGGGCACGCAAGGGCTTCGAGGTGGACGACCAGGAGGAGCTGAACCTCCCGCCCGTCTTCACGACCGTCCCGACCAAGCAGAAGGTCGTCTTCCTGACCATCGACGACGGCGCCGAGAAGGACCCGGCGTTCCTGCGGATGATGAGCGACCTGAAGATCCCGTACTCCGCCTTCCTCAGCAACTTCGCGATCGAGGACAACTACGCCTACTTCCGCCGGATGCAGTCCGAGGGAGTGACCCTCAACAACCACACGCTCACCCACCCCTACCTGCCGGGCCTGTCGTACCGGGAGCAAAAGCACGAGATCTGCGGCATGCAGGCGATCATGCGGAAACAGTTCGGCGAGCGCCCCGTCCTCTTCCGCCCGCCCTTCGGCGACTACAACCAGGACACCCTGGTGGCCGCCAAGTCCTGCGGCATCAAGTACGCGCCCATCTGGGACGAGGAGGTCTTCGTCGACCACTGGGAGTACCGCGAGGACGACCGGGACCTGCACCCCGGCGACATCGTCCTCACCCACTTCCGCGGCCGTGACGAGTGGAACGGCACGATGGTCGACGACATGCGCCGCTTCCTGAACAGGGTCACGGCCGAGGGATACGCGGTGGCCCGCCTGGAGGACTACCTGTGAGCCTGAGGGGCCTGGCGGCCGCCGTCCTGGCGTGCGCGCTCCTCGGCGGCTGCGCCCAGTCCGTCGACCCCATCGAACGGCTGGGCGAGAAGGCGGCCCAGCGCGTACGGCCGCACGGGCCCACCGGAACACCCCGGCGGCCGTACCGCCGCCGGGGCCTCACGGGCCAGTATCCGTACCCACGACAAGGTCGTCTTCCTGACCTGCGAGGACGGCGCCGAGAAGGACCCCCGCTTCGTCGACCTGGTCCATGAACTGCGGCTGCCGGTCAGCTTGTTCCTCGCCGACGGCGTGGCCTGACCGGGGTACGGCCCCTTCGCCCGGCTGCGGTCGGACGGCGCGGGCATCCAGAACCACACCCTCGACCACCCCGCCGCCCTGCGCGGCCTGCCCTGCGCCGGCCGGCGCGCCGAGCCCGCCGAGCGGCCGCCGGCTGGGCATCGCGGCCCTGTTCCTGCGGCGGGCGTCGATGGCGGCAGAGCCCTGACGGTGGGCCGTCCGGAGGACTGCGTCTGGTTCCAGGGCCGGTGACTTTCCATCAGCGTCGGTCGCGGCATTTCAGCCCGTCCGACGTTCGAGGACGAGGCCGTTCAGGCCGAAGCGGGGGGTTCGGGGCGGCAGCCCCGGGACGTTCACCGAGCCCCCGGTCAACCGAAAACCCCGCCGACGCGCCGCAGGCATTGGCACTCCGCTTGACCGAGTGCTAATCGCGGTCATAGTCTCGGCTCTGGCACTCCCCACTGGAGAGTGCCAACCACGCGACGGGCAGGTCCGGCACCCGCGACGACGGATCCACCTGGTCGCCACCTCAGACAGTTAACCCCGTGAGATCTCCGAAGGGGGAGGTCGGATCGTGACGACCACCAGCTCCAAGGTTGCCATCAAGCCGCTCGAGGACCGCATCGTGGTCCAGCCGCTCGACGCCGAGCAGACCACCGCCTCTGGCCTGGTCATCCCGGACACCGCCAAGGAGAAGCCCCAGGAGGGCGTCGTCCTGGCCGTGGGCCCGGGCCGCTTCGAGAACGGCGAGCGCCTGCCGCTCGACGTCAAGACCGGCGACATCGTGCTGTACAGCAAGTACGGCGGCACCGAGGTGAAGTACAACGGCGAGGAGTACCTCGTCCTCTCGGCTCGCGACGTGCTCGCGATCATCGAGAAGTAAGGGGATCTGGGGGTCACCCCCAGAAATCCTGCACCGGCTTCCTTACCGAAGCACATTGCTTGTGAGCTGCGCCCCGGGCCCCCGCGACCTTATGAAGCCGGGCGTCAGGGGCGCAGTTCGTTTCACCCACGTTTTCCGAGAGGGCTGAACCGCTCCCATGGCGAAGATCCTGAAGTTCGACGAGGACGCCCGTCGCGCCCTCGAGCGCGGCGTCAACAAGCTGGCCGACACGGTCAAGGTGACGATCGGCCCCAAGGGCCGCAACGTCGTCATCGACAAGAAGTTCGGCGCGCCCACCATCACCAACGACGGCGTCACCATCGCCCGTGAGGTCGAGGTCGAGGACCCGTACGAGAACCTCGGCGCGCAGCTGGTGAAGGAGGTGGCGACCAAGACCAACGACATCGCGGGTGACGGCACCACCACCGCCACCGTGCTCGCTCAGGCGCTGGTGCGCGAGGGCCTGAAGAACGTCGCCGCGGGTGCCTCCCCGGCGCTGCTGAAGAAGGGCATCGACGCGGCCGTGGCGGCCGTCTCCGAGGACCTCCTCGCCACCGCCCGCCCGATCGACGAGAAGTCCGACATCGCCGCCGTGGCCGCGCTCTCCGCGCAGGACCAGCAGGTCGGCGAGCTCATCGCCGAGGCGATGGACAAGGTCGGCAAGGACGGTGTCATCACCGTCGAGGAGTCCAACACCTTCGGTCTGGAGCTGGACTTCACCGAGGGCATGGCCTTCGACAAGGGCTACCTGTCGCCGTACTTCGTGACGGACCAGGAGCGCATGGAGGCCGTCCTGGAGGACCCCTACATCCTCATCAACCAGGGCAAGATCTCCTCCATCGCCGACCTGCTGCCGCTGCTGGAGAAGGTCATCCAGACCAACTCCTCCAAGCCGCTGCTGATCATCGCCGAGGACGTCGAGGGCGAGGCCCTGTCCACCCTGGTCGTCAACAAGATCCGCGGCACCTTCAACGCCGTCGCGGTGAAGGCACCGGGCTTCGGCGACCGCCGCAAGGCGATGCTGCAGGACATGGCGATCCTCACCGGCGCCACCGTCATCTCCGAGGAGGTCGGCCTCAAGCTCGACCAGGTCGGCCTTGACGTGCTCGGCTCCGCCCGCCGCGTCACGGTCACCAAGGACGACACCACGCTCGTGGACGGTGCCGGCAACTCCGAGGACGTCGTCGGCCGCGTCGCCCAGATCAAGGCCGAGATCGAGAACACGGACTCCGACTGGGACCGCGAGAAGCTCCAGGAGCGCCTCGCGAAGCTGGCCGGCGGCGTGTGCGTGATCAAGGTCGGTGCCGCCACCGAGGTGGAGCTGAAGGAGAAGAAGCACCGTCTGGAGGACGCCATCTCCGCGACCCGCGCCGCGGTCGAGGAGGGCATCGTCTCCGGTGGTGGCTCCGCGCTGGTGCACGCCGCCAAGGTGCTCGAGGGCGGCCTGGGCAAGACCGGCGACGAGGCCACCGGTGTCGCCGTCGTCCGCCGCGCGGTCGTCGAGCCGCTGCGCTGGATCGCCGAGAACGCGGGCCTGGAGGGCTACGTCATCACCTCCAAGGTCGCCGAGCTGGAGAAGGGCCAGGGCTTCAACGCCGCCACCGGCGAGTACGGCGACCTGGTCAAGGCCGGCGTCATCGACCCGGTCAAGGTCACCCGCTCCGCCCTGGAGAACGCGGCCTCCATCGCCTCCCTCCTGCTGACGACCGAGACCCTGGTCGTCGAGAAGAAGGAAGAGGAAGAGCCGGCCGCCGCGGGCCACGGCCACGCCCACTGACCGCGGTCAGCAGTCGCTGGAAGGCCCGGCACCCCTGGGGGTGCCGGGCCTTCGGCGTCTACTGCTCCAGGGCGTCCAGCGCACCCAACTGCGCCATCAGCCCGAGCCGGTCGTACTGCCACCAGCCCTCGGCGATCTTCCCGTCCTCGTCGCACCGGAAGATGGTCGTCCCGGTCATGACGACGTTCCTGCCCGTGGGCGCCAGACCCATGAACTCGCCTTTGTGGGTCGCGTTCCCGGTCCACCGCGTGCACACGCGGTCCCCCTGGGAGATCTGGTCCTCGATGGTGAAGGCGATGTCGAAGCCGCCGCGCCACATCTCCATCTCGCGCCGCATGGCGTCCATGCCGATGGTGTCCTGGACGTTCGCGGGGTCGTGGTCGTGGTAGTTCTCGGCGAACAGGTCGTCCAGCGGCGGCAGTTCGCCCTGCGTGGCCAGCGTGTCGAAGAAACGCCGTACCGTGGCCGCGTACAGCTGGTCGTCCCGCACCACGTCCAGGTCCGTGAACGTCGGCATCTCGTCGCAGAGAGCCACCATCTCGCGGAAGATCTTGTCGGTCTCAGGCAGGTTGGAGTTCCGCATCGCCTCCTCGTACGACGGGAACTCCACGATCTCGATGAAGTGGGACGCGTCGGAGTGGTCCTTGCCGACCACCGCGTGCGTCGCCGTCCGCTTCCCCCTGGTCTGTTCGACCCATGTGTCCATCAGCCGGTTGATGTCGTCGAACCGGCTGGTCTTGCAGTCGATGATCTGAACGAAGGTCATGATCTTGCCTCCGGTCCCCGGGGTCCGGTTGAACAGCACCATTCTCCCACCGGGGCTCCACAGCGCCCCTTGAGCGCCTGGTGGCTACTGCGGCCCGTACTTCCGGCCGGTCCGGGAGGTGATGCCGCCCAGCAGGCCCCGGGGCGTCACCTTCACGATCCCCATCAGCGCCTTGTACCGCGCGTCCGGAACGGACAGCGACTTGCCCCGCGCCAGGTCCGACAGCGCCGCCGCCACCAGCTTGTCGGCATCGAGCCACATCCACCCGGGGATGTTGTCCGTGCCCATCCCGGCCCGCTGGTGGAACTCGGTCCGTACGAACCCCGGGCACAGCGCCATCAACCGCACCCCGCTGCCCGCCAGGTCCTTCGCCGCCCCCTGCGTGAACTGCACGACCCACGCCTTGGAGGCGCCGTACGTGCCGCGCGGCACGAAGGCGGCCACGGACGCGACGTTGACGACACCGCCGCGGCCGCGCTCGCGCATCGCCTCGGTCGCCGCCGCCGTGAGGCGCAGCACCGCCTCGCAGTGCACCTTGAGCATCGTCAGCTCGTCGGCCATCGCCACGTCGAGGAAGCGGCCCTTGTTGCCGAAGCCGGCGTTGTTGATCAGCAGGTCGACGGGGTTCTTGCGGTCGGCCAGGCGCGCGGCCACGGCCTCGATGCCCTCGTCCGTGGCGAGGTCGGCGGTGAGCACCTCCGCCTCGATGCCGTGCCGGTCGTGCAGTTCGGTCGCCTGTTCCTGCAGACGCTTGGTGTCGCGGGCGACGAGCACCAGATTGTGCCCGTCGGCCGACAGCCGCCGCGCGAACGCGGCGCCGATGCCCGCGGTCGATCCCGTAATCAGAGCCGTTGTCATGGCCCAAGGGTAGTGACCCGGACTGGGGGAATCCGATCTCTGCACAGGGCCCGACGATGGTGAAGCTCCTGGGTGCGGCGCCGAGCAGAGCGCGTGTCAGGAGCCGTACGTCTCCAGGTACTTCCGCGCCGCCGCCAGGCTCTCCGGATGCAGCGCCGCCCCGGCGGGCAGCAGGCGCGGCAGCAGCTCCCGCTCCGTCGTCGACGCACGGAACTGCAGCGCCACCGTCACCTCGTGCTCCGGTCGGTGCACGATCTCGACCGGGTCGCCGGACCGTATCTCGCCCGGCTCGATCACTCGCAGGTAGGCACCCGGCGCGCCCTTCCGCGTGAACCGCTTCACCCACCGCCGCTCACCCAGATGGCCCTGGAAGGTGCCGCAGGGAATCCGGCCGCAGGTCACCTCCAGGACCAGCTCCGGACCGATGCGCCAGCGTTCGCCGATCAGCGCGCCCGAGATGTCCAGGCCCTCGGTCGTGAGGTTCTCGCCGAAGGAGCCGTTCGCCAGCGGGCGGGCCAGCTCGCGCTCCCAGTCGTCCAGGTCCTCGCGCGCCATCGCGTACACGGCCTGGTCGTTCCCGCCGTGGTGCTGTCTCTTGCACACCGCGTCCCCGGCCAGCCCGCTGCCGCCGATGCCCTTCGGTCCGGGCGCGGCCACCCGCACCGGCCCGTCCACCGGCCGCTTGTCGATACCGGTCAGACCCTCGGGGTTGTCCGTGTAGGGCACGGCCTTCGCATCGCCCAGATTCACCGACAGAAGCTTCATGACGGCACGGTAGGCGACGATGTCTCAAAGTGTCGACGCATTATCGAGCGCCCAACCAAAGGATCACTTATCCTCAAACCGTGATCGAAGCCCGCCATCTGCGCGTTCTGCGCGCCGTCGCCACCACCGGCTCCTTCTCGGCCGCGGGTCGCGAACTGGGCTGTACGCAGCCCGCCGTCAGCCAGCAGATGAAGGCCCTGGAGGCGTCGGTCGGCACGCCGCTGCTCGTCCGCGGCGGGCGTGAGATGCGGCTGACCCAGGCCGGTGAGGCGCTGGTGCGGCACGCCTCGGGAATCCTGGCCGGGCTCACGGCGGCGGAGGAGGAGGTCGCCGCCATCGCGGGGCTGCGCGCCGGACGCGTACGGCTCGTCTCGTTCCCGAGCGGCAGCTCGACGCTCGTGCCCACCGCCCTCGCGGCCCTGCGCGCCGCGCACCCCGGCACCCGGGTCTCCTTGGAGGAGGCCGAACCGCCCGCCTCCGTCGAGCTGCTGCGCGAGGGTGACTGCGACGTGGCGCTGGCCTTCCGCTACGAGCGCGCGGCGGGCGCGGAGGAGTGGGACGACCTCGTCGTACGGCCGCTGCTGAGCGACCGGCTCGTCGGGCTCGTGCCCGAGCGGCACCGGCTCGCGCAGGCCCCGGCGGTGTCCATCGGGGACCTCGCGCACGAGCCGTGGATCGCCGGGTGCCCGCGCTGCCGCGGGCAGTTGGTCGAGGTGTGCGAGAGCGCGGGGTTCACGCCGCGCATCGACTTCGCCACCGACGACTATCCGGCCGTGGTCGGCCTGGTCGGCGCCGGCCTCGGCGTCGCGGTCCTGCCGCAGCTCGCCATCGAGTCGGTACGGCCGCGGCACGCGCGCGTGCTGACGCTGGAGCCGGCGGTGCGGCGGGAGATCGTGGCGCTGACGCTGCCCGACCTGGCGCAGGTGCCCGCCGTCGCGGCGACCCTGGAGCAACTCGCGCGCGCAGCCGCCCGGCAGTGAAGAAGGGCACGTACGCGTGCCCTTCTCATGGGGAGCTCGGGTTCCGGGAGCTCAGGGACCCGGGAACGCAGAAACGTTCCTTCAATTGTTCGAGCCGCCGTCCCCGGCGGTCGCCGCCGCCACCAGCCGGTTCCGCGCCCGCCCCATCAGCTCTTCGCGCTCGTCCTCGGTCAGGCCGCCCCACACGCCGTACGGCTCTCTCACCGCCAGCGCGTGCGCCGCGCACTGCGCGCGCACCGGGCACCTCATACAGACCTCCTTGGCCGAGTTCTCGCGAGCGCTCCGGGCCGCACCGCGCTCACCCTCCGGATGAAAGAAGAGCGAGCTGTCCACTCCGCGGCAGGCGGCCAGGAGCTGCCAGTCCCACAGGTCCGCGTTCGGTCCGGGAAGGCGGGAGAAATCTGCCATTGCGTGACCCCTTGTAGCCGTTCTGAGCGGATACGGTGCCCATGACCGTATATCTACGATCTAAGGAAATGAAAATATGACTCATTGCGAATCTAGCCTCAGACACCAGTAGATGGGAAGAAAAAGGGCTAAATGGGGCATGGGTTGTGATGAAACGTTGAGGGTCCGCCCTGCATGTCTGCACCGTGTCCGTGCCCTCACGTAGAGTGCCGAAGATGGCACACGCCCCCGTAACTCTTTCGAGTGACCATCGTTGAGAGTGCGGAGGCGGTTGAAGCAACAAGTGCTCGGGCAGGCGTCCGAGACGGTCGACCGCACAGGTGACGATTTCGTACCAGCCTGGAGGCTCAAGGTGACGTGCATCAGCTGCGGAGGGCGGCCATGACATCCGTCCTCGTCTGCGACGACTCCCCGCTTGCCCGAGAGGCGCTCCGCCGCGCGGTCGCGACCGTGCCCGGCGTCGAGCGCGTGACGACCGCGGCCAACGGCGAGGAAGTCCTCCGCCGCTGGGGCGCCGACCGTTCGGACCTGATTCTGATGGACGTACGCATGCCCGGACTGGGCGGCGTGGAGACCGTCCGTCGGTTGCTGTCCGCCGACCCCGGCGCGCGCATCATCATGCTCACCGTGGCCGAGGACCTGGACGGCGTGGCCCTCGCGGTCGCCGCGGGTGCCCGCGGCTATCTGCACAAGGACGCCTCGCGCGCGGAGCTGCGTGCGACCGTCACCCAGGCGCTCGCCGACCCGACCTGGCGGCTGGCGCCGCGCCGGCTGCGCTCCGCCGAGATGGGCGCCGCGCCCACGCTCACGGCGCGTGAGATCCAGGTCCTGGAGGGCATGAGCCACGGCCGCTCCAACGCGGAGATCGGCCGCGAGCTGTTCCTCTCCGAGGACACCGTGAAGACGCATGCCCGGCGGCTCTTCAAGAAGCTCGGCGCCTCGGACCGGGCGCACGCCGTGGCGCTCGGGTTCCGCTGGGGCCTGGTCCGCTAGGCCGGTCGGGTGTGTTGCAGCGGGGGTTCGAGAACCCCCGCCCACCGCAAGGTGGGCCGGACCGGGCGACCCCGAGGAAGTTCGGGCACGCGCCCACGCCGCCCGGCACGCGCGCTTCGGTGCACCGGTCAAAGGCCCTGGCGGCTCTGCTGCGAGGGCCTTCGTCCGGCATGCCGTGCGCACGCACCGGCCTCGACGCCGGCCGCTGCCGTGGGGTGCGGGAAAAGGCACCCGTGCCCTCTCGGAGCCGCTTGTCAAAAGGCCCCGCCGGGTACCCGATGCTCGTTTCGGCGCGGATGCCGCATCCTTGAGGTGTGGAGTCTCTCGGGGACGAGTCGGTCGAGCGGAAGGGGAGGGCGCAAGGGATGAGTTCCGGCGCACCTGCTCATAACGCTTCGGTGCACAACATCGGACACGGTGCCACGGCCCGCGCGGCCGCAAGGCACCATGGACCGATGCGCGACGACGAGGCGGCGAACGCCGCAGGGGCGATCGGTGCACTCGTCCACCGCGCCGTGGACGGGGACGAGCAGGCCACACACGACCTGCTGGCCCATGTCCACCCCCTGGCGCTGCGCTACTGCCGCACCCGTCTGTCCCGGCTGCCGGGTGATGCCCGGCACTTCGTGGAGGACCTCGCGCAGGAGGTCTGCGTCGCCGTCCTGCTCGCGCTGCCGCGCTACAAGGACACCGGCCGTCCCTTCGAGGCGTTCGTCTTCGCCATCGCCGCGCACAAGGTCGCGGACCTGCAGCGGGCGGCGATGCGGCACCCGGGGTCGACGGCGGTCCCGTCCGACGAGATGCCGGAGCGGCCGGACGACTCGCTCGGCCCGGAGGAGCGGGCGCTGCTCAGTAGCGACGCCGAATGGGCCAAGAAACTGCTGGCCAACCTGCCGGAGAACCAGCGCGAGCTGCTCCTGCTGCGGATCGCGGTGGGTCTCACGGCCGAGGAGACGGGACAGATGTTGGGAATGTCACCCGGAGCGGTGCGGGTCGCACAGCACCGGGCACTGAGCCGGCTCAGGGCACTCGCGGAGCAGTGACCGCACTGCCGTAAGCGCCTTCCTTGAACAGGGCTCTCGGCGATTCCGTACGAACATACGAAGCCCGGAGTCACGCGGAACCGTGGAATTCGAGAGCCATGCTTCCCGTTAGCATGGACATCCGCACCGATCAAGGCCATTTGGGGAAGGTGTCATGACTGCAAACGTCGACGGAGTGCCCGGTAAATTCGCGACACTCGGGCTGACCTACGACGACGTGCTGCTGCTGCCGGGCGCATCCGAGGTGCTCCCCAACGCGGTCGACACCTCGTCCCGCATCTCCCGCAACGTCCGGGTCAACATCCCGCTGCTCTCCGCGGCGATGGACAAGGTGACCGAGTCCCGCATGGCGATCGCGATGGCCCGCCTCGGCGGCGTCGGCGTGCTGCACCGCAACCTGTCCGTGGAGGACCAGGTCAACCAGGTCGACCTGGTCAAGCGGTCCGAGTCCGGAATGGTCACCGACCCGATCACGGTGCACCCGGAGGCGACGCTCGCCGACGCGGACGCCCTGTGCGCCAAGTTCCGCATCAGCGGTGTCCCCGTCACCGACCCGGCCGGCAAGCTCCTCGGCATCGTCACCAACCGCGACATGGCCTTCGAGTCCGACCGCAGCCGCCAGGTGCGCGAGGTCATGACGCCGATGCCGCTGGTCACCGGCAAGGTCGGCATCTCCGGTGTGGACGCCATGGAGCTGCTGCGCCGCCACAAGATCGAGAAGCTTCCCCTGGTCGACGAGGCCGGTGTCCTCAAGGGCCTGATCACGGTCAAGGACTTCGTCAAGGCCGAGAAGTACCCGAACGCCGCCAAGGACGCCGAGGGCCGGCTGCTCGTCGGTGCCGCGGTCGGCGCGAGCCCCGAGGCCCTGGAGCGTGCCCAGGCGCTCGCCGAGGCCGGTGTGGACTTCCTGGTCGTCGACACCTCGCACGGCCACAACAGCAACGCCCTCAGCTGGATGTCGAAGATCAAGTCGAGCGTCTCCGTCGACGTGATCGGCGGCAACGTCGCCACCCGCGACGGCGCCCAGGCCCTCATCGACGCCGGTGTCGACGGCATCAAGGTGGGCGTGGGCCCCGGCTCCATCTGTACGACCCGTGTGGTCGCAGGCATCGGCGTCCCGCAGGTCACCGCCATCTACGAGGCCTCCCTGGCCGCCCGCCCGGCGGGCATCCCGCTGATCGGCGACGGCGGCCTCCAGTACTCCGGTGACATCGGCAAGGCCCTCGCCGCCGGCGCCGACACCGTGATGCTGGGCTCGCTGCTCGCGGGCTGCGAGGAGTCCCCCGGCGAGCTGCAGTTCATCAACGGCAAGCAGTTCAAGTCGTACCGCGGCATGGGCTCGCTCGGCGCCATGCAGTCCCGCGGCCAGGCGAAGTCGTACTCGAAGGACCGCTACTTCCAGGCCGAGGTCGGCTCCGACGACAAGCTCGTGCCCGAGGGCATCGAGGGCCAGGTGCCCTACCGCGGCCCGCTGTCCAGCGTTCTGCACCAGCTCGTCGGCGGTCTGCGCCAGACCATGGGCTATGTGGGCGCGGCCACCATCGAGGAGATGGAGTCCAAGGGCCGCTTCGTGCGGATCACCTCCGCGGGCCTCAAGGAGAGCCACCCGCACGACATCCAGATGACGGTCGAGGCGCCGAACTACAGCCGCAAGTAGTCGCACAAGCAGTCAGCAGGCTCCTTCAAGGGCGGTCCCGCAAGCACCGGGGCCGCCCTTGTCGTACCCGTCGGCGATACTGGAAGACGCTGAAACGCATCAGGGAAAGGCCACAGACGTGACTGAGATCGAGATCGGGCGCGGCAAGCGCGGCCGCCGGGCGTACGCCTTCGACGACATCGCCGTCGTCCCCAGCCGCCGTACGCGGGACCCGAAGGAGGTCTCGATCGCCTGGCAGATCGACGCCTACCGCTTCGAGCTGCCGTTCCTGGCCGCCCCCATGGACTCCGTGGTCTCCCCGGCCACCGCGATCCGCATCGGTGAGCTCGGCGGCCTCGGCGTGCTGAACCTCGAGGGCCTGTGGACGAGGTACGAGGACCCGCAGCCGCTGCTCGACGAGATCGTCGGCCTCGACGACGACCGGGCCACGCGCCGGCTCCAGGAGATCTACGCAGCCCCCATCAAGGAGGAGCTGATCGGCGCGCGTCTGAAGGAGGTGCGCGACTCCGGCGTGGTCACCGCCGCCGCGCTCTCCCCGCAGCGCACGGCGCAGTTCTCCAAGGCGGTCGTGGACGCGGGCGTGGACATCTTCGTCATCCGCGGTACGACGGTCTCCGCGGAGCACGTCTCCGGTTCGCACGAGCCGCTGAACCTGAAGCAGTTCATCTACGAGCTCGACGTCCCGGTGATCGTCGGCGGCTGCGCCACGTACACGGCGGCCCTGCACCTGATGCGCACGGGCGCGGCGGGCGTGCTGGTCGGCTTCGGCGGCGGCGCCGCGCACACCACGCGCAACGTGCTGGGCATCCAGGTCCCGATGGCGACCGCGGTCGCGGACGTGGCGGCGGCGCGTCGCGACTACATGGACGAGTCCGGCGGCCGGTATGTGCACGTGATCGCCGACGGCGGTGTGGGCTGGTCCGGTGACATCCCGAAGGCGATCGCCTGCGGCGCGGACGCCGTGATGATGGGCTCCCCGCTCGCCCGCGCCACGGACGGGCCGGGGCGCGGCCACCACTGGGGCATGGAGGCCGTCAACGAGGAGCTGCCGCGCGGCAAGAAGGTCGACCTCGGCACGGTCGGCACCATCGAGGAGGTGCTGACCGGTCCGTCGCACACTCCTGACGGCTCCATGAATCTCTTCGGTGCGCTGCGGCGGGCGATGGCCACGACCGGGTACAGCGAGCTGAAGGAGTTCCAGCGGGTCGAGGTGACGGTGGCGGACTCGCAGCACAAGCGGTAGGGCTTACGGCGCCTGAAGGGCCGGTCATCCCGAGGGGTGGGTGACCGGCCCTTTTGCGTGCCCAAGTGGGCTGGTGGGGGCGCGCGTCGAGGGGTGGGGGCGCGCGGTTGCGTTCGGGGCGAATGTGGGCCGAACGGGCGTAAGCGGGCGGTAGTGTCTTTGATCGGCGACCCAAGCTCTCTTGGCCGCCCCCTTCCAAGGACACCGGTTCCGGACCCCGCCGTCGGGACCCGGCCCGAGTTCCGACGTGCTGCCTACCGGGTCAATGGGTGGCGTCGTGGAAGGGGGCGTGCCGATGGGCCGTCACCGCAAGCCCACCCGCTGGGATGGCATTCGGCTTCGGCTGGTGAAGTTCCGGAGGAGGTGTGTCTTGTGGATCAACAGCTGGTGAGCGGCCGCCCCCATGGAGACTAGGGGCGGACACCCGTGAACCAGCTCGGAGCCCGCTGCAGCGACCTCTGCGGTGGGCTCCACCTTGTCGGTGTGATGGTTAAACGGCCGCCCCTATAGAGAGTAGGGGCGGACACTCCGAGATCCATCCACGAGCCTGCCGCAGCAGCCACTACGACCGGCCCCACCTGTCTCCGTAAGGTACCCGCGCCGCGCCCCGCATGCCACCAGCCCCGGAGCCCTCCGCACCCGCGCGCCCCCCCTTCACCACCGACGCGCCGCCCCGGCCCCGCACCGGCAGCGTCAGACCGCCGCCTTCTTGGCGCCGGTGAACGCGACATACGCGGCGATCGCGAAGAACACGAACGTCAGCGGGTCGGCGTCCGCCTTCCAGGCCTCCTGGACCACGCTGAGGTGCTGGAAGAAGACCTCGTTGAAGCCGACCTTCACCTGGTCCGCGATGAGCATGGCCTCGCCCACCAGCTGGCCGACGTAGACGGCGCCCAGGGACAGGACCGCGCTCGCGACCGGCAGGACCGGGTTGCGGCCGCCGAGCCGGCCCGCGGCGAGGCCGATCAGGAAGCCGACGCCGACCGCCGCCCAGCCGATCTCGTGCTTGGTCAGGCCGATGATCACGCCGTAGACACCGGCGACGACCACGGCGGCAGCGAACGCGGCCCCCAGACCGAGCCCGATGTTGTTCTTCGCCGGAACGGGCGCGGGAGCGGGCGCGTACGGAACGCCCGGCGCCGGAGGCTGCGGTGCCGCGTCGGGCTGCTGGGCGTCCGCGTTGGCGTCGACCGGCTGGGGCTGCGGCGGCGGAGTTGGAGCTGACTGGCTCATGACAGAGATCCCCCCACGGGATGGAACGAGCGAATGGTGAAGCGAAGAATGTGTGCGCACGCGTGTGCGACGAGTGGAGGGAGAGTAACAGGTGGGGGTGACGGCGCGGCCAGCGAAATATGCGGTCAGAGGCGGTGGGCGGCCCCCGTCGGAACGGCTCCGCGCGTGTCCAGCAGCAACTGCGCCTTCACCGACAGGCCTTGGAGGTCGTATGTCCGGTGCTGCTGGAGCAGGATCGTCAGATCGGCCTCGGCCGCGGCCTCGTAGAGGGCGTCCGCGCGCGGGACCGGGCGGTCCTGGACGCTCCAGGACGGGACGTGCGGGTCGTGGTAGCTGATCGAGGCGCCCAGTTCCATGAGGCGGACGGCGATCTCCGGGGCAGGAGTGCCCTGTTGGTCGGCGAGGTCCGGCTTGTAGGTGACACCGAGCAGCAGCACGCGTGCGCCGCGGGCCGACTTGCCGTGCTCGTTGAGGAGCGCTGCGGCGCGCTGGACGACGTAACGGGGCATCTGGCTGTTGACCTGCTGGGCCAGTTCGACCATGCGCAGGCGGCCCGGGGCACCGGTCAGGTCCTGCGGGACGGCGTGACCGCCGACGCCGGGGCCGGGGCGGAAGGCCTCGAAGCCGAACGGCTTGGTCTCCGCGCAGCGGATGACGTCCCAGACGTCCACGCCGAGGTGGTTGCAGAGGACGGCCATCTCGTTGACGAGGGCGATGTTGACGTGTCGGAAGTTGGTCTCGAGGAGCTGCACGGTCTCCGCCTCGCGCAGTCCACGCGCGCGTACCACCTTGTCGGTGAGGCGGCCGTAGAACGCGGCGGCGGACTCGGTGCAGGCGGAGGTGAGGCCGCCGATCACCTTGGGGATGTTGGCCGGGGTGAAGGCGCGGTTGCCGGGGTCGACCCGGCTGGGGGAGTAGGCGAGGTGGAAGTCGCGGCCTGCCTGCAGCCCGGAGCCCTCCTCCAGGAGGGGGCAGAGGAACTCCTCGGTGGTGCCCGGGGGGACCGGCGACTCCAGGATGACCGTGGTGTGCGGGCGAAGCCGCTCGGCCAGGGCGCGGGCGGCCGCCTCCACCTGGCCGAGGTCGAGCTTGCCGTCGGCGCCGCGCGGGGTCGGCGCGCAGATGACCGCGGTGCGTACCCGGCCGAGCTCGGCCGGGCTGGTGGCGTGCCTGAAGCCCCCCGAGAGCATCCGGCGCAGTTCGGCGGGGCTGAGGGAGCCCTGCTCGGGCCCGGTCCGATAGCCGAGTGTGGGGATGCCGGCCGCGACGGCTGCCTGGGCCAGGGGCAGGCCGAACGGGCCGAGTCCGATGACGGCGAGATCTGCGGGCATGGGGTGGGCCGTCCTCCCAGTAACCGAAGCGGGGCAGGTGCGCAAGTCCTGTGGACAGGACAGGCGAAGTGCAATGTCACACTAGGAGTAAATATGACCGATTTGCGGGATTGGTTGTCCGTGTTTTCCGCAGGTCTCGGGAATGTTGTCCACAGGCTGGGGGCGACTGGTGGCTGAAGCCGGGCAAGACGGTCAGAATTTGGGCATGGGGGATGAGAACCGGGCTTCGCCCGACGGGTGCGGCCGACGCTACCGACAGCGGGAGGCAGCGGTGAGGACAGCGACACTGGGGCCGGCGCAGCGAGCCGAGGCACTGGCGGGAATGGCCGAGCGCGAGCTGGACGTACTGGTGGTGGGCGGCGGCGTGGTCGGTGCGGGCACCGCCCTGGACGCCGTGACACGCGGACTGTCCACCGGCCTGGTCGAGGCGCGTGACTGGGCGTCGGGCACCTCCAGCAGGTCCAGCAAGCTGATCCACGGCGGACTGCGCTATCTGGAGATGCTCGACTTCGCGCTCGTACGGGAGGCGCTGAAGGAGCGCGGCCTGCTGCTGGAGCGGCTCGCCCCGCATCTGGTGAAGCCGGTGCCGTTCCTGTACCCGCTGCAGCACAAGGGCTGGGAGCGCCTGTACGCCGGCTCGGGCGTCGCGCTCTACGACGCGATGTCGATGGCCCGCGGACACGGGCGCGGCCTGCCCACGCACCGTCATCTGACCCGCCGCCACGCCCTGCGCGTGGCACCCGCCTTGAAGAAGGACGCCCTGGTCGGGGCCCTGCAGTACTACGACGCCCAGATGGACGACGCGCGTTATGTGGCCACCCTGGTGCGCACGGCGGCGGCGTACGGCGCGAAGGCCGCCAACCGCGCGCGCGTGACGGGCTTCCTGCGGGAGGGCGAACGCGTCGTGGGCGCGCGTGTGCAGGACGTCGAGGGGGGCGGCGAGTACGAGATCCGCGCCAAGCAGATCGTCAACGCGACCGGGGTGTGGACCGACGACACCCAGGCGATGGTGGGCGAGCGCGGCCAGTTCCACGTCCGGGCGTCCAAGGGCATCCACCTGGTCGTACCGAAGGACCGCATCAGCTCCTCGTCCGGGCTCATCCTGCGCACCGAGAAGTCCGTGCTGTTCGTCATTCCCTGGGGCCGGCACTGGATCGTCGGCACCACGGACACCGACTGGGACCTCGACAAGGCGCACCCGGCCGCGTCCAGCGCGGACATCGACTATCTGCTGGAGCATGTGAACTCGGTCCTCGCGGTGCCGCTGACCCGGGACGACGTGCAGGGCGTGTACGCGGGACTGCGCCCGCTGCTGGCCGGCGAGTCGGAGGCCACCAGCAAGCTGTCGCGCGAGCACACGGTCGCCCATCCCGCGCCCGGCCTCGTCGTGGTCGCGGGCGGCAAGTACACGACGTACCGGGTGATGGCCAAGGACGCGGTGGACGAGGCGGTCCACGGCCTCGACCTGCGGGTCGCCGAGTGCGTGACGGAGGACGTGCCGCTGCTGGGGGCCGAGGGCTACCGGGCGCTGTGGAACGCGCGGGCGCGGATCGCGGCACGGACGGGTCTTCATGTGGTGCGCGTGGAGCATCTGTTGAACCGGTACGGGTCGATGGCGGAGGAGGTCCTCGACCTCATCGCCGCCGATGCCTCGCTCGGGGAGCCGCTGCAGGCCGCCGACGACTATCTGCGCGCCGAAATCGTGTACGCCGCTTCGCACGAGGGCGCCCGGCACCTGGACGACGTCCTGACCAGGCGCACCCGCATCTCCATCGAGACCTTCGACCGGGGGACGCGCAGCGCACGGGAGGCGGCGGAGCTCATGGCGCCGGTGCTCGGCTGGGACAAGGGCCAGATCGAGCGCGAGGTCGAGCACTACGAGAAGCGGGTGGAGGCCGAGCGGGAGTCGCAGCGGCAGCCGGACGACCTGACGGCGGATGCGGCGCGGTTGGGGGCGCCGGACATCGTGCCGCTGTAGGACGCCGGGCTTCCAGGCGCCGGGACCGCACTCGAACGAGTGGCGCGATCCGGGATCTTCGTTGGGAACCCGGCCGTTCTACGGAGTGCGAGGGCAGAACTCGGCGGCGAGCAGGGCCGGTTCGAGGCCGGGATCTGCGATCGCCGTCGTGTTCACGCGGAAGGTGAGGACATGCCGGCCGTCGGCGGTGGCTGCGGTGCGCACGTAGCTGCCGGTGATGCGTCCGTTGTGTCCCCACACCGTGATGCCGCACGGCAGCTTCTCGGGAAACAGCCCCATGCCGTACAGGCCGTGTGCGGTTCGGGTGTCGCGCATCTCGCGCAGCCAGTGCGAGGGCAGCAGTTCGCCGCCCAGCAGGGCCGCGTAGAAGCGGTCCAGGTCGGCGAGTGTGGTCACCAGCTCGCCCGCGGCTCCGGCCACCCGCGGGTCGAGTGCGGTGACGTCGGTTCCGTCGGTGGCGTAGGCGCGGCCGTGCGGAGAGGGCAGAGAGGTGCGGGAGCCGGGGAAGGAGGTGCCCGTCAGACCCAGCGGAGCGATGATGCGGCGCTCGGCCTCGGTGGCGTACGAGTGGCCGGTGACCTGCTGGATGACCATGCCGAGCACCACGTAGTCGGTGTTCGAGTAGGAGTAGCGGCCGGGGTCGGCCGGGGGGTGGGTGAGGGCGATGCGTACGGCTTGACGAGGGGAGAGGGGAACGAGGCCTTCGGTCTCCGCGGTGAAGTCGTTCAGGCCGCTGGTGTGGGTGAGCAGGGCACGCAGGGTCATGGTGCGGCCGTCGTTGCCGGCTCCGTGTACCAGGCCGGGCAGATGCTGCTCGACGGTGTCGGACAGGGACAGCCGTTGTTCCGCCGCGAGTTGCAGGACGACCGTCGCGATGAAGGTCTTCGTGATGCTGCCGGCGCGGAAGCGGTCGGCACGGGCGATGCCGCGGCCGGCCCGGGCGTAGCGGGTGCCGGAGCCCTCGCGGGAGAGGAGGGCTGCGGCAGGGGCTCCGCCCTGCGTGACCAGCAAGGGCAGGAGCGTGTCCGCGGCCGGTGCAGCGAGGGCCGAGGAGGGTGCCGGCGACAGGGTGAGGAGCACCAGCGACACGGGCGCGGCCAGTAGCGTCCTGAGCGGCGGCATCGCGAGGTCCTCCCTTGTCGCAGCCCATCATCCAGGGTGGCGCGACGTGCCGTCCGGCGGGGGCCCGGGTGCACAGGCTCCTCGTACGGCGCCACGGGCACCCTGGGCGTCGGGCACTTGTCGGGTGAGGGACAATGGAGGCTCTGTCAGGGCGGGTTGCATGAGGGGACGCATGTCGGAGGCGGAGCGGGCGGGGACATCTCGTCAGGACACTCGTCAGGACAACAGCGAGCGTCTTCTCGCCGGGCGGTACCGGCTGGGGAGGGTGCTCGGCCGCGGCGGCATGGGCACGGTGTGGCGGGCCGAGGACGAGACCCTCGGCCGGACGGTCGCCGTCAAGGAGCTGCGGTTCCCGTCGAACATCGACGAGGACGAGAAACGGCGGCTGATCACGCGCACGCTGCGCGAGGCCAAGGCGATCGCGCGGATCCGCAACAACAGCGCGGTGACGGTCTTCGACGTGGTCGAGGAGGACGACCGCCCGTGGATCGTGATGGAACTCGTCGAGGGCAAGTCGCTCGCCGAGGTCATCCGGGAGGACGGCCTGCTGGAGCCGAAGCGGGCCGCCGAGGTCGGACTGGCGATCCTCGACGTGCTGCGCTCGGCGCACCGCGAGGGCATCCTGCACCGTGACGTGAAGCCGTCCAACGTGCTTCTGGAGTCCGACACCGACCGGGTCGTGCTCACCGACTTCGGTATCGCCCAGGTCGAGGGCGATCCGTCCATCACCTCGACCGGCATGCTCGTCGGCGCGCCCTCCTACATCTCCCCGGAGCGGGCTCGCGGTCACAAGCCGGGCCCCGCGGCCGACCTGTGGTCGCTCGGCGGGCTGCTGTACGCGGCCGTCGAGGGCGTGCCGCCGTACGACAAGGGTTCCGCGATCGCCACCCTCACCGCGGTGATGACCGAGCCGATGGAGGAGCCGAAGAACGCGGGGCCGCTGAGGGACGTCATCTACGGTCTGCTGACCAAGGATCCCGCCAAGCGGCTCGACGACGCGGGTGCGCGGGCGATGCTGAACCGCGTGATCCACGCGCCCGAGCCGAAGGAGGCCGAGCCGGAGCCGCCGCTGGACGCGACGCGGGTGGTGCCGCTGCCGGTGCAGCCCGATGCGCCCAAGGGCAAGGGGAGTTCGGGCGGTTCCGGGAGCAAGCGGGGCGAGGAGGCGGCGGAGAAGCTGCGCGGGGCGCTGCGTTCCGTGCGGAAGGCCGCCGTGGCGGCGGGAGCGGCGGCCGGTTCGGCGGCTGCGACCCGCGGCAGGTCGGGGAGCGGTACGGGCGGTTCGGGGTCCGGCGGCACCAAGCCCGCCGGGGCGTCGGGAGCGGCCGGTTCCTCGGCTCCGTCGGCACCTTCTGCTCCTCCGTCCCCTCCCGCTGCGACGACTCCGATGCCTGCGGTGCCGCCGGCTCCGCGGTCGGCCGCGTCGCCGTCTTCGGCTCCGGTTCAGTCCTCGGCTTCGTCGGCGGCTTCGGGAGCCAAAGCGCCTACCGGTACCGCTGCCGATTCCGGTTCATCCGCGGCTTCGGGTTCCGCGGGTGCCTCGGCCTCGTCGGCCGGTGCGGCTTCCGGGGGCCGGGAGAGCGCTGCGCAGGGGACGGATGCGCAGGCCGGGGGGCGCAGTTCGGGGTGGCCGGTCGTGCCGCCGCCGGATCTGCCGCCGCGGCCCGTGCCCAGGGCGCCGCTCACCGACGTGGTGCCGAAGCGGACGCTGGTGATCATCGCGGTGGTGGTCGTGCTCGCCGTGGTCGGGACCGTGCTGGCCATCGTGCTCGGCGGGGACGGCAAGAGCTCGAACGGCAGCAAGAACAGCGGCGGGAAGGCGGCGGCCAGTGCCTCCGCCGGTGCCCGCACCAAGGAGGACGCGAGCGGTGGCACCCGTGCGGGCGGAGCCGACTCGAAGTCCGGGGCGGCGTCGACGGACGGCGGCACTCCCAGCAACAGCCCGACCGCGTCCGGCGGCAGCAGCGCGGGAGCGGGCGGGTCGTCCGACGACGGCGCGGCGCAGACGAAGTACACGGGGAGCCAGGGGTACTCGATAGGACTGCCCAAGGGGTGGAAGTACCAGTCGGCGAGTTCCGCCGGGGACCGGTTCACGGGGCCCGACGGGCAGAAGCTGCTCGTCGCCTGGACGTCCACGCCCAAGGGCGACCCGGTGGCCGACTGGAAGAACCAGGAGCGCTACATGACGCGCTCGCAGTACCAGAAGATCCGGATAGAGCAGGTGGACTACCGCAGCTGGAACACGGCCGACTGGGAGTTCACCTATGTGGAGAGCGGGACGGAGTACCGCACGATCGACCGCGGGTTCGTCGTCAACGAGCATCTCGGATATGCGCTGATGTACACGGCGAAAGCCGCGAACTGGGACAGCGACCTGCGTAAGGCCACCTGGAACACCCTTGCGAAGACGTTCGAACCCACGTCGTGAGCTGACCGAACCCGTGTTTGAGCCGTGAGATCTGGCATCCCCTCATTGCGGGTTGCCTCCGGCACGTATCGTGAGTGTTTGCGGACCGTACGCAGCCAGGTATGGGTGCGGAACGGGGCGCAAGGCGAACGGAATTGACCAACCGGGCGGCCGGGGGAGGCAACGTGGACGACTATGCGGGACGGGTCCTTGCCGACCGCTACCGCCTGCCGCTGCCACCCGCCGACGAGTACGAACTCACCGACACCCGCGCCTTCGACACCTACAGCGGTCAGGAAGTCCTGGTCAGGCAGGTGCCGTTGCCCGAAGTCGTCGAGGCGGAGGTGCTCGACGCGGAGGGTCTGCCGGACGGTTTCACGGCGCGTGACCCGCGGCAGCGGGGCAGCGGGCGGTCCGCGGCGCGCACCGGGGTGCGGCGGCCCACCGACCCGGCGGTCCGGCGCGCGGTCGAGGCCGCGCAGGCCGCGGCGCAGATCCCCGACCACCCGCGGCTCGACCAGGTCTTCGACGTGTTCGCCGAGGGCGGTTCGCTGTGGATCGTCAGCGAGTTGGTGTCGGCACGGCCGCTGGCGGCGCTGCTCGCCGAGAAGCCGCTCACGCCGTATCGGGCGGCCGAGGTGGCCTCCGACGTCCTGATGGCACTGCGGGTGCTGCACGCCCATGGCTGGGTGCACCGGAACATCACCGCCCGTACGGTGCTGGTCTGCGACGACGGCCGGGTGATGCTGACCGGGCTCGCGGTCGGGGCGGCGGAGGAGGCGCTGTGCGGGTACGACCCGGTGCCGGCTCCGGAGGGTGACGGGGACGGCGGGTTCGGACCTGCTGGCGGTTCCGTTGGTGGGCCGGGCGGCCCGGGTCTGCCGGGTGCCCAGGGGGCGCAGACTGACCAGGGCCCCACCGGATACCAGGCTGCTCAAGGCGGTCCCGGGGGCGGCGACCCCGAGGCCGCTCGGCGTGCCGCCATCCGGGCGCGTACCGCCGGGGGGCTGCCGAGCGCCGGGGCGGACACGGCGAACGGCGCGGGGGCGCCGGGTGCGCTCGCGCCCAAGGCCCTGGAGACCGGCGGGGACATCCGGGCCGCGCGGGCCGGGGCGATCGCCGCGTACCGGGCGGGCGCCCGGGCCGCGGCCAGGGTGCAGGAGGCGCAGCAGAGCGGGCGGGCGGCGCTGCCCGGTGCCCGTTCCGCGCCCGAGGGCGGCCCTGCCTCGCAGGCCAACGGCACCGCGCAGCCCCACACGTCCGGCGACGGCGTCGAGACCTCGCCGCGCACCACGAACGCGCCGGGGCAGATAGCCGACCCGTACGGAGTGAGCGCCTGGCACGGGGCCGCGCCCCGCAGCGGAGTCGGCGGCGCGCCGGCCGTCGAGGGCGGTGAAGCCGCCGGTCTCGCGGGCCAGGGCGGTCGTACGGCACTCCCGCCGGGCGACGGCGGCCCCTACACCGGCGGGGGCCCCTACGGCAACGGCGGCAGCTCGGTGCCGGGCGCCGGTGCTCCCTCGACCTCCGGCGTTCCGACCCCCCGCCTCGACAAGGCTCCCCCGACCGGCGTTCCGGCGCCCGGCTCCCACACTCCCGCCCCGCTCCCGTCCGGTGCCGCGCCCCCCGGCCGCTGGGACGACCTCGTGGCCGGCACCCCCGCCCCGCGCGGCCCCGCCACCCCGCTCGCCGCGGAGCGGGCCCGACAGGCGCGGATGGCCGTGGTGGGGCCCGTGACGGAGCGGTGGGCGCCGGAGCAGGCCGGGCCCGTGCACGAGAACTGGCAGCTGGCTGCGCCCATCGGACCCGCGACCGACCTGTGGGCGCTCGGGGCGCTGCTCTTCAGGGCCGTACAGGGGCATGCGCCGTATCCCGAGGAGTCGACGGCCGAGCTGGTGCAGATGGTGTGCGCCGAGCCGCCCGCCTTCGCGGAGGAGTGCGGGCCGCTCAGGCCGGTCGTGGAGTCGCTGCTGCGTCAGGACCCGACCGAGCGGCTGGACTTCGAGGAGCTCAGGGGCTGGCTGCGGTCCCTCGTGCGGTCCGCGCCCGAACCCGACGCCGGTGCGCACGTCATCGCCGCGCCGCCCGCCGACGCCAGCCGGCTGCCCGTCGTACGGCGGCGGGGCGAGCTGGTGCGCAGGCGGCGCGCCGGACTGCCCGCGACCAGCGCGCACGGACGGCACAAGCGGGCCAAGGAGCAGGCGGGTTCGCCGCGCAGCCTCGGCCGCATTTTGCTGGTGCTGATACTGCTCCTGCTGGCCGCGGCGGTCGCGTACGCTGTGCTCTTCATGCCGAAGGCCGGGCAGAAGGACGCGGGCAGCGACCGTACCGGCAGCACGGGGGAGGTCAGCCCCGCCCCGGAGCAGTCGGGCAAGGGGGCGAGCAGCCAGCCCCGCCCCGACCAGACCTCGCCCAAGTCCAAGGACAGCCCGTCCAATTCGGCGACCGCGACGGAGAGCCAGACCAGCGGGCCGGCCCTCGCCGACGGTTTCACGCTGCGCAACGATCCGGAGGGCTTCCGGATCGCCGTGGCCAAGGGCTGGTCCCGGGCCGGCAAGAACGACTGGAACCAGGTGGTGTACTCGCACGGCGCCTTCGAGCTCATCGTCGTGAAGGGACGCGACGGCGCGGTCACCTACGGCAGCGACCCCATGGCGTACCAGCGGGACACGGAACACGAGTTGCAGCCGTACCGCAGCTCCAGCTGGGCCACCGCGACCGGGCTGCGCACCGTCACGGTGGGGACCCGCACCATGGCCGAAGGACAGTTCACCTGGACCGACGACAGCGGGAACGACCTGTATGTGCGCAACCTCGTGATGCTCATCGACGGGCGGTACCACATCGTGCAGGTGCGCGGTCCCGAGTCGCAGCGGGACGAGGTGACGAAGCTGTACGAGCAGGCGTCGGCCACCTATCAGGTGACCCGCTGATCCCGTTTGTGAACAGCCCGTGAGGGGCCGAACGGTTGCGTCCTGCGCACCGAAGCGACAACCGTCACAGTGCGGTCTCCTTGGGACCCCCGTTGTTCCCTGTTGACGGACCGGTCCTTAGTCTGACCCTGTCAAGAGCATTGCGGGGCAACGTGAATCAGATGCAGGGCCAGCTTGTCGCGGGCCGCTACCGGCTCGCCGACTCGATCGGCAGCGGCGGCATGGGCCGCGTGTGGCGCGCACACGACGAGGTGCTGCACCGTGCCGTCGCCATCAAGGAGTTGACCGCCGCGCTCTATGTGTCCGAGAGCGAACAGGAGCGGCTCCTCGCCCGCACCCGGGCGGAGGCGCGCGCCGCCGCGCGCATCAACCACTCCGCCGTGGTCACCGTGCACGACGTGCTCGAACACGACGGCCGCCCGTGGATCGTTATGGAGCTCGTCGAGGGCCACTCGCTGGCCGACGCCGTCAAGGAGCGGGGCCGCGTCGAGCCCGCCGAGGCCGCGCGCATCGGACTGTGGGTGCTGCGCGCGCTGCGGGCCGCGCACGCCGCCGGGGTGCTGCACCGCGACGTGAAGCCCGGCAACGTCCTCATCGGGGACGACGGCCGTGTCCTGCTGACCGACTTCGGCATCGCCCAGATCGAGGGCGATACGACGATCACCCGCACCGGAGAGGTCGTCGGCTCCGTCGACTACCTCGCCCCCGAGCGGGTCCGCGGCCACGACCCGGGCCCGGCCTCCGACCTGTGGGCGCTCGGCGCCACGCTGTACACGGCGGTGGAGGGCAGGTCGCCGTTCCGCCGCACCTCGCCGCTGTCCACCATGCAGGCGGTCGTGGAGGAGAACGCCGCCGATCCGCAGCACGCCGGCCCGCTCGGGCCCGTCATGGCCGCGCTGCTGCACAAGGACCCCGCCGCACGGCCGTCCGCGGCCGAGGCCGAGCAGATGCTCGCCGAGGCGGCGGAGGGACGGCGGTCGAACGCGGCGCAGGCGTACGTGCCGACCCAGCACACCGGCTCCCGCTACGAGACCGGGAGCACCGCCACGGGGCCGCACACCGGTTCCGGCACGGCACCGCAGACGGGCTCCGGCACGCCGTACCCGCCGACGACCGGGCCGACGTCGATCGGGCCGACCGGGCTGGGCCCGGAGCACCGGACGAGCACCGGCCCCGCGCCGAAACGCCGTCGCCTGCGCACCTTGGTCCTCTCGATCGCCCTCGCGGCGATCGTCGGCGGGGGCGCGGCCGTGGCGCTCCAGTCGTGGGACAAGGAAACGCCGAGCGGCACGGCCGGTACCTCCGCATCGCAGAGCCCGACTCCCACGAGCTCGCCCAGCCCGGACGCCAACGGAACCGTTCCTGCCGCGTGGCAGGCGTACCACGACCCCTGGGGCTTCACCGTCTACCTGCCCAAGGGCTGGAGCCGGAAGGTCGTCGGAGTCCCGAGCGAGCTCAGGCAGGTCGACTACACCCCCGACAACGGCAAGCACTTCGTCCGCATCGCCAAGGACACCGCACCGGACTTCAAGGACGCCCGCTCCCACCAGTTGAACCTGGAGCAGACGCTCAAGCAGCGCTTCGCCGACTACCACCGCGTGCGGCTGGAATCGAACATCTACCGCGACCGGCCCGGCGCCGTCTGGGAGTACACCTGGACTGCGTTGGAGGGGCAGGAGGGGGTCCCCTTCCCCGGTCCGCGGCGCGCCGTCGAGGAGACGTACATGTCCGGGGACGGCACCGAGTACGCGATCTACATCTCGTCGCCCGCGGCCGACTGGGCCACCACGAGCAAGCAGTTCAGGTGGGTCCTGCAGGGCTGGCAGGAGAAGACCTCCCCGTAACCGTTGGGCCGGACGGGGGTTGGCCGGTCACCGCCCCGGAGCACATCCGTCCGGTGGGGCATGATGGGGCGCATGGGGACCGAGGGGGAAGGCGTCCGTGTCATAGCGGGCCGTTACCGGCTCGAGGCGAGACTCGGGCGCGGTGGCATGGGCGTGGTGTGGCGGGCGACCGACGAGCTGCTCGGCAGGCAGGTGGCGGTCAAGGAGCTTCCCCTCGACCTCGACGAGACGCTCTCCGCGGAGGAGACCAGGCGGCAGCGCGACCGCACCCTGCGCGAGGCGCGGGCGGTGGCCCAGTTGCGCCACCCGCACATCATCGTCGTCCACGATGTCGTCGAGTACGACGAACGGCCGTACATCGTCATGGAGTTGATCGGCGGCGGCTCCCTCGCCGACCGCATCTCCCAGCGCGGACCGCTCACCCCCGCCGAGGCCGCCCGGATCGGCGCCGCCCTGCTCGGCGCCCTGCGCACGGCGCACGAGGCCGGGGTGCTGCACCGCGACATCAAGCCCGCCAACGTCCTGCTGGAGTCCGGCACGGACCGGGTCGTCCTCACCGACTTCGGCATCGCGCAGGTCGCGGGAGCCACCACGCTCACCGAGACCGGCTCGTTCGTCGGCTCGCCCGAGTACACCGCGCCGGAGCGGATGTCCGGGGCGAGGACCGGCCCCGAGTCCGACCTGTGGTCGCTGGGCGCGCTGCTGTGCACCGCGCTGAGCGGCGAGTCCCCGTTCCGGCGCGACTCGCTCGGCGGCATCCTGCACGCCGTCGTGTTCGACGAGATACGGCCGCCCGCGCAGGCCGAGCCGCTTCTTCCCGTCGTACTGGGCCTGTTGGAGCGCGATCCGGACCGACGGCTGACGGCGGAGCAGGCCGAGCGGATGCTGCGCGCCTACCGCGACACCGGCCGCACCCCGGCCCTGCCCCCCACTTACACACCGACCGAGCAGGACGTGCCCCGCCCGTCCTCGCCGCTGCCCACGCCGGCACCGACTCCGTCGCCCACCGTGGAGACCAGGCAGTCCACCCGGGGCGTGCTGGTGGCCGCGCTGCTGGTCGCCGCGATGGCCGGGGCGGGGGTCTCGGCGGCGGCGCTGCTCATGAACGGGGGCGGCGAAGGGGGTGGTACGCCGACGAGTCCGGCGCCACGGACCTCGGTGAGCGCATCCCCGTCACCCACCCCCACAACCCCGAGCCCCTCGCGCACGCCGTCCAAGTCCCCCGTCACGGCGACCCGCCCCTCCGCCCCCTCCGGCTACCGCGTCGCCGAGGACCCGGCCGGCTTCTCCCTCGCCGTACCGGAGGACTTCACCCGCTCCCCGCAGGGCGAGCGTGTCTTCTACCTGTCACCGGGGGAGACCTTCCGCCTCGGCATCAAGGCCACCGGCCCCGACACGGGCGGCCCGCTCGCGGTGATGCGGCGCGCCGCCGCCAAGGGCTCCGACACCAACCCCGGCTACCACGACGGCCGGGTCACCTCGACCACCCAGCACGGACAACCGGCCGCCCTCTGGGAGTTCACCTGGAACGGCTTCAGCACGGCCGAGGGTCCTCGGCACACGTACGACCTGTGCTGGGAGGAGGGCGGCCGGATGTACGACGTGTGGGTGTCGGCGCCGGTCGGCAAGGTGCGGGAGGCGAAGGAGTACTTCGACGTCGCAGCGGACACCTTCGTGGCCGGATGACGCGCAGGTCCTGGATCACCCAGGGATACGTCACGGGTGTGTGACCGGAATGCGCCGGCCCTGGCTGCACGGGCGTCTGGCGCGATATGGATGGTCCATGAGCAGCAGCGGGGGCGTCGGCCATGAGTCCGACGACACGACGAGTTTTGTTCTGCAACCTCCCAGGCCTCGGCAGTCGGAGCCCGGCGCCGGGCGTCTCGTCGCGGGCCGTTACCGGCTGCTGGCCAAGCTCGGGCACGGTGGCATGGGCACGGTGTGGCGCGCCAAGGACGAGACTGTCGACCGCGAGGTCGCCGTCAAGGAGCCCCGCGTCCCGGACCATCTTCCCGAACGCGAACGTGTCAACGCCTATGAGCGGATGCGTCGCGAGGCCCGCGCCGCGGCCCGTCTCGACCACCCGGCGGTGGTCACCGTCCACGATGTGGCGGTCGTCGACGGCCGGCCGTGGATCGTGATGGAGCTGGTGCAGGGCCGTTCGCTCGGCAGCGCCCTCCAGGAGGGCACGCTGGACGCCCGCGAGGCCGCCAGGATCGGCCTGGAGGTGCTCGGCGCGCTGGAGGCCGCGCACGCGGCGGGCATCCTGCACCGCGATGTGAAGCCGGACAACGTGCTGCTCGGCCGCCACGACCGCGTGGTCCTGACCGACTTCGGCATCGCCCAGATCGAGGGCGAGACCAGCCTGACGGACACGGGGGGCTTCGTCGGCTCGCCCGAATTCATCGCCCCGGAACGGGTGCTGGGCCAGCGCCCCGGTCCGGCCTCCGACCTCTGGTCCCTCGGCGTGGTCCTCTACGCGGCCACGGAGGGCGTCTCCCCCTTTCGCCGCAGCAACACACCGGCCACGCTCCAGTCGGTCCTCAACGCCACGCCGGCGCCGCCCGCTTCCGCGTCGGGACCGCTCGCCGAGCTGATCACGGGCCTGCTGCAGAAGGACCCGGCGAGACGTCCGAACGCCGCCCAGGTCCGGGCGCTGCTGGAACGGACCGCGAACCCGCCGGTCGCGGCGCCCTTGCAGCCCACACAGCCCGGGCGGATCGTCACCCGGGGGTTCCGGTTCGGCCGCAAGGCGTGGTTCGGGGCCGCAGCGGGCGTCCTCGTGGCGGCCGTGGCGGCGTACCTGGTGATCGCGAATCCCTTCGCGGGGCCGTTGCCCGACGGCTGGAAGACCCACCACGAGAGCGACGTGGCCGCGACGCTGGCGGTACCGGGCGGCTACGAGCGGCAGGTGCCCGACCGGAAGACCGACAAGAACCACTGGGTCACGTACAGCGACCCGAGCGGCGCGATCGGGATCACCCTGAGCCTCCAGAAGAAGTCCGAGGACACCGGTGGCGCCATAAAGGACTCCGCGGCCGCCCAGATGTACGACGACAACGGCACGTTCAAGCAGAGCGGGGCGTACGAACTGAACATGCCCGGCGGTCCGCAGACGAAGACGAAGACCAGGCTGACGACGTACAAGAACAAGCCATCGGCCGAGAACACGGTGGACTACAAGACCAACGACAGTCAGCACCCGCTCCAGCGCGAAGTGCGGATCTTCTACTACAAGTCCTCGGCCGGCGACCTCTACAAGCTGATCGTCAGCTACCCCGGCAGGGGTGACTTCACCGGGCGCGGACGCGAGGTCGCGCAGGCGGCGATCGCGAATCTCGCCATCGACAAGCCCTGACCCCCCGTCAGCGCCGCACCTGAGCGCGATACCTCCCCGGCGTCACCCCGAACTCCCTGCTGAACGCGTGCGACAGGGCGTACGGGCTGCTGTACCCGGCCGAACGGGCCACCGAGGCCAGCGGGGCGTCGCTGTCGCGCAGGAGCGTGGCCGTGCGGGTCAGCCGCCACCAGGTCAGATACGCCATGGGCGGGCGGCCGACCAGGGCGGTGAACCGGCGGGCCAGCGTCGCACGGGAGACGCCCGCCTCGGCTGCCAGGCGGTCGTTGGTCCAGGGGGCGGCCGGGTCCGAGTGCAGGGCGCGGAGGGCGGCCGTGGCCACCGGGTCGCTGAGTACGGCCGGCCAGGCACCCGTCGCCGTGTCCGCCTCCGTCGTCCACGCCCGCACCATGTAGATCAGCAGCAGGTCGAGCAGGCTCGGCAGGGCCAGGCAGGAACCGGGGCGGCGCTCGTCGAGCTCGCGGGCCAGCAGGTCGACGGCAGCGCGCAGTTCGGGATGGGAGCCGACCCGGTTCGGCAGATGGACGACCTGTGGCAGCTCCGCAAGCAGTGGGTGCACGCGGCTGCGGTCGAGGCGGTACTTGCCGCACAGCAACTCCACCTCACGGCCGCCCGGCCTACCCGCCGGCTCTCTCATCTTCTCGAAGGGCACGGCACGCGCCGTATCGCCCGGTGCGTCCGCCAGCACATGCCCGGCCCCGTGCGGCAGCAGTACGACGTCCCCCGCGCCCAGCGTCACCGGCTCGCCTCCTCCGTCGGGCAGCAGCCAGCAGCCGCCCGCGAGGACCACGTGGAACCCCGCGCCCTCGTACGGGGAGAGCCGCGTGCACCAGGTGCCGGCGACCCGCAGCCGGTTCGAGGAGGGCTGGCCGATGCGTACGGCGGAGATCGCGTCACTCACCACGTCCATGAGACGCAAGCGTATCCGAATGAGCGGGACAGGCATTGGAATGCTCACCGCGGCGCTTCTAGAGTTCCTGTCATGGCTGACGACAACGTGCAGAGTTTCATGATCGGTGACGTCGAGGTGCTCCGGGTCGTCGAGTGGCGGGCGCCCTACGCCCCCGCCCGGGACCTCGTTCCGGGCGTCGGCCCCGAGGTGTGGCAGGGCAACCGGGAGGCGCTCGTCCCGGACCACTGGGAGCCCGGCAGCGACCGTGCCGTGGTCGCGCTGCAGACCTGGGTGGTCCGCAGCGGCGGCCGCACCGTCCTCGTCGACACCGGCGTGGGCAACGGCCGCGAGCGGCCCGGCAACGCCCTTTTCCATCAGCGGCAGGGTGACTTCCCGGACCGCCTGGCCCAGGCCGGAGTGCTGCCTCAGGACGTCGACGTCGTCGTCAACACCCACATCCACGGGGACCACGTCGGCTGGAACACCCATGATGTGGACGGCAGTTGGGTGCCCACCTTCCCGAACGCCGACTACCTCCTCCCGGCAGCCGACGACCGTCATTTCGGCCCCGAGGGCGGATACGGCGGCGGCGTACGACCGGACGACCGGCTGATCCACGAGGACAGCATCGCGCCCGTGCACCGGTCCGGGCAGGCCGTGCTGTGGGACGGCGAGCACCGCATCGACGAACACCTCACCCTGGAGGCCGCCCCCGGCCACACCCCCGGCTCGTCCGTCCTGCGCGTCGCCTCACGCGGTGAACGGGCCGTGTTCGCAGGGGACTTGCTGCACAGCCCGGTCCAGATCCTGCACCCCGAGTGCAGCAGCTGCTTCTGCCTGGACCCCGGGCAGGCGGCCACCAGTCGCCGCCGGGTACTCGAACGAGCCGTGGACGAGGGCGAGTTGGTGATCCCCGCGCACTTCGGCGGATCGGGGGTCGTGGAGGTGCGGCGCCGGGGCGACACGCTCGCCTTCGCACCCTGGACGCCGTGACACAGGCCCCGCGTCGACAAGTCCCCGTTCCGCAAGGTACTCATGAGGCATGAGTGCAGGCGGCGAACGGACGCGCGAAGGTCGGCTGCTCGGCGGGCGCTACCGGCTGACCGAACGCATCGGCTCCGGCGGCATGGGCACCGTCTGGCAGGCGTACGACGAACTCGTGGAGCGGGACGTCGCCGTCAAGCAGCCGCGGCTGCCCGGAGAACCGGAGGACGAGCACCACCGGCGGGCCGCCCACCGCCTCCACCGCGAGGCCCGCGCCGCCGCTCGCGTCGACCACCCGGCCGCCGTCTCCATCCATGACGTCGTGGTCGAGGAGGACGGACTGCCCTGGATCGTCATGGAGTTGATCCGCGGCGAGTCCCTCCACGAAGTCCTCCAGCGCGGTCCCGTCGAGGCCTCCGAGGCCGCCCGTATCGGCCTCGCCGTCCTCGGTGCCCTGGACGCGGCGCACGCCGTCGGCATCGTGCACCGGGACGTCAAGCCCGCCAACGTCCTGCTCGGCGCGCACGGCCGTGTCGTCCTCACCGACTTCGGCATCGCCCACGTCCAGGGCGAGGAATCCCTCACCGTCAGCGGGGAGTTCGTCGGCTCCCTGGAGTTCGTCGCACCCGAGCGGATGTCGGGCCGGGGCGCCGGTCCCGCCTCAGACCTGTGGTCGCTGGGCGTGCTGCTGTACGCGGCCGTGGAGGGGGTCTCCCCGTTCCGGCGTACGACGGTGGAGTCCACGCTCGCCGCGGTCATCGCCTCCGAGGCACCCGAGCCGAAACAGGCCGGCCCGCTCGGCCCGCTGATCGCCCGGCTGCTGATGAAGGACCCGGAGCAGCGGCCGGGCGCGAAGGAGACCGGCGCGGTGCTGGAGGCGGTGGCGGAGGGCTGGCCGGTGCCGCAGGCCGCGGCCGGTGTGGTGGCGGTCCAGGACGCGGCCGGGCTGCGGGAGTTCTCCGACGACGTGGGGACCGTGCGACTGGGAGCGGCGCCGGTGCCGGACGCGCCGGCCCCTGCGGCGGAGGCGGTGGCCCCCGCGGCCGTACCGGAATCCGACACCGCACCCACCTCCGGCTCTCGCCCGGCATCCGAGCCGTCCGCCGGGCCTCAGCCGTCCGGCTCTCGATCGCCCGAAGGACCCGAGTCGTCGTGCCCTCGGTCGTCCGCTGGCTCTGAGCCGTCCGCAGGGCCTGAGCCGTCCGGCACGGAGTCGTCCGCCGGGCCTGAGTCGTCCGCCGGACCCGATCCGTCCGCCGGACCCGATCCGTCCGGCCCCGAGCCGACCGCCGAACCCGCGACCGCGAGCGTCCCCCACCCGGGCCCCGCCCCGAAGCGCGCCCTCCTGCGCCGCCGAACCTCCCTCGCCGCGCTCGCCGCCCTGCTCGTCGGCGGCACCTGGCTCGGCACCTCCTACTTCGTCGAATCCGACAGTGGAGGCGTCACCGAACGGACCGCCACCCTCACCGAGACTCCGGCCCGCGAGGCGACCCCCGGCCCCAGCGCCGCCGTCTGGACCGCGCACCGGGAGCAGGGCATGAACGCGGTGCTGACCCTGCCCAGCCGCTACCGGGAGTCCGCCAGGGAAGGCAGCGCCGCGCGCCCGCCCCGTCTCGTCGAGTACGACGGACCCGACGGCAAGGTCACCATCCGCCTCACCCAGTGGGACAAGGCCCCCCGCTCCCCGATGGCCCAGGCGCAGCAGGCGCACGCCGGCTGGAACAGCTACAACGGGGACGCCCGCACCCAGTACACCCGCACCACCTTCCACGGCTACGAGGCCGTCCAGGCCGACACCACCTACGGTCTGGACGGCACCCCGGCCCGGGTGATGCAGCTGATGATCCGCACCGATGACGGACGCATGTACGAACTGCGCGTGGACATGCCCAAGGGCACCCCGGCCGAGAAAAAGGGCACCACCCTCTTCAAGGGCGCACGTGACCGCCTCGTGATCGGAAAAAGCTGAACCGCTCCCCGTCGTCCCCGCGCAACGCCTGATCAGCGCAAACCTTGCCAGTGAGCACTGGCGGCGTGTGTGTACTGCGTGAAGCCGCGTTACCGACGGGTACCCAAAGGCCCCGCGCCGTCATACCCTGCGGCTCATGACGGAAGCGCATGCCGAGGCCAAGACCGGCACGAACCCTCTCGCCCCCGCCCCCGAAGGCGCCCGTACCGCCGCCGACGTGGTCACCCCCGAGCTGGTCGCGCAGCTCACCAAGGGCGTGGTCGGCTCCGGACGCACCGCCAACCACACGCCGTTCACCGGCGAGAAGCTGGCCGACCTGCCCGAGTCCACGCCCGAGGACGTCGCCAAGGCCTTCGACGCGGCCCGCGCGGCGCAGGCGGTCTGGGCGCAGACACCGGTCCGGCAGCGCGCGGCCGTCCTACTCCGCTTCCACGACCTGATCCTCGCCCGCCAGGCGGAGGTCCTCGATCTGATCCAGCTGGAGACCGGCAAGGCCCGGCTGCACGCCCACGAGGAGGTCCAGGCCGTCGCGGTGGCGAGCCGCCACTACGGCCGCCGGGCCGCCGCCTACCTGAAGCCGAAGCGCCACGCGGGCGCCATGCCGACGCTGACCAAGGTCACCGAACTCCGTCACCCGCGCGGTGTGGTCGGCCAGATCGCCCCCTGGAACTACCCCCTGGAACTCTCGGTCGGCGACGCCCTCCCGGCCTTCGTGGCGGGCAACGCGGTCGTCATGAAGCCGGACACGGAGACCTGCCTGACCGCCCTGTGGGCCCGCGACCTGCTCATCGAGGCGGGCCTGCCGGCCGACGTCTTCCAGGTCGTCCTCGGCGAGGGCCCCGTCGTCGGCCCCGAGGTCGTCAAGCACGCCGACTACGTCTCCTTCACCGGCTCCACCCGCACCGGCCGCGAGGTCGCCCAGGGCGCCGCCGCCCGCCTGGTCGGCGTCTCCCTCGAACTCGGCGGCAAGAACGCCATGCTGGTCCTGGAGGACGCCGACATCGAGAAGGCGGCCGCCGGCGCGGTCCGCGCCTGCTTCTCCTCCGCCGGCCAGCTCTGCATCTCCATCGAGCGGCTCTACGTCCACGAGTCGATCGCCGACGCCTTCCTGGAGCGCTTCGCCACCCGCACCAAGGCCATGCGCCTCGGCACGTCCCTCGCGTACGGCGCCGACATGGGCTCCCTGGTCGGCGAACGCCAGCTGGAGACCGTCACCCGCCATGTCGAGGAGGCCGTGGCGAAGGGCGCGAAGGTCGTCGCCGGGGGTGTCGCCCGTCCCGACATCGGCCCGTACTTCTTCGAGCCGACCATCCTCGACGGCGTCACCGAGCCCATGTCGGTCTGCACCGAGGAGACCTTCGGCCCGGTCGTCTCGATCTACCGCTTCAAGACCGACGAGGAGGCGATCGAGCACGCCAACTCCACGCCGTACGGCCTGAACTCCTCGGTCTGGACGAAGAACGGCAGCCGCGGCCGCGAGGTCGCCGCCCGCCTGCGCACGGGCACCGTGAACGTCAACGAGGGCTACGCCCCCGCCTACGGCAGCGTCCAGTCGCCCATGGGCGGCATGAAGGACTCCGGCCTCGGCCGCCGCCACGGCTCCGAGGGCATCCTCAAGTACACGGAGGCCCAGACGGTCGCCCACCAGCGGCTCCTGCCGATGGCCCCCTCGCTGGGCATGGACGACGAGAAGTACGCGCAGTTCATGAGCCGCAGCCTCCGGCTGATGAAGGCCCTGCGCTTCAAGTAGAAACACCCGTTCTCAACGAGGAGAGCACGTGTCACAGGACACCTACGACTACGACGTCATCGTCGTCGGCTCCGGCTTCGGCGGTTCCGTCACCGCCCTTCGCCTCACCGAGAAGGGCTACCGCGTAGGTGTCCTGGAGGCCGGCCGCCGCTTCACCCGGGAGTCCCTCCCCAAGAACTCCTGGGACCTCAGGAACTACCTGTGGGCGCCGAAACTCGGCATGTACGGCATCCAGCGCATCCATCTGCTGGGCAACGTCATGGTCCTGGCCGGCGCAGGCGTCGGCGGCGGCTCCCTCAACTACGCCAACACCCTCTACGTACCGCCGAAGCCGTTCTTCGAGGACCCCCAGTGGCGTGACATCACGGACTGGCAGGAGGAGCTGAAGCCGTACTACGACCAGGCCCAGCGCATGCTCGGCGTACGGCTGAACCCGACGATGACCCCGTCCGACGTGCACCTGAAGGCCGCGGCCGAGCGGATGGGCGTCGGCGACACCTTCCACATGGCGCCGGTCGGCGTGTTCTTCGGTGACGGGAAGGACGCGGAGGGGAAGGCGAAGGCGGCGCCCGGCGAGCAGGTCGACGACCCCTACTTCGGCGGTGCGGGCCCGGCCCGCAGGGCGTGCACCGAGTGCGGCGAGTGCATGACCGGCTGCCGGCACGGCGCGAAGAACACCCTCAACGAGAACTACCTCCACCTCGCCGAGAAGGCGGGCGCGGTGGTGCACCCGATGACGACGGTCGTGTCGATCACGGACGACTCGCAGGGCGGCTACGCCGTCGCCACCCTCCCCACCGACCAGAAGAAGAAGGGCAAGGGCCGCACCTTCAAGGCCCGCCGGGTGGTCCTGGCCGCCGGCACCTACGGCACCCAGACCCTGCTGCACCGCATGAAGGCCGGCGGTCAACTCCCGTACATCTCGGACAAGTTGGGAGAGCTGACCCGTACGAACTCCGAGGCGCTGGTCGGCGCGCAGACGGACAACCGCCGCTACCGCAAGGCGACCGGCGCTCCGAAGGTCGACTTCACGCAGGGAGTCGCCATCACCTCGTCCATCCACCCGGACGAGAACACCCACATCGAGCCGGTCCGCTACGGCAAGGGCTCCAACTCGATGGGCAGCCTCTCCATCCTCCAGGTGCCGTACGCGGAGGGCTCGTCGAGGGTCATGGGCTGGCTCGCGAACGCGGCCCGCCACCCCGTCCTCGTACTGCGCTCCCTCTCCAACCGCCGCTGGTCGGAGAAGACCATCATCGGCCTGGTGATGCAGTCGCTGGACAACTCCCTGACCACGTACCTCAAGCCGGACGGCGTCGGAAAGGGCCTGCTCACCGCCCGCCAGGGCCACGGCGCCCCCAACCCCAAGCAGATCAGGGCCGCTTCGGAGGGCGCCTCCGCGATCGCCGCCGACATCAACGGCTTCGCGGGCTCGAACGTCGGCGAACTCATGGGCACCCCCCTCACCGCCCACTTCCTCGGCGGCTGCCCGATCGGCAGCTCGCGCGAGACCGGCGTGATCGACCCGTACCACCGCCTCTACGGCCACCCCGGCATCTCGGTGGTGGACGGCGCGGCGGTCTCGGCCAACCTGGGCGTGAACCCGTCCCTCACCATCACCGCCCAGGCCGAGCGCGCGATGTCGTACTGGCCCAACAAGGGCGAGGAGGACCCGCGTCCGGCCCAGGGAGCGGCGTACGAACGCCTGAAGCCGGTGGAGCCCAAGGCCCCCGCGGTCCCGGCGGACGCCTTCGGCGCACTGAAGCTGCCGTTCCTGGGGATGCCGGCCATGCCGCCGAAGAAGTAGCCGCTCGGGCGCAGAAGCCGCTCAGACACAGCGAAGGACCCGCACCCCCCTCCGAGTGCGGGTCCTTCTTTCCTTGCAGTGAGCTGCTGTTACGCGCCCGCGCCGGCCCGACGGCGACGCACCGCGAACACCGCACCGGCACCGGCGACGACGGCGACACCGCCGACGAGGCCGATCACCGGCAGGGCGGAGCTGGAGCCGGTCTCGGCGAGGCTGCCGGTGACCTTCGGTGTGTCGCTGGACGGCTTCGTGTCCGTGACCGGAGCCTCGCCGCCTTCCTGCGGCTTGGTGCCGGACGTGTCCGTGCCGCTGGACACGATCTGGAACTTGTAGGCGACGTCGCCGTAGCCGGTGCACTCGCCGTCGCTGTCGCCGTAGATCGTGGCGCCGAGCGAGAAGCCGGCGCCCACCGGGGCGGACGAGGTGACGTTGACACGGAGCGGGATGTCGATCGCGTAGTCGGGCTTCAGCTCGTCGGCGTAGCCGACGTAGCCGACCGCGTAACCGCCCTCGTCGAGGTCTTCCCAGACCTTGTCGTCCGGGTTCCACGCCTGGAGCCGGACCTGCTTGCTCTTGAACAGGTCCTCGCCGTTCTTGTCGGGGGAGGCCCCCGCGAAGAAGTCGAGGTCGTTCAGCGTGGAGTCGGAGTTGTTGGCGACGTTCAGCGAGAACTTGTGCCAGCCGCTGCCCGCCGCGATCTTGCCCGGCAGGCCGGTGATGCTGACGTCGACCTTGGAGTCCTTGCACTCGCCGACCGGTCCGTCGGAGGGCGACGGGTCCTCACTCGGCTCGGCCGACGTGGAGGCCGTGGGCTTGCCCGACTCGCTCGCGGTCGGCGCCGAGCTGGAGGCCGGGGTGCTCGGGGTGGCCGTGCCGGTGGGCAGGCCGGTGTCCGTCGCCGTCGCCGTGGCCGTGTCGCTCGGCGTCTCGGTGGGCGTCTCGGACACGGTCTCGGTGGCGCTCGCGGTCGGCGTCTCGTCCGCGAAAGCGGCGGGCGCGGACAGCAGCGCGAGGGGCGCGATGACCGCGGCGGCGGCCGCGACGCCCATGGCACGACGAAGCTTCATGACAACCTCAGGGGAGTCCAGTCCAATGGGAGGGCTCCGCGTGTGGGGCGCGGGTGTGGCCCTTGGTTCGCAGGGTTGGACCCGTGCAACCTGTGAACGGTTGTGTCGGCATTCACAGAATTCTTATGTGGCCTACGTCACTCACTACCGGCAAGCGGCAGTTCACGAAGCTGCATTCTTAATGCGAGCCCGGTCACGTACGCTCTGCCTGCTCGACAGACGATGCACATGACAGCCGCCTGACGAGTACCTCGATGAGCCCCTGTAGAACCCCCCGAGAGCCCTCACAGAAAGGCGTCCGCGCCGTGGCCGACAGACCGTCCGACGAGCGGAGATCCGGTTCCGGCGAGGAGCCTTCCATACCCGACGACGTGTGGGACAAGTTCCTCAAGGACACCGAGGCGGAGCTCGGCTCCGCACCCAAGGAGCCCTCCGCCCGCGCCCGCATGGTCACCGAGCGGCTGCGGCAGCAGGACGCGCGCGGCGAGAGCCCGGAGAACTGGCGCGCCGGTCCGGCCCGCCCCGAACGGCGCCGCCGCATCTGGCCGGTGCTCGGCGTGCTCCTCGCCGCTGCCGTGGCCGTCGTGGCCGTGAAGCCGTCGGTCATCCCCGGTGACCCCTTCGGCACTAAGGACCACGCGGGCCCCTCCGTCTCCCCCCTCCCGGCGGAGACCGCGGCCCCCACCGCCCCGCCCTCCCCGGCCGACTCCCAAACCCCCTCCTTCGCCCGGCCGTTCGCCGGCTCCCCGGCCGAGCGCTGGGCCGACGGCGCGGCGGGCATCGTCCTGCCCAAGGCGACCGCCGTCGGCACGCTCTCCAAGGCCCAGGTCGAGCAGGCCCTGCAGCAGACCAGGACCCTTCTGGTCGACGCGAACCTCAACTCGGCCACCCTGCGCGGCGAACGCCCCGCCACCGCGCTCGGCGTGATCGAACCGCAGCAGAAGGACCTCCTCGCACGGCTCAACACGGCCTTGGCCAAGCCGGACGAGAAGCACGATCCGCTGTCCCTGTTCAGCCGCTTCGACCCGGCGCAGGTCAAACTCGTCGGCGACGTGATCAAGACCCGCGGCCGCATCACCTTCACAGCCGGCGAACAGTCCTCCGTCGCCGTGCACGCCGACTACACCTTCGTCTACCCGGTCGCCCGCACCGACGGCTCGAAGGAGGTCACCCGCACCATCGTGCGCCGCGTCCTCGACATCCAGATGTCCGACCCGGCCCGCTACAAGGTCACCCCCGGCAAGATCACCATCCGCCGCTACGACCGCGACATCGGCAACTCCGCCTGTGATGTGTACGACGGCTATCTGCACCCGGGGTTCACGTCGGACACCGCGACCGGCGCCCCTCCCACGGGCCCGACGACGGACCCGTACGACCGCAGCAAGGGCATCGACGACGGCCTCACGAAGGGCTGCGGGACGGTGTCCAGGGTCTGACCGGTGCACGAGGGTCCGACCGGTACACGGAGGCCCGATCGGCACACGGACATGCGAAGGGCCCCGCGGGCTTGCGCCGCGGGGCCCTTCTCCGTCAGCACCGACGTCAGGGCAGCGCCGGTGCCTGGGAGCGGCGCCGGGGGGTTGCGCCGCTTGTCCTGTGTGCCCTGGGTCGCCGCCCCGGCGCATTCGGGGCGCACGGATGGTCTCGACCTCTGACGGTACGGAAGTGCAAGCAATGCAGTTGTCTGCGACGGGACTTGGGGGCTTTCTACGCATCGTGCTGGATGGACGGGGCGTACGCAACCGTTTGACCCAGGGTTGTGCATTTTTGCATTTTCCGCCGGTCGGCCCCGGGCGTCCCCGGAGCCGACCGTTCTCTTGGGTGACCGGGCTGCTGTCCCCTGCCGTCCGGTCACAACCCTGGAGTGAGGTCCCACGACGTTCGGCACGACCCGTACGTCTCATCACTCCAGCAAGCCACGCGTGGTTCTTTCGGGCCCGCCCCTGGCTGGCACGGACACCACCACCAACGAAGGGGCTCGCCGGGCGGTCACGCGCCGTACGGGTTAAAGGGTCTGCGAACTCAGATGCGACCGCGGCACAGTTCGAGCATCGTCATGGCGAGGGACGTACCGGGCTTGCCGAGGGCCTCGCTGTAGTGGCCGAGGACCTCCATCTCGCGGGACAGGTTCACGCGCCGCCCGCCTGAGGCGATCCGGGCCTCCTGGATGACGGCGGAGACGGCCATCCGTTCCTGGATCAGGCCGATGATCCGGTCGTCGAGAGCGTCGATGCGCTCCCGCGCGCCGGTGATCACTCCGGCGGCCTCGGGGGTACGGGCGCCGGTCTTCTCCGCGACGTTCTTCTCGGCTGCGGTGGCGGTCATGTCGGGGCTCCTCATCGGTGGGTGGGTGCGGTGCCCCGGAGCGGCAGGACCCGGAAAACGACAGGCGCCCCGGGCCTTGTCGGCCCGGGGCGCCTGGGAAGTCGCTTGTCAGTAGCTCAAGCGGCACGACCATGGCAGCCGGCGGGCCGGTTGCCATAGGTAAAGAGGAAGGTCGCGAGCGTGAGCATGGGGCCAGTATGCCCGGCCCGACGGTGACGTCCAACATGGTTCGCATCGTGAGACCTGGGCGGGCATTGTCAGCCCGTCCGGCGTTTGAGGACGAGGCCGTTCAGGCCGAGAGTGGGGGTCTGGGGGCGGCAGCCCCCACAGGGACGGTGAGGTCACCCACCAGCACCCCGGTTAGACTCGGTACCACAACCCCTCGCCCAACCGCCGGAAGGCACCCCGTGTCATCAGCGACCTCCGCTGCCGCCGCTCCCGACACCGTCCTGGTCGTCGACTTCGGCGCGCAGTACGCCCAGCTCATCGCCCGTCGCGTCCGCGAGGCCCGGGTCTACAGCGAGATCGTGCCGAGCACCATGCCGGTCGCTCAGATGCTCGCCAAGAACCCGGCGGCGATCATCCTCTCCGGCGGCCCCTCGTCGGTCTACGCGGAGGGCGCCCCGCGCCTCGACCGCGAGATCTTCGAGTCCGGCGTCCCCGTCTTCGGCATGTGCTACGGCTTCCAGCTGATGGCCACGGCCCTCGGCGGCATCGTCGACAACACCGGCGCCCGCGAGTACGGCCGTACTCCTCTGCACGTCTCCAAGACCGGCTCCACCCTCTTCGAGGGCACCCCGGACGAGCAGTCGGTGTGGATGTCGCACGGCGACGCCTGCTCCGCCGCCCCCGAGGGCTTCACCGTCACGGCCTCCACGGACGTCGTCCCGGTCGCCGCCTTCGAGAACGACGAGAAGAAGCTCTACGGCGTCCAGTACCACCCCGAGGTCATGCACTCGACGCACGGCCAGCAGGTGCTGGAGCACTTCCTGTACCGGGGTGCGGGCCTGACCCCCTCCTGGACCACCGGGAACGTCATCGAGGAGCAGGTCGCCGCGATCCGCGAGCAGGTCGGCGACAAGCGCGCCATCTGCGGTCTGTCCGGCGGCGTCGACTCCGCCGTGGCGGCGGCGCTCGTCCAGAAGGCCATCGGCTCCCAGCTGACCTGCGTGTACGTCGACCACGGACTGATGCGCAAGGGCGAGACCGAGCAGGTCGAGAAGGACTTCGTGGCCGCGACCGGCGTCCAGCTGAAGGTCGTGGACGCTCAGGAGCGGTTCCTCAAGGCGCTCGCCGGGGTCTCCGACCCCGAGGAGAAGCGGAAGATCATCGGCCGCGAGTTCATCCGGGTCTTCGAGCAGGCCCAGGCGGAGATCATCGCCGACGAGGGCCCGGCGGTGGAGTTCCTGGTCCAGGGCACCCTCTACCCGGACGTCGTCGAGTCCGGCGGCGGCACCGGCACCGCCAACATCAAGTCCCACCACAATGTCGGCGGCCTCCCCGAGGACCTCGAGTTCCAGCTGATCGAGCCGCTGCGCAAGCTGTTCAAGGACGAGGTCCGGATGGTCGGCCAGGAGCTGGGCCTGCCGGAGGAGATCGTCCAGCGCCAGCCCTTCCCGGGCCCCGGCCTCGGCATCCGTATCGTCGGCGAGGTCACCAAGGAGCGTCTGGACCTGCTGCGCGAGGCCGACGCCATCGCCCGCGAGGAACTGACCGCGGCCGGCCTCGACCGCGACATCTGGCAGTGCCCGGTGGTCCTGCTCGCCGACGTCCGCTCGGTCGGCGTCCAGGGCGACGGCCGGACCTACGGCCACCCGATCGTCCTGCGCCCGGTCTCCTCCGAGGACGCCATGACGGCGGACTGGTCGCGCCTGCCGTACGACGTCCTCGCGAGGATCTCGACCCGGATCACGAACGAGGTCGCGGACGTCAACCGGGTCGTCCTCGACGTGACGTCGAAGCCGCCGGGCACCATCGAGTGGGAGTAGGTCCCTGCGGTGAAGGGGCTCAGGTGCGCTTGATGGTGCGCAGGGGTTCACCGGGCTTCCAGACCTGGACGACGAGGTACTCGTCGTCCTCCACATAGGTCCTCACGACCTCGGTCAGCTCGGTACGGAAGAGGTGGAACGGCTCCGGCGGTTCCACCTCTTTGCTGTACGCCGCCTTCGCCTCGCCGTCCTCGACGCCGACCGCCCGCCCGCCGATCCGCACGTCACCGCCGCCCATGGCGGTGCCCGGCCCCGGATTCGCCTGGAGCGCGAAGCGCGGGTCGCGGTTCAGATCGAGGGCCTTGAGCGAGCCCGGCATCATGCCGAGCCACAGCTCACCGTCGAGGAAACGGACCTCCAGGCCGGTCGTACGCGGGGAGCCGTCCTTGCGGAGGGTGGCGAGAACGTGGTGCGTGAAGGCGCCGAAGCGTTCCTCGACGGTCCGGGCCAGCTCCGGTTCGGCGGCGAGGAAAGCCGCCCAGTTCGCTGCCGTATTCGCTGTCATACGGCGAGTGTGGCCCCGATACCCGACACCCTGTGTCGGGTATCTGCCGGGTGGGCGCGTCATCTTTACAGAACATCTCTGTTCTCCTGGGCTGACCGACGGTAACTTCCGCCCCGTAGAGCAACCCAGTGCTGGAGGACAGATGCACGGGACCCCCGGGACCGGGCCCACCCCGCCGCCCGCCGTTCCCAGCGACCGGCTGCGGTTCGCGATGCCGCCGATGCACGACTCGGTCGACGACGAGCGCCGGCATCGCAAGGAGCGGCTCGCGGGCGCGCTGCGGATCTTCGGGCGGTTCGGCTTCGAGGACGGCGTCTCGGGGCACATCACCGCGCGCGACCCCGAGTACAGCGACTGCTTCTGGGTCAACCCGTTCGGGATGCCGTTCAAGCACGTCACGGTGAGCGACCTGGTGCTCGCCAACTCGGACGGGCAGGTGATCGAGGGGCGCTACCACGTCAACCAGGCCGCCTTCACCGTCCACGCCCAGGTCCACGCGGCCCGTCCGGACGTGGTGGCCGTCGCCCACTGCCACTCCGTGCACGGCCGCGCCCTGTCCGCGCTCGGCGACCTCCTGGACCCCATCACCCAGGAGAGCTGCGCCTTCTACGAGGACCACGCCCTCTACGACGCCTACACGGGCGTCGCCGTCGACGCCGAGGAGGGCCGCCGTATCGCCACCGCACTGGGCTCCCGCAAGGCGCTCGTCCTGCGCAACCACGGACTGCTGACGGTCGGCGACTCGGTGGACGCCGCGGCCTGGTGGTTCCTGTCCATGGAACGCTCCGCCCAGGTCCAGCTCACCGCCAAGGCCGCAGGACGTCCCCTGCTCATCGACCACAGGGCGGCGGTGGCGACCCGCGAGCAGCTCGGCGGCGACCTGGTGGCATGGATCAACTACCAGCCGTTGTGGCAGGACATCAGCCGCAGCGAGCCGGATCTGCTCAGCTGACGGTTTCAGAATCCTCGCAGTACGGCCGCCTTGGTCATCGCGAACTCCTCGTCCGTGAGGACCCCCTCCCGGTGCAGCTCGCCCAACTCCCGCAGCCGCCGCAGGAGTACGTCGTGGTGGTCGGCAGCGGGCGGCACGGCGGCCGTCGGCGGCCGTCGCTGCGCCTGCTCGCCGCCGCCCCGGGTGGACGGATGCGGCAGCCGCGCGGTGATCGCGGTGGCGACGAGCGCGGTGAGCAGGTCGCGCCGGGCGCTGCCCCACAGGTCCAGGGCGTACGGGTCCTTCTCCGGCGGCAGCTTGGAGAACACCGTCTCGCGGGTCACGAAGCGCAGGAAGCCGTCCTCGTAACCGGAGTTGGGCAGCCACTCGACCTGCACGAGGTCTCCGACGGCGATGATCCGCGGCCCGGTCGCCCGCTTCACCCGGTCGGAGGTGTCGGCCCAGTCGATGCGCACCTGGGTGCCGTCGAAGGAGACGGTGCCGTCGGAGGACCGCACCGAGACCGGGACGGGCGGCCCCGGCAGCAGATACGCCTTGGTCGGCTCCTTGGGGATCTGGTCGAGCAGCAGGGCCCGGCGGATCTCCTCGGCGACGTACTCGGCCACCCCGGCCCGGTCCACATCCACCACCAGCCGGTACGGATCGGCCGGATCCGGCAGCCGCCCGCCGGTCGCCTGGAGCAGCGGATCGGCGCCCTCGCGCAGCCGTATCCGCAGCCGTCCGCGCTTGCGCTCCGGTTCGAAGACCACGCCCGCGACGGCTTCGAGGGGCACCGCGACCTCCCCGTACGTCTGCCGGAACAGCGGTACGGAGCGGTGGAGACCCGGCGTGATCCTGACCGTGGTGCCGTCGAAGGCCCAGGTCCCGTCCCGCTGGATGATCTCGGCCATAGGGAAATTCTCGCAGCCGGGTCAACACGACGGCCCCACTTCACCCCGGGCTGACCAGACCTGGCGGGCGCAGGTGGCGTGGCGTAGGGCACAATTCGCTGTCATCACACGGGTGTTGCAGGGCGGCGGCCGACTGCCGGACAGGGCCGCCGGCCGTAGGCGTTGCGGGGAAGGCGGGCGGCGGGCGTGGCGGTGCAGGAGGCGAGAGGCGGCGCGGACGCGGGCGCCCGCAGAGGTGCGCACGGCGGTGGCTGCACCTGCGGGGACTGCCCGCACGGGGCGCGCGAGGGGCACCGGCGCGCGGTCGCCGAATTCCTGCTGATGCGCGACGGTTTCGCGGCCGGGAAGGGGCTGCCGGCCGCCGTGGCGCACTCGGCCTCGGCCTCCCGCCAGTGGGTCTCGGAGGAGCTCACACAGTCCGCGGAACTCGTCGCCGAACGCGGCCGCGCCGAGGGCGAGGCATGGCTGGCCCGGCTGTGGCGGCGGACCGTGTGTGCGGTGTGGGCGCTGGTGTTGCTGTTGCTGCTGGTGCAGTCGCTCACGGCCATCGGCGCGGGCTGGACGACGGCACGCACGGCGGGCCTCCTCGCGGCTGTGATCGTGGGCGGTGTGCTGACCGCCGCGTCCTGGTTCCACCGGGCGCGCGGCGGAGTGCTGGCGCCCGTCGTCGGTGAGGACAACCGCCTGTCCACGTCCCGCACGGTGGCGGCGGCCTGGGTGGTGTTCGTCGCCTACGCCGTGCTGCACCTGGCCGGCCGTCTCGCCGCGGCCTCCGACCACGCCGAGCGCGACGCCGTGATCTCCGGTCTCGAACTCGCCCGCGGCGCCGGTGTCGTCACCGTCCTCGCCGTGGTGTGCGGCATCGCGGTGCTGGTGCGGCGCGTGGTGGGGCTGCGGGTCCTCGGCCAGCGGCTGCAGAAGGTACGGGCGGACCGGCCCCGGGCGGCCGACCTGCTGACCGACGACTCGGGGCGGGGCACCTTCGCCGACATCCAGTACGTCGTGATCAGCACCGTCGCCGCCCTGTTCGCCGCCGTACGGCTGGCCCGCCGCCCGGACCAGCTGCCGGACCTGCCGTGGGGTCTCGCGGTGGTGGTGCTGGTGTCGGCGGCGACCTATGTGGCCGGCAAGTACGCGGAGGGCGGCCGCCCCGTGATCCTCTCCGTGGTGCGCGCCCGGGAGGCCGGTGACCTAGACGCGCCGATCCGCACGGGCGACGACATCGAGATCCGCGGCGCGGGCTTCGTCCCGCCGGGCGCCCAGGGCGCCGACCGGCTGACGCGGATGGTGGTCCGCATCGGCACGGTGAACGTCCATGTGCCCCTCGTCCCGGTGACCGGCGGCTTCAGCAACCCGACCGACGCGGCACTGACGGTGCCCGTGCCGGCGGAGGTGGAACCCGGGAGGGTCGAGGTGCAAGTAGTCACCGCAGCGGGGGTAGAGACGAACAGATACGCGATCGACGTGACGGACTGACTGATCCTCACGGACTGAACAGGACAGCCCCTCTCTACACAGGGCACGGGCGCTGAAATCGGCACGAACGCATTGAGCGCACCGTCCTCGACGTACGTATCGTCTTGTGAGGGGTCCCGGCACCGCGGGCGAGAGGCGACAGCGATGACTCACGGCATACGCACCGAAACGCACACCCCGTACCTCGACGGCGATCGGAGCTGGCGCGATTCCGTCACCCGACACGCCCTCCTTCCGCTCCGCGTCTTCCTCGGCGTCACCTTCATCTACGCCGGGCTGGACAAGCTCACCAACAGCGCGTTCATGAAGGGCTCCGGCTCCGGGTCCATCGGCGACATGATGCGCAACGTCCGCGACTCCTCCGCCATCCCGGCCATGGTCGACATGGCCCTGAAGAACCCCGTGGGCTTCGGATACGCCATCGCCCTGGGTGAGTTGGCGGTCGGCATCGGCACCCTGATCGGCCTGTTCGCGCGCCTGGCGGCGCTCGGCGGCGCACTGATCTCCCTCAGCCTGTGGCTGACCGTGAGCTGGGCCTCCGACCCGTACTACTACGGCAACGACCTCGCCTACCTGATGGCCTGGCTCCCCCTCGTCCTCGCGGGCGCCGCCACGTTCTCCCTGGACGCCGCACTCCGCGCACGGCGCAGGCAACGGGCGGCCGGCTACCGGTAGCTCGGCACGAAGTGGGCCTGGTCAGGTTCCCGGTGCGTTCAGCTGTGCCTCACTCGTGCCCTTTCCGGACACCGCAGCCCTGCGTCGCCGTATGCCCCGGGCCAGTGCTCCCGCTACGCCGGCCAGGCAGAGGCCGCCCGTGACGAGCGGGATCACCGCGAACCACGGTGTCTCCCACAGGCCGGCCGCGTCACCGGCGTAGAGGGCGCCCGCAAGGGCCAGGGAGACGCCGGCGACCAGCTTTCCCGGCTGGAACTCATGACGCAGCACGGCTCACCTCCGCCTGTCCGAGACCGACCCGGAGCCCGAGGTCGAGCGTGCCGGTGTTCTTGCCGCCCGAGACCGGCGGCAGGGTCACCTCCTTGTGTTTGCCCGGCTCCACGTCCACGTCTCCCGGCTTGTCGCCCGGCAGCTGGATGTCGCCCAGCCCCACGTCGATGCTCAGCTTCACGGTCACGTCCTTCGGCACGATCACCTTCAGCCGGCCCAAGCCGACGTCGGCTCTGGTGCTCACCGTCTCTCCCTCGGCCGGGTGCAGCCGGCTCAGGTCCAGGGTGCCGACCCCGCTGCCGACCTCGTACTTCCCCCGCACGTCGGCCGCCGAGGTCGGCTGCCAGGTCGCGCGTATCCAGTGTGTGCCGACGTCCTTGGGCAGGGCCGCCGAGCCGGCGAGCAGGGCCGCCGTGATGATGGCGAGGAAGACCGAGCCCGCGCCCGTACGCCCCAGGAACGCGCTGACCGCGATGCCCAGACCGAAGACCAGGAGCGCGCAGGACAGCCCGGTCTGCAGGCTGGTGCCGAGCGTATGGTCGTCCCAGGTCAGCCCGGTGCCGAGGCCGCCCGCGAGCAGCGCCAGCAGGAAGACCCAGCCGCCGATCCAGCGTGGGCCGCGCGGTCTGGGTGCCGCAGGACGCGGTGTGCGGATGTCCGCGCGGTTGGTCCAGGACGTGCCGAGGCTGATGTTGACCGCCGCCGCGACGTCCCGGTCGCGGGAGTCCCGGGGGCCCCACAGATAGCCGGTGCCGCCGACATGCGTGCCGTCCTTGACGATGGGGTCGCGCCACCACGAGGGGTAGGTGACCATGATCGGCGGTGCCTGGGCCTCCGGCGGGGCGTCGGCGACGGCCTGCGCGGCCAGCGGGTCGGGGTCGGGGGCGCCGCGCTGCCGCGACCAGTACCCGGCGCCCGCGAGGAGCAGCGAGAGGACGACGGCGAAGGCGAGCACCCCGCCGTTCTTCAGCAGGGACAGGAACACCCCGCAGCCGACCAGCGCGAACATCACCGCGGTCAGCCCCTGGCCGTCGACGCGGCCGGTGAGCAGCTTGCGGACCTCGTTCTCCTCCTCGTCCTCGTACGGGATGAGGAGCCAGGCGAAGCCGTAGAAGAGCAGACCGATGCCGCCGGTCGCGGAGAGCACCGCGAGGGTGATCCGGAAGATCACCGGATCCATGTCGCACTGCCGCCCCAGACCGGCACAGACCCCGGCGAGCACCTTGTACCGGCGGTCGCGGCGGAACCTGCGGGGAGCCTCGGTGCCCTCCGCGTCCGCAACCCCCTCTTCCCGCGCGCCCGCTCCCGCAACGGGCCCGGCCCCGGCGCCCGGAGCGGGGCGCGGGCCGGAGCCGGGCCTGGGGCCCGTCGCGCCGCGCTCGTGATCTGTCATGTGTCCATGGTGACGGCCGAGCCGCTCGGACGGGAGTCGGTACGACCCTGGCCGGACCCTGATATCGCCCCTGAGCCGGCGCCCGGGAACCGTTCGACGGGGCCCGGGCTCGAAGATCAGGGGCGTCTCGGGGGTCGACCCTGATGCCCCTGTCCGCCGACCCTGCGAGTATCGATGGCATGCCGGAAGCCGCTGCAGCGCCACTTGTCGAACCGCGGCCGCCGCGCAAGCTCTACCGCAGCAGCGACGGACGCTGGCTCGGTGGCGTGGCGCGGGGGCTCGCCGGGCATCTCGGGCTGCCGGTCATCTGGGTGCGGCTGGTCTTCGTCGGACTGTTCATGGCGGACGGCCTCGGCGCGCTGCTGTATGCCGCGTTCTGGTTCTTCGTGCCGCTCGGCGTCGGTGGCGTCGGCGGCCAGAGACCCCCTTCGCTGGTCAGTACGGAAACCTCGCCGGACGGCCGTCGCAGACTCGTCGCCCGCAAGCCGGACAAGGGCCAGATCGTCGCCCTGCTCCTCATGGTCGTCGTGGCCCTGGTCTTCGTGGGCAATGTGAAGGTGGGCGGCGGAGCCAAGGCCTACCTGTGGCCCGCCGTCCTCGTCGGCGCGGGCGTCGCCCTCGTCTGGCGCCAGGCGGACAACGCCCGCAGGGCCCGCTGGGTGGAGGTCGGCAGCCGCCGGCGCACGCTCACCCTGCTGCGCGCGGCAGGCGGTGTCCTCCTCGTCACCGTCGGCGTCTCCGGCATCTTCGTGCTCCAGGGCTCCGCCGCCCACCTCGGCTCCGTCCTGCAGGCAGCCCTCGCGGTCCTCGTCGGGATAACGCTCCTCGCGGGGCCCTACCTCGTCCGTATGACCCAGGACCTCTCCGAGGAGCGCCTGATGCGCATCCGCGCGCAGGAGCGCGCCGAGGTCGCCGCCCATGTCCACGACTCCGTGCTGCACACCCTGACCCTGATCCAGCGCAACGCGGAGAACGCGAACGAGGTCCGCCGCCTCGCCCGCGCCCAGGAGCGCGACCTGCGCACCTGGCTCTACAAGCCCGAGGGCACCGGCAAGGACGAGGCCGACGAACCCACCGACCTGGCCGACGCGGTGCGCCGCAACGCCGCGGAGGTGGAGGACAAGCACGGCGTCCCCATAGAGGTCGTCATCGTCGGCGACTGCCCGCTCGACGAGAGGATCGCCGCACAGATGCAGGCCGCGCGCGAGGCGATGGTGAACGCCGCCAAGTACGGTGGCGAGGGCGGCGCCGTACAGGTCTACGCCGAAGTCGAGGGAAGGACCGTCTTCGTGTCGGTCCGGGACCGCGGCCCCGGCTTCGACCTGGACTCGATACCCGCCGACCGTATGGGCGTCAGAGAATCGATCATCGGCCGCATGGAGCGCCACGGCGGTACGGCGCGGCTGCGCGCGGTGCCGGACGGCGGCACGGAGGTCGAGCTGGAGATGGAGAGGGCGGAGAAGACGTGATGAGCGACCCGACCGAGGCGAACGCGGAGCCTGTGGAGCCGACGGCCGGCGCCGGCGCGGGTGAACGGCATGTGCGTGTGGTCCTCGTCGACGACCACCGCATGTTCCGTACGGGCGTCCAGGCCGAGATCGGCCAGACCGAGCAGACCGGAGTCGAGGTCGTCGGCGAGGCCGCGGACGTCGACCAGGCGGTCACGGTCATCACCGCGACCCGCCCGGAGGTGGTCCTCCTCGACGTCCACCTCCCGGGCGGCGGCGGCGTCGAAGTCCTGCGTCGCTGCGCCGCGTTGATGACGGACACCGAGCAGCCCGTCCGCTTCCTCGCGCTGTCCGTGTCGGACGCGGCGGAGGATGTGATCGGCGTGATCCGGGGCGGCGCCCGCGGCTATGTCACCAAGACGATCACCGGCACGGACCTCGTCAACTCCATCTTCCGCGTGCAGGAGGGCGACGCCGTCTTCTCCCCGAGGCTGGCGGGCTTCGTCCTCGACGCGTTCGCCTCCACCGACGCCCCGCCGGTGGACGAGGACCTCGACCGTCTCACCCAGCGCGAGCGGGAGGTGCTGCGTCTGATCGCCCGGGGATATGCGTACAAGGAGATCGCCAAGCAGCTGTTCATCTCCGTGAAGACGGTCGAGTCCCATGTCTCGGCGGTCCTGCGGAAGTTGCAACTGTCGAACCGGCACGAGCTGACCCGGTGGGCCACGGCGCGACGGCTGGTCTGAGGACCTCCGTCCGAAGCTCACACCACCCTCGTGGCGCCCGCGAACGGCATCTCGTCGACCGGCGCGATCTTCACGGGCTCCGACGGATTCGGGGCGTGGATCATCATCCCGTTGCCGACGTAGATGCCGACATGGCTGATGCCGGAGTAGAAGAACACCAGGTCGCCCGGGGCCAGTTCGGAGCGGGAGACGCGGCGGCCGGCGTCGATCTGGGCATAGGTCGTGCGGGGCAGGGAGATGCCCGCGGAGCGGTAGGCGGCCTGGACGAGCCCCGAGCAGTCGAAGGCGTCCGGACCGGTCGCGCCCCACACATAGGGGCTGCCCAGCTTGGAGTACGCATACGAGAGGGCCGCCGCGGCACGGGAGTCGGGCGCCTCGGCGGTAGCGGAGCCGAGGGACACAAGGCCGTCCCGGGCGCCCGCGGCTGACCGTGAGGCGCGGTCGGTGCCCTCCCCGAGCCGAGCGTGCTCGGCGGCCGACAGCCGGGCCACCAGGCGCCGCGCCGCATCCAGCTTCCCGGTGATCGTCTTCTCGTCGCGCTTCAGCTCTGCCTGCCGCGACCTGAGTCCGGCCAGCTCGACGCGGGCGGCCCCGCGCAACTGCTCGATCTCCCGCAGCTGTTCGCGTACGTCCGCCACAGCCGCCGCCTGCCGGGTGCCCGCCCGGTCGACGAACTCGGCGCCCTCGAGATAGCGGTCGGGGTCGTCCGACAGCGCGAGTTGCAGTGCCGGGTCGAGACCGCCGTCCCGGTACTGCGCAGCCGCAATCGAACCCAGCTCGTCCCGCGCCGAGTTGAGTTGGTCCGTCTTGCGCGCCGCTTCGTCCCGCAGTGCCGACAGCCGCCGTTCGGCGGCGTCCGTCTGCTCCTTCGTCCCGTCGTACTTCTCGGTGGCGACCTCCGCCTCCTGGTACAGCCTGTCCACCTCCGCCCTGACCTGCGTCGGCGTCAGTTCCGGCTCGGCGTGCCCGGTCCCGTCGAAGCCCGTCGCGGTCGCCGCGCCCGCCACGGCGATCGTGAACGCCGTCCGGGCCGGACGGCCGTTGAGCGAGCGCCGACTGGGTTTTCGGTGCGCTGCCACGTGGGCTGCCCGTCCTTTCGTACGACCGCTCCGTTCCGGGGCGGCTTACGCGTCCGGCGGCGGCCCGCACAGGGGGAGCGGGCCGCCGCCGGACCTTCTCGGCGGTGGTGGCCGGCTGCCGCCCCTGGCCCGGGCGGCGGTGGGGAGCCGGTCACCTGGTGGAGGACGCTAAACCTGTCTGTGTCGGCCTGGTAACGCGATGTGCGGAAGTGCCCCGGGCGGATCGCCGGGTGACCGTATGCGGCCGTGATCCAGGACTCACAGCGTCGACTTCACGCAGAGCGCTGACCGATGTGGCGGTTCCGGGACACATGGGGGTGGCGGAGTGCTATGGGCCGCATATATGCAGGATCCACCGATGAGGCCGGGGCGGTGTCCGGAGCCCCGTGCGCCTCTGTTTAAGCTCCGGCCTCATGGACGTACTCATCCATCTCTTCGTCGGCCTGCACATCATCGGCATCGCCGCGCTCCTCGGCGGCTTCTTCACCCAGATGAAGGCGATGGGCCGCGGCGAGGCCCGCTTCGTCCCCGCGATGCTGCACGGCGCGCTGACGATGCTGGTCACCGGCGCGATCCTGGTCGGCCTCAACCAGGCCGACGACCATCACGTCAACACCATCAAGATCGGGATCAAGCTGGCCCTGCTGATCGTGATCCTCGGCCTGGTCTATGTGAAGCGGGACGACGAGAAGATCGACAAGAGCCTGTTCGGGCTGGTGGGCCTGCTCACCACGGCGAACATCTTCATCGCGGTGCTGTGGACCTGATGCCGGCGCGGGCCGCGGCGACGGCCCCCGCGGCAACGGCCAGCCACGCCGCCACCGCGATCCACAGCAGCACCTCCCCGGGCCGCTTCAGCCGCGGGGCGTCGAGGACGGCGGCGATGGACAGCACGGCCGTCGCCGTCATCCCCAGCGGGAAAACGGTCGCCCAGCGCCGCACGTCGTAGCCGCGCCGCGGCCGGACCGCTTCGGCGACGAGCAGTACGGCGTACCAGGCCAGGTCGAGCACGAGCAGCGCCACGGTGACGGCGCGCAGGACACCCCGGTCGTCGCCGTCCCACAGGTACAGACGCGCGCTGTCCGCCGCGAGGAGCCTCGATCCGGCGAGCGCCGAGATGGCTAGCGCGCCGCCCGCCACCCACTGGTCGCCCAGCCCTTCCGTCACCTGTCGCAGATCGAAGAGGGCGAGCACACAGCCGTAGAGGACGAGTCCGAACCAGAACAGCACGAGCGCCGCGTGCGCGAGCCATGCCGTCGCCTCGACCTCGGCGAGCGTGGCGCCGAGCACAGCGAGCCCTTGCGTGGCCACGCTGCACAGGAACACCGCGCCGGGCATGCGACGCTGCCAGTGCCGTGCGACCTGCACCAGCAGCAGCGGCCACAGCACGGCCGCCAGCGCGAGCAGGGCCTCGGCGAGGGTCTGCCGTCCGAGGGCGGAGAACCGGGTGCCGAGGACGGTGGTCGCCGCGACGGCGGTCAGCGCCCCCGGCGTCCCCGCCTCCGCCCGCCACCTCTCCGGTTCCCGCACCAGCCGGACGCCGAAGCCCGCCGCAAGTACCGCCCAGGCGACACAGGACAGCCCCAGGACGACTCGCGACAGCACCTCGTACCCCGTCAGATGCAGTCCGAGCGACACACTGCCGGTCGCCATGACGGCGGCCCCGGCCGCCGGCGAACGCTGCGCCCACCAGGCACGGAGGAAGGTCGGGCCGGACATGGGGCCGATGCTAAGGAGTGCGGGGCGCGTTGAGGGCGGGCCACGCGCGCGTGCATCACAAACTGCCCCGCACGCGCGCGTGACCTGCCCCCTGGTGCCTCAGGCGGGGCGCACCACGCTGTGGATGATCGATTCGCCGCCGTAGTAGATCGACTCCTCGCGGACGTACGCGCCGGGCTTCGGGGCGTGGATCATCATGCCGTTGCCGATGTAGACCCCGACGTGGCTGATGTCGTCGTAGAAGAAGATCAGGTCGCCGGGCTGCGCGTCGGTCAGCGAGACCGTGGTGCCGGCGTTGACCTGGTCGTAGGTGGTGCGCGGGAGGGAGACGCCGGCCGCCTTCCAGGCGGCCTGGGTGAGGCCGGAGCAGTCATAGGAGCCGGGGCCGGTGGCGCCCCAGACGTACGGCTTGCCGATCTGCGCGCGGGCGAAGGCGAGCGCCTTCTCGGCCTTGGTGGCGTACGAGGAGTCGCCGGCGGAGGTGGATCCCGAGCCCGAGGCGGAACCGCCGTCCTGGGCCGCGGCCTCTTCCTTGGCCTTCTCCGCCGCCGCCTGCTGCTTCGCCAGCTCAGCGGCCTTACGGGCCGCCTCCTCCTCCTGCTGCTTCTGGATCGCCGCGAGCCGCGCCTTCTCCTGGGCGGTCAGCTTCGACAGCAGCTCGCGCGCATCGGAGAGCTTCTTCTGCACCGTGGACTTGGCGGTCTGCAGGTCGCTCTGTGTCGCGGTCAGCGTCTCGAGGCTCTTGGAGGCCTCCTGACGCTTCTTCATCGTCGCGGACTGCTCGGTGAAGTACTCGTCGACCGCGCTCTTCTGACGGGAGGTCAGCCGCCCCATGAGCTGCGTCTGGTCGAAGTAGTCCTGCGGGGAGTCCGCCAGCAGGAAAGTCGCCGTGTCGGGTGCGGCGGCTCCGGTCCGGTACTGGGCCGCGGCGAAGGATCCGAGCCGGTCCCGCTCCTCGTTGAGCTTCTGCGTGCGCTTGGCGACGTCGTCGAGGAGGGTGTCGACGTTCCTGCGCTGCTTCGTGGTCTTCTCTTTGGCCGCGTTGTACTTCTCGGTGGCCGACTCCGCCTGGCGGTAGAGGTCGTCGACCTTCTTCTCGACCTCTTCGAGGCTGGGCTTGCCGTCGGCGGCGGGGGCGGCGTTCGCCGACTGGGACAGCAGGGCCACCGAGGTGAGGGCGGCCGTGGCGAGGGCGGGGGTGCGTATGCCTGCTACGCGCGTACCCGCGGGGCGCGACTTGCGGTGCGACGCCAAGGGAGGCGACTCCTTCCATGCTCCGCCTACCGAGTTAGCTGTCGGGTTCGGGCGGGTGGTTCGGAAGGGTTGCCCTACGGTCCGTGCCCCGAAAGGGAGGAGACCGATTCACCCCAAGGTCGGTGTGGGTCCCCGGCTCCGGATGCGCGGCGGCGCCCCGGACTCGGCGGAGGCCGCGCGGCCCGGCGACGTTCGCCGGTGGGGGTCGTGCGGCCTGCCGGAACGGTAGCCAACTCGTGTGGCCCCTGTGAAGGTTGATGTTCGATATGCCCGATACATTTTCGTGACCTTCGGTCAGTGGGTTCGCGCGCGGTCGTCAATCCGGGAGGATGTGCGGTGTCTTGGGGGTATTTCTGCCGCAGTGGCGGCGTCCACTCGCTTCGAGCCATGTCTCCACCCGTTCGGTTACCTTCCGTGATGGAGCGGTTCTGGAGGGCGAGAGGACGCCTGGCGGCCAGGTCTGGAAGAATCCAGGGATTCTGCGGCCGCGGAGGCCCAGGGGAGCCCGCGGATTCCGGCGATGTGCTCAGGGCGGCGGCGGACTGTCAGTGGGGCACCCTAGACTCGGAGAGCGATGAGCAGCCTCTTTGACGACAGCTTCCTGGCGAACCTCCAGGCCCCCCGGGGGCACGAGGAGGAACCTCCGCCGCCGCCCGAGGACGATCACGGACCGGAGCCGGTTCCGGACGATCTGTTCGGCGGGAAGTTCGACGTGCCACCGGACCGGGAGGCCTACTACCGCAACGGCGCTCCCCGCCCGGCGCTCGACCCGGCCGCGCTCCTGGACGGGCTGAACGAGAACCAGCGAGCGGCCGTCGTCCACTCCGGCAGCCCCCTGCTCATCGTGGCCGGCGCCGGATCCGGCAAGACCCGCGTGCTCACCCACCGCATCGCCTACCTCCTGGGCGAGCGGAACGTGCATCCGGGCCAGGTCCTCGCGATCACCTTCACCAACAAGGCCGCGGGCGAGATGAAGGAGCGCGTCGAGCAGCTCGTCGGCCCGCGCGCGAACGCGATGTGGGTGATGACCTTCCACAGCGCGTGCGTGCGCATCCTGCGCCGGGAGTCGAAGAAGCTCGGCTTCACCTCCTCCTTCTCGATCTACGACGCGGCCGACAGCAAGCGCCTGATGGCCCTGGTCTGCCGAGACCTGGACCTGGACCCCAAGCGCTACCCGCCGAAGTCCTTCAGCGCCAAGATCTCGAACCTGAAGAACGAGCTGATCGACGAGGAGGACTTCGCCGCCCAGGCCGCCGACGGCTTCGAGAAGACCCTCGCCCAGGCCTACGCCATGTACCAGTCGCGGCTGCGCGAGGCCAACGCCCTCGACTTCGACGACCTGATCATGACGACGGTCAACCTGCTGCGCGCCTTCCCGGACGTCGCCGAGCACTACCGCCGCCGCTTCCGGCATGTCCTGGTCGACGAGTACCAGGACACCAACCACGCCCAGTACGCGCTCGTACGGGAACTCGTCGGCACCGGGGCACACGATGAGGACGTACCGCCGAACGAGTACGACCTCCAGCCCGCCGAACTGTGCGTCGTGGGCGACGCCGACCAGTCGATCTACGCCTTCCGCGGTGCGACGATCCGCAACATCCTCCAGTTCGAGGAGGACTACCCGGACGCGACGACGATCCTGCTGGAGCAGAACTACCGCTCCACCCAGACGATCCTCTCCGCGGCCAACGCGGTCATCGAGCGCAACGAGTCCCGCCGCCCCAAGAACCTGTGGACGAACGCGGGCGCGGGCGCCCGCATCACCGGCTACGTCGCCGACACGGAGCACGACGAGGCGCAGTTCGTCGCCGACGAGATAGACCGTCTCACGGACGCCGGCCAGACGAAGGCCTCAGACGTCGCCGTCTTCTACCGCACCAACGCCCAGTCCCGTGTCTTCGAAGAGGTCTTCATCCGCGTCGGCCTGCCCTACAAGGTCGTCGGCGGTGTCCGGTTCTACGAGCGCAAGGAGGTCCGGGACGTCCTGGCCTACCTGCGGGTGCTGGCCAACCCCGAGGACTCGGTGCCGCTGCGCCGCATCCTCAACGTTCCCAAGCGCGGCATCGGCGACCGCGCGGAGGCGATGATCGACGCCCTCGCCCAGCGGGAGAAGATCAGCTTCCCGCAGGCGCTGCGCCGCGTCGACGAGGCATACGGCATGGCCGCGCGGTCGGCCAACGCCGTCAAGCGGTTCAACACACTGATGGAGGACCTCCGGACGATCGTCGAGTCCGGCGCGGGCCCGGCGACCGTCCTGGAGGCGATCCTCGAACGCACCGGCTACCTCGCCGAGTTGCAGGCCTCCACCGACCCGCAGGACGAGACCCGCATCGAGAACCTCCAGGAACTCGCCGCCGTGGCCCTGGAGTTCGAGCAGGAGTCCGGTGAGGGCGAGGAGTCCGGCTCACTCGCCGACTTCCTGGAACGCGTCGCGCTCGTCGCCGACTCCGACCAGATCCCCGACGAGGACGAGGACGGCTCCGGAGTCATCACCCTGATGACCCTGCACACCGCCAAGGGCCTTGAGTTCCCGGTCGTCTTCCTGACCGGCATGGAGGACGGCGTCTTCCCGCACATGCGCGCCCTCGGCCAGACCAAGGAACTGGAGGAGGAGCGGCGGCTCGCATACGTCGGCATCACGCGCGCGCGTGAGCGGTTGTATCTGACCCGGTCGTCGCTGCGCAGCGCGTGGGGGCAGCCGTCGTACAACCCGCCCTCCCGGTTCCTGGAGGAGATCCCGGCACAGCACGTCGACTGGAAGCGGACGGGCGCGACCGCCCCGGTCTCCTCCGGCCCGGCGTCGGGCCTGGCTGCCTCCTTGTCGTCCTCCCGCTCGCGCTCGTCGGCGTCGGGCGCGTCCGGCTTCGCCACGAGCCGCGCCTCCGAGAAGCCGGTGGTCTCGCTGGCCGTGGGCGACCGGGTCACACACGACCAGTTCGGGCTCGGTACGGTCGTGGCGGTGAAGGGCACGGGCGGCAACGCCGAGGCGACGATCGACTTCGGCGACACCAAGCCGAAGCGCCTGCTGCTGCGGTACGCACCGGTCGAGAAGCTGTAACTGCCGGTCACCTACAGCCCGTCCGGCGTTTGAGGACGAGGCCGTTCAGGCCGAAAAAAAAGGGGGGTCTGGGGGCGCGGCCCCCAGCTCTCCTACGTCGGGTCCAGCCCATGACTCCGCAGCCACGGCAGCGGGTCGATCGCTGAACCCCCGCCCGGACGTACCTCGAAGTGCAGGTGCGGCCCGGTCGAGTTGCCGGAGTTCCCGGAGTACGCGATCGGGTCGCCGGCCTTGACCGTCGTGCCGGAGGCGACGCGATAGCTGGAGAGGTGGCAGTACCACGTCTCCGTGCCGTCCTTCGCGGTCACTATCATCATGTTCCCGTACGCACTGTTCCACTGGGTGCGGACGGTGCCGTCGGTCGCGGCCATCACCGTAGTGCCGTACGAGACCGGGAAGTCGATGCCGGTGTGCACGGACATCCAGTTGATGCCGGCCTGGCCGAAGTAGGCGCTGAGGCCCTTCTGCGTCACCGGAAGGACGTACTTCGGGCGCAGCCGCTCCTTGCGGGCCGCCTCCGCTGCCGCCTTCTTCTGCTCGGCCTCCTGCTGGGCCTTGAGGTCCATGCGCTCCTGCGTACGGCTGGCCCGGTCGGCGAAGTCGTCGGCGCCGGCGGAGAGGCTCCGGAGCTGGGTGTCCAGCTTGTTGTTGGCGGCGGATGGTTTCACCGCATGTGCGTCCGACGCGGTCGTCGAGCTGCCCTGGTCGCCGGTGAACGTGCCCACGGAGGCGGCGGCGATACCGGCCACGCCCATCACACACGCCGAGGGCACGGCGATGGTCAGCAGCGCGGACCGCTTGGCGGGCGCACGACGGCGGGAACGGGCCCCGCTGCGGGAGCCCGCGCGCGACGCCGGAGCCGACGTGACCTCTTCCTGCTCGTCGAGGAGCGGGGCCACCGAGGGCAGCTCCCCGGTGGCGTCCGACTGGCCGCCGTCCGGGACGGAAGCCTCGTAGAAGCCGTGCTCGGCCTGCTGCTCGTAGTCGCCGGCGGGCCCGGCGGTCGCGGCCGTGTCGTCGGCCTCGGGACGCTCGGAGTTCCACTGCGTGGCGTCGTATGCGCCGGTGTCGAAGGCCTGGGTGCCCCATTCCCACTGCTGGGTCTGGTCCGCGTGGCCGCCCGGATGGTCGGGCTGCAGCCAGGCGTTCGCATCCCACTGACCTGAGACATCGTGCCCGGTGGCCTGCGGCGGGATGACGGGAAGCGGCTGCTGGTCGGCGGTCCAGACGCTCGTGTCGTACACGCCGGTGTCATAGGCGGCATGGTGCTGTGCCGCGTAGGCGTCGTAGTTCAGGGTCTGGTGGCCGCCCGTGGCCCAGCGGCCGGTGTCGTACGAACCCGTGCTCTCGCCCGGGAGGCTGCCGAACAGGGGGTCTGCGGCGAAGGTCGCGGTGGCATGGCTGCCGGTCGCAAAACCATCGGAGCCGTAGTCGCCGTACGTGGTGAAGTCGCCGTACTGGGCTTCCTGCGTGCCGTAGGACGCGTAGTGCGCCGAGGCGGCGTCGGAAGCCGGAGCCGGGGTCATGGTCCCCGACGGGTGACGATCGTTCACCAACTTCTCTTTCGCCTCGACAACAGGGGCTGGCAGAGCAGTGCGGTGACTGTACCCGGCGGTATACGGGCTCGACAATCTTCAACAGGTTTCGTGCGCGCAGGAAACGGGCATTCGGCCGTGTTTCGGGGGACGACGGGCACGGCTTTGGCCCTGTGTTCGAAGAATGTTCGAGGCCAAATGGCTGTCGCATGGCCGTGCGGATGCTGTCCGGGCGCCGTCCCAGGGCTGTGGGCAGGTTGTGCAGGACGGCGCTGTACGGACGCGGCTGCAGGGGATGGGGTCAGGCCACAGTCAGGCCGCCGGCGTGCGCGGCGGCTTCTGCTCCTGTCCGCTCGTCGTCGAGGGCCTGCCGTATCCCGGTCGCGACGGCGGGGTGCACGGGCAGGGCGAGATGTCCGATACCGCTCACCCTCACGTTCTGCACCAGCAGGTCGGGGTGGTCGATACAGGCGGTCTCCAGCGGGTCCATCAGGTGATCGAGGTCGCTCCAGAAGCTCACGAAGTGCGTGCGGCAGCCCGGCGCGGGCCGGGTCAGCTCCTCGAGCAGCTCCGAGCCGGGGCGCATCTGGCGGACGATCGGGTGCGCGTTCGCCAGCGGCACCACCCGGGTGCCGGAGTGCGGGGTGCCGAGCGTCACCAGCGTGCGGACCCGGATGTCACCGCCCAGTCGCTGCACGTAGTACCGCGCTATCAGTCCGCCGAGGCTGTGTCCGACGATGTCGACCTGCCTGCTGCCCGTGCGCTCGCAGATTTCTTCTATGTGCCGGCTCAGCAACTCGGCCGCGGTGCGGATGTCGCAGGTGAGCGGCGAGTAGTTGAGCGACTCGATCTGCTGCCTGCCGTGCTGGGCGAGGCTGCGGCGCAGCAGCACGAAGACCGAGCGGTTGTCGATGAAGCCGTGCAGGAGGACGACCGGGGGCTTGGTCTCGGTCGGCAGTTGTGCGGCGCCGTCCGCCGACGGGAGCGGGACCGATGACCCTCGGCGTTCCTGCGTGACGCCGGAGGGATAGAGGAGGAGATGTCCCGCGAGGATCGCGAGTTCCAGGGCGGTCGCCTTCAGCAGGGCCAGGGAGAGTCCCGCCAGCCTGCTCGGTACCAGTCGCTGGCAGAGCGGGAGAAAGGGCAGTGCCGCCCTCGTGACCTTCATGGCCGACCTCCTGTCGGCACGCAGGAGGACGCCTCTGTCCCCCGTGTGCCCTCGTGGGAGGCCGCGAGGAAGGCGGTCGGCAGCCCTTCACGGCGTCGTCGACACGCCGCATCGCCACGGCGCGCGGCCTGCGGCGCGGTGGTGCGGCGACCTCTTTGCGGCTCCCCTTGCGCGTGTTCCCGCCGGAACGGTGCGCGGTGAACGTGTCCCATTGTGTGATTTCCCCCTCTGTCTTCACCGCGAAACTGCCGGTTGCGGGATGCTGGCGATAACGTTCGTTCACTTTCCCGGCCGGTTCGGGTACCCAGTACTTGTCGGTAGGGATGGATGCAGTCGCTTCATGGAGGCAGTGATGGGTGTGGCAGCCGGTCCGATCCGCGTGGTGGTGGCCAAGCCGGGGCTCGACGGCCACGATCGCGGGGCCAAGGTGATCGCGCGTGCGTTGCGCGACGCCGGCATGGAGGTCATCTACACGGGTCTCCACCAGACCCCCGAGCAGATCGTCGACACCGCGATCCAGGAGGACGCCGACGCGATCGGGCTGTCGATCCTCTCCGGTGCCCACAACACGCTCTTCGCCGCGGTGATCAAGCTGCTCAAGGAGCGGGAGGCTGAGGACATCCTGGTCTTCGGCGGCGGGATCATCCCCGAGGCGGACATCGCTCCGCTGAAGGAGCAGGGCGTCGCGGAGATCTTCACGCCCGGGGCCACGACGCAGTCGATCGTGGACTGGGTCCGGGCCAACGTCAGGCAGCCGGCAGGGGCTTAGGCCTCCGCCGGTGCGACCGTCGTCTGGTGCGGGTGGGATGGGGTGGCCGGCCCTGGGGGCTTGGCCCCCAGACCCCCTTTCGGCCTGAACGGCCTCGTCCTCAAACTCCCCCACTCTCGGCTTCGCTCGAGCGGGGGGACCCCCGCGACGGGCTGAAATGCGCTGACCGGCGCCGAAGCAGTGCCGGAGAGCGCCGCAACGGACAGGCCCTACGACCTCAGCTCCTCCGCCATCGCCGCCCGCAACCGCAGGGTCGTGACCAGGCGCTGGAACGCCTCCGCCCAATAGCCGCCCGCCCCGGGTGACGCGTCCTCCGTCTCGTCCGGTATCGCCAGCAGGCCGTCGAGGCGGCTCGCTTCGGACGGGTCGAGGCAGCGTTCGGCCAGGCCCATCACTCCGCTGAAGCTCCATGGATAACTCCCCGCGTCCCGCGCGATGTTGAGTGCGTCCACCACGGCCCGCCCGAGCGGCGCGGACCAGGGCACCGCGCACACCCCGAGCAGCTGAAATGCCTCGGACAGGCCGTGTGCCGCGATGAAATCGGCCACCCAGTCGCCCCGTTCGGCTGCGCCCAGCGTGCCGAGCAGCTTGGCGCGCTCGGCCAGCGACACCGCGCCCGGACCGCCGGCCTCCGGGGCGGACGGATTTCCGAGGAGCGCACGGGCCCACTCGGGGTCCCGCTGCCGCACGGCGGCCCGGCACCAGGCCGCGTGCAGTTCGCTCTGCCAGTCGTCCGTCACCGGCAGTGCCACGATCTGCCCCGGCGTACGCCCGCCCAGGCGCGTGGACCAGGTCTCGAGCGGTGTCGCCTCCACCAACTGCCCGAACCACCATGATCGTTCACCCCGTCCTGCCGGAGCCTTGGTCACGACACCGTCGCGCTCCATGCTCGCGTCGCACTCGTGCGGAGCCTCAACGGTGATGATCGGTGAGTCGCCCGTGTGGTCGACGGCCACGCAGGCCGCGGCCCTGAGGGCCATCCGCGCGGCGAGCGCCGAACCCGGCAGTGCGGAGAGCAACTCTGCTGCCGTCGCCCGCACGTTGCGACTGCGATCGGCCAGCGCCTGTTCCAGAAACGGCTCGTCCTCGGGGCCGAGTCCCGTGCGCAGCGAGTCGAGGAACATCAGTCGGTCCTCGGCCCGTTCCGTCGACCAGGTCGTGGCGAGCAGTTCGCGGGCGGCGGCGGGCTCGCGGGCGCGTATGGCGGACAGAAGCGCGACCCGCTCGGCGAACAGGCCTTCCTCCCACAGGCGCCGAGTCCGCTCCGTGTCCTCGGGGCGCGGCAGGGCGGCGCCCCCACCCGGGGTCGCACGCAGGGCGAACCGCCAGTCGGGGTTCAGCCGGGCGAGCCACACGGCGCGCGGCCCTGCGAACGCCAGCGCCGCCGACCGCAGATCCGTACGCCCCCGGGCCGCGTCCAGCAGCGCGGGCAGCGCCTGAGGGGGTGCCGCGAAACCGCGGGCGTTCGCCGCCGCGAGCCACTGCGGCAGCAGCTCCATGAGGTCCGGTGCCGTGCCCCTACGGCCGCCACCGCCCGTGCCCGGCCGGTCGGCCAGCATCAGCGCGAGCCTGCGGGCCGCCGCGGGGGGCAGCGCGGGCCGTGGGTCCTCGGCAGCCGGCTCGGGCCGTGCGGCCGCCCGCGCCGCCCGCAGCCCGGCCCGCCGCCGAACGGTCTCCGCAGCCGCCGCGTCCAGCAGTGCCGCCGGCGCCTCCCGCCCCGGCGCTCCGCCCGGCGGGGTGCGCCGCTCCGTCCCGAGCAGTGCCGCCGTGACGAGTTCCTCCCAGGCGCCCGAGGCGGGCGCATCCACCGGCGTGGACGTCCTGTTCATGCGGTTCCTTTCCGTGAGGGCCCGCCCCCTGTGGGCGTCGTACGGCGGTCCCCGGACTGTTGGGTCAGCACAGCCGCACCGTCTCTCCCGCCCCCTGTGGCCACGCCGTCAGCGGAGTGAAGCCTCGGTGGCCGCACTCCCCGAAGACCTTGACCGGGGCGCCGCCCGAGAGGGCGACCAGCCGCCAGAGGCCGGGGCGGGTACGGGCAGTGGGAGTCAGTGGCAGCGCAGCGTCCGCGTCGGCGTCCGCCAGCTGCCAGGAGTCGCCGTCCGGGACCGGTATGACCCGGTCCAGCGTGACCGGGACGGAGTCCAGCCAGGGGTCGTCCCGCAGCGCCTCGCCGTAGCGGGCGGCTGCCTGGGCCGCCGTCACTCCCGGCGGCCGTGTCACCGACGGGGCCGGTGGTGCGAACTGTTCGCCCAGGGCCGCCCGTAGCTGCCCGGCACCCGGATAGGAGGACACCTCGGCGTCCAGGGTCAGCCCGACGGGCAGCGCCAACTCCGGGGCGCGCCCAGCGGCGCCGTAGGAGAGGAGGAGCGCGGTGCGGTCCGAGTCCGTGCCGTGCAGCCAGATTCTGCGGGTCGTGAGGCGTGCGTCCGCGGTGTCGTACCGGGCGAGGACCAGCCAGCGGTCGCGCAGCGGCGGGCCGTCCGCCGTGCCGGGCAGACCGATCCGTGAACGCACCGTGGCCGCCAGGCCGTCCGGGAGCTGTTCGCGGTGCAGCCAGCCCTGGTCGAGGAGATGGAGCAGCGCGCATTCCTCCAGCAGGCGCACCGGCCAGCCCGGCCCGGACGACGGGATCGCCCCCAACTCCCGCACCCGCGCGGCCAGTCCAGGGGCCTGGGCGTCGACCATGCGGGCCGCGGTCTCCTCCCACAGCCCGTACCCCGCCTGCTCCGCGCTCGCCAGGCCGCCGCGCAGCAGATCCGCCAGGCGCTGCTCCAACTCGGTCGCACCCGCGGTGATCCGCTCGGCCCTGCGCTCCGCCCGGCGCCGCGCGGCCTCCGGATCACCGGACCCGGACGGTGAAGCGGACGCACCCGCCGTCCGCTTCTGCTCGGCGCGCTGCCTTCTCCCCGCTATCCACTGCTCCGCCCAGTCCGGCACCTGCCCCGCCGGCACCGCACCGTCCCCGCCCGCCCAGAGCAGCAGCAGCCCGAGCGCGTGCTTGCACGGGAACTTGCGGCTCGGGCAACTGCACTTGTACGCGGGGCCCGCCGCATCCGCGATGTCCACGACCGTCTGATACGGCTTGCTGCCGCTGCCCTTGCACTGCCCCCACACCGTCCCCTCGTCGGAACTCCCCGCCTCGGACCACGGCCCCGCCGCGCCGAGTTTGCTGCCCGCTTTGCGTGACGCGGCGTCAGGCGCCAGCGCCAGCACCTGATCCGCGCTCCAGCGCACCCCCTGCTGAGTCATGCCATCGAAGGTAGATCCCGCCACTGACAATCGGTCCTGCGAGCGCCCTGGCACAGGAGTTTCCGCAGGTCAGAAAGGATTGTCAGTGGCGTAGTGCAACGTGGATGCCAGATCCGAACCGGCCGAGCTGGAGGGGGCCTCAGCCATGTCTGTGTCCGTGGAACCGACGATCGTCGAAGCAGCCGAAGTACCCGCGAAAGAGCCGGCAGAGGCGTTGCGGCCGCACGCCGAGGACGCCTTCGCCGGTGAACTCGCCGCGCTGGCCGCGCAGGACGACCGCCCGCGCCCGGCCCGCTGGAAGCTGTCGCCATGGGCGGTGGCGACGTACCTGCTCGGCGGCACCCTGCCGGACGGCACGGTGATCACACCGAAGTACGTGGGCCCGCGCCGCATCGTCGAGGTCGCCGTCACCACGCTCGCCACCGACCGCGCCCTGCTCCTGCTCGGCGTGCCCGGCACCGCGAAGACCTGGGTGTCCGAGCACCTGGCCGCGGCGGTCAGCGGCGACTCGACGCTGCTCGTGCAGGGCACGGCGGGCACGCCGGAAGAGGCGATCCGCTACGGCTGGAACTACGCGCAGCTGCTGGCGAACGGCCCGAGCCGGGCCGCCCTGGTGCCCAGCCCCGTCATGCGGGCGATGGCGGAGGGGATGACGGCACGGGTGGAGGAGCTGACCCGTATCCCCGCCGACGTCCAGGACACGCTCATCACGATCCTCTCCGAGAAGACGCTGCCGATACCGGAGTTGGGGCAGGAGGTGCAGGCCGTCCGCGGCTTCAACCTGATCGCCACGGCCAACGACCGGGACCGCGGGGTCAACGACCTCTCCAGCGCCCTGCGCCGCCGCTTCAACACGGTGGTGCTGCCGCTGCCGGAGAGCGTCGAGGCCGAGGTCGACATCGTCTCGCGCCGCGTCGACCAGATCGGCCGCTCGCTCGACCTGCCGGCCGTGCCCGACGGCGTCGACGAGATCCGCCGGGTCGTGACCGTCTTCCGCGAGCTGCGCGACGGGGTCACCTCCGACGGGCGTACGAAGCTCAAGTCGCCGAGCGGCACGCTGTCGACGGCGGAGGCGATCTCGGTGGTCGCCAGCGGACTCGCCCTGGCCTCCCACTTCGGTGACGGCGTGCTGCGGGCCGGTGACGTCGCCGCGGGCATCCTCGGCGCCGTCGTCCGCGACCCGGCGGCCGACCGCGTCATCTGGCAGGAGTACCTGGAGGCGGTCGTCCGTGAGCGCGACGGCTGGAAGGACTTCTACCGGGCCTGCCGTGAGGTGAGCGCGTGAACGACCTGGGGTGGGGCCGGTCGGGCGGGAGCGGCGGAAACAGCGGGAACAAGGGACCGGGCGGGGGCCAGGGATCGGGCGGATCGGTGTGCAGGGCGCACGAGGACGGCGTGAACGGCGGGGACGGCAGCGGCCTGGAGGGCGCCCGGAAGGCATTCGGCGGCCGCATTCGAGGGGCGCGATGACCAGGACGACGAGGGGGACGGCGTGACAGGGACGGTGAGGGGCGGGAGCGGCGCGGCCGGTGGTGGGCCGCTCCTGCTCGGCGTACGACACCACGGACCCGGCTCGGCACGAGCGGTACGGGCGGCGCTGGACGCTGCCCGGCCCCGGGCCGTGCTGATCGAGGGGCCGCCCGAGGCCGACGTACTGATCCCGCTCGCCGCCGAGGAGGACATGCGGCCGCCGGTCGCACTCCTCGCCCACGCGGTGGACGAGCCCGGCCGCTCGGCGTTCTGGCCGCTCGCCGAGTTCTCCCCGGAGTGGGTCGCGATCCGGTGGGCCCTGGAGCACGACGTACCGGCCCGCTTCATCGACTTGCCGGCCACCCACACCCTGGCGTGGAGCAAGGACACGGAGGGCGAATCCGGCGGGGGCGCGGGTGACGGACGCGAGGGCGGCGTCGATACGGCCGGGGGCGGTGCGTCCGATGCCGACGCCGGGCGCGGGGGCGTGGGCGGCGACGGGGCCGAGCGCGGGGCCGACGCCGGGGCAGAGCCCGGAGCCGGATCGCAAGCCAACTCCCGTACCGGTCCTGTGGCAGCGTTCGGGGACAGGCCAGACGCCGGCCCCGGCGCGGGGGCCGACACACGAGCCGACGCTACGGCCGGATCGAACGCCAAGGCCGAGGCCGATGCCGAGACCGGGGCCGGCGCCGATGTCACCCCGGATACCGACAGCCGTGCCGACGCCGATTCCGGTACTGATTCCGGTGGTCGGCCCTCTGCCGACAGGTCGGCCGTGGAGACCGACGTCCGTATCGACCCGCTCGCCGTGCTCGCCGAAGCCGCCGGATACGACGACCCGGAGCGGTGGTGGGAGGACGTCGTCGAGCACCGGGGGGTGGGAGAGGGGGACGCGTTCGCGCCGTTCCTGGTGCTCGAAGAGGCCATGGGGGCGTTGCGGGAGGCGTACGGCAGCGGGGGCCATGACCGGGATCTCGTACGGGAGGCGTACATGCGACTCCAGGTGCGGGCAGCGCAGCGGGAGTTCGGGGACGCGGTGGCTGTCGTGTGCGGGGCCTGGCATGTGCCCGCGCTGCGGCAGAAGACGGCCGTCGCCGCCGACCGGGCGCTGGTGAAGGGGCTGCCCAAGGTCAAGACGGACATGACATGGGTGCCTTGGACGTACAGGAGACTGTCGCGGGTCAGCGGGTACGGGGCGGGCATCGAATCGCCGGGCTGGTACGGGCATCTGTTCGCCGCCCGGGACCGGCCGGTCGAGCGGTGGATGACCAGGGTGGCCGGGCTGCTGCGGGGCGAGGACCGGATCGTCTCCTCGGCGCATGTCATCGAGGCGGTGCGGCTGGCGGAGACGCTTGCCGCGATGCGGGGCCGCCCGTTGCCGGGGCTGGGCGAGACGACCGATGCCGTGCGCGCGGTGATGTGCGAGGGCTCGGATGTGCCGCTGGCGCTGGTGCACGACCGGTTGGTCGTGGGGGATGTGCTGGGGGAGGTGCCGCGTGCGGCGCCGGCGGTGCCGTTGCAGCGGGACCTGGACCGGATCCAGCGACGACTGCGGCTCAAACCGGAGGCGCTGGAGCGGGAGTTGGAGCTCGACCTGCGCAAGGAGACCGACGCGGGCCGCAGCAGGCTGCTGCACCGACTGCGGTTGCTGGGCGTGGCGTGGGGCGAACCGGTGGCTTCGCGGGGGAGCACGGGCACGTTCCGGGAGACATGGCGGCTGCGCTGGGAACCGGAGCTGGCCGTGAGGGTGGCGGAGGCCGGGGTGTGGGGCACGACGGTGCTCGCCGCCGCGACGGCCAAGGCGGAGGCGGACGCCGTCGCCGCACAGGCCCTGGCCGATGTCACCGGACTGGCCGAGCGCTGTCTGTTGGCCGAACTCCCCCGAGCGCTACCGGTGGTGATGCAGGTCCTGGCCGACCGGGCCGCACTCGACACGGACGTCGGCCACCTCGCGCAGGCCCTGCCCGCCCTGGTCCGCTCCCTCCGGTACGGCGATGTACGCGGCACGGACACAGGAGCGCTCGCCGGGGTCGCCGCGGGCCTCGCCGAGCGGATATTCGTCGGCCTCCCCCCGGCCTGCGCGGCCCTGGACGCGGACGCCGCCGAGGAGATGCGGCGCCATGTCGACGCGGTGCACGGGGCGGTGGGGCTGCTGGGCGACGCGCCCGCGCCGGACCACCGCGACCTGCGGGGCCGCTGGCACTCGGTTCTGCGCGTGCTGTCCGTCCGGGACACCGTGCCCGGTGTGGTCCGGGGGCGGGCCGTACGGCTGTTGCTGGACGAGGGGGAGTTGGGGCAGGACGAGGCGGCGCGGCTCATGGGCCTCGTGCTGTCGCCTGGGACTCCGCCGGGGGATGCCGCCGCTTGGATCGAGGGGTTCGTCGGCGGAGGGTCCGGCGGCGGAATGCTCCTCGTGCACGACGAGCGGCTGCTGGGGCTGGTCGACTCCTGGCTGACCGGGGTGCCGGCGGAGGCGTTCACGGACGTACTGCCCCTGCTGCGGCGGACGTTCTCGGCGTACGAGCCGGGGGTGCGCCGGACGCTGGGCGAGCTCGTCCGGCGCGGACCGGGGGAGCGGGGGAGCGTCACGGCCGCCGGCTCCGGCATACCGGGCTTCGCGGCCGACCTCGACCCCGGGCGCGCGGACGCCGTGCTGCCGGTGGTCCGGCTGCTGCTGGGCCTGGACGGACCGAGCGGCCCGAGCGGAGTGGAAACGGACATCGACAACGATCTTGCGGGGGTGACGGGATGACGAAGGACGGACTGACGGAAGCCCAGGAGGACGCCGGCGCAACGGCCGTCGGCAGGAACAGGAACGGCAACGGGAATCGCAGCAGGTACGGGGGCGGGGCGAAGGACCGTCCGACGGTCGCCGTCGCCGTGATGCCGCTCTGGGACCGGCCTTGCACGGGGGTGTGCCGATGACGGCGGAGGCGATGGACCCGGCAGCCCCGGCGCAGGAGCGACTGCGACGCTGGCGGCTGGTGCTCGGGGGCGACGCCGCCGACGGCACGGGATGCACTCTGTCGGGGCGGGACAGCGCGATGGACGGGGCGTTGGCCGCGCTCTACGGGAAGGGCGACAAGCAAGGGCAGGCGGTGCGGGACCGGTCGGCGGGACTCGGGGCGTCGGCGCCGTCGGTGGCGCGCTGGCTCGGGGACATCCGGACGTACTTTCCCTCCTCCGTCGTCCAGGTCATGCAGCGCGACGCCATCGACCGGCTCGGGCTGTCCGCGCTGCTGCTCGAGCCGGAGATGCTGGAGGCAGTGGAGGCCGACGTCCACCTCGTCGGCACCCTGCTCTCGCTCAACAAGGCGATGCCGGAGACGACCAAGGAGACGGCGCGGGCCGTGGTGCGCAAGGTCGTCGAGGACCTGGAGAAGCGGCTCGCCGCCCGTACTCGGGCCACCCTCACCGGAGCCCTCGACCGCAGCGCCCGGATCAACCGGCCGCGCCATCACGACATCGACTGGAACCGCACCATCGCGGCCAACCTCAAGCACTACCTGCCCGAGTACCGGACGATCGTGCCGGAGCGGCTCATCGGCTACGGGAGGGCGTCCCAGTCCGTGACGAAGGAAGTCGTCCTCTGCATCGACCAGTCGGGGTCGATGGCGGCATCCGTGGTCTACGCGTCCGTGTTCGGGGCGGTGCTCGCGTCCATGCGGTCGATCAACACGCGACTCGTCGTCTTCGACACGGCGGTGGTGGACCTCACCGACCAGCTCGACGACCCGGTGGACGTGCTGTTCGGCACGCAGCTGGGCGGTGGTACGGACATCAACCGGGCACTCGCCTACTGCCAGTCGCAGATCACCCGGCCCGCCGAGACGGTGGTCGTGCTCATCAGCGATCTCTACGAAGGCGGGATACGGAACGAGATGCTCAAGCGGGTCGCCGCGATGAAGGCGTCCGGAGTGCAGTTCGTCACGCTGCTTGCGCTCTCGGACGAAGGGGCGCCGGCCTATGACCGGGAGCACGCGGCCGCGCTCTCCGCGCTGGGGGCACCGGCGTTCGCGTGCACGCCCGATCTCTTCCCCGAAGTGATGGCGGCGGCCATCGAGAAGCGACCGCTGCCCATACCTGACACTGCATGACCGGACACGACACGGCATGACCGGAAAGAGCGCGACCAGGCTGACAGGGAACGGTCGCTGACGATTTGTCGATGCATCGTCGCCCGACTTCGCCCAGCAAAACGGACATGCCTACCCATCGGTAACAGGGGGCTTGCGCAACCTCGGGAGGGCCGTGCGAGGATCGATGCCTCATCAGCGGCGCGCCGTTGCGCCGCCTCGTCCGTACCGCACCGCGTCGCGCCGACTGGTAGCTCGTTACGGCTCGTTACGTGAAACTCGTTCCGCCGCACGGGAGGACCACCCCCTCTTGACCTGGCCAGCCGCCTTGCCCGGTGCCGCTCTGCGCGTGATGCGCACGGCGGCCGGACGGCGTGCGCTGCAAGTGGTTCTGCTGGTGGGCGGACTGTTCGCGCTGGGGTTCCTCTGCGGGGAACAGGCGCACGCGGCGGAGCAGGCGCCGGCCGCCACCTCCTCGTCCGAGGTCCTGCCGACCGCTCCGGCGGACGGCGTCCGGGCGTCGTTGACGAGCGACGCGGTCGCCACGGCTACCCGGCTCACGAACAAGTCGGCCGCCACGGTCGGCCGACTGACGAGCACTTCGGCCACGCCGCAGCCCCAGCCGTCCGCTTCGGACAAGCCCAAGCCGACGACTCCCGCCGCACCGGCACCGGTCCCAGCACCGGCACCGGCCGATCCCAAGCCCGCCCCGGATCCCGGCTCCCTTCCCGCGACCCCGGGCGCAGCCGGTCAGGTCCTTGCTCCGTTGACCGGTGAGCTCGTCCGCTCCGTGGGTGATCGCGTCCTGCAGCCGGTCGGTGGTCCGGTGGAGGCCGTGACCGCCGGGCTGGGCAGGGTGGCCGGGCAGATACCGCCGTTGGCGCCGTTGTCCTCCCTGCCGGGGGTGCCCGGGCCCCCGTCGATGCCGGGCCTGCCCGAACTGCCCGGCTTCCCTTCATCACCGGGGCACATACTTCCCGCGCCCGTCGCCCAGGCCCCGCAGCCGGGTGTCGCAGGGCATCCGGGGACGGAAGGCCCCGTCGACGACAGGCGCTCCACAGCGGCCGCGAGCGGTGCGGCGCACAGGCCGCGCCTCGTCGTGGACGTGACCGCGGGCGACGCCACCGCCGTGCAGGGCAGCGGCCGACGGGCCGGTGCCGGGTACACCCCGGCGCACCAGACCCCCGACGGCGACCCGGCCGGTGTTCCGGCCAACCGGGCCGCGGTCGACAACGGCACCCCGAGGCACGGTGACGCACACGCCGTCGCCCTGAACCACCGGCCGCTCGTGCGGCTCGTGCCCGGCGCCGCCGTTCGCGCCGCCGCGGCCGGTACCCGGGACAGGCACCGGGACATTCCCGTATTCCCCGGCTAGGGCAGGCCCTTCCCCCGCCACGGACCTGCCGCGCGGGGGTGGAGCAGGTCTGCCCGCCCGTCCGGACACCCCTTCGTTCTCCGGACGCAAGCCGCCGACTCCGCTGGTCCCGACTCCCCGGACCAGGACCGGACGCGGCGCCGGAATTGTCCCCAAGCCTTTCGAGGAAGCCCCGGAACTCCCCGGATCTCCCCTGAGATCAAGGAGCGCGGAGCTTCCAGGGATCTAAGGATCTGACGCACGCATGAACAAGAACATCCGCCGCTCCATCGTCATAGCCGCCGGTGTCACCGGCGCATGGGCGCTCGGTTCCGCCGTCGCCAGCGCTGACGAGTTGCCCTCGTCCTCCCTGTCCGTGTCCGACACGACCACCGATCCCATCTCCGATCCGGCCACCGACGCGACCGTCGACTCCGGCAGCACCCTCGGCGCGCTGACCGACACGGTCACCGGCACGGTCGACGGTGTCGTCAGCGGCGTCCAGCACACCGTCTCCGGCGTCACCGGGACGGCCGGCTCCACCGCGGCCAGGGCGACCTCCACGGTCACCGGCGCGGAGAAGACGACGCCCGGCGGCACCGCCGAGCAGGCCCGCAGGTACGTCGACGCCGAGGTGTCCGCCCCGCAGGCGGTCAAGAAGGCCTCCAAGGTCAAGGGCGCCGCCGCCATCCAGGGCGCCAAGGCCGCCCGCGCCGCGCAGGCCGAGGCGAAGGCCGCGGCCACCCAGGGCGCCACCACCGTCACCGACACGACCTCCTCCCCACAGGGCGAGGTCGACTACCTCTTCGGCCCCCTCGCCGCCTTCGCACCGGAGCTGGAGCAGGCGCTGGCAGCCGCCCAGACGAAGCTCCAGGGCATGCAGTCGGCGGCCCGCACCCAGGTGCAGGGCGTCGACGGCGTCGTACGGACGAAGGCGCAGCAGACCATCGCGGGCGCGGGCCGCACCGCGGTGGGTGTCCAGGGGCGCGCCGCGGGCGTGACGGCGCTTGCGCTGGGCGAGGCGGGCGTCGTAGGGACGAAGGCGGAGCAGGCCCTCGCGGGCGCGAGCCGCACCCCGGCGGGCGCCCAGGGCCGTGCCGCGGGCGTGACGGCTCTCGCGCAGGGCGAAACCGGTGCCGTGGCCGGCGCCGCCCAGTCTGCCGTGGCCGCGGTTCCCGGCCATGTCACGGGCACGGTCGGCGGGGTCGAGCAGAAGGTCGTCGGCACCGTGAAGAACGTTCCCGGCACGGTCACCCCGGTCGTCGCGGAGACGGCCGCGGCCGCCGTGCCGCCCCTCGCCGGCCACGCCGTGCAGGGCGTGACGCCGGTCGCCGGCCAGGCGGTGGCGGGCGTCGTCCCGGTCGCCCGGCAGACCGTCGGCGGGGTCGCGCCCACCGTCACCCACGCCGTGGACGGGGTGACGCCGTTGGCCACGGGCGCAGTGAGCGGCGTGCTGCCGGTCGCCACCGGCGCCGTGGACGGCCTGGCACCGGTCGCCACCGGCGCGGTGCACGGTGTGCTGCCTGTCGCGGGCGGCGCCGTGACCGGGGGCGGGCGGACCGCCGGTCACGCCGTCGGCACCGCGACGGCGCTGGCGTACGGCATGGTGGCCGACGTCCAGCCGGTCGCGGACGGGGTCGTCGAGGGCGTGCAGCCGGTGGTCTCCCACACGGTGCGGGGCGTCCAGCCGGTCGCCGCGGGCGCCGTGGAGGGCGTGCAGCCGGTGGCGGGAGGTGTCGCCCAGGGTGTGACGCCCGTCGCCGGCGGCGCGGTGTCCGATGTGCGAGCCGTCGCCGGTGGCGCCGTGTACGGCGTGGCGCCGGTCGCCCGTGGTGTCGTCGCGGACGTGCCGTCGTACGCCACCGGCCTGGTCGGTCAGGTGAGCGACGACGCGACGGGCGCCGTGCTGCCGCCGGTCGTGCACACCGCCGTGGACGGCGTACTGCCGGTCGCCGGGCAGGCCGTGGCGGACGCGGGCGGGCTGGCGTACGGCGTCACGGGCGACGTCCGGCCGTTCGCCGGTGGGATCGCCGACGACACGGCGCCGCTCGTGTACGGCGTGGCCGGTCATGTGACCGGTCTGGGGTACGGCGTCGCCGGGCAGGTGCCGCAGTTCGCGGAGGGTGTCACCGGGGCTG
>NZ_JBSFDG010000004.1:189209-522662 GCF_053593775.1 Streptomyces sp. NPDC002092
GCCCGGCCCGTTGTCGGCGCCGTCGAGCCGGTGGTCCAGGGTGTCGCCGACGACGCGGCGCCGCTCGTGTACGGCGTGGCCGGTCATGTGACCGGTCTGGGGTACGGCGTCGCCGGGCAGGTGCCGCAGTTCGCGGAGGGTGTCACCGGGGCTGCCCGGCCCGTTGTCGGCGCCGTCGAGCCGGTGGTCCAGGGTGTCGCCGACGACGCGGCGCCGCTCGTGTACGGCGTGGCCGGTCATGTGACCGGCCTGGGGTACGGCGTCGCCGGGCAGGTGCCGCAGTTCGCGCAGGGTGTCACCGGGGCCGCCCGGCCCGTTGTCGGCCTCGTCGAGCCGGTGGTCCAGGGTGTCGGCGGCAGCGCGACGACCCTCGCGTACGGCGTCGCGGGCGATGTCACGCCCTTCGCGTACGGCGTCGTCGGGGATGCGGGCCCCTTGGCCCACGGCGTCGTGGGCCAGGTCGCGCCCTTCACCGGCGACCTGACCGACACCGTCCGGTCCACCGGCGGCCCGCTCGCCGGACACGCCGTCACCGGCGTCCAGGGCGTCACCGAGTCGATCACGCCCGGATACGTGCAGAACGTGCACCACGGCGTCTGACGCCCGACCGACTCCGCGGACCCAGGGACCCGGACGGCCGAAAGCCGTCGGACCGGCCGGCCCGAACCCCGCGGATGGAGCCAGGTGATCCCCATTGGGGTGGGGATCAACTGCTCCGAGCCCCCTTCGGGGCTGAACAGGGGCCTCACCGGGTCAACCCCAGCCCGGTGAGGCCCTTCCCCGTACGCGCCCCGTACGCCCTTGCGAACCGGGCCCGTCCCTCACATCCGGCACGCCGTGCCAGTGAGCGCGGCATCATGTGACAGGTATCACCGCTCAGGTGTGACCCTCGATTTAGGGGCCCTCCGCAAGCAGCGATAACCTGCGAGACGGACATGCCGCGCGCTCGGACACCGTGTGCGCCTCCCCTGTGACTAGCGGACGTCACGTTGCCCTTCGCGGCACGCCCACGCATCCAACGAACCGCGAGATCACTGATAGGGACGGAAGCGCGTGGACCTGTTCGAGTACCAGGCGAGGGACCTCTTCGCCAAGCACGATGTACCGGTGCTGGCCGGTGAAGTCATCGACACGCCTGAGGCGGCCCGCGCAGCCACCGAGCGTCTCGGTGGCAAGTCTGTCGTCAAGGCCCAGGTGAAGGTCGGCGGCCGTGGCAAGGCCGGTGGCGTGAAGCTCGCCGCCACCCCGGACGAGGCGGTCGAGCACGCGACCAACATCCTCGGCATGGACATCAAGGGCCACACGGTCCACAAGGTGATGATCGCCGAGACGGCGCCCGAGATCGTGGAGGAGTACTACGTCTCCTTCCTCCTCGACCGTGCCAACCGCACCTTCCTCTCCATCGCGTCCGTCGAGGGCGGCATGGAGATCGAGGAGGTGGCGGCCACCCGCCCCGACGCCGTCGCTAAGACGCCGATCGACGCCAACGAGGGTGTGACCGAGGAGAAGGCCCGCGAGATCGTCGCGGCCGCCAAGTTCCCGGCCGAGGTCGCCGACAAGGTCGTGAACGTCCTCGTCAAGCTGTGGGACACCTTCATCAAGGAGGACGCCCTCCTGGTCGAGGTCAACCCGCTGGCGAAGGTCGCCTCCGGTGACGTCATCGCCCTGGACGGCAAGGTCTCGCTGGACGAGAACGCCGAGTTCCGCCAGCCGGAGCACGAGGCCCTCCAGGACAAGGACGCGGCCAACCCGCTCGAGGCCGCCGCCAAGGAGAAGAACCTCAACTACGTCAAGCTCGACGGCGAGGTCGGCATCATCGGCAACGGCGCGGGTCTCGTCATGAGCACCCTGGACGTCGTCGCGTACGCCGGTGAGAACCACGGCGGCGTCAAGCCCGCCAACTTCCTCGACATCGGCGGCGGCGCCTCCGCGGCCGTCATGGCGAACGGCCTGGAGATCATCCTCGGCGACCCGGACGTCAAGTCCGTCTTCGTCAACGTCTTCGGCGGCATCACCGCGTGCGACGAGGTCGCCAACGGCATCGTCCAGGCGCTGAAGCTCCTGGAGGACAAGGGCGAGGAAGTCACCAAGCCCCTCGTCGTCCGTCTGGACGGCAACAACGCCGAGCTGGGTCGCAAGATCCTCTCCGACGCCAACCACCCGCTGGTCCAGCGCGTGGACACCATGGACGGCGCGGCCGACAAGGCCGCCGAGCTCGCGGCTGCGAAGTAAGGGACGAGGACAACAGCCATGGCTATCTTCCTCAACAAGGACAGCAAGGTCATCGTCCAGGGCATGACCGGCTCCACGGGCATGAAGCACACCAAGCTCATGCTCGCCGACGGCACGAACATCGTCGGTGGCGTGAACCCGCGCAAGGCGGGCACGACCGTTGACGTGGACGGCACCGAGATCCCGGTCTTCGGCACCGTCGCCGAGGCGATCGAGAAGACGGGCGCGAACGTGTCCGTCCTCTTCGTACCGCCGGCCTTCGCCAAGGCCGCCGTGGTCGAGGCGATCGACGCCGAGATTCCCCTCGCGGTCGTCATCACCGAGGGCATCGCGGTCCACGACTCGGCCGCGTTCTACGCGTACGCCGTGTCCAAGGGCAACAAGACCCGGATCATCGGCCCGAACTGCCCCGGTCTCATCACCCCGGGCCAGTCGAACGCCGGCATCATCCCGGGCGACATCACCAAGCCGGGCCGCATCGGCCTGGTCTCGAAGTCCGGCACGCTGACGTACCAGATGATGTACGAGCTGCGTGACATCGGCTTCTCCTCCGCCGTCGGCATCGGTGGCGACCCGGTCATCGGCACCACCCACATCGACGCGCTCGCCGCGTTCGAGGCCGACCCCGACACCGACCTGATCGTGATGATCGGTGAGATCGGTGGCGACGCCGAGGAGCGCGCGGCCGCGTTCATCAAGGAGAACGTGACCAAGCCGGTCGTCGGCTACGTCGCGGGCTTCACCGCGCCCGAGGGCAAGACCATGGGCCACGCGGGTGCCATCGTCTCCGGGTCGTCCGGCACGGCTGCCGCGAAGAAGGAGGCCCTTGAGGCCGCCGGTGTGAAGGTCGGCAAGACGCCGACCGAGACGGCGAAGCTGGCGCGGGAGATCCTGGCCGGCTGAGCGGTTTCCTAGCTGAGCGTTGGTGGGCCCGTTCCCCTGGGTGGGGGCGGGCCCACCGGTGTTTCGCTTGCCCGCGCTGGGCGGGTGCCGCCTCTCTTTGGGACGGGTGCCGCCCCAGCGGCACGACTGCCCGCGGGGCCGGGTCAGCTATTGCTGCAGCGGTACGAGTCTCTCCGGGCCGTGGGCCGTCTCCGACCGTAGTTTTGCTCGGAGTTGGGCCTGGGGGGCCGGCAGGGCGCCTCGGGCCACCCGGGGTGGGACCCCTTCCACGATCGCGCCCGGCGGTACCGGGGGCTCGTAGTGTGTGGGGGCCGTTCGCAGGGCCAGGGCCGTCGTGCCGATCAGGGCCGTTGTGAAGGCGATGGCGGCCCGCGTCCAGAAGCGGGCGCTGCGTTCGCCGCGGCTGCGTACCGTCGGTGGCCGGGGGGCGGGCCGCCGCTCCGTGGAGGCCAGTTCGACCAGACGGCGGTTCAACTCGGCCGGGTCGGCAAGCTCCGGCAGACGGGCGGCGATCGCCTCGCGCGCGTGCAGCAGCCGGTGCGCCGCCGCCGGAGTGCTCGCCTCCGCCTCGGCCGCCGTCTCCGGCAGATCGAGGCCGACACCGTCGTAGAGCAGCAGCGCCCGGCGGTACGACGGCGGGAGTTCCATGAGTACGTTCATCAGCTCGCGGTCGCGCCGGTCGACCAGCGGCGGCTCGGGGCGCCGCAGGCACGGGCGGAACCGGTGCCAGGGCGAGAGCGCGTACTCGTACGCCGTCGCCCGCACCCATCCCGCCGGATCTCGGTCCACGGCCACCTCGGGCCAGCGCTGCCAGGCGAGTTGGAAGGCCCGCTCGACCGACTCGCGCGCCAGTTCGCGCCGCCCGGTGAGCAGGAACGTCTGCCGTACGAGGGCGGGAGCGCAGAACGCGTACAGCGCGTCGAAGGCCTGAGCGGGCGTCAGCTCGAGCGCCGGCGGGCTCGCAGGGGTCGACGTCACGGGGCGCCCTTTCGTACGAAAAAGTACATAAACGTATATTGAGCGACACTTCGGCGGTTTGCCTATTACGGCGATAAAGCGCGTGTCGTTGGGAGCATGGCGGTCGTGATCCAGACGACTGCTCGCCGAGCTCCGTTGCCGTACCTGCGTGCCCGGATCCGGGCCAGGATGCAGGACCGATCGCCCGGGCTGGGCGCCGGCGTGGCGGGCGGTGCGGTGGCCGCCGGGCTGGGGCTCGGGGCGATCACCGTGCTGGTGATGGTGTTCTGGATCAGTTCGCCGTACCCGGACAGCGGGCCCGGCGGTGCGCTGCACGTCGCCGCCGCACTGTGGCTGCTGGCGCACGGCACCGAACTGCTCCGCACCGGCACGCTCTCCGGTGTCCCCGCCCCGGTGGGGGTCACTCCGCTGCTGCTCTTCGCGGTGCCGGTGCTGCTGGTGCACCGGGCGGCGCGGGACGTGGTGTACGGCGGCGAGGAGGACGGGCCGCTGCTGTCCGGCCGTACGGCCTGGGCGGGCGTGGTCCTCGGCTATCTCGGCGTCGGCGCGGCCGCGGCACTGTACGCCTCGGGCGGGGAGCTGCGGCCCTCGTGGGGGCGGGCCATGCTGTGCCTGCCGTTGCTCGTCATGGTGATGGCGGGGGCCGGGGTGTGGACGGCGTACGGGCATCCGCGCCGGGCGTTCGACGGTGTGCTGAAGCTGCTGCCGTCCGGGCTGCGGAGCTTCGTCCGCGGGCCGGGTTCCCACGCCCGCCTGGGCATTGCGGCGCGGTCCGCGGGGGCCGGTGCGGCGGTGCTCGTCGGGGGCGGGGCGGCGCTGGTGGCCGTGTCACTGGTGTGGCACGGCGGGACGGCGCGGGTCTCCTTCCTGCAGCTCACGGAGGGCTGGTCGGGCCGTTTCGCCGTGCTGTTCCTGTGCCTGGTGCTGGTGCCGAACGCGGCGGTGTGGGGGGCGGCCTACGCCCTCGGGCCCGGGTTCGTGCTCGGCACGGGGCATGTGGTGGACCCGCTGTCCTCGGCACCCGCCCCGCTGCTGCCACCGTTTCCGCTGCTGGCCGCGGTGCCGGACGCGGGGGCCGGGGGATGGCCGAACTGGGTCGCTGGAGCGGTACCGGTGGCGGCCGGACTGGCGGTGGGGTGGTTCGTGGGCGGGGCGGAAGCACGCGGTGCATCCTCCTCGGCGGATGCCGGAACCTCCGGTGGTGCCCGGCAGACCGCCGGCACTGCCCTGCTGGCGGCGCTGCTGTGCGGGGTCGCCATGGCGGTACTCGCGACGATGGCGGGCGGGCGGCTCGGCGTCGGGGAGCTTGCCAGGTTCGGGCCGGTGTGGTGGGAGACGGGGGGCGCGGCGGTCGTATGGACGGCGGTCGCGGCGATTCCGACGGCGGTCGGCGTACGGGCCTGGCGGTGCCGGACGCGCCGGGGACGTAGGGGAGAACCCGGGTCGCACACCCTCGATCTGAGGCCGAGGACCATCGACCCGAAAGCGAAGATCGTCGAGCCGAGGCCGGAAGCCGCGGACTCGAAGCCGGAGAAGCCGGAGAAGCCGGAGAAGCAGGAGAAGTCGAAGAAGGCAGCAAAGGCAGCAAAGGCAGCGAAGGCGGATAAGGCGGACAAGGCAGCAAAGGCAGCGAAGGCGGAGAAGGCGGACAAGGCAGCAAAGGCAGCGAAGGCGGAGAAGGCGAAGGGCAGGGGCCGGTTCTGGAAGAAGAAGTCGGCTTCCGGTGGGGCGCAGAATCCGGCGGACGCCCAGACGCCCTCCGCCCCCTACGACCAGGACGACGCGTACGGCGCGCTGCGCGACGAGGAGGAGGCGGGCTTCGGGCCGTACGACTTCCTGCCCGTCGAACCCTCGCCCCAGCCGACGGCCTCATGGCCCGGCGAGGCCACCCGCGAGTCCCGCTGGGCGGCCCTCAAGGACGCGTCCGACCCGTCCCGGACGCCGGATGCACCGGACGCGCCGGACGGGCCGGACCGGCCGTGAGCGCCGATCGCGCAACGGCCGTTCGTCAGCCGTTCGAGCCCAGCAGTCCCCGCAGTTCCTTCGGCAGCAGCTGGGTGCAGGACTGCTTCGCCTGGTTCGTGAGGGCGTCGTTGGTGCAGTTGTAGTAGTCGCTGTAGACCATCTGCGCGGTGAAGGTCGCGGCCACCAGTGCGATCGCCAGGGAGGCCGTCACCAGGCCGGTCACCGCCGCCGTTGTCTGCGGCCGGCCGCCAGGGTCGCCCGCGGGCTCGGCGCCGGTCCTGGCCCGCAGGGCGCTGATCCCCCAGTACAGGGCGAGGGCGCCCAGCAGCAGGGCCACATACGGCCAGCTGAACAGGGCGAAGAAGAAGGCCCACATGCCGCACAGCAGGGCGTAGCGGGCGCGGCGCTGCGAGGGGTCGGTCGGGTCCCAGCGCATGCCGGACCCCGGGGTGTTGCCGCCCTGGCCCTCGGGGCCGGGGGGCGGACTGCCGGGACGCTCACCGAAACCGCCGGGGGAGCGGCCCGGCTGGCGGTCGCTCCACTGGCTGCCCCACGGGGAACCGGACTCGCCGGACCGGTCGCCGTTCTCCCCCTCGGCCGGGCGGCGCGGCCGCCATGGGCGGTCCGGGGTGCCTTCCGGAGGCGGGGCGAAGGGGTTGTCGTCCTCGGGGGAGTCGCCGGTCTTCCGGTCCGAGGGCGCGTCGGGCGGAGAGGCGGGGCGCTCCCGCAGCAGCACGCCGCGGTGCTCCCCTCCCTCCACCGACTGCGGGGGGAGCGTGAGCAGTCGCAGGCTGCGGTCCGGCATCAAGTGAGCGTCTTCCCCTAGGCGATACGGCGGTGATCAGGTGTTGATCAAGCGTTGATCGGTTGATCAAGCGTTGATCAGGCGTTCGTACGGCTGTCCTTGCACGAGCTTCCACTTCGGAAACGCACAGCACCACGACCACGTTCCCGACCCGGGCTCTCCCAGACGCTACCTTCCGGCCGCGCCCCCGTCCCGTGGGGGCTGCCCGGAGTGCCGGTATCGTTGCTGACGTTCGGCCGCTTCGTAGACTTCCCCGTATCCCGGGGCGCGAAGCATTCGTACGAACGTACATACGGCCGACTGTACGGAACCGCTCCCCCGAGAAAGGGCCCCACCGTGGCCGCCAAGCCCGTGGCCAAGCGCCTCGTCGTGCTGGTCTCCGGATCCGGCACCAACCTCCAGGCGCTGCTGGACGCCATCGAGACGACCGGCGTCGAGGCCTACGGCGCCGAGATCGTGGCCGTCGGGGCCGACCGCGCCGGCATCGAGGGACTCGCCCGGGCCGAGCGCGCCGGGCTGCCGACCTTCGTGACGAGGGTCAAGGACTACGAGACCCGCGAGGAGTGGGACGCGGCGCTCGCCGAGGCCGTCGCCTCGTACCAGCCCGACCTGGTCGTCTCCGCCGGGTTCATGAAGATCGTGGGCAAGGAGTTCCTGGCCCGCTTCGGCGGCCGGTTCGTGAACACGCACCCGGCCCTCCTCCCGAGTTTTCCCGGAGCCCACGGTGTGCGCGACGCGCTCGCGTACGGCGCCAGGGTCACCGGCTGCACCGTCCACTTCGTCGACGACGGCGTCGACACCGGACCGATCATCGCTCAGGGCGTGGTGGAGGTCCGGGACGAGGACGACGAGAGTGCGCTGCACGAGCGCATCAAGGAAGTCGAGCGAAGGCTGCTCGTCGATGTCGTGGGGCGGCTCGCCCGCAACGGCTATCGCATTGAGGGACGAAAGGTAGTTATCCAGTGACCGCCGACAGCAACAAGCGGCCCCTTCGCCGGGCGCTCGTCAGCGTCTACGACAAGACCGGCCTCGAGGACCTCGCGCGTGGCCTGCACGAGGCGGGCGTGGAGCTCGTCTCCACCGGGTCCACCGCCGGCCGTATCGCCGCCGCGGGCGTCCCCGTCACCAAGGTCGAGGAGCTCACCGGGTTCCCCGAGTGCCTGGACGGCCGGGTCAAGACCCTGCACCCCAGGGTGCACGCGGGCATCCTCGCCGACCTGCGCCTGGAGAGCCACCGCGAGCAGCTGGCCGAGCTGGGCGTGGAGCCGTTCGACCTCGTGGTGGTCAACCTCTACCCGTTCCGCGAGACCGTCGCCTCGGGGGCGTCCCCCGACGAGTGCGTCGAGCAGATCGACATCGGCGGCCCGTCGATGGTCCGCGCGGCCGCCAAGAACCACCCGTCGGTCGCCGTGGTCACCAGCCCGGCCCGCTACGCCGACGTCCTGGCCGCGGCCAAGGACGGCGGCTTCGACCTCACCACCCGCAAGCGGCTCGCCGCGGAGGCCTTCCAGCACACGGCGTCGTACGACGTGGCGGTCGCCTCCTGGTTCGCGTCCTCGTACGCTCCCGTCGACCAGTCCGTCTTCCCGGACTTCCTGGGTGCCACGTACGAGCGCCAGAGCACCCTGCGCTACGGCGAGAACCCGCACCAGCCCGCCGCTCTCTATCTCGGCGGCGGTCCGGCCGGCGGTCTCGCTGAGGCCGAGCAGCTGCACGGCAAGGAGATGTCGTACAACAACTACACGGACACGGACGCAGCGCGCCGTGCCGCGTACGACCACGACGAGCCCTGCGTGGCGATCATCAAGCACGCCAACCCCTGCGGCATCGCGGTCGGTTCGGATGTCGCCGAGGCGCACCGCAAGGCACACGCGTGTGACCCGCTGTCGGCCTTCGGTGGCGTGATCGCCGTCAACCGGCCGGTCAGCAAGGAGATGGCCGAGCAGGTCGCCGAGATCTTCACCGAGGTCATCGTCGCGCCCGACTACGAGGACGGCGCCCTCGAAGCCCTCGCCAAGAAGAAGAACATCCGTGTGCTGAAGGCGCCGAACGGCCCGTGCAACCGGGTCGAGGCCAAGCACATCGACGGTGGTGTCCTCCTGCAGGTAACCGACCGCCTCCAGGCCGAGGGCGACGACCCGGCCAACTGGACGCTGGCCACGGGCGAGGCGCTGCCCGCGGACGAACTGGCCGAGCTGTCCTTCGCCTGGAAGGCCTGCCGCGCCGTCAAGTCCAACGCGATCCTCCTCGCCAAGGACGGAGCCTCGGTCGGCGTCGGCATGGGTCAGGTCAACCGCGTCGACTCCGCGAAGCTCGCCGTCGAGCGGGCGGGCGCCGAGCGAGCCCAGGGCTCGTACGCCGCCTCGGACGCGTTCTTCCCCTTCCCGGACGGCCTGGAGATCCTCATCGAGGCCGGCGTGAAGGCGGTCGTCCAGCCGGGCGGTTCGGTCCGCGACGAGCTGGTGGTCGAGGCCGCGAAGAAGGCGGGCGTGACGATGTACTTCACGGGGACGCGGCACTTCTTCCACTGAGCGGCTTTCACAAGGCGGCGCATTCGCCGCTGCTTCCTCCGCCCGTACGCGGTTCTCGCCGTGTACGGGCGGTCGTTTTCCGCAGGCCCCTTGGGAGATCCCCGTGACCAGCAGCAACCCGGCGTGGTCCGAGCGTGCGCTGCCGGCGTTCTTCAGGCGGTGGCGCACCGAATGGAAGGATGAGGAGCTCTCCCCGGCCGACTACCTCGACTACGCGGGCGGCCTGCGCTTCGTCCTGGCCGCGGCCTGGCTGTTCTGCCCCGAGACGATCGAGTACCGCGGTTGCGTGTTCCTCAAGCAGCGCTTCAGCCGGGGGACTGTCGACGACTGGTTCACCCACCTGGGCGGCGACCGGCAGCGCATCGAAGCCGTCGTCAACCATGTCGAGTTGTGGACGACTTTCGGCAACACCCCTCTGACGGACGACGATCGGCTCGGCGAGGAGCTCCCGCAACTCGCGCTCGCGCTGGGCGAATGCTGGCAAGGAGTCCTGTCCGCGCGCTACCCCGACCGGGAGATCACCGTCGCGGTGAGCGACGAGGAGGACGGCTCCTACGGCCCGACTCTGACCTTCTCGACATCTCCGGTCGTCCCGGGGCTCGGCCGGCCAGGCCCCGCCGTGGCTTCAAGTCCAGAAGCCAGGAAGTGATCTCCACCGCATATCTTGTCAAACGTTGAACGGACTCCTATGGTCCGGTTGATGGAAGTGGGACCGCTCCCACACCCCGTGTCATCCGAGCAATGGAGCCGCGATGTCATCTGTACTTCTCCGGCCGGGACGCCTCATAATCGGCGCCCTGGCGGCGCTGTCACTGCTTCTGCTGGGGCAGCCGCAAGCCCACGCGGCGTCGTGGGGTGCCCCGCAGACCGTCAACTCGTGGAATGTCATCAACGGACGGTGGACCGCCAACAACGAGCTGGAGACCTACACCCCGGGTTGCGTCTGGTACGAGGGCAACACCCTGGTCATCAAGACCTACAAGTCGGGCGGCACGTACTACTCGGGCCGCGTGGAGTCCAAGGCGCTCTACGGCTACGGCACCTACAGCTTCACCGCGAACATGCCCAACGGCCAGGGCCTCCTGCCCGCGGTATGGGCGGCCTATCTGAATCCGTGGCTGCCCGAGTTCGACGCTGCCGAAATCGTCGGCCAGAACGCGAACACCGTGTACCAGACCTCCCACGACACCAACAACGCCCAGACCCAGTTCTCTAAGACGAATTCCGCGGGCTGGACCAACGCGTACCACAGGTACTCGTTCACCTGGTGGCCGGATCACATCGACTTCGCCGTGGACGGCACCATCACCGGCACGAAGTGGTACACCACTCCTCCGGGTGTCGGGATGCACTTCATCGTCAACACCGCCGTCGGCGGTGACTGGCCGGGCAACCCCAACGACTCGACATGGGCCACGGGAGACGGTGCGAGGTATCTGAAGGTCTCCTCGATCACGTACACCCCGTACTTCCCGTAAGGGTTCCGCTTCAGGTCGAACTGCGCAGCGCCGCCCAGGTGTTGGGCCCGACCTGGCCGTCGACCTCCAGCCCCTTGTCGCTCTGGAAGCTCCGCACCGCCGCGTCGGTGGCCTTGCCGAAGTCGCCGTCCACGCCTGAACCGCCCACGCTGTAGCCGCGCTTGGTCAGCATGCACTGGACCTGAACGACGCGTTGGCCGCGGTCCCCGAGCTGGGTCTGTTCGGTGCCGGAGTAGTAGGTGCAGTCGGTGAGCCACGGTGGTTTCGCCGGGGTGGGAGCCGACTTCGAGGGGGTGGGGGCCGGGGTGCCGGGGGTCTTGGAGGTGCGGTGGGGAGTGGGGCTGGTTTGGGGGGTGCCTTGCGTGCCGTCGGCGGAAGGGGCGGCGGAGGTGATCGGGTTCCCGTTCTTCGTCCCCCTCGCCTTCGCCTTCTCCTTTGAGCGTCGTGCGCTCCCCGGTCTCGGGCGCGGCATGCGGACCGTGCAACAGCCGGACGTACGCGGTCTCCGGCCCTCCCCCGAGGGAGCCGGAGACCGCTGTTCTCGGGCGCCCTGTCAGCAGGGGCGCAGGGACCAGATCGGGTCCCAGCTGGCCGTGCCCGCCTGGTACGCCGTGGACGTCCAGCGGACGCTGCCGTCCTGGTTGTAGAACCTGGCGACCGTGCCGGGCGTCTGGTTGTTGGTGAACGGGCCGTCACCGGTCCAGTTGCTGACGGTCCAGGTCTGGCACTTGTAGAAGTCGAACTTGGTGCCCCTGACGATCATGCACAGATGGCCGTAGTCACAGGCCAGGTCCTGCGCGCCGAGCTTGCTCTTCGGGGCGTGGGTCAGGGTCAGGCCGTCGTACCTCACCTCGTTGGCGGTGGACTTGAGGGCCTTCGGGTGGCCGGCGAGCACCTGGTCGGCGGTCTGCTGGAGGCTGTTGACGCGGATGCCGTCCGGCGTCGCGGTCACCCGGGTGCCGTCCGGGGTGTCGGCCGCGGTGGCCGCGACCGTGGAGCCGGCGAGCAGGGCGGTGGCCGCGAGGAGCAGTGCGGCGGGCTTGGCGATGTTCACGATGTTTCCCCCATGAACTCTGGTGGTCGTTCCGCCTTGGCGGAGTGGTACCACCGTGCCGCCCGCGTCCGCCGACCGGTACCTCGGAAGTCTCAGGGTCACCAACTCCCGGGTGGCGTGTACTCCTTGAGGTACTGGGTGAGCCGCTTGCAGTAGTCGCGGTACTCGGGGGGAATCCCGCGTGCGGCATTCACTCGCTTGTACGAGGTCCGGTACGCGGCGGCGATCAGCACCCGTTTGTCACCGGGCAGGTTGGGTGTCAGGTTCGGCTCGATGTAGCAGAGGTAGTGGCCGAGGGCCGCGATCGAGTCGGGGACGGAGAGGGGTGGCTTGGGGATCGACTTCACCGGCTGTCCGTCGGCCCTGATCCACCAGCGCAGAAGCCTCGGCGTCCAGCGTGCGATGCCGTACTCGTCGTTGCCGGGGTCGGAGAGTCTCGGGTCGAAGTTGCTCTCCGCCTTGAGCATGGCCGCGATGAGCGCGGGTGTGACGTCCGCCTGGTCGCAGTGGTGAGCCGCGTCGACGATCATCGGGCGATAGGCCGCCGGGATGTCCTGGTCCGTGCGGAGTTCGGGGGAGCCGTAGGTGGCGGGGGTGATCTTCGCCGTGGGGGAGGCGCTCCTGACGGCCGGCGGGTTGCTGCCGGAGTCCGCCCAGGTGCTGATGCCGTAGCCGAGGGCCGCGATCGCGACGGTGGCTGCCGTGGCGCTCGCGATCACCGTCGAGCGGCGTCCGAGGCGCCGGAGGCGGGGCGGGCGGTCCGTGCCTGCCGCCTCCGCGACCCGGCGCAGCAGTGTGTCCGTGCCGAGGCGGTCGGCGTGCGTGCGCGAAAGGCAGTCGCGGACGATCTGCCGCCAGGCGTCGGGGAGTTCGGGCGAGAGGCGCAGCTCGTCGGTGCCGCGGGCGTAGGCGGCGGCCGCGTCGCGGCGGGCGGTCGGGGTGCCGCCGGGGAGGGGGAAGGAGTCGGTCAGCACCAGATGCGCCAGGACACCGAAGGCCCAGACGTCGGCGGAGGGGCGGATCTGGCGGCCGCGGGTGCCGATCTCCGACCAGAGGAGTTCGGGCGGGGTGTAGTCGGGCGTCGAGAAGGCGGGGGTGTACGCGTGCGTGCCTTCCAGCTCCGCCGCCATGTTGAAGTCGGCGAGCCGCGCCGAACCGTCCCTCATCAGCAGCACGTTGGCCGGTTTCAGGTCGCCGTGCACCCAGCCCGCACGGTGCAGCTGGGCCAGGCCCTCGCAGATCTGCGCGAGCAGCGCCGGCCCGGCCTCCGGTCTCGGCGAGTGCGCGAGCAGCGCCGCCAGGGAGCGTTCCGCCTTCTCCAGTACGAGGACGGTGGCGCCGTCCAACTCCGGCCGACCGGGATCGTCGACCGTGAGGGTGCCGTACATCCGGATCAGGCGCGGCTGCTTCAGACGGCGGTGCAACCCGACCTCGCGGTCGATGAGTTCGCGCAGATGGGCGAGTTGACGGGGGGTTCCGGTGCCGGTCGGAAGGAACTTCAGGGCGGCCGTGCGGGGCAGCTCCTCGCCGGTGCCCGCCAGGTCGTCGCCCGTGCGTCTGCCCTCGTACACGCTTCCGAAGGCGCCCGTCGCGATCGGGTCCCGCACCTCCCAGACACCCACCCGGTACCCCTTGGGCACCGGCACGGCGTACGGCTCGGTCACCGGAGCGCCCGGCCGGACGGGGAGGCGGCCAGGACCACCAGGTCGTCCTCGCGGACGAGGTCGAAGCGGAGCGCCAGCGAGACCAGCGATTCCTTCTTGCCGTTGAGACGCGGACCGCTGTCCGCCTCGTCCGGGCCCGGCTTCAGACGCAGTTTCACCGCCAGGTAGTCGATGTTCCACTGCACGGAAGTGCGGGACGCGGCCGGCCAGTTGGGGCGCAGCCGGTCGACGACCTGGTCGACGGTGGGCAGGGGCGCGTGCGGTGCGCCGCGCAGGCGCGGTTCGCACAGGGCCGCGAGGACCGCGAAGTAGCGCTTGGTGCGGTCGACGGAGAACGCGGGGGCGGTGGTGGCGCCGTCGAGGCCGCCCTCGGAGTGGAGGTAGTCGTGGCGGGGTGCCCACACCTCGACGGCCAGGAGGTCCCCGGCCGCCGGCAGCACGATGCGCGAGAACTCGAAGGGGACGGGGGCGTCGAGGCGGCCGGGGCCGACCTTCACGTGCTCGCCGGCCCCCTCGGGGTTCTCCACGACGTACGTCTGCTCCCGGCTGAGGTTGCTCAGTATCCAGAAGGCGCCCTGCGCGGTGATCTCACCGGCCCTGCGGGAGACGCCCTTGTGGGGGATCTCCACGTCGCAGTCGGCGCTGCGCCCGAACGTCAGCCGCTCGCCGGGCGCGAGCCTGAGCTGGGTGCGAGTGGACTGGTTCTCCGTGGTCGGCGGAGGTACCACGATGATGCTGTACAAGGTGCGTCTCCCGTGCCTGCCGGCTACCCACGTCAGAGTAGGGCGACGCGCCAGGGCCGTGTCCCCCTCGGACGGAGAGACACGGCCCTTGGCGACTTATTGGCGCGAACTGTTCAGTGGCGCCGGGCGGTTCACTGCTTTACGCGGTTGAACCAGGCGGTTCCGTTCGCGTTGCCGGCGAACACGGCTATCAGAATGCCGAGAACCGTGTGGAGCAGGCCCACGACCACGAAGGGGTAGATCCCGAGCATCGCGGTGATGACGCCGAAGACGATGGCCGTGATCCGGACACGGTTGCCGCCGTCGCTGAACTTCAACGCCAGCACGGCCGCGAACACCGCCCAGGCCAGCGCGAACACCACCATCGCCCACAGCACGCCCGACGAGTACTCCTTGATCTTCTCGAAGGAGGCGTCGTTCTCGACACCGGCGTTCGACGCCCTGCGCACCACCCCGGCGACGAAGGCGAACAGGGCCACACCGATGAGCTGCAGGGGAACGATCACCCACAGCAGTACGCGACCCACGCTCACCGTGCCCGGCATCGTCGTCATCACGGGAGTGCCGCCGTAGGGGCCGACCGGGGGAGCGGTGGGGTAGCCGTAGCCCGGCTGCTGGCCCTGTTGCGGGCCGTAGGGGTTGTTGGGGCCGCCGAAACTCATGGGGGGTGTTCCTCCGTGAAATGGGGTGGAGCAGCGCTCAGTTCGTACGGATCACGATCGACGAGCAGACCTTGTCGGCGAACGTCTGACGCTTGGCGTCCCAGGCCGGCCACAGCCAGCCGAGGTAGCAGGCGAGGCTGTCCAGGAAGTGCGCGAGCCGGCGCACGAAGGCCATGCCGACGCCGAGGGGCTGTCCGTCGGCCTCCCGCACCAGGCGGATACCGACCGCCTTCTTGCCGACGGTCTGGCCGGTCTGGCCCTCCTTGATCAGCTGCCAGATCGCCAGGCCGATGAGGGCGAGGTAACCGATGCCCACCAGGGCCCAGATCTTGGTGCCTCCCCCGATGGCGATGATGATGTAGGCGGGCACGAACACGAGCACGTCGACCAGCAGGCCGAGGAAACGCTGACCCCAGTTCGCGTACGGCGGCTGCATGCCGTAACCCGCCTGCTGCGGGTAGCCGTAACCGGCGGGGGCGTGCGGCGCCTGCGGGTAGCCGTAGCCCGGCTGCTGCGGCGGCACGCCCTGCGGGGGCTGCTGCGGGTAGCCGTAGGGCTGCTGGCCGCCCTGCTGGGGGTAGCCGTAACCGGGCTGCTGCGGCGGCTGCTGGGGCTGGCCGTAGGGGTTGTTCGGGTCGCCGTAACTCATGGCGGGATTCCTCCGTTGCGCATATGGGGACATTGCGGATTGCGCGGAGGAATCACACGATGTGAGCGGTTTGCCCCCCGAACACGAACCGCGATACTGCGCCGTTCATCGTTCTTTACGGCTGCTCGCCTTGTCCAGTGGCATTTCGCATGTGTTGTGCAAGTGCAATCTTGCTGATCATGACCGTCCCGCCGGTACGGCACCCGGATTGGAACCGGGGGGTGGTCATCCGCGAGGATGGGGGTATGACCGCCCAGATTCTCGATGGCAAGGCCACCGCAGCCGCGATCAAGTCCGATCTGACCGCCCGCGTGGCGGCGCTGAAGGAGAAGGGCGTCACGCCCGGCCTCGGCACGATCCTCGTCGGGACCGACCCCGGCAGCCAGAAGTACGTCGCCGGCAAGCACCGCGACTGCGCCCAGGTCGGCATCGCCTCCATCCAGCGCGAGCTGCCTCAGACGGCGACGCAGGAGGAGATCGAGGCGGTCGTCCGGGAGCTGAACGAGGACCCGGCGTGCACCGGCTACATCGTCCAGCTGCCGCTGCCCAAGGGCATCGACGAGAACCGGATCCTGGAGCTGATGGACCCGGACAAGGACGCCGACGGCCTGCACCCGATGAACCTCGGGCGGCTGGTGCTCAATGAGCCGGCCCCGCTGCCCTGCACCCCGAACGGCGTCCTCACCCTGCTCCGTCAGTACGGCGTGGAGATCAAGGGAGCCGAGGTCGTGGTCGTGGGCCGCGGTGTCACCATCGGCCGCCCGATGCCGCTCCTGCTCACCCGCCGCAGCGAGAACGCGACCGTGACCCAGTGCCACACGGGCACCCGTGATCTCTCCTCCCACCTCAAGCGCGCGGACATCATCGTCGCCGCCGCCGGTTCGGCCCATCTGATCCGGCCCGAGGACGTGAAGCCGGGCGCCGCCGTCCTCGACGTCGGTGTCTCGCGCAGCGCCGAGGGCAAGATCGTGGGCGACGTCCACCCGGGCGTCGCCGAGGTCGCCGGCTGGATCTCGCCGAACCCCGGCGGTGTCGGCCCGATGACCCGTGCCCAGCTGCTCGTCAACGTGGTCGAGGCGGCGGAGCGCAGTGCCGGCTGAGGCGAAGCACCCCGAGGGTGCGGCGAAGCAGCCCGAGCGCGCGGTCGAGGACCCCGGGCAGCAGGCGGAGGCGACCGTCCGCGACGCGATCAGCGCACCCGACGCCGAGGGCAGGCCGCGCCGGGTGACGCGCCGCTTCCCGCTGTTCACGAAGGACACCGCGCGTCCCGAGGGCGGCGGCCGGGCCGCTCCCAGCGACGCCCCCGCGCCCGCCCGGCAGTGGCCGATCCTCGCCGTCCTCGGTCTCGTCGGGCTCGGCCTGCTGCTGACCGCGCTGGACGTCTTCCGGGTCGGCACCCTGCTGATCGGCATCGCTCTGGTGGCCGGGGCCGCGCTGCGCTGGATCCTGCCCGACGTCGGCATGCTCGCCGTACGCTCCCGCTTCACGGACATCGTGACGTACGGCGTGCTGGGCCTCGCGATCGTGCTGCTGGCGATGATGGTGCAGCCGCATCCGTGGCTGCAGATTCCGTTCCTGAAGGACACGTTGCATTTCACGGTGAGCAGTTAGTTCGCGCAGTTTTGCGTGCCGCGGGCTGTGCCGGGACAGGTCGTCGATCGTCTGCGGGGTGTGTCGTGGCTGGTCGCGCAGTTCCCCGCGCCCCATTGGGGCGCGGTTGCCGCCCGGGAGCTGACTGTTCCGGTACGCGGGGGAACCAACGGCGGGTCTGCGTCGTCACCTGGTCAGGACGGGTAACCGCGAGAGATCTGGTGGAGGTGCGCGATGGGCGGCTGGCAGCCGCTGCCGGACGATCTGCCGCCCGAGGTGCGGCACTTCGTGGAGCAGCTGCGGCTCCTCAAGGACCGGACGGGTCTCAGCCTCGTCTCGCTCGGCGCCCGCACCGCGTACAGCAAGTCCTCCTGGCACCGCTATCTCAACGCCACCCAGCCGCCGCCCCGGCAGGCGGTCGCCGCCCTGTGCCGGATCGCGGGCCTCGCCGACACGGAGGCCGAGCGCTTCGCGGTGCGCTGGGAACTGGCGGTGCAGGCCTGGCCGCGCCCGGCCGCCCTGCCCGCGAAACCCGCCGACGGCTCGGGGGAAGCGGAAGGGCCGGGCGGTGAGGAGTACGAGGACGATCCCACCCTGCCCTGGTGGGACACGCCCGAAGAGACCCGTCGGCGGCCCGCCGGGGGGCTGCTGCTGTACGCCGTACTGCTGCTGCTCCTCATGCTGGCGATCGCGGTCGTGGGTGTCCTCGCGCGCGGGTGGGGTGCCCCTGTGCGGGGTGAATACGCCCGTGACGGGCGAGGTTGTCCGTGTGTGTCTCCGGTGTCGATGTATTGACAAGTTTGCGGAATTGACACGGGGTTGTTCGCTGAGGGCCCTAGGGTGGGCGGGTCCGGCCGGGCGGCGGAGGGGGTCGCCGGTGGGACGCTGAACCGCGGTCGGGTCGGCGCGCAACGGTGCATGCCGAACGACCCCAACGCTCCCGTGCGCCCCCATCCCGGGAACTGAGATCCCTACTGGGCGCATCCCTGTGGGTAGGCCAGAACGGGCACCGCGCGCGGGGGAACGCGAGGAACACCAGCACCAACCGGGGGGAAGAGGGGGGAAGCAATGCCTCGTTGGAGGGCCTTGCCGGACGAACTTGATCCGCAGGTCAGGGAGTTCGCGAGCCAGTTGCGACGGCTCGTGGACCGCAGTGGCCTGAGCATCGCGTCGGTGGCCGACCGCACGGGCTACAGCAAGACGTCCTGGGAGCGGTATCTGAACGGCCGGCTGCTCGCACCCAAGGGTGCGATCGTGGCGCTGGCCGAGGTCACGGGTACCAACCCGATCCATCTGACGACCATGTGGGAGCTCGCCGAGCGTGCCTGGAGCCGTTCGGAGATGCGCCACGACATGACCATGGAGGCCATCCGCATCTCCCAGGCGCGTGCCGCGCTCGGTGAGTTCGGGGCGCCTCCCGCCAATGCCAAGGCGAGCGGCAGGGCGAGCAGCAAGAGCGGCACCGCGGCCCGCAGGACCGGCAGCGCGACGGCGACGCCGGGGATCGCGGGACCGGCGGGCGTGGTGCCGACGGTGCCGCCGCAGCCGGGCCCGGAAGTGCGGGACGCGGCGGGCGCGGTGCGGGAGAGCGGCGCCTCGCCCGCCGCGGATGCGCCGGAGAGCTCCTCCGGTGCCAACTCGTGGGGGCTGGCCGGGTACAAGGGGCCGTCGCCGTCCGGTGCGCGTGCTCCCGGGGCCGCCGCTCCGGCGCCGCAGCCGGCGGCCGACGGTCGGGGCCGGACACCGGAGACGACGCCGGGTCCGATCGGTGAGCCGCCGCAGGGCCCGCGGCCCGGCGGGGGCTCCTCCTCGGGCGGTGGCAGGCGGAAGCTGACGATGTTCCTCGCGGGTCTCGTCGGCGTACTGGTCGTGATAGCGGCCGGGTTCTATCTGACCGACAACGGCTCGGGCAAGAAGAACGAGGGCGGCGCCTCGCCGTCCCCGTCCGTCAGCGCCCGGACCGACCTGCCGGCCGGGGTGAAGTGCAGCGGCGCCTCCTGCACCGGCAAGGACGCGGAGGCGATGGGCTGCACCAAGGACGCCGCCTCGGTCACCACCGCCAAGACCGCCGTCGTCGGCACCTCCACGGTCGAGGTGCGGTACAGCAAGACGTGCGGTGCGGCCTGGGGTCGTGTCACCCAGGCCACCCAGGGGGATTCCGTGCAGGTGACCGCCGGCAAGGCCAAGGAGAGCGACAGCATCACGGCCACCGGGGACAACATCGCCTACACGCCGATGGTCGCGGTCAAGGACGCGGGCGAGGCCACGGCGTGCGCGACGCTGGCGTCCGGGCAGAAGGGGTGCACGAAGTAGGGCAGAAAAAGGGGCGGCCGCCCGTCCGGGAGAGGGGGGACTGAGGCGGCCGCCGTGGGGGGACCGACCGTGCCGGACTCCCGTGGGGGTACGGTTCGCGTGCCCGGGATGGCGACGACTATTCCTCCCGTCCCACATTTCTTCTGAGCCGGTCGAGCCGCCGGTCCACTCTGTGGGACGGGCCACACGGACCCGCGCGTCCGGCATCCCGGATGCGCGATAGCCTGACCGGTGGATCTCTCTTGATACCAAGAGATCGATCATTTGTACGTCCGTCCGCACCCCAGGGCGAGGACGCCCACCGCCAGCTGTCATACGGAGAACGCCATGACCCGCACTCCCGTGAACGTCACCGTCACCGGCGCGGCCGGCCAGATCGGTTACGCCCTCCTCTTCCGCATCGCCTCCGGCCAGCTGCTCGGCGCGGACGTGCCGGTCAAGCTGCGCCTGCTGGAGATCACGCCCGCGCTGAAGGCCGCCGAGGGCACGGCCATGGAGCTGGACGACTGCGCGTTCCCGCTCCTGCAGGGCATCGACATCACGGACGACCCGAACGTCGCCTTCGACGGCACCAACGTCGCCCTCCTCGTGGGCGCCCGCCCGCGCACCAAGGGCATGGAGCGCGGCGACCTGCTCTCCGCCAACGGCGGCATCTTCAAGCCGCAGGGCAAGGCCATCAACGACAACGCCGCGGACGACATCAAGGTCCTCGTCGTCGGCAACCCGGCCAACACCAACGCGCTCATCGCGCAGGCCGCCGCGCCGGACGTACCGGCCGAGCGCTTCACCGCGATGACCCGCCTCGACCACAACCGTGCGCTCACCCAGCTCGCGAAGAAGACGGGCTCGACGGTCGCCGACATCAAGCGCCTGACGATCTGGGGCAACCACTCCGCCACCCAGTACCCGGACATCTTCCACGCCACGGTCGCCGGCAAGAACGCCGCCGAGACCGTGAACGACGAGAAGTGGCTGGCCGAGGAGTTCATCCCGACCGTCGCCAAGCGCGGTGCGGCGATCATCGAGGCCCGCGGCGCGTCCTCGGCCGCCTCGGCCGCCAACGCCGCCATCGACCACGTGTACACGTGGGTCAACGGCACCGCGGACGGCGACTGGACCTCCATGGGCATCCCGTCGGACGGCTCCTACGGCGTCCCGGAGGGCCTGATCTCCTCCTTCCCGGTCACCACCAAGGACGGCCAGTACGAGATCGTCCAGGGCCTGGACATCAACGAGTTCTCCCGCGCCCGCATCGACGCCTCCGTGAAGGAGCTCGAGGAGGAGCGCGAGGCGGTCCGCGGTCTCGGCCTCATCTGAACCGAGCCGTACGGCTTCACGGTTCTGTCACGACCCTGCACGGGCCCCGTTCCGGTTCTCTCCGGAACGGGGCCCGTGGCCGTTTTCGCCGCTACCGTCAGAAGCGGTACCCAATGGGGTGATTCGGGGGGTGTCATGAGCGGTCGATACGGCTACGACGACGGTCGCTCCGGTTCCGGACCGGAGCGCGAGCCGAGCGAGGAGAGAGGCCAGGCGGCCTGGGCCGCCCGGCAGCCGGCGACTCCACCGCCGTGGTCGTCGGCCGAGACACAGACGGGCCAGGCGCCACCGCCGTGGGCCTTCGCTCCGACCCACACGGGCGGTGTCCTGTCGCCGACCTGGCCGCCACCGCCGCCTCCCGCGCAGCCGCGCGGTCGAGCCCGCCGTGTCCTGGCCGTCCTGGCGGCCACGCTCGTCCTCGGCGCGGGCGCCGGAGCGGGCGCCTGGTACCTCACCCGCGACCACGCACGCGGCACCGGGGCCGCGCCCGCGACGAGCGTGAGCGTCACGGCCACGACGACCCCGCCGCCCACCCCCACCGCGTCCGCCTCGCTCCTGACGTCCTCGTCCCCCTCGGTCGGCTACCGCCGCGCCCAGGACCCCGTCGGCTACTCCGTCGACGTCCCGAAGGGCTGGACTCGGCGTGAGGAGCAGGGCAAGCTCGCGCGGATCGTCTACTACGACGCCCCCTCCGACGGCCGCCAGCTGCAGATCTTCGAGGTCACCGAGCCCACCCCCTACGACTCCCTGACCCTCGCCGAGACCGACCCCGGCTACGGCTTCGCCAAGCAGCCCGGCTACCGGGTCGTCGAGCGCGACCACGGCGACACCTGGGCGGAGCTGACATACCGCTACGACGACCAGCACAAAGGCACCCGCCAGGTCATCGACCACCGCTTCCGGTCAGCCGACGGCACCCTCTACGCCATCCGCTCCAGCGGCCCCGCGAACCTCGCCCCGGAGCAGGTCCGGGCACCACTGAGGATGGCGGTGCGCTCGTTCTGCCCGGCGGGGGCGCGGTGTTGAACGGTTCGCTGGTTGCGCCGAGTTGCACCCCGCGCCCTTCAGGGCGGACCTCCGCCGGCCTGCTCGACAGCCCCTGACGGTCAGGTGACGGGCTCCTTGGTACGGGCGGAAGACGCCGCCGTACGAGAGACACCGCCGCTTCCGCGGTAGCCGGCCACGACCGCCGCCGTCGCCGCCAGGACCAGGACGCCCACCGTCCGCAGGGCCGGGCCCATGCCGTCGGTGAAGGTGGGGTGGGAGGCCAGGACCGTGCCGGTGACGGCGACGCCGAGGGCCGCGCCGATCTCGCGGGCCGAGGTGCCGAGGCCGGAGCCGAGGCCCGCCTGATGGGCGGGGAGGGACGTGACGACGCCGAGGGTGAGGGCCGGCATCGACAGGCCCGCGCCGGCCGAGATGACGAGCAGCCAGCAGGCGTACAGGGCGTAGGGCGTGCCCGCGTCCGCGGTGGACGCGCCGAGCAGGCCGAGGCCGATCAGTGCGAGACCGGCGCCGACGACCGGGCGGGGGCGGGACGCCCAGCGCGCCGCCAGCTTCGGGACGAGCGCCATGCCGACGATCAGCGGCACGATCGCGACCCCGGTGACGGCGGGGCCGTAGCCCTTCACGCCCTGCAGATACTGGGAGTTGACGTAGAAGAGGGCGAAGAGGCCGAAGAAGCCGGTCGTCATGCCGAGGGTCGTGGCGCGCAGGCCGGGGGAGCGGAACACCCGGGGGTCGAAGAGCGGGGTGCGGGAGCGCAGGGCGTGGAGCGTGAAGGCGGCCGTCAGCAGGGCGCCGGCCGTGAAGACGGCCAGGATGCGCGCCGAGCCCCAGCCGTACGCCGGGCCCTCGATGATGCCGAAGAGGAGCGCGACCAGGGCCGCGGTGAGCAGCACGGTGCCCAGGGGGTCGAGGTGGTTGCCGGCGGCTCGTTCCGTGCGCGGGGTGGTGAGCGCGACGCTGACGGCGAGCAGCGCGGCCAGGGGGACCATCGCGCCGAACAGGGCGCGCCAGGTGAGGAACTGGCCGACCAGACCGCCGCCGAGGTTGCCGAACATGCCGCCGAGGCCGATGGCCAGCGTCCAGGAGGCCATCGCCTGTGCCCGGCGTTCCGGGCCGGCGAGGCGCATCAGGATCGACATCGTGGCCGGGGTGATCAGCGCGGCCCCCGCCCCGGAGATACCGCGCCCGGTGATGAGGAGCGCGGGGCTCGGCGCGAGCGCGCCGGCCGCCGCGCCCGCCGCGAACAGGCCGAGGCCGGCCAGCAGGGCGCCCTTGCGGCCGTACCGGTCGCCGAGCGCACCGGCCGGGATCAGCAGGGAAGCGAAGACGATGACGTACGCGTCGACCGTCCACAGGATCTCGGCGTGCGAGGGATGCAGGGACGACGAACTCAGCTGCGGTATCAGGAGGTTGATGGCGGCGACCATGCTCTGGGCGACCAGGACGCAGGCGCACAGTGCCAGCAGGGTGGACCGTTTCAGGGCGTGCGGGGACATGGCTCCTCCCAGGGAGCTCGACGGGTGGTGTGGGACGCCCTGTCACCGTAGGCTCGGTCGTGTCCTGCACTCCAGTGCAAGCTTTGCAAGGGATCGATGCGTATGACGCAATCAGGCGGTCTGGATCTGAATCTGCTGGTCGCCCTGGATGTGCTGCTGGAGGAGCAGAGCGTGGGCGGCGCCGCCCGCCGGCTGCATCTGTCCGAACCGGCGATGTCCCGCACCCTCGGCCGGATCCGCAAGGCGCTCGGCGACCCGGTGCTGGTGCGGGCCGGACGGCAGATGGTGCCGACGCCGCACGCGCTGGCCGTACGGGCCGAGGTCAGTGCGGTGGTGGAGCGGGCCCGCGCGTTGTTCGCGCCGGGCCGGGACGCGGACCTCAGGACCGTGCAGCGCACCCTCACGATCATCGGCCACGACGCCGTCCCCGCCGCCTGCGGCGCCGCGCTGTTCGCACGGGCCGCCGAGGAGGCGCCCAGTATCCGTATCCGCTTCCTGGCGGAGAGCCATGTGGACGCACCGGTCCTGCGCGAGGGGACCGCCGATCTCGAGATCGGGGTCGTGGACACGACGGCACCCGAGGTGCATGTGGAGGCTCTGCACGAGGACCGGATGGTGGGGGTCGTACGGGCAGGACATCCGCTGCTGGAGGGTGAGCTGACCGCGGAGCGGTTCGCCTCTCAGGCCGATCATCTGACCGTGTCGCGGCGGGGCAGGCTGCACGGGCCCGTGGACACCGCCCTCGCCGAACTCGGCCTGAAACGGCGGGTGGTGGGGGCGGTCGCCACCTTCCCGGCCTCGCTGTTCATCGTCCGGGACACCGATCTCGTCGGACTGATCAACTCGTGGGCCCTGCAGCCCGCGGCAACACTGGACCTGGTCACCTTCGAGGTGCCGCTCAAGCTCCCGCCACTGCACCTCGGCCTCGCCTGGCACCCGCGGCACGACGCCGACCCGGCACACGCCTGGCTGCGGCGGACCGTCCGGGAGCTGCTCGCCCAGTGGTCAGCCGGCCGGGACTGACAGCCGTTTCTCGAACCAGTGGTCGCCGTACACGTGGTCGACGTAGGCGGGGATCTCCGTATAGCCGGACGCCCGGTACATGGCCTGCGCCTCGGTGAGGGTCGCGTGGGTGTCGAGTCGTACGACGGTGCAGCCGCGCGCGGCCGCCGCCTGCTCCAGGGCGCCGAGGATCCGGCGCGCGAGACCGAGGCGCCGGGCCTGCGGGTGCACCCACACGTGCCGGATCTCGCCGACGCCGGGCTCCAGACGGCGCAGCGCGCCGCAGCCCACCGGGCGGCCCTCCTCGTAGGCGACGAAGAACGCGCCCGCCTCCCCGGACACCTCCTGCGGCCCCACCAGGTCGGACTTGTCGAAACCCTCGGGGAAGCGTGCGTCGAGGTCGGCGGCGTACGCGTCCAGGCAGGCGCGGGCGTCCGGGGAGCCGCCGTCGACGAGTTCGACGGTGATCGCGGCGAGGCGCAGCAGGCGCTGCGAGGTGGCCATCGCCTCGATCAGCTGCGCCCGCTGGCCGGGAGTGAGGCTGTCCAGCAGGCCCGCCGCGAGGGCGTTGGCCCGGCGGTTCTGCTCCTTGACCTCGACGCGTCCGGCGGGCGTCGGTTCGGCCATGCGCAGCCGGTTGTCGTCCGGGTGGACACTGAGCCGGACCAGGCCCTGTGCCTCCAGCGCCTTCGCCATGCGGCTGAGGTAGCCGGCGTCGAGTCCCAGGCGGCTCCTGAGCTCCCGGAGTGAGACCCCGCCCGGGTTCCCGGCGATCTCGAACAGCAGACGGGCCTCACCGAGCGGGCGGTCCTGGCCGAGGTAGTGATCGTCCAGGGCCCCGATACGGCGGGTGAAGTAGCGGTTGAACCGGCGGAGGGCCGCCACCTGCTCCGTCGACACCGGCTCCGTATGTCCTGGCTCCGTATGTCCTGACTCCATTCTTTGACTTTAGTCAAAGAATTTCGGGGCGTCCATCCCTGCTCTCCGTGTCCGTCCCTTGGCATTCCGCTTCCACCCGTCCCACCCGCCCCTCTATGCTGATGGTTTGTCAACTGAACGTCTGACAACGGTCTTTCCACGCATCGGGGGAGTTCGCGTGAGCACCGCATTCGTGCCACAGCAGCCGCAGCCGACGACGCCCACAGGAGCGCCACCCACACCACCGCCCACTCCGCCGCACGCCAGCGAGGCGACCCGGCTGCTGTGCGCGGGCACCTATCTGGACTCCGGTTACCGCGACCGCGTGATCGAGGAACTGCACCTCAACGAGCAGCGGATCGTGGCGCCCTCGCTCGGCTTCGACGCCGCCCGCGTCCTCGCGCACGCCCTGCGCGCCCGCCGCCAGGAGCTGCTGTGGGCCGGGGCGATCCTCGGGCTGTGGGTGGTCGGCTCGGCCCTCAGCGGAGGGCTGCTGCTCCTCTTCCTCTGGCCGAGCGTGCTGCTCGCCCTCGCACCGTGGGTCAGGGGGCGCGGTGAACAGCCGCCGCTGTACCGCCGGATCGCCGCGTTCCTCGTCCGCTGGTGGGGCCGTATCTTCTTCGCGACGATACTGGCCCTGCTCGTCGTCGCCGCGTTCGGCGGCGGCTCGGAGGACAGCTCCTCCTATGGTTCGTACAGCTCGGACTACGGCTACGGCTATTCGGACTCGCCGAGCGTCGGCGATGCGCTCTCGCCGAGCAGCCTCGCCGACGCGGTCAGGCCGTGGCAGGCCTGGCTCACGCTCGCCGTGTTCGCGCTCATCGCCTGGTGTGTGCACGTCCAGCGCCACCAGTTCAGCCGCGCACTGGCGGCCGAGCTCTCCCCGCAGCGCTTCCCGGACGCCGCCTCGGACCCCGCCGAGCAGGCCGAGAACCCCCGCTTCCAGCGGCTGAAGCAGCGCATCCGCGTCGAGCAGCACGCACCGCTGGTCATGTACCACGAGGCGCGTCCGTTCTGCGGGGCCGGAGCGGCGTACAACACCTGGGTGCTCGCCGTCGAACTGCGGCGGGACGAGCTGAAGAAGCAGCAGCCGCTCAGCAACCGCGCGGTCCTGGAGCGGGTCCGCCCGCTGCTCGAACAGCTCCGCGTCCCGGCCGAGTACGCGGGCCCCGGCGTCCGCGACCGGCTGCGCTGGCTGGAGATCGACGAGTGCGTGTTCCTGCCCGCGGAGGGGCTGCTCACCCGGGACCAGGCGCCGTACACCCCGCAGGCCTTCGAGGAGCACCGGGCGCGGGCGGTCGAGGAGGGCGCCGAGAAGCGGCGGCACTTCCTGCGCATCCGCGTCGGCGGCTGGGAGGAGGAGCTGGTCGTCACGGTCTTCGTGCGCATCCACACCCAGGGCCGGATGCTGATGCTGGAGATCGCGCCGCATGTGCTGACGCCGGTGCGTGCGGAGTTCAAGGATGCCGACCGTACGGCGCACCGATTCCGCAACAACAACGTGCTGGGCAAGGCGGCCGGCGCCGTCGTCCTGGTGCCCGCCTCGGCGGGGCGCTCGCTCGCCCAGCTCGGCCGCGGCCTGGTGTACGTGTGGCGGTTGCTGACCGGCGGGTACGCGGGCGCGCTGCCCGACGGCCCGGCCCTGTCGGTGCGTGAACTGGGCTCGGTGCAGACCGGTTCGCTCTTCCAGGAGATGGACGTGGCGCGCTATCTGAAGAGCGTGCAGGACCGGGTCGCGGGCGGGGTGCGGGCGGCGCTGGCCGAAGCCGGTTATGAGACCGGCGAGTTCGTCCAGAAGGTCGTGAACATCAGCAACGGCGACGTGCACATCGACCGGATCAGTGGCGGCGCCTTCGCCTTCGGCAGTCACGGGTCCGCTTCCTCCACCACCGACTCGGGCGGCGCCGCGCCGCAGAACGGAGCCGACAGCAATGACCGGTAAAGAGCCGAGCATCAACTTCGGCAACATCTCGGGCGGCGCCTTCGCCTTCGGCAGCCATGGGCACGCCGAGAGCAACCAGCACTACGGCGCGGCCCCGCAGCGCGACGAGGCCACCGAGCAACTACTGGAGGCGGTACGGCAGCTGCGGGCCGACCTGGAGCGGGTGAACAGCACCGAGCAGACCGTCGCGCTGGGCCAGGCGCTCGCTGACACGGAGACCGAGATCACCAGCACCGGCGAGGCCGGGCCCACGCGCCGCCAGCGTCTGCGCGAACTGCTCACCGACTCCCAGGCCCTGGTCACCTTCCTCTCCTCCGCCGGCGCCCTGGCCGGCCTCCTGGGGCGGTGAGCGGGACACGATGAGCGGGGGACAGCGGTACTGGAACGAGGACACCCAGCGCTGGGAGGACGGCACGGGCGGGCCCCCGGCGGCCGAACCGACGCTGCCGACGCCGACGCCTGCGCAGGAGGGGGCGCAGGTCACCGGCCCGGCCTACCCGGCGCCCCCGACCTCGACTCCCACCGTGGGGACGGAGACTCCCACCGTGGGCGCGGCGCAGGGCTGGCCCGGCAGCGGTGCGGACAGCGCCTGGCACGGTCCGGGGACCGAGGGCGCCGTGCCCGAGTGGTCCAGTGGTGCCTCCTGGACGCCCCCCGAGCCGCTCCCCGCCCCCGCCCCCGCCGCAGGGCCGGGCCGGCGGCTCGTCTGGTCCGTGGTCGTCGGCGCCGCCGTGGTCGGGGTCGCCGTGAGCCTCGTACTGACCCTGGTGGTCGGCAAGGACGACGGGTCGGGGAAGAGGCACGTGGCGGCGAGTCCCGCCCCCTCCTCGACGGCCTCCGCGTCGCCGGACGTGTCGCAGTCGCCGTTCGCCGACGACACGGCATCGCCGTCCCCTTCGGCCTCCGCGCCGCCCGCGGGGTACGAGCTGCGTGACGACACGGAGGGGTTCCGGATCGCGATACCCGAGGGGTGGTCGCGCAGCAGCGTCGCTTCGATATACGGGATGGCCGTGGTCAACTACCGCAGCGCCGACCGGAAGCACCGGCTGCAGGTGTACCAGGTGCAGGAGTCGTCCCCCGACGCTTCCTTCCAGCTGTATCTGTCCGACCAGACCCGTAAGCCCGCAGGTTTCAAGAAGCTCGATCTGCAGAAGCTCGACGACGGCGGGTTCACCGGCTCACGGCTGGAGTACCAGGCCGACACGATCAAGGGCGAACCCGACGTCGGCACCTGGCACGTCTACGACGAGCGCTTCGTCGCGGCGGACGGGAACATCTACGCCATCGCCTCCTACGGCCCCGGCTCCGACAGTCATGAGGACCAACTCACCCAGCTCGCCACGGCGTTGGACTGGTTCTGCCCGCCCTACACGACCTGTGACGCGAACCCGGGGACCGACTGACCGCTCTCCGTTCCACTCCGCTCCCCTTTCGCCCTGTTTGTCCGCATTTTCAGTGACGCAGCGCACTTTCCGCCATGGATTGCGCATGCAACCGAAGGCGGGGGGCAGGCGCTCACGGTCCTCATGAGGGACACACGTGTCACTCAGGGGCACCGAACAGGAACGGAAGGCAATACGGATCATGGCGGAGAGAGCGGAAACCCAGGGGCTGGACGCGCAGGCGACCATCCACGTGGCAGGGGAATGGCGAGAAGCCTCCTCCGGTGCCACGCGCGAGATCATCGACCCCGCGGACGGCCAGGGCTTCGCTCTGGTTGCGGAGGGAGACGAGAAGGACACCGATCTGGCGGTCGCGGCCGCCCGGCGCGCCTTCGACCACGGCGACTGGCCCCGCACCCCCGTGGCCGAGCGCGCCGCGCTGCTGCGCCGCGTCGCCGACCTCCTCGTGCGCGACCGCGAGCGGCTCGGGCTGCTGGAGAGCCGCGACGCAGGCAAGACCGTCGAAGAGGGCCGGGTCGACATCGACTGCGTCGCCGACGCCTTCCGCTACTTTGCCGACCTGGTCGCCGGCGAGGCCCCGGGCCGGGTCGTCGACGCGGGCTCGCCCGACATCCACAGCGTCGTCGTGCACGAGCCGGTCGGGGTCTGCGCGCTGATCACTCCCTGGAACTACCCGCTCCTCCAGGCCAGTTGGAAGATCGCCCCGGCTCTCGCGGCGGGCAACACCTTCGTGATCAAGCCGAGCGAGATCACCCCGCTCACCACCATCGCGCTCATCGACCTGCTCTCCGAGGCCGGGCTCCCCACCGGCGTCGCGGGCATCGTCACCGGCCCCGGCCACACGGTCGGCGCCCGGCTCGCCGAACACCCCGACGTCGACCTGGTCTCCTTCACCGGCGGCCTGGTCAGCGGCACCAAGGTCGCGCAGGCCGCCGCCCCGAGCGTCAAGAAGGTCGCCCTGGAACTCGGCGGCAAGAACCCCAACGTCGTCTTCGCCGACGCCTGCGCGACGGACGAAGGGTTCGACACCGCCGTCGACCAGGCCCTGAACGCGGCCTTCATCCACAGCGGCCAGGTCTGCTCGGCCGGCTCCCGCCTCATCGTCGAGGAGTCCGTACGGGAGCGCTTCGTCGCCGAACTCGCCCGCCGGGCCGCCCGGATCCGCCTGGGCCGTGGCACCGAGGAGGGCGTCGAGTGCGGTCCCCTCGTCTCCGCGCAGCAGCGCGCCAAGGTCGAGTCGTACGTCGCCTCCGCGCTGGCCGAGGGCGCGGTGCTGCGGACCGGCGGCAAGCGCCCCGAGCCCTCTCCGGAGCGCCCCGCGGGCGGCTACTTCTACGAGCCGACCGTTCTCGACCAGTGCCACCGCGAGATGCGTGTGGTGCGCGAGGAGGTCTTCGGGCCGGTGCTGACGGTGGAGACCTTCCGCACCGAGGACGAAGCGGTCGCGCTCGCCAACGACACCGAGTACGGCCTCGCGGGTGCCGTCTGGACCGCCGACGCGGGGCGGGCCCGGCGGGTGGCCGGCCGGCTGCGGCACGGCACCGTGTGGATCAACGACTTCCATCCCTACCTTCCGCAGGCGGAGTGGGGCGGGTTCGGCAAGAGCGGGGTGGGGCGTGAGCTGGGCCCTGCGGGGCTGGCCGAGTACCGCGAGAGCAAGCACGTTTATCAGAACCTGGCGCCCACGGCTGTGCGCTGGTTCCGCGGCTGAGACTGCGCTGCGCTGCCGTGCCGCGGATAGGCCGTCGTCGTCTGCGGGCCCGTTGTGGCTGGTCGCGCAGTTCCCCGCGCCCCTTGGGGCGCCCCGGCGCCCCCCTCAAGACTTACCTGGAGTTACCCCCCATGTCCGAGAACACCCAGATCTACGACTACGTCGTCATCGGCGGCGGTACGGCCGGGTCCGTCATCGCCTCCCGGCTGACCGAGAACCCGGACGTCACCGTTGCCGTCATCGAGGGCGGCCCCAGTGACGTCGGCCGTGAGGACGTGCTGACGTTGCGCCGCTGGATGGGCCTTCTTGGCGGTGAGCTGGACTACGACTACCCCACCACCGAGCAGCCACGCGGCAACTCGCACATCCGGCACAGTCGGGCGCGGGTGCTCGGTGGCTGCTCCTCGCACAACACGCTGATCGCCTTCAAGCCGCTGCCGTCCGACTGGGACGAGTGGGAGGAGGCCGGCGCCAAGGGCTGGGGCGCGGTGCCCATGGAGGCGTACTACGCCCGGCTGAAGAACAACATCGTCCCGGTCGACGAGAAGGACCGGAACGACATCGCCAACGACTTCGTCGACGCCGCTCAGCACGCCCTCGGCGTCCCCCGGATCGAGGGCTTCAACCGCTCGCCCTTCACCGAGGGCGTGGGCTTCTTCGACCTCGCCTACCACCCCGAGAACAACAAGCGGTCGTCGGCTTCCGTGGCGTATCTGCACCCGGTGATGGACGAGCGCGAGAACCTGACGATCCTCCTGGAGACCTGGGCGTACAAGCTGGAGCTGAACGGCACTCGGGCGGAGGGCGTGCACGTCCGCACCAAGGACGGGGAGGAGATCCTCGTACGGGCGCGCAGCGAGGTGCTGCTCTGCGCCGGCGCCGTCGACTCCCCGCGGCTGCTGCTGCACTCGGGCATCGGTCCCCGGCAGGACCTGGAGGCGCTCGGCATACCCGTGGCGCTCGATCTGCCGGGCGTCGGCGAGAACCTGCTCGACCACCCCGAGTCGGTGATCGTCTGGGAGACCCACGGCCCCCTCCCGGAGAACTCCGCGATGGACAGCGACGCCGGGCTGTTCGTGCGCCGCGACCCCGAACACCAGGGCCCGGACCTGATGTTCCACTTCTACCAGGTGCCCTTCACGGACAACCCGGAGCGGCTGGGCTACGAACGGCCCCGGTACGGCGTCTCGATGACGCCCAACATCCCGAAGCCGAAGAGCCGCGGCCGGCTGTACCTGACCAGCGCCGACCCGTCGGCCAAGCCCGCCCTCGACTTCCGGTACTTCACGGACGAGGACGACTACGACGGCCGCACCCTGGTCGACGGCATCCGCATCGCCCGCGAGATCGCGCAGACGGAGCCGCTGGCGAGCTGGCTCAAGCGCGAGGTGGCACCCGGCCCGCACATCACCGGCGACGAGGAGCTGAGCGAGTACGCGCGCAGGGTCGCGCACACCGTGTACCACCCGGCCGGGACCTGCCGTATGGGGGCGAGCGACGACGAACTTGCCGTCGTCGACCCGCAGTTGAGGATCCGCGGTCTGGAGGGGATCCGCATCGCGGACGCCTCCGTGTTCCCGACCATGACCGCCGTGAACCCGATGATCGGAGTGCTGATGGTCGGGGAGAAAGCCGTAGACCTGATCGGAAGTGGTGCGTGATGAACGCGACGAACGTGATGAGCAAGCCGGTCTTCTCCGTCGAGGGGCTGTGGAAGGTGTTCGGCCCGAAGGCCGACCGGGTTCCCGCCGATCCCGGACTGACCTCGCTGCCACCCGCCGAACTCCGCGCCCGCACCGGCTGCACCGCCGCCGTCCGTGACGTCTCCTTCGACGTGCGCAAGGGCGAGGTGTTCGTGGTGATGGGCCTGTCCGGCTCCGGCAAGTCCACGCTGGTGCGCTGTCTGACCCGGCTGATCGAGCCGACGGCCGGCACGATCGCCATCGACGGCGAGGACGTCCGCGCCATGGACAGGTCCCGGCTGCGCGAACTGCGCCGCCACCGCGCCGCCATGGTCTTCCAGCACTTCGGCCTCCTGCCGCACCGCACGGTCCTCGACAACGTGGCGTACGGCCTGGAGATCCAGGGCGTGGGCAGGTCCGAGCGGCGGGCACGCGCCCAGGAGGTCGTCGCCAAGGTCGGCCTGGACGGCATGGAGCAGCGCCGCCCGAGCCAGCTCTCCGGCGGTCAGCGGCAGCGCGTGGGTCTCGCCCGCGCCCTGGCCGTCGACCCCGAGGTCCTGCTCTTCGACGAGCCGTTCAGTGCCCTCGACCCGCTGATCCGGCGGGACATGCAGGAGGAGGTGGTCCGCCTGCACCGCGAGGAGGGCCGCACGATGGTCTTCATCACGCATGACCTGAGCGAGGCCCTGAAGCTCGGCGACCGCATCGCCCTGATGCGCGACGGCCGGGTCGTCCAGCTGGGCACCCCGGAGGAGATCGTGGGCAGCCCGGCCGACGACTACGTCCGCGAGTTCGTCCGGGACGTCTCCCGCGAGCAGGTCATGACCGTACGCACGGCCATGCGGCCCGGGGACTGCGGCGGCACGGAGCATCCCGGGGCGCTCGCGCCGGGTGAGCTCGTCGCCGACGCGATCAAGGTCGTGGCCACGACCGGCAAGCCGGCGTGTGTGGTCGACGACGGCCGCTGCCTGGGGGTCGTCGACCACGAAAGGCTCCTCGGCGTCGTCGCCGGAACGGAGCCTCGGAAGGAGGCGGCCTGATGGCCACCGTCACCGCATCCGCCCCGCGCGTACTGCCCGGCGGTCTGCTGAAACACCGTGCGGTGCAGAAGCTGCTGCTGCTCGCCCTCGCCGCCGCGGTCCTCGTCCCCCTCGCCAACGCGCAGTGGGCCAGCGGCAGTTGGCCCGCCGCCCTCACTGTCGACCTCACCAAGCCGCTCACCAGCGCCAGCAACTGGATCATCGACAACCGGGACAGCAACCCGCTGTTCCTCTACTTCTTCGGCTACATCAGCAACGCGGTCGTGATCTCCGTACACGCCGTCTATCTGGTGCTCCTCGCCGCGGGCTGGGCCGGCGTCACGGCCATCGGCGCCCTCGTCGCCTGGCGCGTCGCCGGAGTCCGGCTCGCCCTGGGGACGGGCGCCGCGTTCCTGGCCTGCGGTCTGCTCGGCATGTGGGTGCCGACCATGCAGACGCTAGCGCTCATGGTGGTCGCCGTACTCGTGTCGGTCGCCGTCGGCGTGGTCCTCGGGCTCGCCGCCGGGCTATCGGGCCGTCTCGACCGCGGCCTGCGCCCGGTCCTCGACACCATGCAGGTGCTGCCCGCCTACGCGTATCTGCTGCCCGTCGTCCTGATCTTCGGCATGGGCGTGCCCGCCGCCGTCCTCGCGACCGTCGTCTACGCCGCCCCGCCGATGGCCCGCCTCACCGCCCTCGGTCTGCAGGGCGCCGACAAGGAGGTCCTGGAGGCCGTCGACTCGCTCGGCGCCACCGCGCCCCAGCGCCTGCTGACCGCCAGGATCCCGCTGGCCCGCAAGGAGCTCCTCCTCGGCCTCAACCAGACGATCATGATGGCGCTGTCGATGGCCGTCATCGCCTCCGTCATCGGCGCCGGGGGCCTCGGTGACCGCGTCTACCAGGCGCTGGCCTCCGTCGACGTGGGCGCGGCGCTCGCGGCCGGCATCCCGATCGTGCTGCTCGCCGTCGTACTGGACCGGGTGACCGGCGCCGCGGGCGAGCAGTCCGGCGAGGAGCCCGGAAGCCTGAGGCCGTGGCTCTACGCCGCTGCCGCCGCCGTGGCCGTCGCGCTCGCCGGACGGCTGGCGGGCCGCCTCGACTGGCCCGACTCCTGGACGTTCGACATCGCCGAGCCGGTCAACCGCGCCGTCGACTGGATGACCGCGCACCTGTACTCGGGTGTGCCCGTCGTGGGCGGCACCGCCGACTGGGCGGGCCACTTCACCACCTGGGTGCTGAACCCGGTCCGCAGCGGCCTGCAGTCGCTGCCCTGGTGGTCGGTCCTGCTCGTCGTCGCCGCTCTCGCCTGGCTGATCGGCACCTGGCGCACCGCGCTCACCGCGGTCCTCGCCATGGCCGCGATCGGCGTGCTCGGCGTGTGGCAGCCCTCGCTCGACACGCTCTCCCAGGTGCTGGCGGCCGTCGCCGTCACCCTGGTCCTGGGCTTCGCGATCGGTATCGCGGCGGCCCGCAGCGACCGGTTCGAGCGACTGCTGCGTCCCGTCCTGGACGTCTTCCAGACGATGCCGCAGTTCGTGTACCTGATCCCGGTGGTCGCACTGTTCGGCGTCGGCCGCGCGCCCGCCGCGGCGGCCGCCGTCGTCTACGCGCTGCCCGCCGTCGTCCGCATCACCACGCAGGGCCTGCGCCAGGTCGACCCGGCCGCCCTGGAGTCGGCCCGCTCGCTCGGCGCGACCCCGGCCCAGCAGCTGCGCCAGGTGCAGCTCCCGCTCGCCCGCCCGGCGTTGCTGCTCGCCGTCAACCAGGGCGTGGTCCTCGTCCTCGCCGTCGTCGTCATCGGCGGCCTGGTCGGCGGTGGCGCGCTCGGCTACGACACCGTCTTCGGCCTGGCACAGGGCGACCTGGCGACCGGCCTGGTGGCGGGCGCCGCGATCGTCTGCCTCGGCCTGATGCTCGACCGGGTGACCCAGCCGACCGAACGCCGCGCGAAGAAGGGAGCGTGACATGCGACTTCGTACGAGTACGAGGACGACTGTGAGTACGGCCGCCGTGGTGGGCTCCCTGGTGCTGCTCACCGGCTGCGGTGCCGCCGACATGACCAAGCAGGCGTCCCCGTTCGCCAATGCGCAGGGCGCCAAGAGCGTGACCCTGTCCGTCCAGTCGTGGGTGGGCGCGCAGTCCAACGTGGCCGTCGCCCAGTACCTGCTGGAGCACAAGCTGGGCTACCGGGTCGACACCGTCCAGGTGGACGAGGTCCCCGCCTGGGACGCGCTGAGCCAGGGCCGCGTCGACGCCATCCTGGAGGACTGGGGCCACCCCGACCAAGAGAAACGCTACGTCGACGACAAGAAGACCATCGCGCGCGGCGGCGGCCTCGGGGTGACCGGCCACATCGGCTGGTATGTGCCGACGTACCTGGCCAAGCAGCACCCCGACATCACGAACTGGAAGAACCTCAACAAGTACTCGTCGCTGTTCCGCACCGCGGAGAGCGGCGGCAAGGGCCAGCTGATGGACGGCTCACCGTCCTACGTCACCAACGACAAGGCGCTGGTGAAGAACCTGAAGCTGGACTACCAGGTGGTGTTCGCGGGCTCCGAGGCCGCGCAGATCACCCAGATGAAACAGTTCGCCAAGGAGAAGAAGCCCTTCCTGACGTACTGGTACGCGCCGCAGTGGCTGTTCAAGAAGGTTCCCATGACCGAGGTGAAGCTGCCGCCGTACAAGGAGGGCTGCGACACGGACCCGGCGAAGGTCGCCTGCGCCTACCCGCACACCCCGCTGCAGAAGTACCTCAACGCGGACTTCGTGAAGCGGGGCGGCAAGGCGGCGGCCTTCCTGAAGAAGTTCAAGTGGACGACCGAGGACCAGAACGAGGTCTCCCTGATGATCGCCGACCAGAAGCTGACCCCGGAGCAGGCGGCGAAGAAGTGGGTGGACAGCCACGCGTCGACGTGGAAGGCGTGGCTGTCCTGATCACTTCAGCTTGTTCAGCTGCTCGGCCATCCCCTGCAGCGCCAGCGCCGCCCAGTGCTGCAGCCCGGGCCCGAACGTGACGCGGGTGGCCCCGAGTGCACCGAGTTCGGTGGGCGAGGGGCCCCTGCCGTCCAGCGTGCCGTGCACATTGACCGGCCCCTGGATCCCGGACCGCAGCAGCGGCAGTACGTCCGCCGGGGCGCCGATCGGATAGATGCAGTCGGCGCCTGCGGCGACATACAACGCGGCCCGCTCGATGGCCCGTTCGGGGTTGCCGTCCCCGTAAGAGAAGGTGTCGACGCGGGCGTTGACGAAGAGCCGGTCGCCCGCCGCGTACCGCACCTCGGCGAGCCACTCGGCGTGCTCGTGCGGGTCCTTGAGGACACCCCCGTTCGAGTCCTCCAGGTTGCAGCCCACGGCGCCCGCCTCCAGGAGCCGCTCCACCAGCTCTTCGGGCGCGAGCCCGTAGCCGTCCTCGACATCCGCCGACACGGGCACGTTCACGGCTCGTGCGATGCGCGCCACCGCGGCGAACATCTCGTCGGCCGGCGTGGACCCGTCCTCGTGTCCGAGGGAGGCGGCGATCCCCGCGCTGGGCGTCGCGAGCGCGGGGAAGCCGGCCTCGACGAACACCCGGGCGCTCACCGCGTCCCAGGGGCCGGGCAGGACGAGCGGGTCGTCCGGGGCGCGGCGCCTGTGCAGCGCGCGGAAGACATCCACCTTGCTCATGGCGTGTGACCTCCCGGCGGGATCCGGCGGCTGACCATCACCCGGTTCCAGTTGTTGATGGCGACGATCAGCGCGATGAGATGCGCGAGCCGCGGCTCGTCGAAGTGCTTGGCGGCGGTCGCGTACACCTCGTCGGGCACGAACCCGTCCGTCATGACCGTGACCGCCTCCGTGAGCGCGAGCGCGGCTCGTTCCCGTTCGTCGAAGACGCCGTCCCCGGCCTCCTCCCAGGCGGCGAGCAGGTCGAGCTGCCGCTCGCTCACGCCGTGTCGGCGGGCCAGGGCCAGGTGCATGTCCAGGCAGAACGCGCAGTGGTTGAGCTGCGAGGCCCGGATCACGACCAGTTCGGCGAGGGCGGGGTCGCCGAGGCCTCTTTTCGCGGTCGCGCTGAGCGCCGACAGGGCCTGCCCGACCTCGGGGTCGAGGAGGGTCGTACGGCTCACTTGTGCTGCCCGGCCTCGTAGTGGCCGGGAGCCATGCGGCAGGTCACGCCGAACCGGTTCCACGCGTTGATCACCGTGATCGCGGCGATCAGCTGCGCCAGCTCGGGCTCCTCGAAGTGCTTGGCGGCGTGCTCGTACACCTCGTCCCTGACGAAGCCGTCGGTCAGCACGGTGACCGCCTCGGTCAGCTCCAGGGCGGCGAGCTCCTTCTGGGTGTAGAAGTGCTTCGACTCCTCCCAAGCGCCGAGCTGGACGATCCGCTCGACGCTCTCCCCGGCGGCGAGCGCGTCCTTGGTGTGCATGTCCAGGCAGAACGCGCAGTGGTTGAGCTGCGAGGCACGGATCTTCACCAGCTCCAGCAGCTTCGGGTCGAGGCCCCGCCGGGCGGCCGCGTCCAGGCGGACCATCGCCTTGTAGACCTCGGGGGCGTGCTGCGCCCACAGCAGTCGGGCGGGCTGCTCGGGCGCGTATGCGGTGGCTTCGTCTGTCGTCATGCCTTCGACCCTAGAAGCGAGGCAGCCCAGCGGTATGGTCCATTCCCATGGCGAAATCCTGGGCCACTTTGGGCGTCGACCTGCACCTGGAGCCGACAGGTCCCGGCCTCCGCAGAGGGCTCACCGACGCCCTGCGCGAGGCCGTCCGCACCGGCCGGCTGGCCCCCGGCACCCGACTGCCCTCCTCCCGCACCCTCGCCGCCGACCTGGGCATCGCCCGCAACACGGTCGCCGACGCCTACGCCGACCTGGTCGCGGAAGGCTGGCTGACGGCTCGGCAGGGCTCGGGCACCCGGGTGGCCGAGCGGGCGGTGAGCCGGCCCGCCGCGCCCGCACCCCGCTCCCGTACGGTCGACCGCCCCGCCTACGACCTGATCCCCGGCACCCCCGACCTGGCGTTCTTCCCCCGCGCCCAGTGGCTCAAGGCCGCCCGCCGCGCCCTCACCGCGGCCCCGTACCGGGCCCTCGACTACGGTGACCCGCGCGGCCGCATCGAACTGCGCACCGCCCTCGCCGACTACCTCGCCCGCGCCCGGGGCGTACGCACCGACCCCGAGCGCATCCTGGTGTGCGCGGGTATCTCGCACGGCCTGCGCATTCTCGGCGCGGTACTGCGGACGCGCGGCGCGAGGACGGTCGCCGTGGAGTCGTACGGCCTGTACGTGCACTGGGACCTGCTGGCTCAGGCCGGTCTGCGGACGGTCCCGCTGCCGTTCGACGAACGCGGCACCAACCCGGGGGAGCTGACCGGCGAGGACGCGGTCCTGCTCACTCCCGCCCACCAGTTCCCGATGGGCGGCACCCTGCACCGCGACCGGCGCGCCGCCGCCGTCGACTGGGCGCGCCGCACCGGCGGCCTGCTCGTAGAGGACGACTACGACGGCGAGTTCCGCTACGACCGCCAGCCGGTCGGCGCCCTCCAGGGCCTGGACCCGGACCACGTCGTCTACGCGGGCACGGCCAGCAAGTCCCTCGCCCCCGGCCTCAGACTGGCCTGGCTGGTCCTGCCGCCGGACCTCGCCCGGGAGGCGGCGAAGGCCAAGGGGCACATCGACTCCTGCGGGGCCCTGGACCAGCTGACGCTCGCCGAGTTCCTCACCTCGGGCGCCTACGACCGCCATGTGCGGGCCGCCCGGCTGCGCTACCGCCGCCGCCGTGACGCGCTCGTCGCGGAACTCGCACGACGTGCTCCGCAGGTCAGTGCCACGGGTATCGCGGCGGGCCTGCACGTGGTGCTGCGGCTGCCGCCGGGCACCGAGCAGGCGACGCTGCGGGCGGCGGCCTGGCAGGGCCTCGCGGTGCACGGACTGCACCGCTACCGCCACCCCGAAGCGACCGTCGAGCCGCACGACGCGCTGGTGGTGGGCTACGGGACCCCACCGGACAGCGCATGGGCCGGCACCCTGGACGCGCTGTGCGCGGCTCTGCCGGAATCGGCAGAGCCGTAATCCGTAGCAGCCGGCCTCAACTCCCCGCAGCGGGCCCCTTGACGGCCTTTCCGGCACCTTCATTCGGTGCGGAAAGAATGCCCGTGCATCCCGATTTGCCAGCGGATATGCAGCCGCAGGGGCATTCGCTCAGGCCGTTTCCGCGGTCGTGGCGTCCGCCGTCGGCGCCTCCCCGAACCGCGCCAGCGCCAGCGCCCCCACGACCGCGACCAGGAACCCCAGCACCGCAAGCCAGGCCAGCCCGTCCCTGGTGCGGTCCCCGAGCCACACCACACCCACCGCCGCCGGCCCGATCGTCTCACCGATCACCATCCCGGCGGTGGCGGTGGTCACCGAGCCGCGCTGCAACGCCGACGTCAGCAGCAGGAAGGCCGCGCCCCCGCCGATGAGGAGGGCGTAGGTCGCCGGGTTGGTGAGCAGTTCTGACGGTGCGAGCGAGTCGATCAGCCGCACCGACACCTCCACCACCCCGAACCCGAACCCGGCTCCCAGGCCGAGCACCAGCGCCCGCCCCCGCCCGGACCACCGCCCCCCGAACAGGCCCAGCAGCAGGACCACGACGGCGATCGCGAGCATCGCGTACTTCAGCGCCGTCGACCCTTCGCGATTCCCCTCGGCCCCGGACGCCAGCCCCAGCATGGCGAGACCGGCGCACACCACCCCCACCGCACCCCACTCCGTCCCGCTCAGCCGCACCTGCAGCAGTCGCGCCGCGACCACCCCGGTCACCGCCAGGCTGGACGCGAGCGCCGCGGCCACCGCGTAGATCGGGATCGAGCGCAGGGCGACGATCTGGAACAGGAACCCCAGCCCGTCCAGCGCCAGCCCGGCCAGATACCGCCACTGCCGCAGGGCCCGCAGCAGCAGCGCCGCCTCCCCGCCCCCACCCGTACCGGCCGTCCTCGCGGCAACCGCCTGCAAAACCGTCGCGGTACCGAAGCAGACCGCCGCGCCCAGCGCGCACACCATCCCAAAGATCACGAAGTGACTGTAGGGGAGACGTACAGCAAGCGGCGATGCCCCCGGCTTCCGCTCTCACCGATCGTTGGCTTTACATACCTAAAGGAAGGTGCATATGTGGGGGTGCATATGTGGCGTTCCCCCGGGTGCCCCGTCTCTGCTGCCGCCCGGCCGGCTCACCGGGACGGGAGGCTCAGATCCCCAGCACTGCCCGCAGCTGCGCGAGCCCCCAGTCCAGGTCCTCCTTCGCGATCACCAACGGCGGCGCGATCCGCACCGTCGGCCCATGGGTGTCCTTCACCAGCACCCCCCGCTCCATCAGCTTCTCGGACACCTCCCGCCCGGTGCCGTACTGCGGCGCGATGTCGATGCCCGCCCACAGCCCCCGTCCGCGCACCGCCCGCACCCGGCCCGTGCCGGTCAACGCCCCCAGTTCCCGGTGCAGATGACCGCCCAGCTCCGCGGACCGCGCCTGGAACTCGCCCGTCCGCAGCATCGCGATCACCTCCAGCGCCACCGCACACGCCAGCGGATTCCCGCCGAACGTCGAACCGTGCTCACCGGGCCGGAACACCCCGAGCACATCGGCCGACGAGACCACCGCCGACACCGGCACGATCCCGCCGCCCAGCGCCTTGCCGAGCACATACACATCCGGGACCACGCCCTCGTGCTCGCACGCGAAGGTCTTTCCGGTCCGGCCGAGACCCGACTGGATCTCGTCCGCCACGAACAGCACGTTCCGCTCGCGCGTCAGCTCCCGCACCGCCGGCAGATAACCGGCCGGCGGCACCAGCACCCCCGCCTCGCCCTGGATCGGCTCCAGCAGCACCGCCACCGTGTTCTCCGTGACCGCCGACCGCATCGCCGTCAGATCCCCGTACGGCACGATCTCGAAGCCCGGCGTGTACGGACCGAAGTCCGCCCGCGCCTCCGGGTCGGTGGAGAAGCTGACGAGGGTCGTCGTACGGCCGTGGAAGTTGTTGCCCGCCACCACGATCTTCGCCATCTCCGCGGGCACGCCCTTGACCCGGTAGCCCCACTTCCGGGCCGTCTTCACGGCCGTCTCCACCGCTTCCGCGCCGGTGTTCATCGGTAGCACCAGCTCCATCCCGCACAGCTCGGCGAGCTCGGAGCAGAAGGCCGCGAACCGGTCGTGATGAAACGCCCTCGACGTCAGCGTCACCCGCTCCAGCTGCGCCTTCGCCGCCTCCACCAGCCGCCGGTTGCGATGCCCGAAGTTGAGCGCCGAGTAACCGGCCAGCAGGTCCAGATACCGCCTCCCCTCCACATCCGTCATCCACGCCCCGTCCGCGGAGGCGACGACCACGGGCAGCGGGTGGTAGTTGTGCGCACTGTGCGCGTCGGCGGCGGCGATGAGCGCGTCCGTCGTGTTCACGGGACCTCCCGGGGGTGTGGCAGCCGTGCAGCGGCCCCCTCTTCCTATCGTCGCTCGCATGGTGGACGCGGGACCTGCGCTCTCCGGCGTGGCCGGTAGGCTGATCGACGGGTCGTGACTGGCGCGCAAGGATGGGACGGACCATCGGGGAGCGACCCGTGTGTGACCGAGTGCCGTGCGCCTGGGCCAGACCGAGAACCGTGACCGCTTGCACGCCACGCCCGGAGGCCGACGACATGTCAGAGCAGCAGCCCCTCTCCACCGAGTCCACCGCCTTCCGCGCCGCCCTCGATGTGATCCGCGCCGTCGAGCCGCGCGTCGCGGACGCCATCGGGCAGGAGGTCCACGATCAGCGCGAGATGCTCAAGCTGATCGCCTCCGAGAACTACGCCTCCCCGGCCACCCTCCTCGCGATGGGCAACTGGTTCAGCGACAAGTACGCCGAGGGCACCATCGGCCGCCGTTTCTACGCAGGCTGCCGCAACGTCGACACCGTCGAGTCGCTCGCCGCCGAACACGCCAAGGAGCTCTTCGGCGCCCGCCACGCCTACGTCCAGCCGCACTCCGGCATCGACGCCAACCTCGTCGCCTTCTGGTCGGTCCTCGCCGACCGGGTCGAGGCCCCCTTCCTGGAGAAGACCGGCGCCCGCCAGGTCAACGACCTCACCGAGGCCGACTGGGCCGAGCTCCGCCAGGCCTTCGGCAACCAGCGCATGCTCGGCATGTCCCTGGACGCCGGGGGCCACCTCACCCACGGCTTCCGCCCGAACATCTCCGGCAAGATGTTCGACCAGCGCTCCTACGGCACCGACCCGGCGAGCGGCCTCATCGACTACGAGGCCCTGCGCGTCTCCGCCCGCGAGTTCAAGCCGCTGATCATCGTCGCCGGCTACTCCGCCTATCCGCGTCTGGTGAACTTCCGCATCATGCGGGAGATCGCCGACGAGGTCGGCGCGACCCTGATGGTGGACATGGCGCACTTCGCCGGGCTGGTCGCGGGCAAGGTGCTGACCGGCGACTTCGACCCGGTCCCGCACGCCCAGATCGTCACCACCACCACCCACAAGTCGCTGCGCGGCCCCCGCGGCGGCATGGTCCTGTGCGACGACTCCCTCAAGGACCAGGTCGACCGCGGCTGCCCGATGGTCCTCGGCGGCCCGCTTCCGCATGTCATGGCCGCCAAGGCCGTCGCCTTCGCCGAGGCGCGTCAGCCCTCCTTCCGGGACTACGCCCAGCGCATCGTCGACAACTCCCGCGCCCTGGCGGAGGGCCTGATGCGCCGCGGCGCCACCCTCGTCACCGGCGGCACCGACAACCACCTCAACCTCATCGACGTGGCCACCTCCTACGGCCTCACCGGTCGCCAGGCCGAGGCGGCCCTGCTCGACTCGGGCATCGTCACCAACCGCAACGCCATCCCCGCCGACCCCAACGGCGCCTGGTACACCTCCGGCATCCGCATCGGCACCCCCGCCCTGACCACGCGCGGCCTGGGCACCGCCGAGATGGACGAGGTCGCGGGCCTGATCGACCGCGTCCTCACCACCGCCGAGCCGGGCACCACCAAGTCGGGCGCCCCGTCCAAGGCGCAGCACGTCCTCGACCCGAAGATCGCGGACGAGATCTCCCACCGCGCCACCGACCTCGTGGCAGGCTTCCCGCTGTACCCGGAGATCGACCTGGGCTGACCAGCGCCCGCTCTTGAGTTGTCAAAGATCGATGGCGTTCGGAGACCGGTGATACTCAAAGACCGGTGACGCTCAGAGCTCGATGAGCTCCTGTCGTGGTTCCTCCCGCGGCGGTCCGGCACCCTGCCGGGCCGCCGCGCGCCGTATCAGCAGTGCCCCACCGGCCCCGGCTGCGAACCCCGGAACCGCCCACCAGACACTGCTCCGGCCGGCCCCCTGCCCGGTGGCCTGCTGCCAGGCCATCCCGCTCTCGCCGCGCCCGGCCGCGGCCGGACCGTCGCCCAGCACTTTCGCCTGCTCCAACTGCACAAACACCGAGCGCGGTGCCCGATGCCAGCGGATGTCGTCGTCCTGGACGGCCGGCGCGGGATCGCTGCGTATCCAGGGCGTGCCGTCCGCCGCCACGAACAGCTGGTCCTGGCGCTCGACGGCGATGTCACCGCCCGGCGGACGCATCGTCTGCGGCCAGCCTCCCACCCCCGTCAGCCCCCAGACCACGGTGAAGGCCACCGGCGGACGGCGCCCCTCGGCCCAGTCGTCCGGCACCCGCTCCGTCCCCTCGTAGGTCGGCCGCAGCAGCTGTCGCAGGCGGGTGAAGGCCGGCTCACCGGACCGCAGCACCGTCGTCTGCCCGGTGCCGCCCGCGATGATCATGGCCAGGTCGGGGACGTCCCGGACCTGCCCCTGCGCCGCCTCGTCAGTCCCGTCGGACGCCGCGGCCACCGGCATTCCGCACAGGACCACAGCCACCACCGCCGCGAAGAGAGCGGCGACCCGCACCCTCGGTCGACTGCTCTTCCACGCACGCATCCAGTCCCCCAACCCGTCGGTGTCGTACGGCCCGTCCCCCAACCGCCTGTCACTTCTGGTACACCGCCCGACCCGTCGGGGTTCCCACCCCGGCTGTCCTATTTCGAGGCTTCCTCCAGCGACTTCGCGATCTCCACGGCCCGGCGCTCGGACGCCACGCCCTCCAACCGGAGTGTCACGGCACCTGCACCCGTCCGGTGGGTCCACAGCAGCGTCGGCCCGGTGGCCCGCTCCCTTCGCGTGAAGCGGTTCCCGTCGGGATCGACCAGCCAGAAACTCAGCAGATGGGGGCGTGGGAACCACAGTGCGTAGTTCTGCACACCGTCCGCCGAGGGCTCTTTGCCCAGCCCGATCCACTCCGGTCCCTCGCGCAGCACCTTGGTGAAGCCGACGTCCAGCCGCTCCGGGAACTCGTCCAGTCGAACCGTGCGCCCACCCTCCCGCCGGCACAGGCTCACCAGGAACCGTCCGTGCGGCTCACTCGTCACCGCCACGGTGTCCGGCGCGCCGAGCGCGTCCGGCACCAGCGGCTCGAAACCGGCCCGGTTCCCGGCCTGTCCGAGCGACACCGAGGTGCCGCAGCCGGGCACCGAAGCACCTGGCGAGGGCGACGCCGACGGGTCGTACCGCACCTGCACCCCGCCGAAGTCGAACCAGTCGAGGACCGCGGCCCGCACCGGCGGCGTGAGCACGAGAACCGTCAGCAGAGAGCACAGGACCGTGGTCAGCGAGCGCCACCGCTGCCGGGTCCAGTGCCGGACCGCGCCCAGCCGCTCACGGGCGCCCCGGGGCTCGGCCACCGGGACCGGCACATGCTCGGCCAGTATCTGCCCCAGCACCCGCTCGACCATCGTCTCGGCGCCCGGCGAACCGGCGGCGCCGTCGCTCCCCGGCGCGTCCAGCGACCGGCCGAGCGCCCGCAGCTCCTCCGGCAGCCGGGAAGGGCCGTCCTCGCGCGCCCTCCCACGGTCCCGCCCGCCCGGCCCCGGACTCGGACCACGGCCGCCCTCACCGTCGTACGCACCCCGTCCTTCACTCACGCTCATCACCCCCTTCCCGAGGCCTGAAATCCGGCAGCAGTCGGCCCAGCTTGCGCAGAGCGCGGTTCAGCCGGGACTTGACCGTCCCGCGAGGCCAGCCCAGCGCCTGGGCCGTCTCGGACTCGTCCATCTCCAGGAGATAGCGGTAGGTGACGACCAGCCGGTGCTCCTCGCTCAGCTTCTCCAGCGCGGACAGCAGCGCCTCACGGCGCTCCGCCTCCAGGGTCGCCACCGCCGGGTCCGCCGATTCCGGTATCAGCGGCTCCGCCTCCACGAAGGCCGCCTCCCGGCCGGCGAGCGTGCGCTGCCGCGCCGCCGTGCGCACTGTGTTCCTCGTCTCATTGGCGACGATCGACAGCAGCCACGGCTTGAAGGCGGCGCCGTCCCGGAACCTGCCCAGCGCGCAGTACGCCTTGACGAAGGCCTGCTGCACCACGTCCTCCGCGTCCGCACCCGCCCCGAGCGCCGCGGCCGCCCTGAGCGCGATACCCGTATGGGCCCGCACCAGGTGCGCATACGCCTCCGGCTCCCCGGCGCGTACGCGTGCGATCACCGCGGCCTCATCGACGATGCGGCCCCCCTCCCGCGTCCTCACACCCTTGTTACACCGCAGCGGACGGATCGGTTCCCACCTGTTTCCGACCAGTTCCGGATCGGCTCGACAGACCTGAGAGAATGGTGAACATGGCCTCTGACCGACCCCGTGTGCTTTCTGGAATCCAGCCCACCGCAGGCTCGTTCCACCTCGGCAACTACCTCGGCGCCGTCCGCCAGTGGGTGGCCCTGCAGGAGTCCCACGACGCGTTCTACATGGTCGTCGACCTGCACGCGATCACGGTTCCGCAGGACCCGGCGGAGCTGCGCGCCAACACCCGGCTCGCCGCCGCCCAGCTGCTCGCGGCCGGTCTCGACCCCGAGCGCTGCACGCTCTTCGTCCAGAGCCATGTGCCCGAGCACGCACAACTGGCCTGGGTCATGAACTGCTTCACCGGCTTCGGCGAGGCCTCCCGCATGACGCAGTTCAAGGACAAGTCCGCCAGGCAGGGCGCCGACCGCGCCTCCGTCGGCCTGTTCACGTACCCGATCCTCCAGGTCGCCGACATCCTGCTCTACCAGGCCAACGAGGTCCCGGTCGGCGAGGACCAGCGCCAGCACGTCGAGCTCACCCGCGACCTCGCCACGCGCTTCAACGGCCGCTTCGGCGAGACCTTCACCATCCCGAAGCCGTACATCCTCAAGGAGACGGCGAAGATCTACGACCTGCAGGACCCGTCGATCAAGATGAGCAAGTCGGCGTCCACACCGAAGGGCCTCATCAACCTCCTCGACGACCCCAAGGCCACCGCCAAGAAGGTCAAGAGCGCCGTCACCGACACCGACACCGTCATCCGCTACGACGCCGAGAACAAGCCCGGCGTCAGCAATCTGCTCACCATCTACTCCACCCTCACCGGCAAGTCGGTGGCCGAGCTGGAGCAGGAGTACGAGGGCAAGATGTACGGCGCGCTCAAGACGGACCTCGCCGAGGTCATGGTCGAGTTCGTGACGCCCTTCCGGGAGCGCACCCAGCAGTATCTGGACGACTCGGAGACGCTGGACTCGATCCTGGCCAAAGGTGCGGAGAAGGCCCGTGCGGTCGCTGCGGAGACCCTCTCCCAGGCGTACGACAAGGTGGGCTTCCTGCCCGCCAAGCACTGAGGCACCCCGGCGCACGCGTGTACCACTCGGCAGAGCGCTGCACATCACTACGGTTGCGCCTGCCCGCGACCCGGCCGTGGCCGTACAGTCGATAGCCGACGGCTGAGAACAAATCCGTCACGACGACAGGAGACGACGTGGGGACCGTAACGATCGGCGTGTCGATCGCGGTCCCGGAGCCTCACGGCAGCCTGCTCCAACAGCTGCGCGCGGGCTTCGGCGACGCCGCTGCTCACGGCATCCCCACGCACGTCACCCTGCTGCCGCCGACCGAGGTCGACGGCAGTGACCTGCCGGTGGTGGAGGCGCATCTGGCCGAGGTCGCCGCGAGCGGCCGACCGTTCCCGATGCGGCTGTCCGGCACCGGCACCTTCCGGCCCCTGTCACCCGTCGTCTACGTGCGGATCGCCGAGGGCGCCGAGGCCTGCACCCAGCTGCAGAAGCAGCTCCGCGACCCGGCCGGCCCCGTACCGCGCGAACTGCAGTTCCCGTACCACCCGCATGTCACGGTCGCGCACGGCATCGACGACGAGGCGATGGACCGCGCCTTCGAGGAGCTCGCCGACTACGAGGCCGACTGGCCGTGCACCGGCTTCGCCCTCTACGAGCAGGGCGCGGACGGCGTGTGGCGCAAGCTGCGGGAGTACCCCTTCGGCGGCCTGGTGGTCCCGCCGCAGGCCGGGCACGTGGAGCGCGGCTCCCTGCCGACCCGGTAACCCCCGGCAGCTACAGGGGCAGTCGGCGAAACAGCCCGCGCGGCATGTGCCGCAGCGCCGACATCACCACGCGCAGCGTGCCGGGCACCCACACCGTCTCCGAGCGCCGCCGCAGCCCCAGTTCGACGGCCGTCGCGACCGCCTCCGGGGTCGTCGCGAGTGGTGTCTTGACGAGGCCGGCGGTCATCTTCGACCGTACGAATCCGGGGCGTACGACCATGACGTGCACGCCCGTGCCGTACAGCGCGTCGCCCAGGCCCTGGGTGAAGACGTCCAGGCCGGCCTTGCTCGAGCCGTAGATGAAGTCGCTGCGGCGGGCCCGCTCGCCGGCGACGGAGGAGAGCACCACCAGGGAGCCGTGGCCCTGCGTCTGCAGGGCCCGTGCGCTCACCAGGGCCGCCGACACCGCGCCCGTATAGTTGGTCTGTGCGACGCGCACCGCCCAGGCCGGTTCGCGCTCGTCGCGGGCCTGGTCGCCGAGGATCCCGAAGGCCAGCAGCACCATGTCGACGTCGCTCTCCGCGAAGACCTTCCCGAGGGCGGTCTCATGGGCGTCGGGGTCGAGCGCGTCGAAGGCGACGGTGTGCACATCGGCACCGTGGCCGCGCAGTTGCTCCGCGGCCTGCTCCAGGGCGGGCGAGGGACGTCCCGCGAGCCACACCGTGCGGGTGCGGCGCGCGATGAGACGGCGGGCCGTTGCGAGCGCGATCTCGGACGTACCACCGAGGACGAGCAGGGACTGGGGGAGGCCGAAGGCGTCCTTCACGACAGCAGCTCCTTGGTGCCCAGAGGGCGAGACGGCGGGATGGAATCGGACGTACTGCATCTTCGGGGTGCCGCCCTCGGGCCCCCGGTTGACGCGCCGCATCGGGAGAGGGCGTGGCGGCGGAGATTGGTGGTGGTGTGTCGCTCGGGTGCCGTTCCCGGCTCCTCGGTCGAGGTGGTGGATCGGGAGAGGGCGTGACGGCGTGAAGGGTGGGACGTGCTGTATTCCGGGGGGCGACCCCCGCCCCGTGTCGACGCAGCATCGTTGCAGGGCGAGGCGGCGGGAGAGGTCGGTCGTGGTGCGTCGCTCGGGTGCCGTTCCCGGGCCCCGGGGCGGCGCATCGTCGCAGCATGAGGCGGCGGGAGGGGGCGTACGTGCTGCACCTCCGGGCCCCCGGCCGACCAGCGCAACGTCGCAGCATGAGGCGGCGGGAGAGGTCGTACGTGCTGCACCTCCGGGCGACCGCCCGGCCCCCGGCCGAGCAGCGCGACGTCACAGTGCAAGGCGGCGGGACAGGTCGGACGTGAACGTGCCGCGCGGGTCGAGTTCCGTGCGCAGGGACCGGAAGTCGTCGAGGCGCGGGTACATCGCGGCGAGGAGTTCGGGGCGCAGCCGGGAGTCCTTGGCGAGGCAGACGCGGCCGCCGGCCGTGGCGACCTCCTCGTCGAGTTCGTCGAGGAGGGCGCCGAGACCGGGCAGGCACGCCGGGAGGTCCACGGCGAGCGTCCAGCCGGGCACGGGGAACGAGAGCCACCCCGGGGCGGCCTCCCCGAAGCGCTTGAGGACGGCCGGGAAGGCCGGGCAGCGCTGCTCGGAGATGCGGCGCACGATCCGGCGCAGGGCGTCCTCCTGGCCGCGTCCGACGACGAACTGGTAGTGCACGAGGCCGCCGCGGCCGTAGATGCGGTTCCAGTGGGGCACGCCGTCCAGCGGGTGGAAGAAGGCGGAGATCCGCTGCAGTCGGCCGGTACGCGCGCGTGGCGCCGTCCGGTACCGGAGCTCGTTGAGGAGGCCCACGGTGGTGCGGCCGAGCAGGCCCTCCGGGAGCAAGGCGGGGGCCGGCGGGAACTGCGGGGTGCGGAACGCCAGTGGCGCTCCACGCGCGCGTGCGGGCAGCGCGTCGAGCGGGGCGTGGTCGGCGCGGGTGAGGACCGCGCGTCCGGTCGCCGCGCCGCGGGCCAGCAGGTCGATCCAGGCGACCGAGTAGCGGTGGCGGTGGTCGGTGGCCGTCAGACGCGCCATCAGGTCGTCGAGATCCGCGGCCCGCTCCGTGTCCACCGACATCAGGGAGGTCTCGACCGGCAGCAGCCGGAAGGTGGCCGTGAGGATCACACCGGTCAGGCCCATGCCGCCGGTGGTGGCGTCGAACAGGGGCGTGCCCCGGCTCACCGTGCGGATCCCGCCGTCGGCGGTGAGGAGTTCCAGCGCCAGAACGTGCCGGGAGAAGGAGCCGGAGACGTGGTGGTTCCTGCCGTGGACGTCCGCGCCGATCGCGCCGCCGACCGTCACATGGTTCGTGCCGGGCAGCACCGGCACGAACCAGCCCAGCGGCAGCAGCACCTCCGTCAGCCGGTGCAGGGAGACGCCCGCGTCGCACAGCACGGTGCCGCCGTCGGCGTCGATCGCGTGGATGCGGTCCAGGCCCGTCATGTCGAGCACCGCACCGCCCGCGTTCTGCGCCGCGTCCCCGTACGCCCGTCCAAGGCCCCTGGGGATGCCGCCGCGGACCCCGCAGCCCCGGACGGCGGCCGCGGTCTCCTCGTACGACCGTGGGCGGATCGGACGGGCCGCGGTGGGAGCGGTGCGGCCCCAGCCGGTGACGGTGACCGGAGCGGTGTCGGGAGACATATCGGTGACCGTATCGGCCCTGTATAACCGGGCAGCAGTTAAACAGGACGCTTATGCCCGGAATGGGGGATTAATGGGATGGCGCCCCATGGTGAATCGAGGCGCCCTCGGAGTGCCCGCGCCGGCCGCTGCGCAGCACTGCGCCGGGTTTTCGGGGTACTCGCACATTGGTCTTCCACACCAGGGGGAGAGTCTGATCATGGACTGGCTGAAGAAGCTCCCCGTCGTCGGGCCGCTGCTGGCGCGCCTCATGCTCACGCACGCCTGGCGGTCGTTCGAACGACTGGACAGGGTGAAGTGGACCCGGCTGGCCGCCGCGATGACCTTCACCAGCTTCGTCGCACTGTTCCCGCTGCTCACCGTGGCCGCCGCGATCGCCGCGGCCACACTCAGCACGAAACAGCAGAGCGACCTGCAGCACAAGCTCGCCGAGCAGGTGCCCGGCATCTCCGACCAGCTCGACATCCAGAACCTGGTCCAGAACGCCGGCACCATCGGCCTCATCGCGGGCGCCGCCCTGCTCTTCACCGGCATCGGCTGGGCCGGTTCGATGCGCGAGTGCCTGCGCGCGGTGTGGGAGCTGCCCGACGAGGAGGAGAACCCCTTCCTGCGCAAGGCCAAGGACCTGGGCATCCTCGTCGGTCTCGGCGGCGCCGTCCTCGCCACGATCGCCGCCTCCACCGTCGCCTCCGCGATGGTCGGCTGGATCACCCGGCAGCTCGGCATCGACAACGGCGGCTGGGGCGGTGCGCTCCTTTACATCGCCGCGTTCGCCGTCGCCGTGTTCGCCGACTTCCTGCTGCTCCTGTACGTCCTCACGCTGCTGCCCGGCGTCGAACCGCGGCGCCGCCGTCTGATCGTCGCGGCGTTGACCGGCGCCGTCGGCTTCGAACTGCTGAAGACGCTGCTGAGCGGCTATATGCAGGGCGTGGCCGCGAAGAGCATGTACGGCGCGTTCGGCGTACCCGTGGCGCTGCTGCTGTGGATCAACTTCACGGCGAAGCTGGTCCTGTTCTGCGCCGCGTGGACGGCGACGCCGAGCGAGCAGCACGACCAGGATCAGGGGGAGGGGCAGGACGAGCAGGAGGAACGGGACGAGCAGGGCGTCGGGGCGGACCTCACGGACGGGACGAGCGGCGACGTACCAGATCGGGCAGCGGCCAGCGGCGGTTGACCAGGAACGCGGCCGCCGCGAGCAGCACCAGCACCCCACCGCTTATGGCGAAGGCGACCCCCATGCCGCCGGAGCGGCCCGCGGCCGAGGCGCTCGCCACCGGAGAAGCGGACGCCTTGCCGGCGGCCCCGCCCGCCGACCCGTTCCCACCGGACTGCCCGCCCGACTGCGCGGCGCTCCTCGGCGCCACCAGCTCACCCACAGGCCGCACCTTCCCGGCTGCCTGGAAACCCCAGTCGAAGAGCTTGGCGGTCTCCTTGTAGACCTCGTTGTGCTCCTTCTTCTCCGGGTTCATGGCGGTGACGAGGAGCACCCTGCCGTTGCGCTCGGCGACACCGGTGAAGGTCGCGCCCGCGTTCGTCGTGTTGCCGTTCTTGACGCCCGCGATGCCCTGGTAGACGGAGACGTCGGAGTCGCCGGTCAGCAGCCGGTTGGTGTTCTGGATCTCGAAGGATCCGCGGACCGACTTGCCCTCCTTCTTCGTCGTGTCGCCGGGGAAGCTCGCGCGCACCGTAGAGCAGTACTCGCGGAAGTCCTTCTTCTGCAGCCCGGAGCGGGCGAACAGCGTCAGGTCGTACGCGGACGAGACCTGCCCCGGTGCGTCGTACCCGTCGGGCGTGACCACATGGGTGTCGAGGGCCTGCAGTTCCTCGGCGTGCTCGTTCATCTCCTTGACGGTGGTCTCGACACCGCCGTTCATCGCCGACAGCACGTGCACCGCGTCGTTGCCCGAGCGCAGGAAGACACCGAGCCACAGGTCGCGCACGGAGTACGTCTCGCCCTCCTTTATCCCGACCATGCTGGAACCGGCGCCCATGCCCGCGAGGTCGGAGGGCACCACCTCGTGCTCCTGGGTCCTCGGGAACTTCGGCAGCACCGTGTCCGCGAAGAGCATCTTCATCGTGCTGGCGGGGGGCAGCCGCCAGTGCGCGTTGTGCGCGGCGAGCACCTCGCCCGACTCGGCGTCGGCGACGATCCAGGAGCGCGCGGTGATGTCCTTGGGGAGCACGGGCGCGCCGCTGCCCAGATCGACCTGTGTGCCCGGCTGCCCGAGACGGGCGCCGCCCACGGACGACATGTCCGCCGGGGGAGTGGCCGTCGGACTCGGCGAGGGCCTCGGGGCCGCGAAGGCGACGGGCGCGGTCAGCGCGATCGAGGACAGGACGGCGGAGGTGACCAGCAGGGATCGCCTGAGGGTCTTCTGGGGAGCGGACACGGACGAGAAAGTACATGCCACAGGCCGTGAAGTCCCGCCTCCCACCCCACCCCGGACACGGAACGGAACAGGCGGCGGCGATACTGAACGCATGAAGCTCAGCCGCCCGGTCTCCTGGTTCCTGCTCGCCTTCGGGGTGTGGTCCTGGGTCATCTGGGTCACTTTCGTTAAAAATCTCATCAAGGACGGCAGCGGGCTCGCGTTCCACGACGGTCACCCGACGGCGTACTTCTGGGTGCATCTGACGCTCGCCGTCGTCTCCTTCGTATTGGGGACGGTCATCGGGGGCATCGGGTTGCGCGGACTGCGCGCTTTGCGCCAGACCTCATAAGAGCGGGCAAATACACGCAAACGGCAGAACCGGCAACGGGGGTCACGGCACGATGGTCGTCGTCTTCGGGGCATTCGCGCTCCTCGCGCTCGGCGTCCTCGTCGCCGGCAACTGGTACCTGTGGCGCCGTCTGTTCCGCGACACGACCCGGGGCCCGGGCCTCGCGCGCCGCGCGGGTGCGGCGGGAATCGCGGCCGGCTGGCTGCTGGCGGTCGGAGCCGTCGCCGGCGAGCGCGCGGGCGCGCCCTTCTGGCTCCAGCAGGTCCTGGCCTGGCCCGGTTTCCTCTGGCTCGCGCTGTCGATCTATCTGCTGCTGGCCGTCGTGGCGGGCGAGGTGGTACGGCCCCTGCTGCGCCGCCTGTTGGAGCGGCGGGCGCGGCCCACGGCGGCCGTACCGCATGCGCAGCCGGTACCGGCGGGACCCGTACCCCGGCAGGCACCGGAGGCCGAGCCCGAACCCGCGCCGCTCCCGGAGCCCTCGCGCCGCCTCTTCGTCTCCCGTGTCGTCGCAGGCGCCGCGGCCGCCGCCGCCGTGGGAACGGTCGGCTACGGCACCTACGGCGTGCTGCGCGGCCCCGCCGTGAAGCGCGTCACCGTGCCGCTGGCCAAACTCCCGCGCGCGGCGCACGGTTACCGCATCGCCGTGGTCAGCGACATCCACCTGGGCCCGATCCTCGGCCGCGGCTTCGCGCAGCAGGTCGTCGACACCATCAACGCCACCCAGCCGGACATCGTCGCGGTCGTCGGCGACCTGGTGGACGGCAGCGTGAGGAACCTGGGCCCGGCTGCGGCACCGCTGTCGCAGCTCAAGGCGCCCTCCTACTTCGTCACCGGCAACCACGAGTACTACTCCGGCGCGAAACAGTGGGTCGAGGAGGTACGGCGGCTCGGGCTGCACCCGCTGGAGAACGCCCGCACCGAACTGCCCTGGTTCGACCTCGCGGGAGTCAACGACATCGCGGGCGAGAGCGAGGGCCAGGGCCCCGACTTCACCAAGGCGCTCGGCGACCGGGACACGGCACGCGCGTGCGTGCTCCTCGCCCACCAGCCGGTCCAGATCCACGACGCCGTCAAACACGGCGTGGACCTCCAGCTCTCCGGCCACACCCACGGCGGCCAGCTCTGGCCGGGCAACTTCATCGCGGCCGCCGCGAACCCGACCGTCGCGGGTCTGGAGCGCTACGGCGACACACAGCTCTACGTCAGCCGGGGCGCGGGCGCCTGGGGGCCGCCCACGCGCGTGGGCGCACCCTCGGACGTCACCGTGATCGAACTGGCCTCGACGCAGGCCTGAGCCGGGCCGAGAGCCCGATGGAAACCGCTGGCCGAAATCATGTGCCGGTAACCCCGTGGGAGTCCTGTGAAATCTGACGGAAACCCCTTGCGGTAACTTCTTTCTCAACTCGCCAGATTCCTCTTCCCTCAGCTGAAAAACCTGTGATTAGGTGAGCCGCGCCACTAGGGGAGTGGCATGTGGGGTGGGGCCCGTAGGGCCCGGGGAGGGCAACCGATGCGCTCGGTTCGCATGCGGATTCTCGCGACACTGCTGGTACTGGCGGGCGTGGGGGTCGGCGGCTGGCAGCTGCTGCCGTCGCAGGGGAACACCGACAGGACCATCGAGGTCGGCACGACGGACGAGGTCACCTCGCTCGATCCGGCCGGCGCCTACGACGCGGGGTCCTGGGCGTTGTTCAGCAACGTTTTCCAGTCACTGCTCACCTTCGAGCCGGGCGGCACCGCGCCGGTGCCCGACGCCGCCCGCAGCTGTGACTTCGTCGGCAGTCAACCGACCACCTACCGCTGCACGCTGCGCACGGGACTCGCCTTCCCCAGCGGCCGCACGATGACCGCCGAGGACGTCAAGTACTCCTTCGACCGCGTCAAGGCGATCAAGTCCGACGTCGGCCCGTCCTCGCTGCTGAGCACGCTCCGCTCGGTCGACGCGAACGGCCTGACGGTCACCTTCCATCTGTCCTCGCCCGACGCCACCTTCCCGTTCAAGGTGGCCACCGGGGCGGGCTCGATCGTCGACAGCCACACGTACCCGAAGAACCACCTGCGCACCGACCCCGGCGCCGACGGCACCGGACCGTACGAGCTGACGTCGTACACCAAGGGCAAGAAGGCGGCCCTCACGCCGAACACGCACTACCGGGGCGCCGTCCAGAAGACGGGCCGGCCCGTCGACCTGCTCTACTACGTCGACTCGGACGCCCTCGACAAGGCCTGGAGCGCGAAGCAGATCGACGTCGCCACCCGCCAGCTGCCGCCCAAGGTCCTGTCCCGGCTCTCGGCGAGCGACCCGAACCAGCGCCTGTCCGAGTCCGACAGCGCCGAGACCCGCAACCTCTACCTCAACACCCGCGCGAACGCGCCCCTGCACGACACCAGGGTCCGGCAGGCCCTGGCCTGGCTGATCGACCGGGAGGAGCTGGCCGCCACGGTGTACCAGGGGACCGTCGACCCGCTGTACTCGCTGATCCCGACGGGCATCACCGGCCACACCACCTCGTTCTTCGACGCCTATCCGAAGCAGGACGCCAAGAAGGCGAAGGCCCTGCTCACCGCCGCCGGTGTGACGACGCCGGTCCGCTTCACCTACGGCTACGCCGAGAACCGCGGCTCCTCCGAGGCGGAGGCCCAGGCCATCAAGACGCAGCTGGAGGCGAGCGGCCTGTTCAAGGTGACCCTCAAGGGCTACGGGTGGACCTCCTTCCAGGAGGCCTGGGCCACCGGCAAGCTGGACGCGTACGCCGTCGGCTGGGTCGCCGACTACCCGGACCCGGACACCTTCGGCGCACCGCTCGTCGGCACCAGGGGAACCATGAACACCGGCTACAGCAACAAGGCCGTCGATCAGCTCATCCAGGCCAGCCAGCGGTACGCCGACCGCGGCGACGCCGCCTCCGACTTCAGCACGCTGCAGCGGGACGTCGCCCACGACGTGCCGGTCATCCCGCTGTGGCAGGGCAAGGAGTACGTCCTCAGCACCGAGGACGTCGGCGGCAGCCAGTATCTCGACGACGGCACCGGTGTGTTCCGGCTCTGGAGCCTGGGCTGGATCTGACGCTTCTCACGGCGTTGACATTCGCCCCGGTGACGTCGGACGCTCACCTGACGCGGGACCGTGTGGCGGAGGTGTGCGCGGGGTGAGGAGCAAACGTGTTGAGACGCAACTCGTTCCGGCTGCCCCGGCATCCGGCATCCGTCGGCCTGGCACGGCGCCGGGTGCGGGACCATCTGGCCGACTGGGGGCACGGTCCGCACGATCCGGCGCTGGCCGACGCGGTGCTGCTGGTGTCCGAGCTGGCGACCAACGTCGTACGCCACGGACCGCTCCACGAGCGGGAGTTCGAGGTGGCGGTGACCGCTCTCGCCGACGGCTCCTGTCTCATAGAGGTCTCGGACGAGGGCCGGCTCGAGCCCCGATTACGGCTGGTGGGCGAGGGGGACGAGAGCGGCCGGGGCCTGCATCTGGTGGAGACCGTCGCGGCGGCCTGGGGGGTGTGGAGCAGAGGGCACCACGGCAAGACGGTGTGGGCCCTCGTCATGGTCCACACCTGAGCACCGCCCGGTAGTCACGGCCGTACCGCCGTCCGGGACGGCAGGGTGACCGTCACCCGCAAGCCCTCGCCCGGCGCTGTCTCCACCGTCACCTCACCGCCGTGCGCCTCCACCACCCCCTGCACGATCGCCAGGCCAAGCCCGCTGCCCGCGCCGCCGCCGGCCCGGAAGAAGCGGTCGAAGACCCGTGCCGCGTCCTGCTCGCACAGCCCCGGCCCCTCGTCCGCGACGCACAGCCGCACCACCGCGTCCTCTCGCTCCACACCCAGCCGCACCGCCACGTCCGCGGGCGTGTGCGTGCGTACGTTGCCCACCAGATTGCCCAGCACCTGTCTGAGCCCCGACTCGTCGGCGTGCACGTGTACGGCGCCTTCGGCCGCGACCTTGATGGGCCGGTCCGGCTGCTGCGCCCGCAGGTCCTCGGCCGCGTCCCGCACCAGACGGCTCACGTCGACATTCCGGAAGCGCAGTTCGGGTTGCTGGTCGAGCCGGGCCAGGGTGAGCAGTTCGTCGACGAGCCGTCCCATGCGGTCCGTCTCCGCCAGCACCCGCTCCCAGGCCCGCTTGCGCTCGTCCGGATCGCTGAGCATGCCCTTGTCGTACAGCTGGAGATAGCCGCGTATCGCGGACAGCGGGGTGCGCAGTTCGTGCGAGGCGTCGGCGACGAAGCGGCGCAGCTGGGCCGCGCTGTGTTCGCGTGTGCGGTGCGCCGACTCGACCTGGTGGAGCATGGAGTTGAGGGCGAGCCGCAGCTGTTCGACCTCCTCGGTCGGATGGTGGCTGGAGGGCACGCGCCGGGTCAGGTCGCCCTCGGCTATCGCCGTCGACGTCTCCACCATGTCCTCCAGTGGCCGCATCCGGCGGCTGACGCTCATCATCGTGAGCCAGGCCAGCAGCACCAGCAGCAGCGAACCGATGGCCAGGTCCAGCTTGAGGGCCTTGAGCATGCCGTGGTGCAGGGCGTCCGTGGAGGTGGCGAACAGGATGTATGTGCCGTCGGCGAGGCGGGTCGCGGTGGCGCGGTAGCGGGCGCCGTGCACCCTGATGTCGTGCGGATCGGCGGCCGCGGCGAGGGCACGGGGATCGTCCACCGCGCTCGCGAGAGCGCGCTGGGTGTCCGTCGGCGCGAAACGGGCCAGCGAGACCGGCCTGCCGTGCGCGTCGACGGCGGTGAGGATCGAGTCAGGGCGGGCCCGTTCGTCGTGCTGCGGCAGGAACCGGTCGCGGACGATCGCCAGGGCCCCCAGCGCGTCGATCTGGTCCATGGTGAGCGAACCGCCCAGCGACTGCCGGGTCTTGTTCAGTTGGGCGTCCACCTGGTTCAGCAGGTAGTACCGCATGCCCATCAGGCTGACCGCGGTCGCCGCGACGATGCCGAGGGCCAGCAGCGCGACGTTCGCCAGCGTCAGCTTGGCGCGCAGCGAATGGATGCCGCGCTCGCAGTGCGGCCAGCGGATCCTCATGCCAGTCCGTATCCCACACCGCGCCGCGTGGTGATCACCGGCGGGCCGAGCGCGTCCAGCTTGCGCCGCAGATAGCTGATGTAGGTCTCCACGACGGTCGACTCCGGCGGTGTGTGCTCGTACTGCCAGACATGGCGCAGGAGTTGCTCCTTGGGCACGATCCGGCCGCCGTTGCGCACCAGGAAACGCAGCAGGGCGTACTCGGTGGGGGTGAGCTCGACGGAGCGGCCCGCGCGGTGGACGCTGTACGTCGTCTCGTCCAGCTCCAGGTCGCCGTAGCGCAGCGGGGGCCGCTGCGGCAGGACGTCGGCCGTGCGGGTGCGCCGCAGCACCGCGGTGATACGGGCGACGACCTCGTCGATGTTGAACGGCTTGGTGATGTAGTCGTCGCCGAAGCCGAGGGCGCCGACTATCTCGGCGGGCGAGTCCCGCGCGGTGAGGAAGACCAGCGCCAGGTCGGGCCGCCTGGCGCGCAGTTCGCGCCCCAGGGCCCGCCCGTCGCCGTCCGGGAGCATGACGTCGAGCAGCGCCGCGTCGGGCCGGGTGCGCTCGGCGAGCGCGAGGGCCTCGCGGACGGTGCCCGCGACCATCACCTCGAACCGGTGGTAGCGCAGGGCGATGGCGAGGACGTCCGCGATGCTCGGCTCGTCCTCCACCACCAGCACGGTGCCTGGAGCCGTCGTCATGACCCCAGTATCGGGCTGGCCACTGACAGCGGGGCCGGATCTGTCTTTGGAGTTCCTTGAGAGTCATGGGCATTCGGGTCCACGCCAGTGCGGCGCCCCCAATCCTGTTGCCCAGGACCTGGGGGACCGACCGACGACCGACAAGGAGCGTTGAATCGTGGCGGCATTGGCACGGTGGTGCTATCGGCACCGGCTGGTGGTCCTGTTGCTGTGGGTGGGGGCGTTGTTCGGCCTGGGCTTCTCGGCCTCGACGGCGGGCACGAACTACGCGAACGTCTTCTCCCTCCCGGACACGGACTCCAAGAGCGCGTACGACCTGATGCAGAAGGCCTTCCCGAACACCTCGGGCGACACCGACACGGTGGTGTGGAAGGTCGACCGGGGCTCGGTGCAGGACCAGGCGGTCCGGTCCCGGATCACGCCCGCCCTCGAAAAGATCGCGAAGATGAACGGCGTCGGCGCGGTCAGCAGCCCGTACGCAGGCCCCCGGGGCGCCGCGCAGATCAGCGGTGACGGCAAGATCGCGTACGCCCAGCTGACCTTCGCCAAGCGCGCGAACGAGGTGCCCAAGGACCTCGTCCAGAACGTCCTCGACACCGCACAGGGCGCCAGGAAGAGCGGTTTGCACGTCGAATTGGGCGGCCAGGCCATCCAGCGCGTCCAGCAGCCGCCGCAGGGCCTGTCGGAGACGGTCGGCATCGTCGCCGCGGCCGTCGTGCTGTTCCTGGCCTTCGGCTCGTTCTTCGCGATGATGCTGCCGATCGCCATCGCGGTCTTCGGTGTCGGCATGGGCCTGTTCTCCACCCAGCTGCTCAGCCACACCACCGACATCCCGGACATCGCCCCGCTGCTCGCCTCCCTGATCGGCCTCGGTGTCGGCATCGACTACGCGCTGTTCATCGTCACCCGGCACCGGCGCGGCATCCTGCGCGGCCTGGACCCCGAGGAGTCGGCGGTCACGGCGCTCAACACCTCGGGCCGGGCGGTGCTGTTCGCGGGCGGCACGGTCTGCATCGCGCTCGCCGGCATGCTCGTGACACAGCTGCGCTTCCTGGACGGCGTGGTCATCGGCACCTCGCTGACGGTCGTGCTCAGCGTCATGGCCGCCACCACCCTGCTCCCGGCCCTGCTCGGCTTCCTGGGCCCGCGGGTGCTCAGCCGCCGCCAGCGCCGCAGGCTCGCCGCCGACGGACCCGAGCCGGAGCGGGCGAGCGGCCTCGCGGCCCGCTGGTCGACCAACGTAGAGAAGCGGCCCCGCAGGATCGCCGCCCTCGCCCTGGTCGTCATGGCCGTCCTCGCCATCCCCGTCCTGTCGCTCCGCCTCGGCGCCACCGACCAGGGCAACGACGACGCGTCGACGACCACCAGGAAGGCGTACGACCTGCTCGCCGAGGGCTTCGGCCCCGGCTTCAACGGCCCGCTCCAGGTGGTCACCCGGAGCGGCGACACCGCCACCCTGGTCAAGGGCATCGAAACCACCCCCGGCGTGGCCCGCGTGGCCGCCCTGCCGCCCGCGCAGGGCGTGACGGTCATCCAGGTCGTACCGAAGACGTCGCCGCAGTCCAAGGAGACGGACGACCTGATCGACGCCCTGCGGGACACGGTGATCCCGAAGGCCGGGGCCGAGGCCCACGTCGGCGGCGTGACCGCGGTCTCCAAGGACTTCGCATCCGTCACCGGCGACCGGCTGCCGCTGTTCATCGCGACGATCATCGGCCTCGGCTTCCTGCTCCTGCTGATCGCCTTCCGCTCCCTGGTGGTGCCGCTGACGGCCGCCCTGATGAACCTGATCGCCGCGGCCGCCTCCTTCGGCGTCCTCGTCGCGGTCTTCCAGTGGGGCTGGGGCCTGGACCTGCTGGGCCTCGGCAAGGAGGGCCCGATCAACGCCTTCCTGCCGGTCATCATGCTGTCCCTGCTGTTCGGCCTCTCGATGGACTACCAGGTCTTCCTGGTGAGCCGGATGCACGAGGAGTGGGTGCACACCCGTGACAACGCCCGCGCGGTCAGGGTCGGCCTGGCGGAGACCAGCCGGGTCATCAACTCCGCGGCCCTGATCATGGTCTGCGTCTTCATGGCCTTCGTGCTGAGCGGCGACTCGGGGGCGGCGATGGCGGGCGTCGGCCTGGCCGCCGCGGTGGCCCTGGACGCGTTCATCCTCCGTACGGCACTGGTGCCGGCCGCGATGCATCTGCTGGGCAACTCCAACTGGTGGCTGCCGGGGTGGCTGGAGAAGCGGCTTCCGCACCTGGCGGTGGAGCCGAAGGAGGAGGCACTCGATGCGCCGTCGGCCGCGGACGGTCCTGCCTCAGTGGTCCACGGCTTCATCCGCACCGCCGACGGCGAACCGGTGGACGGCGCCTCCGTGACGCTGCTGTCGAAGGGCGGACGGCAACTGGACCGGGTGAGGTCACTGGCGGACGGCTCGTACATCCTGTCGGCGCCCGCGCCGGGCACCTATCTGCTGGCGACGAGCGCGACGTCGTACGGCTCACGGGCGGCACAGGTCATGGTGACGGACGGGCCGCTGGTGTACGACGTGGAGCTGGCGGAGGGGGAGGTGGACGCGGTCAATTAGCCTTCTTCTGTGCAGCCTTGAGGATCTGGTCCACATCGAGGCTGACTTTTGCGCCGATGGAGTCGGGCAGGACGACGATCTCGCCGGGGGTGTGAGGACGGTGGTACTGGTACTTCCCCCCGGTGGGGTCCGTCAGGACGTGGAGGCGATCGTGCTTACGGTCGACGACGACGTAGACGGGGACCTGGGCCTCGGCGTATGCGGCGACCTTGGTCTTCAGATCGGCCTTCCAATTGCTTGAGGTGACCTCCAGAACGAGGCGGAAGCAGACGGAGTCATAGCAGTTGTTCTCGATGTAGTGCTCATCGAGGTCGGCATCAACCACGGACAGGTCCGGAATCGCGTAGTCCTCCGTACCGGTCGGCAGCCAGAGACCGATGCCCTGGACCACAAGGGAGTCCGCGCCGTGCAGACCGGCGTTCAAAAAGGGCAGCATGAGGTCGGTCAGGGCCACGGCGTGCGGGCCGTCCGGCGGCGGGGACACGAGGATCTGGCCTCCGATGATCTCGACGCGATACCCCGGAAGGCGGTCCATGAGCCGGTTGGCCTCCGCAATCAGCGGACGGTCGCCGTGGGGCCGCTCGACGGATGCTGCGGACATCACGTGCCTCCTGTGGGCTGGTGTCGAGAGCATCATCGTAGGCAGGTGAGGACCCGAACGTCCCGTTCAGGTCCCCTTCACCCAATCGTGGATCATGACCGCTCGCCGCCCCCCGGCTGCGGCAGCGCCTTCGTCATCCCCGGCAGGAAGTCCGTGAACAGCTCGTGCACCTCCCGCACCAGCGGGCGCAGCACCCGGAACCTCGCCAGCGACACACCACGGGCCGTCAGCCGCGCGCCCCGCTCGGCCAGCCGGTAGCTCCGCTCCCGCCCCTCGGTCCGGTCGAAGATCCAGTACAGGACGAGACCCATCTGGGAGAGCCACATCAACTCGGGCAGCACGTCGCGCAGTTCCTCCGGCACCTTCGTCTTCGTCGCGCCCGCCAGCACCTCCCGGTGGACCGAAATGGCCTCCACGCGCGCGTGCTCCGACTCCTCGGAGAACGGGCTGAGCGGACTGTCCGGGTCGGCGGCGTTCTTGAAGAACTGCACCGCGAACTCGTGGTACGGCGTGGCGATGTCCAGCCACACCTTCAGGACGCCCGCGAGCCGCGCCTCCAGATCGGTCTCCCGGTCCAGGACCTCCCGGATCGCCACCCGGTGCTCGGCGGCGAGCCGGTCGTAGAAGCCCTGGATCAGATGTTCCTTGCCGGCGAAGTAGTAGTAGGCATTGCCGACGGAGACCCCTGCCTCCTGGGCGATGGCCCGCATCGTCGTCTTCTCGTAGCCGCGCTCCTGGAACAGCCGCATCGCGGTCTCCAGGATCAGCGCACGGGTCTGCTCGGACTTGCTGGGGTTGCCGCCCTCGTCGGGGCCGTCGTTCTTCGCAGGCACGGAAAGAGAGCCTACGGGGTGACACAGGAGCCGCCGTCGCAGCCCGGTGCGCTGTACGTCCAGCCCTGGCCCGGGTGGTACGCCCACCCGTCCGCACGGCGGTACACCTGTCCGCCCCACTGCTGTCCGCCCCACTGGGCGCCCCGCCACTTCGCCGCCGCGAGGACCGCGCCTCTGGCGAGCTTCGCCCCCGACGGGGTGCTGAGCCGGTGCGCCAGAGGGCGGTGCTCGCGCAGCGCCCACAGGGTGACGATCCAGGCGGCGGCGGACCGGTAGACCTGGCCCGCGTCGCCGACCACGGTGATCTCGTCGAGGGTGGCGCCGTGGTCGAGGCCCGGGAAGCGCCGCCGGGCCGCTTCCGAGGCCGCGGGCACGAACTCCAGCGGCACGAGCTGCGGCTGCCGTACGAGCCAGTCGCGCAGGAAGCCGCAGAGCGCGCACTCGGCGTCGTACAGGACGGTGAGCCGGCGGACCGGGACCCGGTCCGCCTTCGCGGCGCTCACGTCGCTCACGCCCCGACCCAGTCCTGCGGCGCGACCGGCGGCACCTGCTCCCGCTCCAGCATCCCGCGCCGCCGGATCTTGTTGAGGACGTACACATTGCCCAGGTGCATCACCCCGAGCACCAGCAGCACCACGCCGAGCTTGGTCGACAGGGCCTCGAAGATCCCCCGGGTGTCCTCGATGGTCTCGTCGCCGCTCAGATACAGGGCGACGAAGCCGAGGTTGACGAGGTAGAAGCCGACCACCAGGAGGTGGTTGACGGCCTCGGCGAGCTTCTCGTTCCCCTTCAGCACGTCGGCGAGGAAGATCCGCCCGTTGCGGCTGAGCGTGCGGGCCACCCAGATGGTCAGCGCGATGCTGACCAGCAGGTAGATGACGTAGGCGATGACCGTGCGGTCCATGCCCCCACCCCTTCTTGAACGCGTTCAAAACGCTGACAGGGATGACTGTAGACCTGTTTTTGAACACGTTCAAGCCGGATGGGGCATCGTGGATGGGGCAGCCCTCAGGGGCGGCGGCCGAGCTCCGGGCGCTTGCTGTAGTCGGTGAACCCGATGACGTTGCCCCAGGGGTCGGCGATCTCCGCGGTCCAGCCGGTGGCGACGGAGAAGGGGTCGTCGAGGAGCGGGATGCCCGCCGCGGCGAGGGAATCGGCCGCTTTCCGTGCGTCGGCCACCTCGATCCACACGCGCGGCGAGGGCCACGGCGGCGACCGGTGCCCCAGTTCCTCCTCCTGGCGCAGCAGAATCCCCGGTGTCTCGACCCCGACCTTCAGCAGGGCGATCCCGGCCTCGTCGAACCGGAAGCCCACCGTGAACCCGGCGCGCCGGTAGAAGTCGACCGCCACGGAGAGATCCCCGACGGGCAGCAGCACGTTGTCGAATCCGAGCAGTTCGTACGACTGGTCATCTGACATACCGTCAGAATAGGAGCGGTGGAGCGCACCCGTGCGGACCGGCCGTGCGGGGTCACTCATTGGGGCGAGCGACACCGTCCCCGGGGGCGTACGAAAAAGGTCGGATCACATGCTGCTCAGCGAACGGGCGTAGTTGATCTGCCCCATGACCTGGGCGAAGTACTGCGGGCCGAAGGCCGGGATCATCGTCGAGTGGTGTCGGCCGGCGCTCGTCACGGTGACCTGGATGTAGCCGGTGGTCTTCTTCTCCTTCATCAGGAGGAAGAGCAGGCCGAGGAGGCAGAAGACGAAGAAGACGATCGCGAGCACGATGGCGTGCGTCGGGATCTTCTCCTCGGTGTGCGACATGTCGGTGGCGTTCCACACCGCGCCGCGCAGGGGGAGGTTGCCGGCGGGCGTGATGATCTGGTCGCCCATCACCGTGATGTCCCCGATGGACAGGAGCGGGGCGCCGCCCACGGGGGCGGGGCCGGCCGACTGCTGGGGGAAGCCGTGGGGCGGTGGGGCCGGCTGCTGTGGATAGCCGTACGCCGGGCCGGGGTTGGGGTATCCGTAGCCGGGCGGCGGGGTCGTGGGAGGCTGCGCGGGCGGCGGGGTGCCCGGGCCCCACTGGCCCGCTCCGCCGCCGTACGGATTCTGCTCGGTCACGCTGTCGTCCCCCGCTTTCCACGCCGTGAACCAGCCCTGCGGAATCGGGCTGTTGGAGCAGCGACTCATATTGCCAGCAGGGCCGTTCCCCCCGCCACCGGGAGGAACGGCCCTGGTACTGCCGGCTGTGACGAAACGTCAGAAGCGGCGCGTGATCAGCGCCCGCTTCACTTCCTGGATCGCCTTCGTGACCTCGATACCGCGCGGGCAGGCGTCCGTGCAGTTGAAGGTCGTGCGGCAGCGCCACACGCCGTCGCGGTCGTTGAGGATCTCCAGGCGCTGTTCGCCGGCCTCGTCACGCGAGTCGAAGATGAAGCGGTGCGCGTTGACGATGGCGGCCGGACCGAAGTACTGGCCGTCGTTCCAGAAGACCGGGCAGGACGAGGTGCACGCGGCGCACAGGATGCACTTCGTGGTGTCGTCGAAGCGCTCGCGGTCCTCGGCGCTCTGCAGCCGCTCACGCGTGGGCTCGTTCGTGTCCTTCGTGATGAGGAAGGGCATGACGTCCCGGTACGCCTGGAAGAACGGCTCCATGTCGACCACGAGGTCCTTGAGGACCGTGAGGCCCTTGATGGGCTCGACCGTGATCGGCTTCTCGGGGTTGATGTCCTTGATGAGGGTCTTGCAGGCAAGACGGTTCTTGCCGTTGATCCTCATCGCGTCCGAGCCGCAGATGCCGTGGGCGCAGGAGCGGCGGAAGGTCAGCGTGCCGTCGACGTCCCACTTGATCTTGTGGAGGCCGTCGAGGACGCGCTCCTTGGGGTCGATCTCCAGCTGGAAGTCTTCCCAGGTCGCCTCGGCCGAGACCTCCGGGTTGAACCGGCGGACGCGGAAGGTGACGGTGATGTAAGGGGACGCGGCGGACTCCGCCTCCACCTTGTCCAGAACGGGGGTTGCCATCAGTACTTACGCTCCATCGGCTGGTAGCGGGTCTGGACGACCGGCTTGTAGTCGAGACGGATGGACTCGGTGCCGTCGTCGCCCACCTCGCGGTACGCCATGGTGTGGCGCATGAAGTTGACGTCGTCGCGGTTCGGGTAGTCCTCGCGGTAGTGACCGCCGCGGGACTCCTTGCGGGCCAGCGCCGACACCGCCATGACCTCGGCCAGGTCGAGCAGGTTGCCCAGCTCGACGGCCTCGAGCAGGTCGGTGTTGAACCGCTTGCCCTTGTCCTGGATCGCGACGTTCTTGTAGCGCTCGCGCAGCTCGGCGATCTTCTCGACCGCGGTCTTGATCGTCTGCTCGGTGCGGAACACCATGACGTTCGCGTCCATGGTCTCCTGCAGCTCGCGGCGCAGGACCGCCACGCGCTCGGTGCCGGTAGACGTACGCAGGCGCTCGATCTGCTCGACGACCAGGGACGCCGGGTCCTCGGGCAGCTCGACGTAGTCGGCCGTCTGCGAGTACTCCGCCGCCGCGATGCCGGCCCGCTTGCCGAACACGTTGATGTCCAGCAGCGAGTTGGTGCCGAGGCGGTTGGCGCCGTGCACCGAAACACAGGCGACCTCGCCGGCCGCGTACAGGCCCGGGACGACCGTCGTGTTGTCGCTGAGGACCTCACCCTCGACGTTCGTCGGGATGCCGCCCATGGCGTAGTGCGCGGTGGGCTGGATCGGGATCGGGTCCGTGTAGGGCTCGATACCGAGGTACGTCCGCGCGAACTCGGTGATGTCGGGCAGCTTGGCGTCCAGCTGCTCCGGCGGCAGGTGCGTCAGGTCCAGGTACACGTGGTCGCCCTCGGGACCGCAGCCGCGGCCCTCGCGGATCTCCGTGTAGATGGAGCGGGAGACGACGTCACGGGACGCGAGGTCCTTCATGACCGGCGCGTACTTCTCCATGAAGCGCTCGCCGTCCTTGTTGCGGAGGATGCCGCCCTCACCGCGGGCGCCCTCCGTCAGCAGGATGCCCATGCGCCAGATGCCGGTCGGGTGGAACTGGAAGAACTCCATGTCCTCCAGCGGGATGCCCCGCCGGTACACCGCCGCCTGACCGTCACCGGTCAGCGTGTGCGCGTTCGACGTCACCTTGAAGAACTTGCCGCAGCCGCCGGACGCGTAGATCACGGCCTTCGCCTGGAAGACGTGGATCTCGCCGGTCGCCAGCTCGTACGCCACGACACCGGCCGACTTCTTGACGCCGTCGACCTCGGTGATCAGCTGGTCGAGGACGTAGAACTCGTTGAAGAACTCCACGCCCTCCTTCACGCAGTTCTGGTACAGCGTCTGGAGGATCATGTGGCCGGTGCGGTCGGCCGCGTAGCAGGACCGGCGGACCGGGGCCTCGCCGTGGTTGCGGCTGTGACCGCCGAAGCGGCGCTGGTCGATCGTGCCGTTCGGGGTGCGGTTGAACGGCAGGCCCATCTTCTCCAGGTCGAGGACCGAGTCGATGGCCTCCTTCGCCAGGATCTCGGCGGCGTCCTGGTCGACCAGGTAGTCACCGCCCTTGACCGTGTCGAAGGTGTGCCACTCCCAGTTGTCCTCCTCCACGTTGGCGAGCGCGGCGGCCATGCCGCCCTGCGCGGCGCCCGTGTGGGAGCGGGTGGGGTAGAGCTTGGTCAGCACGGCGGTGCGGCTGCGCTTGGTGGACTCGATGGCCGCGCGCATGCCCGCGCCACCGGCGCCGACGATGACGGTGTCGTACTTGTGGATCTTCATGGTGGTTGCCTCAGCCCCGTGCCTAGCGGATGTTCGGGTCGAAGGTGAAGATCACCAGCGTGCCCAGCAGGATGGTGAACACCGTGGCGGTGTAGAGCAGGCCCTTGAGCCACAGCCGGGTGTTCGCGCGCTCCGCGTAGTCGTTGATGACCGTGCGCAGGCCGTTGGCGCCGTGCAGCATCGCGAGCCACAGCATCAGCAGGTCCCAGACCTGCCAGAACGGGCTCGCCCAGCGGCCCGCCACGAAGGCGAAGCCGATCTTGGACACGCCGCCGTCCAGCACGAGCTGGATCAGCAGGTGGCCGAGGACCAGGACGACGAGCACGATGCCGGACAGGCGCATGAAGAGCCAGGCGGCCATCTCGAAGTTGCCCCGGGTCGACTTCGGGGTCTTCTTGGTGCGCTTGCGCGGGGCCTCGATGAGGGGCGCCGGGTTGTCCACGTTGTAGAGCGAGCCGCCCTCGACGGGGCCGATCCCGGACGCGGTGGTTTCAGTGGTGGCCATCGGTGTCAGCTCCCGAACAGTTCACGAGCGGCGTGACCGAGGACGGGGTAGATCGCCCCGAGCATCAGCACGACCCACAGGCCTACGACGGACCAGAGCATCTGCTTCTGGTAGCGCGGGCCCTTCGACCAGAAGTCGACGGCGATGACGCGCAGGCCGTTCAGTGCGTGGAAGAGGATGGCGGCGACGAGGCCGTACTCCAGGCACGCGACGATCGGGGTCTTGTACGTGGCTACGACCTTGTCGTAGTCCTCGGGTGAGACACGGACGAGAGCGGTGTCCAGCACGTGAACGAACAGGAAGAAGAAGATGAGGACGCCGGTGACTCGGTGAGCCACCCAGGACCACATTCCTTCCCGGCCGCGGTACAGCGTTCCAGCCGGCACGGAAGTCCCTCCGGGAGCGGGGATTGGGGCCGCGCCGGCTTTGCCTGTCGGTCGGGCCCGGCCGGGTACGGTCCACCGGCCCCCAGCATGGTAGCCAGCCGCCGGCTTGGCGCTTACAGGGGGCCTACCGGTGTGATCAATGTGGCACGCGTTTGGGTTAGCGTTTGCGGCTTCTGGAACGGGCTGTCCTGTTATTTACGGCCCACGCCCCCGAAGAACCTGACCAGCCGCCCTCTTGTCAGCCGCCGGAGTTCCTCTGCCGCCACCACCCGTTCTTCCTCCGGATCGTTTGCCAAACGTGACCGGATGCCTGCCAGCGCATGGTCCAGGGCCTCGTTCGGGGGCAAGTCGTCCAGGCAGATCACGAAGGCGTGGCCGAACTTCGCCTCGTATGCCGCGTGGGCCGCACTCAGGGCCGTATAGGCGATTGCGTACGTTTCGTCCGGAAGTGTCGGCAGTGTCTCGGCTGCCAAGGCCTCGGACAGATCCGCCGGGCTCAGGTCGTACGCCGCCTCGTCCGATGCGGCGAGTAGGGAGTCGATGTCCGGGTACGGGCGGTGGTCTGCCACCCGGTGGGCCCAGCGGAGGCTGCGGAGGCATTCCAGGAGGAGGTTGCGGGCCTCTTCCTCGGGCGCGATGTTGAAGGCGTCCAGGATGCTGGGCAGCGTCGGTATGGCGGCGACTCGGCCAGGAAGGTGTGTGGGCGTCACGTGTGTTTCGGCAGAGGATGCTGTGAGAGCTGCGAAGGATGTGGTCTTACGTTATCGAGATGGGGCGTGCGGTGTCCGACGGATGCCCGAATTTCACCCGCAAGAGAGAGTTTCGGAACGCGTGGTGGACGCGTCATGTTGTCCATGGGCTTTAGGTTGACGCTGTGAGCCAGCACAGGCGCCGGTCTCCGGCGCAGAACGTGAAGCAGCAGCGGCGCATGATCATCGCGGGCGCGATCGCCGGGACCGTCGCGCTCGGGATCGGCCTGGGGTTCTGGGCCTCCGGCGACGACAGCGGGCCTGCCGGGTCCGCGCAGCGGCAGTCGCCGTCCGACGGCAGATCCGGCGCGGCGGCCAGCGCCTCGGGCGGCGGGAGTCCGGCGCCGCGCCCGACCCGTTCGTACGCCCTGTCGAAGGCTCCCCAGACCATCCCCGCCGTGCGCTCCCACACCGCGGCGCGGGGGCCCGGCTGGCGTCCGGCGCGTGGTGAGCGGGTCGTCGTGAACGATGCCGATCTGGCCGACGAGGGGCGTCTGATCGCCGGTGAGCTGGGGCTGACGTACGCGGGTGAGAAGGACGACGTGCAGGCCGGGGACGTACGGCTGGCACTGGGCGACGGCGACGGGGCGAACCCGGAGTCGTATGCGATGACCGTGCGCGGTGGCCGGGTCAACATCAGCGGGCCGTCGGATGCCGGTGTGTTCTACGGCACGCGGACGCTCAAGCAGGAGGTGCACGGCGGCGGTACGGCGCCCGAGGGCATCGTGCGGGACCAGCCGGCCAAGGCGGTGCGCGGGTTCATGCTGGACATCGCGCGCAAGCACTTCACCGCAGGCTGGATCGAGGACCGGGTGCGGGAGCTCGGGGACCTGAAGTTCAACCAGCTGGGGCTGCACTTCTCCGACGACCAGGGGTTCCGGATCCAGTCCGACACGCACCCCGAGATCGTCTCGCAGCAGCATCTGACGAAGGCCGAGGTGAAGCAGATCGTCGATCTCGCCGCGAGCCGGCACATCACCGTGGTGCCCGAGATCGACTCGCCCGGGCATCTGGGGGCCGTCATCGCCGCTCACCCCGATCTGCAGCTGCGCAATGTCCAGGGCGTGGCGGCGAAGGGGGCCGTCGACATCTCCAAGCCGGCCGCAGCCAAGATCGTCGACGATCTGCTCAACGAGTACGCCGGCCTCTTCCCCGGCAACCAGTGGAATCTCGGCGGTGACGAGTACCTGGCCCTGATGGTGTCCAACCCGGCCGCCTCCTATCCGCAGCTGGCCGCCGCCGCGGTGAACAAGTACGGGCCCGGTGCCACCGTCTCCGATCTGACCACCGGGTGGCTCAACGACCGGGCCGGCACGATCCGGGCCCACGGCCGGACCATGCGGGTGTGGAACGACGGGTTCTTCCGCGGGACGTCCGTGCAGCCCGCCAAGGATCTGCAGGTCGCGTACTGGACGGGCAAGGAGATCGGCGCGCGGCAGCCGGTGGAGTATCTGAGCGCGGGGCGGAAGCTGATCAACTACAACGACGAGTTCCTGTACTACGTCCTCGGGCAGCCCAACAACTTCGTCTACCCGACCGGGCAGCGGATCTACGAGCAGTGGACGCCGCGCGTGGTGCGCGGCACGCAGGCGGTGCCGCCGCAGTACGACGGGCAGATTCTCGGCGGGTCCTTCGCCGTGTGGTGCGACCTGTCGAACTCCCAGACGCAGGACCAGGTGGCGGCCGGGATCCGGATGCCGCTGCGGGCGACGGTGCAGAAGCTGTGGGATCCGGGGCAGCCGGGGCTGTCGTGGACCCAGTTCAAGGCGCTGGCCGGTCGGCTGGGCTGAGCGCCGCCCGGCCGGCAGGGTCTCTTGGCCCATACAGCTGCGAACTGTCGTACGACTGTGGTGTATTCGGCGCGAGCCGAAGGTGACGCAGCCGTGGGGGGCCGGGATGGGCTACTGGGGGTATTTCGTCGTGGGCCGCAGCGAGCGGCCGCTTGCTGAGCTCGACGCGCTCGCCGGGGCGCAGGGCATGCTGCAGCGGTCGTCGGCGGCCGGTGGCTGGCAGGTGTGGGAGTACCCGAGCGGGGACGGCGAGGTCGGGAACATGAACGTCCTCGCCGCCGAGACCGGGGCGCCCGCGCTCTTCGGGTACGTCATGGACAGCGCCTCGGTCGTGGTGGAGGCGGCGGCGCCCGAGAGCGGGGCGTGGACCACGTGTCTCGCGCGGGCCGCGATGGCCGGGTATCTCGGCGCGGCCGGCGAGGGGCTCACGATCGAGGACTACTTCCTGGAGCCGCGGGACGCGGCCGGCCGGGCGGTCGCGTGGGCCGCCGAGGCGGGGCACGACGTGGACACCGGGCCGTTGCTGGACGTACTGACCGCCGACGCCGATCCCTTGGCCGAAAACCTCTTTTTCCAGTTGCTCGACCGGCTCGGTGTGGTACGGCTGTGACACTCCCGGGCCGTCGCACGCAGTAAGGGGAAGTGCGGGCTCCGTAAGGGAAGAGCCCTGCTGGGCCCGGTACGGGACCCGCAGAAGGAGGCGTGGATGAGCCTGGTGGAACTGATCGCTCAGGCCGACGACCGCGGACTGGCCGCCAGCGGGTTGGCTTGTTTGGATCGGTGCGTGCCGCTGCTCGGCGGTGACGACGAGATCCTGCGGCCGCTGTGGGCCAGCCTCGCGGACTCCGGTGACGTCGGTGACTGGGGTGAGCGGCTGGAGCAGGCGCGCGGGAGGCTCGGCGGTGCCGAGGGGCCGGGCGAGGGCGAGGCGGCGCTGCTGGCCCGCCGGATGCTGGAGGCTGCGCCGGTGGAGCGGTCGGGGGCGCAGGTGCGGGTGTGGGCGGACGCGTGCTCGGTCGCTGCGCTGCAGATTCATCGGATGCTGGATCCGCTGGAGGACGAGGCGTCCTCCGTCGACTCCCGTCGGGAGGGGCGTACGGAGGGGATGTCGCCGCTTGTCGCCGCGGAGTTGCGGCGACAGGTCGCCGTACTTGAGTTGCTTGCCGGGCATGGGGTGGGCGGGCTGCGGCGGGCGCTGGAGGTGTCGGTCGAGGGGCGGCGGGTTCTGCAGGCCGTGGTGTCTCGTCGGGCGCGGCGGGGATAGGGCGGTTGGGGGGTGTGTTGGGCGGGTGCGGGTGCGTCGTGGCTGGTCGCGCAGTTCCCCGCGCCCCTACAAGCCGCTGCCGGCACCCCTGGGGAAAGCAGCCCGGCGCCACCGGAGAGCCCGCTGTCGGCGCTCCTCGGTAAGGCATCCTGCCGCTACCGGAGAGGCCGCTTCCCGCGGCCCTCGGGGAAGCCGCTCCCGGCACCCTGGGGGAAGCCGCTGCCGCGTCCCAGGGAAGGCAATCGTGCCCCACGGCGGGAAATCAGCGCAGCAGGCACTTGACCACCGCGTCGCCGTACTCGGCCGTCTGCTGGTAGAAGGCCGTCAGGTCGCGGTGGGTCGAGGTGATGAGGGTGTGGGTTTCTTGTTCGGTGGCGGGGCCGCCGTAGCGCGGGAGGAGGTGGTCGCGGGCCTGGTGCCAGAGGGGCTCGATGTCGGTCGAGGTGAGGAAAGCCGCCACCCGGGCCGCCTGAGCCGCGGTCAGCAGGAGAAACGGTGGGGCTTCGGGGGCGTGGTGGGGGACCGGACGGCCGCCGAGGACCACGTGGGTGCGGGGGCCCTCCCCGGCGCGGTGCGGGGGTGCGCCCGCGTAGAGGGTGTCGTGGTCGACGTAGTGGTGGTCCAGCATCTCCTCCCGGTGGCGGTCGATCCGTCGGCGCACGGTGTCCCAGTCGTCCTCGAACAGCCGTTGCAGCCAGGGCGCGCTGTTGCGCAGGGCCGAGGGCGGCACCGCGCGGAGATGGAAGTACGGGCTCATCAGTGAGAGGAGCGCACGGAAGGGGCGAAGCGTCACTCCCGGGCAAAACTCGCACCTGAGGGAGTCCTGTGACCGTCCTGCGGCGGCAGTGGGGCGGTACTGCGCCGGTATCGGGAACTCCCCGTAAATCGCGTGACGGATGGCCCGCCGACCCCGCTCCTGTCTATGTGACTACCTTCCACGAGACCAGGCCGAGCGCGGCGACCAAGCCCGTGCGGTGGGCGGCGGACGCGGTCGCGGCCATGCGCGAGGGCGCCCGGCTGCGCCTCGACTACTCGGCGCAGAGCCTGTGGCGCGTCGACCGGATGATCGAGGGGATACGGCAGGAAGGGGCGCCGTACGCCGCAGTGGAGAGCGTGTTGCGCGGTTTCGGGGCGTACGCCGGTGAAGTGATCGTCCGTCAGGTGGGCGCCGAATGGTGGGCGACCGGCGGCGACCACTGGATACGCACTCCCGACGGCCGGATGTGGGACCCCTTCGACGAGGCCCGGCGCTGCTGGCACGGGGACGGTTCGCTGCGGCTGCTGTGCCGGGATGCGACCGACGGCGTCCGAAGGTGACCGCGGCGGGAGAATCGCCGTAATAAGAGACAGGTTCGGGCGCCCACCCCGCGGCTGACCACCCAGGAGGCCGAGCGGCCGGTGAAGGTCCAGGTCAGGCTCGCGCCCTTCGAACCGCTGGAGTACGACTTCCCGCCCAGGTAGCTGGTGGAGGAACGCGCCGTCCAGCTGCCGGACTTGACGGCCGAGGTCTCCTGAAGGATCACCGGTGTGAAGGACGCGGACGACGTACGGGTGTTGCCCGCGTAGTCGTACGCCTTCATCGACCAGGTGCCCGCGGTGCCGGACACGGCGGTGCGGCTGGAGCTGGTGGTGGTCGGGCCGAAGCCGGCCGTCGTCGGGGTCAGCAGGCTGACCGACTTCAGGGCGGCGTTGTCGGTGTTGACCGTGCCGGTGCGCAGGGAGAGCTTCGGCGCGGTGGTGAAGGTCGGCGCGGTCGTCTCCGCGACGACGTTCAGCGCGGCGGTCGTCGTGGTCCTGCCGGACTGGTGCACGGCCCGCACGGCGACTGTGTGGGTGCCAGGACCATGACTGCCACACCTGTCACAGAGCAGGTGGCACTTACACACGGCGCTCGGCTCTGGCCAAACATCACTCGGCGGCCGCCGTGGCCGGCCCGTCCTGACAGGCGGCCCGCCCGCCCTGTTGCGCTTGCTCGTGTGGTGATCGACACGTCTCGGACCGGTGATGCCCGAGGCTCTGCTGCCGCTTCATGAGGCAGGGGAAGCGCTCCGCGTTCTCCCCGGGCCGAGCGAACGAAGAGCCATCTCATGGACGAAGTGGGCGAAGCGCACCCGCGCGTGCCGTGCGCGAGCGACATGCGGGCGTGTGCGGCCGTCTTCGTCTCGCGCGTCACCGCCCGCAACCGGCTGCCGCTGGACTACTCCGAGCGCAGCCTGCGGGTCGTCGACTTCCTGGTCGACGGGTTGCGCAAGGGCGGCGCCGACCTGGAGCGGGCGCGCGGCACGCTCTTCGGGCCGGGGGCGTACGTCGGTGAGGTGCTCGTGCGTCGTGCGGGGGCCGTATGGGTGGACTTCGACGCCCACCAGCACGGCTACTTCGGCCAGCCGGTCGGCGTGCGGATGCCGGACGGGCGGGTCTGGAACCCTCTCGGGAAGGTCGTCAACCGCTTCGAGGCGGGCGGCCCCGAGGACTCCCTCCAGCTCTTCTGTCTGAAGCTGCACGGGCGGGCGAAGCGAACCACCGCATGAGGGCGTTCAGCGCTGCGGCACATGCTGCACAGCGGTGACATCCGACCGGCGGTGACACTTCCGTGACGCCTGACGCAGAGGGTCGTGAAGGCGCGCGCACGGACCGAGGTGACGCGCGGCGCGGGCTCGGCAGAGCCACCTTCGCACTCGTACGAACGAGGACAGTTGTTGCGCCAGGGACGCGAACCCCGCCCCGTGCAGCCGTACGACGGGGAGCTGGGCGCGGCCGTCGCGCGGGCCCAGGAGGGCGACGAGGCCGCCTTCGCGGTCGCGTACCGGATCGTGCAGCCCGGCCTGCTCGGCTATCTGCGCGGGATCGTCGGCGACGACGCCGAGGACGTCGCGTCCGACGCCTGGCTGGAGATCGCCCGGGACCTCAGGCGCTTCAAGGGCGACGGGGCGGGCTTCCGCGGCTGGACCGCGACCATCGCCCGGCACCGCGCCCTGGACCATCTGCGCCGGCAGAAGGTGCGGCCCCGCTCGTCGGCGCTGGAACAGGACGTACTGGAGCTGCCCGGTACCCACAGCACCTACGACCAGGCGCTGGAGGCGCTCTCCACGGAGCGCGCCCTGGAGCTGGTACGCAGTCTGCCCCGCGACCAGGCCGAGGCCGTGCTGCTGCGCATCGTCGTCGGCCTCGACGGCCCCGCGGCGGCCCGCGTCCTCGGCAAGCGCCCCGGCGCCGTGCGCACGGCCGCGCACCGGGGGCTGAAGCGCCTCGCGGACCGGCTGGGCGCCCCAGGTGTGACGAATGAGGATCCCCGGACGCTGGGGGAGTCGAAATGAACGTCGACGGCGAAACGAACGTCAACGACGGAATGAACATCAACGACGCGATGAACGTCAACGACGGCAGGGGCGGCCGCGAGGGCCGGCCGTCGGACACGGATGGATACGGACATGGGTGAACGGCAGAGCGACGGCAGTGCCCCCGGCGGCCGTCGGCGCGTACACCCCGGCGGGCCCCTGTCGGGCACCGAGGACTGGGCTGCCGGACCCGTACTGGAGGGCCTGCTCGCCGACGCGATGTGCGCGGGTGCACTCGACGCCGACGCCGAGCAGCGGGCCGTCGCCGCGTTCCGGGCCGCCCGCGACGCCGGGGCGCTACGCGCGCGGACCCGGCGCCGCGACGACTGGCGCCCGCGCGAGCACGGCCGGGCCCGCCGCTCCCTGCGGGCCACCCTGACGCTGGCCCTGGCCGGACTCACCATGGGCGGTGTCGCCTTCGCGGCGATCGGCTCGGTCGGCGGCTCCTCGCACGACGACGGGCAGGCGGCCCGGCAGCGGCGGCACGCTCCGGTCGTGCCCTCCGCGACGGCCTCCGGCACGCCCGGTGCCGCCGCCACCCCGGACCGTCCGGACACGGCGAAGGACACCGAGGCGCACTGCCGGGCGTACGAGAAGAAGGCCGACGGCAACGGCCATGCGCTGGACTCGACGGCCTGGCAGCGGCTGATCGCGGCCGCGGGCGGCGAGGCGAATGTCACTGCCTACTGCGCCGAGCGGCTGGGGCAGTCGACGGCCACCCCCAAGCCGGGCAAGGACGACAGGACCGCCAAGGCCGAGAACACCGCGAAGGCCGGCGACAAGGGCAAGGCCGATGACTCCGGCAAGGCCGATGACTCCAGCAAGTCCGGGAAGCCGGACAAGAGCGCCGGCAAGGCGAGCGGCAAGAGCGGCAACTGACCACCGGCTGAAGGCCCGAGCGGCGGGAACAGCCGGCTCGGCATGCCCCGGCACGGCCCTCACGCCCCGACGTCCGCAGTCGGGAGCAGCAACCGAAGCAACGGCCGGGGCCGCCACCCCCCACAGGAGAGGCCCCGGCCGTCGCGCGGTCGGGCCGCGCGGCGGCCCGTACTCTCTACAGCGCCGAGAGTGCGGTTTTTGTCACACCCCGGGTACGGGGAGCCCCTCCGCAAGGTGGTTGCATGGGGTACGGACATGGACGAGCGGCGGTTTCAGGTCGTAACGTGCCTTTCGCGCCGGGCGCGGAAGACGAACGACCATCGCAGACCATCGCAACGATCGGCGGCCTCGACGCCGCGACCATCGAACGAGGAACCATCGGGTGCTGGGGGACGACGCGGAGCTGACCGCCGCGGTGCTTGCGGCACAGGACGGGAACGAGACCGCGTTCCGGACTGTGTACCGGGCCGTGCATCCGCGGCTGCTCGGGTACGTCCGCACGCTCGTCGGCGATCCGGACGCCGAGGACGTGGCGTCCGAGGCCTGGCTGCAGATCGCCCGTGATCTGGACCGGTTCAGCGGCGACGCGGACCGCTTCCGCGGCTGGGCCGCCCGGATAGCCCGCAACCGTGCGCTGGACCACATACGGATGCGTGGCCGCCGCCCGGCGATCGGCGGCGACGAAACGGAACTGACCGGCAGGGCCGCCGAGTCCGACACCGCGGGCGAGGCCATGGAGTCCCTGGCCACCGACCACACCCTCTCGCTGATCGCCCGGCTGCCGCAGGACCAGGCCGAGGCCGTCGTGCTGCGCGTGGTCGTGGGCCTGGACGCCAAGACCGCCGCCGAGACCCTCGGCAAGCGCCCGGGTGCCGTACGCACTGCGGCGCACCGCGGTCTGAAGCGGCTCGCGGAACTGCTCGGCGAGGATCCGGAATCGAGCGTCGGCCTGGACGGGCTGCCGCTCCAGAGGGAACCGCGCGGCCGCGCGGTGACGTCCGCGAGTGTGACGCAAAGCGTTGCGCGGACGCAGAAGGACATGTGATGGCCGACGAGCGCTGTGCCTTTCCGGAGGATTCGGAGTCCGCCGGCGGCTCCGCCACGGGCCCGAGCCCCGACCGGTGGCTGGATCGCGAAACAGCGGAGCTCCTGCTGCGCGGAGAGTCACTCGAAAGTGTCGACGCCGCCTCCCGCGACCAGGCCGAACGGCTCGCGAAGACCCTCGACGGGCTGATCGTCGAGGCCCCGCTGAGCAGCGCCGAACTCCCCGGCGAGGCCGCCGCGCTGGCCGCCTTCCGAGCGGCCCGCTCCGGCGCGCTGCCCGAGCAGGCCGCCGCCGGCCGGCACCGTTCCCGCTTCCGGACCTCCGACGCCGGGCTCGTCCGCATCGGCGGTTCCGCCGCGGTCCCACGGCGCTCCCGCTGGGGACGGCCCGCGCGCTTCGGGCTGACGGCGGTACTGGCCGCCGGCATGGTCGGCGGTGTCGCGTTCGCGGCGACGTCCGGAGTGCTTCCGACGCCGTTCGACCACGACGAGCCCGGCCCCGTCGCCTCCGTCTCGGTGGGCGCGAGCCCCGACCGCCCGCTGGTGTCGCCCTCGCAGAACAGCGCCCTGGGCGACACCACCCCCGACGGCTCCAGCGCCCCTTCCACGCGCTCCACGACCCCGCACGGCTCGACCGGCGGTGGCTCCTCGGCCAAGCCCGGCTCCGGCTCCGACGACGGACAGGCCGCCGGCGGCGGCTGGTGGCTGGGCGCCCCGGCGGCCTGCCGCGACATGCGCGACGGCAAGGAACTCACCGCCGACCGCAGGCGGGCCCTGGAGGGTGCGGCGGGCGGTTCCGGAGCGGCCCGCGTCTGGAAGTACTGCAAGAACGTCCTCGCCGGCACCGACGGCGCGTCCCGCGGCGGCGACGACAAGGGCGGGGACGGCAAGGGCAAGGGCGGACAGGGCGGCCACCACGGCAAGGGCGGCGACCAGGGGGATCAGGGTGGTGACGGCGACGGCCACCACATAGCCCCCGGCCCCACCGTCGTACCGTCCCCCCTCCCGCCGTTTCTGCCGAGGCAGCTGGTGACGACACTGCCCCCGTCCCCGAAGCCGACGTACAGCGCGCTCTGACCTGCGGTTTTGCGGCTCGCAAAATTTTCTTCGGCCCGCCAGTAACGTTTTCGGCCCCACCCGCGCAGTACTGAGTGAGCCGACTGGTCATCGGCCGTCGCACAGAGCCGGGGTTCCCCCCGTACCCACGGCTCGTGCATCGGCGCGGGCGGGACACGTTCCCCCGGTTCCGCCCGCGCCCCACTCATTTCTCTCCCCGGCTCCGGGGCTCACCGGTACACGACGACCTTGTCGCCGTCGTTCACCTGCGCGTACAGATCCGCGATCGCCGACTCGTCCCGGACGTTGACGCAGCCGTGCGAGGCGCCGGCGTAACCGCGGGCCGCGAAGTCGTACGAGTAGTGCACGGCCTGGCCGCCGCTGAAGAACATCGCGTACGGCATGGACGAGTCGTAGAGCGTCGACCAGTGGTGGCGGGACTTCCAGTACACGTGGAAGACGCCCTCGCGGGTGGGCGTGCCGGTCGCGCCGAAGCGGACCGACATCGTCGACACCGTCCGCCCGTCGATCATCCAGCGCAGGGTGCGGCTCGTCTTGTCGATGCACAGCACCCGCCCGGTCAGACACCGCGGATCCGCAGGACCCGCGGGCTGACCGCCCATCAGATACAGCTCCCACTTCCCCGGCTCGTGCGTCATCTTCAGCAGCCGCTGCCAGGTCGCGGTGTCCGTCTGCCCGGTCGTGGGCAGCCCGCGCTTGCCCTGGAAGCCCTTCACGGCCTCCTCGGTCAGGTCGTCGTACGTCCCGGTCGGACCGTCGTAGAGCCAGGCGACCTGACGCAGCCGGGCCTGGAGTTCACGCACGTCGTCCCCGGAGTCGCCGCGGGACCACAGCACGGCGGGACCGGCCGTCGAGGGCGAAGCGCCCGGCTTGTCGCCGGAGCCGGAGCCGGAGTGGGAGTTGCCGGTGGGGGTGCTGCTCGGCAGCTGTATGTGGACGGGCGAGTGACCCTTGCCGTCCGTGCCCTGCACGGTGCAGCCGCACACGGTTGCCAGCGCCGCGAGTACCGCCGCAGCGGCGGTCGATCTCCCCATGCCCGTCATATGCACAGCGCCCCCCGTCGTCTCACCGATGCAACCGACACCCCCGCGGGTCATCGATATGCTGCCCGCGGATGACTGGTTGCGAACGGCGGGGCATGGTTGTGACGGAGACCGCAAAACCGCTGTGAGGAAGCTCCCAGCGTGCTCCCCTCCACCGACTGCACGCACCCCGCTACAGTCCGCAGGAGGGTCGGTCCGTACTGGCCAGTAACTCAGCGGGAGGCATCACACCATGGCGCGCGAGTCGGGCAGTGCTCGATCTACTGAGAGTGGACTGCCCATCGAACCGGTCTACGGGCCTGAGGACCTTGCGGGCTGGGACCCGGCCGAGAAGCTGGGCGAGCCCGGCAGGTACCCCTTCACCCGCGGTGTCTACCCGTCGATGTACACGGGCCGCCCCTGGACCATGCGCCAGTACGCCGGTTTCGGCACGGCGGTGGAGTCCAACGCCCGCTACAAGCAGCTCATCGCCAACGGCACCATGGGCCTGTCGGTCGCCTTCGACCTGCCGACCCAGATGGGCCACGACTCCGACGCCCCCATCGCGCACGGCGAGGTCGGCAAGGTCGGCGTGGCGATCGACTCCGTCGAGGACATGCGGGTGCTGTTCGGCGGGATCCCGCTGGACAAGGTCTCGACGTCGATGACGATCAACGCTCCGGCGGCCCTGCTGCTGCTCATGTACCAGCTGGTCGGCGAGGAGCAGGGCGTGCCGGCCTCCCAGCTCACCGGCACGATCCAGAACGACGTGCTGAAGGAGTACATCGCGCGGGGCACGTACATCTTCCCGCCGAAGCCCTCCCTGCGGCTGATCGCCGACATCTTCAAGTACTGCAAGGCCGAGATCCCGAAGTGGAACACGATCTCGATCTCCGGCTACCACATGGCCGAGGCGGGCGCCTCCCCCGCGCAGGAGATCGCCTTCACCCTGGCCGACGGCATCGAGTACGTCCGCACGGCGGTCGCCGCCGGCATGGACGTCGACGACTTCGCGCCCCGGCTCTCCTTCTTCTTCGTGGCCCGTACGACGATCCTCGAAGAGGTCGCCAAGTTCCGTGCCGCCAGGCGCATTTGGGCCCGCGTGATGAAGGAGGAGTTCGGCGCGAAGAACCCGAAGTCGCTGATGCTGCGCTTCCACACCCAGACCGCGGGCGTCCAGCTGACGGCCCAGCAGCCGGAGGTGAACCTGGTCCGCGTCGCCGTCCAGGGACTGGCCGCGGTCCTCGGCGGCACCCAGTCGCTGCACACGAACTCCTTCGACGAGGCGATCGCGCTGCCCACGGACAAGAGCGCCCGCCTCGCCCTGCGCACCCAGCAGGTGCTGGCCTACGAGACCGACGTGACGGCGACCGTCGACCCCTTCGCGGGTTCCTACGTCATCGAGAAGATGACGGACGACGTGGAGGCCGCCGCCGTCGAGCTGATGGCCAAGGTGGAGGAGCTGGGCGGCGCGGTCAACGCGATCGAGCACGGCTTCCAGAAGTCCGAGATCGAGCGCAGCGCCTACCGCATCGCCCAGGAGACCGACTCCGGCGAGCGGGTCGTGGTCGGCGTCAACCGCTTCCAGCTCGACGAGGAGGAGCCCTACGAGCCGCTCCGTGTCGACCCGGCCATCGAGGCCCAGCAGGCGGAACGCCTGGCGAAACTGCGCGCCGAGCGTGACCAGCCGGCGGTCGACGCGGCCCTGGCGGCTCTGAAGAAGGCGGCCGAGGGCGAGGACAACGTCCTCTACCCGATGAAGGACGCGCTGCGGGCGCGGGCGACGGTGGGCGAGGTGTGCAACGCGTTGCGGGAGGTCTGGGGGACTTATGTCCCCTCGGACGCGTTCTAGCGCGCTTAAGGGGCGCGGGGCTGTATCGGGGTGCGGCTCCGGCCGCGGGGCCGCGATGTGCTGTCGATCGTCTGCGGCGGCGTCGTGGCTGGTCGCTCCCCGCGCACCTTCAGGGCCCTGCCGGATCCGCGCGGGCACCGCCCGACCTGCTCAGCGGAGGCCGAGTCCGATGACGTAGGCTGATCGTCGAGGGGGGCGGGGCGCGGTACGGCGCCGGCTGAGCGGCGCGGTCCGGCGTTCCTCCGCCGCCGGACCGGTTCACTTCGCCAGGAAGAACGCCAGGAAGATCATGCCGATGACGGACACGAGCACCGCCCATCGGTAGCGCGCCGGATACTCGTATTTCTCCCGCCGGACCCCCCGGTCCAACTCCTCTCTGACGGTCCGGAAGAGCTTGCGAGACGGGAACAGGCCCATGGCGAGGCCGGTCCAGGAGAAGGAGTACAAGACCAGCATCTGCCGTGCGTTCCAGTGTTCTGGCTGGAGGCTGCCCACCAGAACCATGCCGAGGCAGCAGACGACGGACGCGGCCAGGAAGACCACCGTCCCTTTGCGTGGTGGGCGCATCCACCGGTCGACCGCGAGACAGAGGAGGAAGGTGGCGAAGGCCGCCATCAGGATCAACCAGCCGAGGGGGAGCTGCGCGAGCATCATTCAGTCAGCGCGGCCCTGACAGTGCCGCCCGCAGTCTCGGCGTCAGCTGCTTCTCGACGTATCGATTCATCAGCCAGGCCAGCAGCAGCATCGACGCGATCGTCAGGGTGAAGGTCGCTGCCGACGGCAGGCCGAGGCCGATGTGCAGGGCGTGGATCACCACCCAGCCCAGGTGTTCGTGCACCAGGTAGAACGGGTACGTCAGCGCCCCGGCCACAGTCAGCCAGCGCCAGTTCGCCCAGTTCAGCCAGCCCAGGGCGATCGCGGCGACCGCGACGAAGCCGAATGCGACGACGAGGACGATGCCGAGCGAGGAGCGGTGGGCGAAGGCGTGCGGGGCCGACGCGTTCCACAGGCCGCGCACCGCGTAGTGCTGCCCGATCAGGAAGCTCACGGCCACGATGCCCCAGGCGTAGACGTCGCGCCGGTCGCGGTGGACGAGGTAGAGCCCGACACCGCCGATGAAGAAGGGCGCGTACTCGGGTATCAGCACGATGTCGAGCAGCGGCATCTTCGCTCCCTGCGCGATCGCCGCCGCCAGCGTCCAGCCCGCGCAGAACAGGATCACGCGGCGACGGCTCGCCCCGGGCAGTACGACGCACAGCGCGAACAGCGCGTAGAAGCGGATCTCCGCCCAGAGCGTCCAGCAGACCCCAAGCACCCGGTCCACGCCCAGCGGTTGCTGAAGCATCGTCAGGTTCACCAGGGCGTCGCTCGGCGACAGGGCCTTGTAGGCGACCATCGGCAGCGCGAACACCGCCGACACGATGAGTATCGCCGCCCAGTAGGCCGGCAGCAGCCGGGAGGCGCGGGAGGCGAAGAAGGACTTAAGGGGCCGGCCCCAGCCACTCATGCAGATCACGAATCCGCTGATCACGAAGAAGACCTGGACACCGAGGCAGCCGTAGGCGAAATAGCCGTGCAGCATGGGGAACTGGTGCTTGGCGGAACTTCCCCAGGCTCTGGTGACCTCGCCGCCGCGTCCGCCGTAGTGATACGCCGCCACCATCAGCGCGGCGATCAGTCGCAGTCCGTCCAGGGCGCGGAGCCGGGTTTCGCGGGGCTGCGTCCGGGCCGCCACTTGGTGCACCGGGGCGTCGGGCACGGGCCGGACGGTCGTGCTGGTCACTGAATTCCCCTCGCTGGGCGTTCACTCTCACGGGTGCCTCACGGCACGTTAGTCCGAATGACAGTGATGCCTTGGCCGGGAAAACCATGATTCGCCGTGTGGTCCCGGTGAGTTCATCTGACCGTCGCCCTGGCTTCTTGCGTTCACTTGGAGTTCCCGTCGGGGAGTGACCGACGGTGGGCCCCCACTCCGGTGGGGGCCCCGGCTCTCCTTGTCTCCTACGGCGCCTGTCGCCCCACGGCCTTCTTCAGCGCCCGTGCCCGGCGGACCACCCGGCGGGCCGTGGAGTTGCGGGGGAGGAACGCCAGGCGCTCCGGGATGCCGCCCGGCAGCCCCAGGGCGGTGAGCCGCTTCCGCCGGAAGTACCGCTTGGTGCGGGCGGACAGATGCTGGGAGAGGTAGCGTTCCGCTGCCGTGCGCAGGGACGGGTAGATCTGCGGCTGCATCGTGTAGCTGAGCGTGTCGAGCAGACCGTCGACCGTGCTCGCGGCCAGTGTCTTCTCACCCTTGCCGCCCTCCAGGTCCGGCAGCAGCGCATCGGCGAGAACCACCGGCACCCGGTTGCTGTTCTGGTACGGCGTGAGCCCGCCCAGCAGCGGTGCCGTACCGATACGGGCGACCGGCAGGCCGTAGAACGCGGACGCCGTGAAGAGAGCCGTGGAGAAGCAGCCCACGACCAGGCCGGGCCGCGACCGCTCGAACAGCACCTCGGCGAGGACGGGCAGGTCCAGGACGGTGAGGTCCACGCCCAGCTTCCCGGCCTCGGTCTCCAGGGCGCGGCTGTAGCGGGCCGGTGCGGTGGGGTGCGGCTTGAAGACGATCGAGCGGTGCCCGCGCTCGACCGCCCCGCGCATCATCCGTACGTGCAGGTCCTCCTCCTCCTCGGGGGAGAGGATGCCCAGCGCGGACAGGTACTGGCCGAGCAGCAGCGCCGAGTTCTCGGGCAGCTCCGGCAGGTCCTGTACGGACGAGGCGAGTTCGCCCATCACCTTCAGGAACGCCTCGGTCGGCACGAGCTCCGCCGGGACGTCGAACTCGGTCAGCAGCCGCGGGGTCAGATCGGGCACCAGGTCCAGGTGGAGCAGCCGCCGCACGCGTGTGCCGACCAGCGGGTCGATCTTGTTGCGGGTGGGGCCGTAGCTCATCAGGCCGTCGGCGTAGACATGCACGGGCGCGTCGGTGAACAGCTGGGCCACCGTCAGCGCCGGGGCGACCTGGATGGACTCCACGACCAGCTCCACCCGGTCGTCGCCGAGGCCCCAGAGCAGCCGCAGATAGCGTTCGAAGAGCGGGATGTCGTCCTGGCGCGGGGTCCAGGCGCCGGGGTGGAAGGGGCTGATGGCCTCGTTCCAGGACAGGATCTCGTCGAAGTGGTCGCGCAGCGGCTCGAAGCCCGGCATCTCGTCGACGGGCGGCGTCGTCTCCGGGGTCGCCGAGTTGTTGAAGACCAGCAGCAGACTGCGGTCCTCGTCCTCGAAGCAGTCCGAGTCCAGCGCGGCGGCCAGAGTGGCGGCGCCGTACAGGGTCGAGACGCAGTAGATGCGGGTGGTACGGGGCATCAGGCAGCCGCCTTCGCTGTCGTGATCCTGCGTCGGAGCCGCCGCAGCTTGGAGGAGCGGTGCAGGTCCATCGTCTCGAGTACGTCGCCGAGCATGTCCTGCGGCAGGCGCTTGATGGCGGCCGCGCTCCGCGCCCGCAGCTCCCGGTACACCGACGGCTCCCACTTGTCCTCGTCGGAGACGTGGTGGGCGATGATCGCGCAGTAGGTGCGCACCGCCTTCGGCAGCAGCCGGTCCGCGTCCGGGTCCTTCGCCGTCTCCTCTATGACCTGGTCGAAGGCGCGGATGAAGTCGAGCTGGCGGACGTCGCCGATCTGCGTCAGGGAGGACGCCACCCCGCGCCGGTAGAAGACGCCGAGCAGGCTCACCACGGCGAACGACTCCGCCTCGCGGTGCAGCTTCCAGATCCAGGGCCGGTCCTCGGCCGTGCGCAGTCCGTCGGTGAAGTGCAGCAGGCCCTGGTCGAGGAGCCGGCGGTGGTAGGCACCCGCCCAGGCGAAGGCGTAGTCCACGGAGGTGGAACGGTCGGCGGGCAGGATCGCCTCGCGCGGGTTCAGTGCCTCCCAGCGGCGCCCGATGGGGACCCTGTTGATGCTGCGTGCGCGGGCGGTGGCCTGTACATGGTCGGTGCGCACGAAGTCGACGCCCAACCCCTCGATGGCCGCGACCAGTTCGGCGAAGTAGCCGGGAGCCAGCCAGTCGTCGCCGTCCAGGAACGTCAGGTACTCGCCCTGCGCCGCGTCCAGGCCGGTGTTGCGGGCGGTGGCGAGTCCCCCGTTCTTCTCATGGCGGATATACCGCACCTGCGCCACATCGGAGAGTTCCTCGGCCGCGCGTTCGAGAATCGCCGGAGTTTCGTCCTTCGAATGGTCGTCGACCAGTACGAACTCGAAATCCCGCTGTGCGTTCAAGCGAAGGCTTTTGAGGGTGTCCGGGGCGTATTGCTGCACGTTGTAGAACGGCACGATCACGGAAAGCTTTGGCACACGAGAAGAGTAAGAGGCAGGTCGGGGGCGTAACTTTCCGGTGCCCGTACAGGGGGTGAACTCAATGTGTCGGAACGGTGCACCACCTGTAGCTCCGGGGATTTCGCGGGCCAGTTCGGCTCTCGGCGGGGTGTTGTTAACTTTTTGTTGAGGTGCGGTTGGGCCGCGCCTCGGAATTGCTTCTTACCGTCTTCGGCGTGCCACCAAGTACCTCGAAGCCCACGCGAATCGCCGTGCTCGCGGACTCCGACACCCGCTGGAAATGGGGTGCGCTGACCGCGGCTCGCATCGCCCCGGGCCCGTCCATGGAAACCGCACCCCGCGAGGACGCGCAAGTCGGTCTCGAACTGAGCGGATTCCTGCTGCGCGGGCGGGCGACGCCCACCGCCCGCCAGCTGGCGGAGGTCGGTGTGCGCGCCGACTCCCTCCGGGAGGTCACGGCCGTCGAGTTCCTGCGCGCGATGGCCGAGGAGGAGTACGACGTCCTCGTCCTCGCCCTCGTCGGCGGTGGCGTACAGGCGATGCTGCACGGCCTGCGGCACGCGTGGGAGGGCCGCGAGCGGCGTCCCGTGGTCGTCACCGGCTATGTCGGCGTCGTCTACGAGAAGCTCGCCGACGGCCTCCTGCTGCGGCACGGCGCGGACCTCGTCCTCGCCAACTCCCGCCAGGACGCGGAGCGTTTCCGTGCGGTGTACGAGGGGGTGGGCGCCGACGCCTCGTCGGTGACCGAGGTGGCACTCCCGTTCCTCGGCGGGGCTGCCTACGAAGGTGAACACGACCCCTCTGCGAAGCAAGGGCGCAGGCCCTACACCGTGGTGTTCGCCGTACAGCCGTCCGTCCCGGACACCCGCAAAGACCGCGTCTACCTCCTCAACCGGCTGATCCAGCACGCCCGGCTGCACCCCGAGCGCGAGGTGCTGCTGAAGCTGCGCTCCAAGCCGGGCGAGCACACCACGCACATCGAGGAACAGCCCTACCAGAAGCTGGTCCAGCGGCTCGATCCGCCGGCCAACTTCCGCCTGGTGTACGGGAACATGGGCGAGGTCCTCGACCGCACCGACCTGCTGGTCACCATCAGCTCGACGGCCGCTCTGGAGTCCCTGCACCGCCGTATCCCGACGGTCGTCCTGACCGACCTCGGCATTCGCGAGGTCCTGGGCAACCACCACTTCGTGGGCTCCGGATGCCTCGCCTCCTGGGACCAGCTGGACGCCGGGCACCGGCCGGTGGCCGACGAGGAGTGGGTGGCCCGGCAGGGCGTCGCGACTGGGGGTCCCCCCTCTGGGGGAGGTTCGTACGAGAGCGCCTTCGACGTGGCGAGGGAACGCATCGCCAAGCTGCTCGCGGCGCCCGAACTGCCCCCGCTCGCCCCGTACTACACGCCGGTGACCGCGCCCGGTTACCTTCCCGGCATCCTCGCCCGCCACCACCTCGGCCCCGACGGCAGCCCGCTACCCGGAGCCCCCGCCCACGACAAGGAGCCGGGCCCGGTCCGCCAGATCGTCCGCCGCGCCGCACGCGGTGCCTATCGGCACGGGGTGCAGCGGGTGGCCCCGGTGATCCGGCGGATGGGAGAGCTGTGAGCGCCGAGAGGACGAACGTGCCCGCACCGACCGCGAACGCCGCGGAAGCGGCCGTCGCGCGAGCGGTGTCCACCGCGAAGAAAGGCGCGCCGCAGCCGGCGGGCGCGCGGGTTGCGGGCACCGCCCACACGGAGGCAGGACAGGGCGTGCCTGCCCGAGCGACCAACCACGAGGGCGCCGCAGACGACCGACGTCCCAGCGCGGCCCCGCGGCCGAGCCGCACATCGGCCCAGCCCGCGGAGCGCCCCGCCGCGTTCGCACCGATTCCTCCGCAAGGAGCCCAAGGAGTGGTCCCCATGTCCAACCCGCAAGCGGGCCAGGGCGCTTCCGTGCGCCGGGTGCTCGCGGTGATTCCCGCGCGCGGCGGCTCCAAGGGTGTGCCCGCGAAGAACCTCGCGCCCGTCGGCGGTGTGCCGCTGGTGGCCCGTGCCGTGCGGGAGTGCCTCGCCACCCGGCTGGTGACGGACGTCGTGGTGTCCACCGACGACCAGGCCATCGCCGCGGCGGCCCGTGAGGCGGGCGCCGAGGTCGTACTGCGGCCCGCGGCCATCGCCGGGGACACGGCCACCTCCGAGGCCGCCGTACTGCACGCCATGGACGCCCATGAGGCCCTGCACGGCGCGGCCGTCGACGTGGTGGTGTTCGTGCAGTGCACCAGCCCGTTCATCATCCGCGAGGACATCGACGGGGTGGCCGGTGCGGTCGTCGAGAACGGCGCGGACACCGCGGTGACCGTGGCCCCCTTCCACGGCTTCATCTGGCGCGATGCCGAGGACGAGGTCACCGGCGGCACGGTCGCCGAGGCTGACGCGGCCACCGGCGGCGGCTACGGCGTCAACCACGACAAGTCGTACCGCCCCCGCCGCCAGGACCGCCCCCAGGACCTCCTGGAGACCGGCGCCGCCTACGCGATGGACGCGGCCGGCTTCCGCAAGCACCAGCACCGCTTCTTCGGCCGTACGGAACTGGTCCGCACGGACCCCGCCCGCGTGCTGGAGATCGACGACCCGCACGACCTCGCGCGGGCCCGCGCGCTGGCCCCGCTGTTCGACGCGGACCGGCCCGGCGCCCTCCCGACCGCCGACGACATCGACGCGGTCGTACTGGACTTCGACGGCACCCAGACCGACGACCGGGTGCTGATCGACGCCGATGGAAAGGAGTTCGTCTCCGTGCACCGCGGGGACGGCCTCGGCATCGCCGCGCTGCGCAAGAGCAGTCTGAAGATGCTGGTCCTCTCCACGGAGCAGAACCCGGTCGTCGCCGCGCGCGCACGCAAGCTGCAGATCCCCGTGCTGCACGGCATCGACCGCAAGGACCTCGCACTGAAGCAGTGGTGCGAGGAGCAGGGCATCGCGCCCGAGCGCGTGCTCTACGTCGGCAACGACGTCAACGACCTCCCGTGCTTCGCCCTCGTGGGCTGGCCCGTGGCGGTCGCGAGCGCCCACGACGTGGTACGCGGCGCCGCCCGTGCGGTCACCACCGTCCCCGGTGGCGACGGCGCGATCCGAGAGATCGCCAGCTGGATCCTCGGCCCCTCTCTCGACTCCCTAAACAAGTAAGGACAGTTCCTGCCATGAGCACCAACTCCCGTCTGCGCACCTTCGGTTCGAAGACCGCCGGCCCCGGTCAGCCCGTCTACGTCGTCGGCGAGATCGGCATCAACCACAACGGCGAGCTCGAGAACGCCTTCAAGCTGATCGACGCCGCCGCCGAGGCCGGCTGCGACGCGGTCAAGTTCCAGAAGCGCACCCCCGAGATCTGCACCCCGCGCGACCAGTGGGACATCGAGCGCGACACCCCCTGGGGCCGGATGACCTACATCGACTACCGCCACCGCGTGGAGTTCGGCGAGGACGAGTACCGCCAGATCGACGAGTACTCCAAGGAGAAGGGCATCGCCTGGTTCGCCTCCCCGTGGGACACCGAGGCCGTCGCCTTCCTGGAGAAGTTCGACGTCCCCGCCCACAAGGTGGCCTCCGCCTCCCTCACGGACGACGAGCTGCTGCGCGCCCTGCGCGCCACCGGCCGCACGGTCATCCTCTCCACCGGCATGTCGACCCCGAAGCAGATCCGCCACGCCGTCGAGGTCCTCGGCTCGGAGAACATCCTGCTCTGCCACGCCACCTCGACGTACCCGGCGAAGGCCGAGGAGCTCAACCTCCGCGTGATCAACACCCTGCAGGCCGAGTACCCGAACGTCCCGATCGGCTACTCCGGCCACGAGACCGGCCTGCAGACCACCCTCGCCGCGGTCGCCCTCGGCGCCACCTTCGTCGAGCGCCACATCACCCTGGACCGCGCGATGTGGGGCTCCGACCAGGCCGCCTCCGTCGAGCCGCAGGGCCTGACCCGCCTCGTCCGCGACATCCGCACCATCGAGGCCTCCCTCGGCGACGGCGTCAAGAAGGTCTACGACTCCGAGCTCGGCCCCATGAAGAAGCTGCGCCGCGTCCCGGGCGTCGTCGCCGAGGCGGAGATCGCCGCGGCGGCGGGCGAGCCGGTCTCGGTCTGAGTCGCCACCACTCACGGGACGGTCATACGTCGATGAGCCGCCGCGCCGGATCCGCCGGCAGCACCTCCACTCTCGCGTTCGTCGAGAGCCCGGTACAGCTCCTGAACGTGCTGGAGTGGGCGCATGCCCAGGCGCCCGGCGCGGGGCTCACCCTCGTCGTCCTGTCCCCGACCGACCCCATGACCCGCGGCCAACTGCGCCGCATGGCCGAACTCGCCCGCGACGAGGGCCACACGGTCCGCTGGGAGGAGGCCCGGGGCGGCCCCGCGGCCCCCTTCCAGACGATCGGCGGGCTGACGGGCACGCTCCGCAGGGCCGACCGCATCGTCCTGGGCGACCCCTTCTCCCGGTACGTGCAACTCCTGCTGACCATCACCAAGGCCCGCGACCTGGTCGTCGTCGACGACGGCACGGCCACGATGGAGTTCGTCGCCCAACTGGCCCGCGGTGAGCGTCTCGTCCGCTGGCACCGCAAGGGCGGCCGCCCGGGCCTCCGGGACCTGATCTTCGCGCCGGTGTCCTCCAAGGCCCGCCGCCGCCTCACCCCGAGCGCCAAACGCAAGGTGGCGGTCTTCTCCTCCATGCCCATGGAAGAGACCCCGCCCGGCGTGACGGTCCACGCCAACGACTTCTCCTGGACCCGCTTCCGCTTCGGCCCGCCCCGCATCACCAAGGGCGCCGACATGGTGGGCACCTCGCTGGTGGAGACCGGCGTGGTGGACGGCGACCGCTACCTGGAGGCCGTCCGCACCCTGGCGAAGACCCACGGCGCCACCCGCTACTTCGCCCACCGCCGCGAGAGCACCGACAAACTCCACCGCCTGGCCGTCGAGACGGGCCTGGAGATCGTCCGCCCCGACCTCCCCCTGGAACTGATCGCCCGCCGAGGCCCCATCGGCCGCACGGTCCTCAGCTTCCCCTCCACGGTCGTCCACACCCTCCCGCTGGCCCTGACAGGCACGGAGGTCCGCGTCGCGGTCTGCGACATCGACCCCGAGTGGCTCACCGAGAACGCGTCACCCCGAGCACAGGGCTTCCTGTCGGGCGTGACGGGAACGGCGAGGGACGTGACCCGCCTGTCGGCCGTCACGGCGGCGTGAGGCCGCGCCCCGAAGGGGCGCGGGACTGTGTCGATATGCGGCTCCGCCGCGTGGCCGCGGCCGGCCACGACGTCGCCGCAGACGAAGAACAACCCGCAGCCGCACAACCCGCGGAGCGGTCACGCACCCTTGCGGGCCAGCAAGAACGCCCGCGCCCGCGTCTCGTCCTCCGCCGGCTCACGCAGCACCCGCGCCTCCACCCGCAGCCCCGCCTCGACCAACTGCTCGGCCACGGCATCCGGCGTACGCCAGTAGTAGTCCAGCGAGATCTCGCGACCGAACCGCTCCTCCAGGCGCAGCAGCCCGTCCTTTTCACCGCTCTGGAAGGCGAGCAGAACATGCCCGCCGGGCACCAGCACGCGCCGGAACTCCTCGAAGACCCCCGGCAGGTGATCGTCCGGGACATGGATGATCGAGTAGAGCGCGAGCACACCGCCCAGCGTCTCGTCCGGCAGGTCCAGCGCGGTCATGGACCCCACGTGGAACCGCAGCCCGGGATGCGCCTGCCGGGCCAGCGCCACCATGCCGGGCGACACGTCGATCCCGAAGGCCGGCACCCCGAGCGCGTCGAGCCGGGCGGTGACATGACCGGGCCCGCTGCCGACATCGGCGACAGGAGCCGTACCGGCCGCTCGGACGAGCTCCGCGAAGGCCGTGACCAGGGCCAGGTCCAGCGGTCTGTCGCTCAGATGGTCGGCGAACTGCTCGCTGTACGGGCGGGCGATCGCGTCGTAGGAGGTTCGGGTGGCATGCAGGAAATCCGGGCTGCCCGGTATCGCGGAGCTCACGGGCCCGCACCCTACTAGCGGTCGTCCGTCGTCCAGGTGAAACCGCCGAGAGAGTCCGGCGACGCCTGGCCGAACCTCTCCCCGAACTCCTGCCCGGCCGTCTCCCGGGCCTCGTCCGCCCCGCGGCGGGGCCCCGCCACCGCCGGTACAGCGAAACCGCCGGCACCAGCGGCCTGCCCGCCGGGATCATCACGATCAGCAGACCGGTGCGGTCCCGACAGGTGGAACGGAACCGCCGGACAGGCGCGGGGCGTGGTATGCGTAGAGAAAGGCAAGGTATACCCATGTCAACCCTTGCCCATGCGTCGAGCGGCCAGATTTTCTTCCCCTGAGGGGTTGAACTTTTGTTGATCGAGGGTCAGTTGGCCACCCCGGCGTCCTACGCTTAAGAGGGTGAAGCAACTGATGTCACCAGAGTCCGAGGTCGACCTCGCCGGGGAAGCCGTGCTCGACGGCACGCTGCCCGAGGCGCTGTATGCCGAACTCGTCGCCTTCCGCCGCGATCTGCACATGCACCCCGAACTCGGCAACCAGGAGTTCCGTACCACCGCGGCGATCAAGGAGCGGCTCGAGGCGGCAGGCCTGCGGCCCCGTGTGCTCGCCACCGGTACCGGGGTCGTCTGTGACATCGGGGAGTGGGACGGCGGGCGGCCCATGCTCGGTATGCGCGCCGACATCGACGGCCTGCCCATCCCGGACACGAAGAGTGAGTGCCCGTACCGCTCGACCGTGCCGGACCGCGCACACGCCTGCGGCCACGACGTGCACACGACCGTGGTGCTCGGCGCCGGCCTGGTCCTGGCCGAGCTGCACAAGCAGGGGAAGCTCCCGCGGCCCGTGCGCCTGGTCTTCCAGCCGGCCGAGGAGGTGCTGCCCGGCGGCGCCGCGGACGCGATCGACTGCGGTGTGCTGGACGGCGTCGGCCGGATGATCGCCGTGCACTGCGACCCCCGGGTCGACGCCGGCCGGATCGGCCTGCGCCACGGCGCCATCACCTCGGCCTGCGACCGGCTCGAGGTCGCCCTGGACGGGCCCGGCGGGCACACCGCCCGCCCGCATCTGACCACCGACCTGGTCACCGCCGCCGCCCGCGTCGCGATCGACGTGCCCGCGCTCGTCGGCCGACGGATGGACACCCGTTCCGGTCTCGCGGTGACCTGGGGCCGCATCGAGTCGGGGCACGCCCCGAACGTCATCCCGCAGCACGCCGAGCTCTCCGGCACCGTCCGCTGCCTCGACATCGAGGCCTGGCGGCAGGCCCCGGACCTCGTGGTCGCCGCCATCGACGAGGTCGCCAACCTGCACGGTGCCAAGTCGGAGATCAACTACGTGCGCGGCGTCCCGCCCGTGGTCAACGACGGGGACGTGACCGACCTGCTGCGCGACGCCATGACCGCCCGCCGCGGCGCCCAGTCCGTCGAGGACACCGAGCAGAGCCTCGGCGGCGAGGACTTCTCCTGGTACCTGGAGCACGTCCCCGGCTCCATGGCCCGCCTCGGCGTCCGCACCCCGGGCGAGCGCACGGTGCGCGATCTGCACCAGGGCGACTTCGACGCCGACGAGACGGCGATCACGGTCGGTGTCGAACTGTTCACGGCGGCGGCACTGCTGGACGCGGCTCAGTGATCCGAGCGTGCGGAGCGGCCCCCTCGGGGGCCGTTCCACCGACCGGCGCAACATGCTCGTAAGCCAATCGTGCACGCATCGAAATCCGGGTGTGTGACGGCGTAAGACCCTGAGTTCAGACAGCGTTTGCCTCGAATCGATAACGGCTTCGAGAGGGGTGTTTTTCTGACATCTACGCGCGTTACGATGCCGCGAAGCCGACGCCGCAGGGGCGTCCGGGCCCGAGCACTGGCAAGGTGCTCACATGAAGCGCCGACATGGCGCTCAGGTCAGGTGAAGGAGCCTCCCGTGCGCCGGGTAGCCAAGCTTTCCGCTGCGTGTATCGCCACCGCAGCTCTCGCAATGACTGCCACAGCCTGTGGCAGCACCTCGTCCGACACTGGCAGCTCGTCCTCCCCCTCGGGCAGCAGCAAGGGCATCAAGATCGGTCTCGCCTACGACGTCGGCGGCCGTGGTGACCGTTCCTTCAACGACTCCGCCGCGCGCGGTGCCGACAAGGCCGTGAAGGAGTTCAACGGCTCCATCAAGGAACTGACCGCCAAGCCCTCTGACACCGAGGCCGACCGCGAGCAGCGCCTGACCGACCTGGCGAGCGCGGGCTACAACCCGATCGTCGCCGTCGGCTTCTCCTACGCCGCCTCGATCGACAAGGTCGCCAAGCAGTTCCCGAAGGTCAACTTCGGTCTGATCGACTCGGTCGCGACCTCCCCGAACGTCGACAGCATCACCTTCACCGAGGAGCAGGGCTCCTACCTTGCCGGTGTCGCGGCGGCGCTGAAGACCAAGAAGGACCACGTCGGCTTCATCGGTGGTGTGGACGTCCCGCTGATCAAGAAGTTCGAGGCGGGTTACGTCCAGGGCGTCCACGACACCAAGCCCAAGGTCAAGGTCGACGTCCAGTACCTGACCCACGGCTCGGACACCTCCGGCTTCTCCAGCCCCGACAAGGGCAAGGCGGCCGCGCAGGGCATGCTCGACAACGGCGCCGACGTGATCTACTCCGCGGCCGGCTCCTCCGGCAACGGCTCGATCGAGGCCGTCAACGGCGTCAAGGGCGCCTGGGCCATCGGCGTGGACTCGGACCAGTACAACATCCCGGGTCTGGCCAAGTACAAGAACTCGATCCTGACCTCGATGGTCAAGAACGTGGACGTCGGTGTCTACGACTTCATCAAGTCCGTGCACGACGGCAAGCCGCTGACCGGCAACCAGGTCTACTCGCTCGCCAAGAACGGTGTCGGCCTGGCCACCAGCGGTGGCTTCATCGACGACATCAAGGCCCAGCTGGACGCCGCGAAGAAGAAGATCGTCGACGGCACCGTCAAGGTCAAGACCGCCCCGTGATCTGACGGTTCCCGCCGAACCCCGGCTCGGCGAGGGCGCGTTCCCACAGCCCCTCGCCGAGCCATAACAATGTGTCAACTCTACGCGTGTAGCATGGAGTTGCCGCGCTAGCGTCGCCGACGCCTGCCCTCCCCCTCAGCCCCCTTTGTCCCCGAGGAGAGTGCGCCATCAACGCGTCCAGCCCTCCCGCTGCCGTCGAACTGCGCGGCATCACCAAGCGATTCCCCGGCGTCGTCGCCAACAAGGACATCGACATCACCGTCCGTACCGGAACCGTCCACGCCCTGTGCGGTGAGAACGGCGCCGGCAAGTCCACCCTGATGAAGATCCTCTACGGCATGCAGCAGCCGGACGAGGGCACCATCACGGTGAACGGCGAGACGGTCACCTTCCACAACCCCGCCGACGCCATCGCCCGCGGCATCGGCATGGTGCACCAGCACTTCATGCTCGCCGACAACCTCACCGTCCTGGAGAACGTCGTCCTGGGCGCGGAGAAGCTCCACGGCATCGGCGCCAAGGCCCGCGCCAAGATCAAGGAGATCTCCGACGCATACGGCCTGAACGTCCGGCCCGACGTCCTCCTGGAAGAGCTCGGCGTCGCCGACCGCCAGCGCGTGGAGATCCTCAAGGTCCTCTACCGCGGCGCCAAGACCCTCATCCTCGACGAGCCCACCGCCGTCCTCGTGCCGCAGGAGGTCGACGCCCTCTTCGACAACCTGCGCGAGCTGAAGGCCGAGGGCCTCACGGTCATCTTCATCTCCCACAAGCTGGGCGAAGTCCTCTCCGTGGCCGACGAGATCACCGTCATCCGCCGCGGCACCACCGTCGGCACGGTCGAGCCCGCCGGCACCACCCCCAAGCAGCTCGCCGAGCTGATGGTCGGCAGCGAACTGCCCACCCCGGAGACCGAGGAGTCCACGGTCACGGACGTGCCGCTGCTGAAGCTGGACGGTCTGCGCCTGGCCCAGACCGACCTCGACGGCGTCGAGCGGATCATCCTCGACGACATCTCCTTCACCATCCACAAGGGCGAGGTCCTCGGCATCGCCGGCGTGGAGGGCAACGGCCAGTCCGAGCTGGTCGAGGCCATCATGGGCATCCGTGACCCGGACGCGGGCGTCATCAGCCTCGACGGCACCGACATCTCCCACGCCCCCACCCGCGACCGCCGCGAGGCCGGCGTCGGCTACATCCCCGAGGACCGCCACCGCCACGGCCTGCTCCTGGAAGCGCCGCTGTGGGAGAACCGCATCCTCGGCCATGTCACCGAGAAGCCCAACTCCCGCGGCCAGCTCCTCGACATCAAGGCCGCCCGCACCGACACCGAGCGCATCATCCAGGCGTACGACGTCCGTACCCCCGGCATCGACGTCACCGCAGCCTCCCTCTCCGGCGGCAACCAGCAGAAGCTGATCGTCGGCCGCGAGATGAGCCACGCGCCCAAGCTGCTGATCGCCGCCCACCCCACCCGCGGTGTGGACGTCGGCGCGCAGGCCGCGATCTGGGACCACATCCGCGAGGCCCGCCGTGAGGGCCTGGCCGTGCTGCTGATCTCCGCCGACCTGGACGAGCTCATCGGCCTGTCCGACACCCTGCGGGTGATGTACCGCGGCCGACTGGTCGCCGACGCCGACCCCGCCACCATCACCCCCGAGGAGCTGGGCTCCGCCATGACGGGTGCGGCCACCGGCCACCTGGAGCACACCGAGGACTCCGCCGAGGACCACGAGGACGACGCCCGATGAACAAGCTGACCCAACGCATCGACAAGGAGCGGCTGCTCCTCGGCATCGCGGCGCCGCTGCTGGCGATCGTCGCCGCGCTCGTCGTCACCGCCCTGGTCATCCTCGCCACCGGCAAGAACCCGGGCTCCGCCTTCAGCGACATGCTGACCTACGGCTCCGCCAGCGACAGCCAGGTCTACATCCTCAACAAGGCGACGACGTACTACCTGGCGGGTGTCTCGGTGGCCATCGGCTTCCGGATGAACCTGTTCAACATCGGCGTCGACGGCCAGTACCGGATCGCCGCGTTCTTCGCCGCGGTCCTCGGCGGCGCGCTGACCACGCCCGGCTGGATCTCCATCCCGCTGATCATCCTGTGCGCCATGGCGACCGGTGCCCTGTGGGCGGCCATCGCGGGCGTCCTCAAGGTGACCCGCGGTGTCAGCGAGGTCATCTCGACGATCATGCTGAACTCGATCGCCACCGCGATCATCGCCTACCTCCTGCAGCCGGGGAAGCTCGCAGAGCTGCAGAGCGGCGGCACGGTGATCTCCACCAAGCCGCTGCCGTCGTCCTCGTATTTCTTCCAGATCGACACGGGCGCGGCGGGCGAGCTGTGGGGCTTCATCGTCGTCGCCGTGGTCGTCGGCATCGCCTACTGGTTCGTGCTCGGCCGCACCCGCTTCGGCTTCGACCTGCGCACCGTCGGCCAGTCCGAGAGCGCGGCCTCCGCGAGCGGTGTCTCCGTCAAGAAGATGATCGCCACCAGCATGGTCATCTCCGGCGCGGTGGCCGGTCTGATCGGCATGCCGACCCTGCTCAACGACAGCCACCAGTTCAGCAACGACTTTCCGACGGGCATCGGCTTCACCGGCATCGCCATCGCCCTGCTCGGCCGCAACAACCCGGTCGGCATCGCGCTCGGCGCGCTCCTGTGGGGCTTCCTGGAGCGCACCACCAACCACCTCGAGTTCGAGGGGTACGACAAGGAGATCCTCGGCGTCATCCAGGGCGTGATCGTCCTGTGCGTCGTCATCGCCTACGAGCTCGTACGCCGCTACGGCCTCAGGCGCCAGCAGCAGCGGGTCGGCGCCGAGCTCGCCGCCCAGGCCGCCACGACCCAGAAGCAGGAGGTGGCGTGATGACTGCCACGATGACCGACACGCCGCCCCCCGCGGCTCCCAAGGCGGACACCGCACGTGGCCGCTCAGGCCGCTCGTTCGGCCAGATCCTCATGATCGTCGCCGGTGCGCTGCTGCTCGTCGCCGCGGTCCGCGTCATCACCGGCTCCGATCAGCTCACCTCGGAGGGCCAGGTCTCGGCCGCCCTCGGCCTGGCGGTGCCGATCGGCCTCGCGGGTCTGGCCGGTCTGTGGTCCGAGCGGTCCGGTGTGGTCAACATCGGCCTCGAGGGCATGATGATCCTCGGCACCTTCGGCGCCGGCTGGATCGGCTGGCAGTCCAACCCGTGGCTCGGCCTGTTGTGCGGCATCGGCTTCGGCGTCCTCGGCGGCCTGGTACACGCGGTTGCGACCATCACCTTCGGTGTCGACCACATCGTCTCCGGTGTCGCGGTCAACCTCCTCGCACTGGGCACCACCCAGTACCTCGCCAAGATCTTCTTCACGAACGGCAAGGCGGCCGACGCGGGCGGCAACCCCAAGCAGTCCCCGCCCGTCGGCTCGCTGCCCAACTTCGACGTACCGGGCCTGTCCAACGGGCTGCACTCCATCGAGAACCATCACTGGTTCCTGATCTCCGACCTCGCCGGCATCCTCGGCGGCCTGGTCACCGACCTGTCCGTCGTGACGGTCTTCGCCGCCCTGCTGTTCGTCGGCAGCTGGTGGCTGCTGTGGCGCACCCCGTTCGGTCTGCGGCTGCGCTCCTGCGGTGAGAACCCGATCGCCGCGGAGTCCCTCGGCGTCAACGTCTACAAGTACAAGTACGCGGCCGTCGCCGTCTCCGGCGGTCTCGCCGGCCTCGGCGGTGCCTTCCTCGCGCTGGTCACCTCGCACACCTACCTGGAGGCCCAGACCGGCGGCCGAGGCTACATCGGTCTCGCCGCCATGATCTTCGGCAACTGGCGGCCCGGCGGCCTCGCCATGGGCGCGGGCCTGTTCGGCTACTCCGACGCGCTGCAGCTGCGCAACGGCGGCCAGACCGTTCACGCCCTGCTGCTCCTGCTGGTGGTGCTGCTCGTGGCGATGGCGGGCTGGAAGCTGTACAAGAAGGCGCACTGGCAGGGCGGCATCAGCCTCATGGTGGGCGCGGGCGTCCTGGTCTGGTACCTGGTCACCGACGAGGTCCCGAGCGACTTCGTGGGCGCCACCCCGTACGTCGTCACCCTGCTGGTGCTGTCGCTGTCCGCGCAGCGGCTGCGGATGCCCAAGGCGGACGGCATGCGTTACCGGAAGGGCCAGGGCAAGTGACCCCGCCGGCCGCCGTCGACTGGGAGGCGCTGCGGGACCTGGCCCGCGAGGCCATGTCCCACGCGTACGCCCCCTACTCGGGCTTCCCGGTCGGGGTCGCCGCCCTGGTCGACGACGGCCGCACGGTCACCGGCTGCAACGTCGAGAACGCCTCCTACGGCCTCGGCCTGTGCGCCGAGTGCGGGCTGGTCTCGGAGCTGCAGCGGACCGGCGGCGGGCGCCTGACGCACTTCACCTGCGTGGACGGCCGGGGCGAGATCCTCGTCCCGTGCGGCCGCTGCCGCCAGCTGTTGTACGAGTTCGGGGGCCCGGACCTCCTGGTGGAGACCCCGGCGGGAATCCTCCCCCTCTCCGAGATGCTGCCGCAGGCCTTCGGGCCGGGCCATCTCGACAAGTAACTACCGTACGGCCCCTCCGGTTTGAACCCTTCGAGCGGAGGGGCCGCACACTTCCATGAACCTCGGAAGGAACGCACCCCATGGCCATGGACGCCATCTCCGTCATCCGCACCAAGCGGGACCGCGGTGAGCTCAGCGACGAGCAGATCGACTGGGTCATCGACGCGTACACCCGCGGGGAGGTCGCCGACGAGCAGATGTCCGCGCTCGCCATGGCCATCCTCCTCAACGGCATGAACCGCCGTGAGATCGCCCGCTGGACCGCCGCGATGATCGCCTCCGGCGAGCGCATGGACTTCTCGTCCCTGTCCCGCCCCACCGCCGACAAGCACTCGACCGGCGGCGTCGGCGACAAGATCACCCTCCCGCTGGCGCCCCTGGCCGCGGCCTGCGGAGCGGCCGTTCCGCAGCTGTCGGGCCGCGGCCTCGGCCACACCGGCGGCACCCTGGACAAGCTGGAGTCGATCCCCGGCTGGCGCGCGCTGCTGTCCAACGAGGAGATGCTGGACGTCCTCGACACCACCGGCGCGGTGATCTGCGCGGCGGGCGACGGTCTGGCCCCCGCGGACAAGAAGCTGTACGCGCTCCGCGACGTCACGGGCACGGTCGAGGCCATCCCGCTGATCGCGTCCTCGATCATGTCCAAGAAGATCGCCGAGGGCACCGGCTCCCTGGTCCTGGACGTGAAGGTGGGCACCGGCGCCTTCATGAAGACCATCGAGGACGCACGGGAACTCGCCTCCACGATGGTGGGCCTGGGCACGGACCACGGAGTGAGGACGGTCGCGCTGCTGACGGACATGTCGACCCCGCTGGGTCTGACGGCGGGCAATGCCCTCGAAGTCCGCGAGTCGGTGGAGGTCCTCGCGGGCGGCGGCCCGTCCGACGTGGTGGAACTGACCATCGCGCTGGCCCGCGAAATGCTCGACGCGGCCGGAGTGAAGGACGCCGACCCGGCGAAGGCCCTGGCCGACGGCTCCGCGATGGACGTCTGGCGCCGCATGATCGCGGCCCAGGGCGGCGACCCGGACGCGCAGCTGCCGGTGGCACGCGAGCAGCACGTCATCAAGGCCCCGTCCTCGGGCGTCCTCACCCGTCTCGACGCCTACGGCATCGGCGTCGCCGCCTGGCGCCTGGGCGCGGGCCGCGCCCGCAAGGAGGACCCGGTGCAGGCGGGCGCGGGCGTGGAGATGCACGCCAAGCCGGGCGACACGGTGACCGAGGGCCAGCCCCTGCTGACCCTGCACACCGACACCCCCGAGCGCTTCGAGTACGCGCTGCAGGCGGTGGAGGGGTCTTACGACATCGGGGCGGCGGGGGCGGAGTTCTCGGCGTCGCCTGTCGTGCTGGAACGTATCGCCTGACCAGGGGACTTTCCCTTTCGAGTGAACGGGATCGGTGGACCCCCACCGGTCCCGTTCGGCATGCTGGGATCGGTGACGCAACCGAAGGAGACCGCCATGAGCGCACTCACCGTGGGCCACGACCCCGAGCAGAGCTGGGACGACCTCGTCCGGTTCTGGGAGGAGATGGACTGGCCCGAGGGCAGCAAGGTGGAGATCATCGAGGGGATCATCACCGTGTCACCTGCTCCCGCACCCCGTCACAACGTGATCGCGGAACGCATCCAGCGTCGCCTGTACTCCGTGATCCCTGAGGACTGGGGGGTCTACCAGACACAGGCCATCGCCGTCCCCTCGCGGCTGGGCATGTTCATCCCGGACATCCTGGTCGCCCCGGTCCAGGAGTGCACCGAGGCGGACACCTATCTGCCGGGCGCCGTGGCCGAACTCGTCGTCGAGGTCACCTCCAGGAAGAACGCCCGCCACGACCGTGTGAGCAAGCCGGCCGCCTACGCCTCCGCAGGCATCCCGCTCTACCTCCTGGTCGACCGCTGGGCACCCGAGGGCCCCACCGCGACGCTCTACGGAGAGCCGCACGGGGACGTCTACCGCCCGCTCGCCGTCGCCAAGTTCGGCGAACTCCTCACCATCCCCGCGCCCTTCGACCTCGTCATCGACACCAGCGAGTTCCCCGAGACCTGACTCACCCCAACAGCGCCGCCACGACCACCAGCACCGGCACCGACAACACCGTCGACAACAGGATCGAGTCCCGCGCCAAGCCCTCCGCCACCCGATAGCGGCTCGCGTACGTGTACAGGTTCTGCGCCGCCGGAAGCGCCGACGTCACCACCACGTCGAGCAGTTGGTGGCCGTGCAGCCCGAACACCCCCACCGCCAGAGCCCACGCGGCCACCGGCTGGCCCAGCGCCTTCAGTGCGACCGACAGGAACACGGGGAGCCGGTCGGCGCCCCGCCCCGGCATCGTGCTGCCGCACAGGGAGATGCCGAAGGCCAGCAGGACCGCCGGGACGGACATGTTGCCGATCAGGGTCACCGGGTCCATGACCGCGGCCGGGACCTTCACACCGAGCGCCGAGACCGCCACTCCGGCAAGCGAGCCGACCGCGATCGGGTTGCGCAGCGGCGTGAGCAGCCGCAGCCACAACGGGCCCTTGTCGCCCTTGCCGGACAGGTCCAGGACCGTCAGGGCGATCGGCGTGACCGCGATGATCTGGAACAGCAGCACCGGCGCCACCAGCGAGGCGTCGCCCAGCACATACACCGCGATCGGGATGCCGAGGTTGCCCGAGTTGACGTAACTGGAGCACAGGGCGCCGATCGTCGTACGGCCCACACTCCAGCCCCGTACGACACCGACCGCGACGAAGACACCGGCCGCAGCCGCCGTGCTCATGGCCGTCACCAGCAGCCGGCTGGAGAAGATCACCGACAGGTCGGCCCGCGCGAGCGTGGTGAACAGCAGCGCCGGGGACGCCACATGGAAGGCCAGCTTGGTCAGCACCTCGCGTCCGTGCTCGCCGAGATGTCCCTGCCGTCCGATGACGTAGCCCACCCCGATGACGACCGCGATGACCGCGAAGCCCGTCAGCACTCCCTGCACGGTGCCCCCTCGGCGGGGAGGAGGCCGTCGGGTAGCCGGGGCGGTGCGGATGCTTGGGGCATACACCCAACCCTCCGGGGGAGGAGGGTGACAGGTCAATGTGATCCCGGTCGGCGGACACGCCCGACAGGAGGGTGCGCGGCGATGAGTTCCGCCCGCCCGGCCGGTCTACCGCTCGTGGATGCCATGACACCCGCCGTACTCGTGCTGCCCGGCCCTGTCACCCGTGACGAGGTGAACGGGCTGTGCGAGGACGTGCGGGCGCTGCTGGAGGCCACCGGTGCCGGGGTGGTGGTGGTCGACGTCGCCGCGATCGGGCCGCCGGGGCTGGGTGCCGTGGATCTGCTGGCGCGGCTGGAGCTGGCCGCCCGGCGGGCCGGGGGCCGGATCCGGCTGCGGGATCCCGCCCCGTCGCTACACGCCCTCCTCGACCTGGTCGGGCTCCGCTTCGAGGTGGAGGGGCAGGCCGAACAGCGGGAACCAGCGCGCCGTGTCGAGGAAGAAGTGGAACCCGGAGAGCCCGCCGTCTGATATCTCCAGCACCTGCACCGCCCACGGGGTGAAGCCGCCCTTCTCCGGGTCCGGCTTGTACTGGGCGAACCCCGGCAGGCCGTTGACCTGGACCGGCAGCAGCCGGGAGCCCTCGCAGGCGGAGCCCAGGGTCGTCATGAAGCCCGTGATGTCGTCGTGCCCGGTCAGCCACAGGTCGAACGGCGGCATCGTCATCACGGCGTCCTCGTGGAGCAACGCCGTCAGCGCGGTCATGTCGTACCCCTCGAAGGCCGCCACATAGCGGTCCAGGAGCTTGCGCTGCTCCTCGTCGAGAGGGTCGGAGACGGCCGCGGCTGCCGCTTTGTCGCCCTGCTCGCGCTCGGCGAGTGTCGCCCGGGCCCGCTGCAGGGCGCTGTTGACCGACGCCACCGAGGTGTCCAGCAGCTCGGCGACCTCACTGGCCTTCCATGCGAGGACCTCGCGCAGGATCAGCACGGCGCGCTGCTTGGCGGGCAGCTGCTGCAGGGCCGCCATGAAGGCGAGCCGCACGGACTCCTTCGCGACGGCGGCCTCCGCCGGGTCCTCGACGGTCGGCAGCACGCGGGCGTCGGGCATCGGCTCCAGCCAGGTGTTGTCCGGGCGGGGGGAGAGGGCGGCCTGGGCGAGGGGCGTCGATTCGCTCAGGTCCATCGGGCGGGCGCGCTTGTTGCCGGCGGTCAGCATGTCCAGGCAGACGTTCGTCGCGATGCGGTACAGCCAGGAGCGGAGGCTGGAGCGGCCCTCGAACTTCTCGTAGCTGCGCCAGGCGCGGACCATCGTGTCCTGTACCGCGTCCTCGGCCTCGAAGGAGGAGCCGAGCATGCGGTAGCAGTAGCCGGTCAGCTCGACTCGGTGTTTCTCGAGCCTGACGTCGAGGTCTGTCGTCATGGTCCACCCACCCCTGTGGCCGTTCTGTGTCGCGCCTTTGCGCCCAGCAGGTTCGAAGCTAGCGCAGGGCACTGACAATGGCGTGCCGAGCAGGAGAATGTGCAGGTGGGTGGGGGTCGCCGGCCCAAGGGGCTTCGCCCCCTGGACCCCCGTTCGGCCTGAACGGCCTCGTCCTCAGACGCCGGACGGGCTGAGAGTGCGCGCCGTCGCCCTGGCGGCCCGCGTCCCGAACACCGTGATCGTCACGACCCCCAGCACCGCCAGCAGGCCGACCAGCACCGTCCCGGTCCAGCCGCTCGCGTGGAAGGCCAGCGCACCGACGGTGCTGCCCGCGCTGGAGCCGACGTAGTACGCCGACTGGTACAGGGCGGAGGCCTGCGCACGCCCCGTCGTCGCCGTCTTGCTCACCGCCGACGACGCGACCGCATGCCCGGCGAAGAACCCGGCGGTGATCAGCACCAGCCCCAGCAGAACCGGCACCAGAGACCCCGCGAGGGTCAGGGCCAGGCCCGACGCCGTCGTACCGCCCGCCAGGTACAGCGCCCCACGGCGGCCCAGCCGCCCCACCAGCCGCCCGGCGGTGGACGCGGACACCGTACCCACCAGGTAGACCAGGAAGATCGACCCGATGATGCCCTGCGGCAGCGAGAACGGCGCCTCCGTGAGGCGGTAACCGATCACCGTGTACACACCGCCGAACACCGTCATGAACAGCGCCCCGATCGCATACAGCCGGCACAGCAGCGGGTTCGACAGGTGGTCGCGGACCGTGCGGGCCAGGACCCGCGGCCGCAGCGAACCCGCCTTGAAGTGACGCGGAGCGGGCAGCAGCAGCCGGAAGGCCACCGCGCACACCACCGCGATCGCCCCGATCACACCGACCGCGACCCGCCAGCCACACTCCTGCGCGACCCACCCGGTGATGACCCGGCCGCTCATCCCGCCGACACTGTTGCCCGCGACGAACAGCCCGATCGCCGTGACCAGCGCCTTCGGCCGGACCTCCTCGGCGAGATACGCGGTCGCCGACGCCGGGAGCCCGGCCAGCGCAGCCCCCTGCACAGCCCGCAGCACCACCAGCCCGGTCAGCGAGGGCGCGAACGGCACCAGGAGCCCCACCGTCACCGCGACCGCCAGCGAGCCCGTCATCACCGTACGACGCCCGAACCGCTCCGACAGCGCACTCATCGGAAGGACGAACACCGCGAGGCCACCGGTCGCCGCCGCCACCGTCCAGCTCGCCGCACTCGCCGTGACCCCGAACTCGCCGGAGATCAGCGGCAGCAGGGCCTGCGTGGAGTAGAGCAGTGCGAAGGTCGCGACCCCCGCGAGGAAGAGGGCGAAGCTCATCCGGCGGTAGCCGGGGCCGCCCGGCGTCATACGGGAATCGACGACAGGGAGGACAGGAACAGTGGGGACAACGGATGCGGCGCCCACGACGGTGGACGCCCCGGTACTGGCGGGAGACATGCCTCGAAGCTACGTACGACCCCGCTCATCCGTCCAATGCATGGAATCGCCATAATCGTTCCCATGGTGCATCAGCAGAGGTCACAAGCTCGTCTGTCACCGTCCAGTGACACAAAAGACGCCAAGGCCGCCCACGACATCGTCTCGCTGCTCGCCCCGCGCCTCGCCCACTTCGCCGGTGTCGCCCGCACCGAGCACGTCACGCGTGCCGCCCACGAGATGCAGGTCCCGCAGTCCACCCTTTCCCGGGCAATGGTCCGCCTCGAACAGGACCTGGGCGTCGACCTGTTCGCCCGCCGCGGCCGCACCGTCTCCCTCACCCCGGCCGGCCGCACCTTCCTGGGCTCCGTCGAACGTGCCCTCGCCGAGATCGAGCGCGCCGCCGAGGAGGTCCGCGCCGACGCCGACCCGGCCACCGGCAAGGTCGCCTTCGGCTTCCTGCACACCATGGGCGCCGAAACGGTCCCCGGTCTCATCCACGCCTTCCGGGCCGACCACCCCCGCGTCCGATTCAGCCTCGTCCAGAACTACGGCGAGGCGATGCTGGAGAAGCTGCGCGCGGGCGAACTCGACCTCTGTCTGACCTCCCCGGTCCCGGACGCCCCCGACCTGGTGGCCCGCCGCCTCGACGAACAGAAGCTCCGCCTGGTCGTCCCGGCCGACCACCCGCTGGCGTCCCGCCGCCGCATCCGCCTGGCCGAGGCGGCCGACGAAACCTTCGTCACCCTCGAACCTGGCTACGGCATGCGCCGCATCACCGACGACCTCTGCAAGGAGGCCGGCTTCCGGCCGAGAATCGCCTTCGAGGGGGAAGAGGCGGAGACGTTGCGGGGCCTGGTGGCTGCGGGCCTGGGAGTAGCCCTGCTCCCTCCACCCGCCTTCCCCCGCCCGGGAGTTGTGGAACTCACGGTCACGGCCCCGAGAGCGGCCCGCGAAATCGGCGTGGCATGGCTGGACGGCCACCCGGACACACCCCCCGTGGCCGCCTTCAAGAAGTTCCTGCTCTCAAGAAGGGGCAACTTGCTGCCCACGTGAAGGGGAGCGCCCCAAAGGGGCGCGGGGAGCGGCGCGATCAACCACTACGCCCCCGCACCCCGCAGCGAACCCGAGCCCCGGGCTCTCACCGGCGCAGAGACTTGCCAAAACCCGCAGCCAACGGCATCCGCAACCCCAGCGGCGGCGGAGCCGCCAGTGCGTCTTCCACCGGCCGCGAAAACGACCGCCCGAACAACACCCCCATCACGAAGTCCTCCGCCAACGCATGCACTTCACTCCGGTACTGATGCAACCCATGACCGTCGGAGTGCACTTCGAACCGGCAGACATCCCGGTTCGCCTTCTTCGCCCGCGCCGCCAGCCGGAAGGACAGCTCGGGGTCGCAGACGTCGTCCCTCGTGCCGTGAACGATCAGCACCCGCCGCCCCGCCAGCTGCTTCACCGGTTCAGGCGAAGCCGCGACGTCCTCCTCGGGCAGCCAAGGCGCCATCGCCAGTACGGAGTTGACGGCGTCGTGCCCGCCCGCGCGCAGTGCGGCCCGGCCGCCCATCCCGAGGCCGGCGAGGCAGACGGGGACGTCGCCGTAGCGCCGTACGGCTTCGTCCGCGGCCCAGGAGGCGTCTCCCGCGAGATGGGCCTCGCTGCCGTTCCAGCCGCGGTAGCGGTAGTGGACGACATGGGTGGCGAGGCCCTCCTCCCGCCCGGCGCGGGCCAGACGGCGGCCCAGTGCGCGGACGGAGGCGGTCGCCAGCACGGGGGACGGTCTGCGGGCCGACTCCTCGTCGCCGCCGGGGAGCAGCAGAACCACTCCGCTCACCGCCGTCGGTTCCGGGCCGAGCGCCCTCCCCAGCCGGGCCCGTCGAACCGGCGTCGCTTGGTGTGCCATGACAGAACAGTGTCAGAAGCGCAGGTGTACGTGCCCCGTCCATGCGGTCACCGTTACGTATCGACGGAGTTGTACAACGCGCCATCTACGCGCGTAGGAGGTAGAGTGCGGAAATGACGAGCCAGACCATCTCGAACACCCCGACGCCGGAGCAGATCCGCCGGGCGCCGAAGGTTCTGCTGCACGACCACCTCGACGGCGGCCTCCGGCCGGGGACGATCGTCGAACTCGCCCGCGATGCGGGCTATGACCGCCTCCCCGAGACCGACTCCGGCAAGCTCGGCGTCTGGTTCCGGGAGGCCGCCGACTCCGGTTCGCTGGAGCGGTACTTGGAGACCTTCTCCCACACCGTCGGCGTGATGCAGACCCGGGACGCGCTCGTGCGGGTCGCGCGCGAGTGTGCCGAGGACCTCGCCGAGGACGGGGTGGTGTACGCAGAGGTGCGGTACGCCCCCGAGCAGCACCTGGAGGGCGGGCTGACCCTCGAGGAGGTCGTGGAGGCCGTCAACGAGGGCTTCCGGGAAGGGGAGCGGCTCGCGCGGCAGAGCGGCCACCGGATCCGCGTGGGCGCCCTGCTCACCGCCATGCGGCACGCCGCCCGCGCCCTGGAGATCGCCGAACTCGCCAACCGCTACCGTGACTTGGGCGTGGTGGGCTTCGACATCGCCGGCGCCGAGGCCGGTTACCCGCCCACCCGGCACCTCGACGCCTTCGAGTATCTGAAGCGCGAGAACAACCACTTCACCATCCATGCCGGTGAGGCCTTCGGGTTGCCGTCCATCTGGCAGGCCCTTCAGTGGTGCGGGGCGGACCGGCTGGGGCACGGTGTGCGCATCATCGACGACATCCAGGTGCACGCCGACGGTTCGGTGAAGCTCGGGCGGCTCGCCTCGTACGTACGGGACAAGCGCATCCCGCTCGAACTGTGCCCCAGTTCGAACCTCCAGACCGGGGCGGCGGAGTCGTATGCCGAACACCCGATCGGGCTGCTGCGCCGACTGCACTTCCGTGTGACCGTGAATACGGACAATCGACTCATGTCCGGCACAAGTATGAGCCGGGAATTCGAGCACCTTGTCGACGCCTTCGGTTATTCGCTCGACGACATGCAGTGGTTCTCCGTCAATGCGATGAAATCAGCGTTCATTCCTTTCGATGAACGACTGGCGATGATCAATGACGTGATCAAGCCTGGATATGCCGAGCTGAAGTCCGAATGGCTGTTCCAGCAAACCGCTTCCACCAGCGGTTCTGTACCCTCGGAGGAGTAACCGGGGATATCGGGGTGTATGGAATGCGGACGGGTATTCACAACCCGTTCGCATTTCGATGTTTGCGGCGGGCGGGTGCCCGTGTTTACGGTCGTGGACACCGCTCACATTTCCCCAACCCCATTTCGAGGATTCATTTCATGAAGCAGTCTGCTGCCAAGACCCTCGGTGTCGCCGCTCTCGGTGCCGCCTTCGCCGCCACGGGCGCGGGCGCCGCGAACGCGGCCCCGGCGGTCCCGGACGCCACCGGCATGCTGGGCTCCGTCACCAGCGCGCTCCCGGCGCAGAACGTCTCCCAGGCGCTGCCGGGTGCCCAGGCGGCGGTGGCCCAGGGCAAGCCCGCCCTCGACCGCGGTCTGTCCTCCGTGCAGCCGTCGGCCGGTGCGCTCACCGACGGGTCCGCGCCGGTCGCCGGGCTGCTCGGTGGTCTGCCGGTGCAGTCGAGCCTGCCCACGCGCGGCCTGCCCGTGAACGGCATGCCGATCGGCTGAGTCCGCCTCGCGAACGCGCCGATGGGGCGCACCCCCGGGCACGGGGGTGCGCCCCATCGGCGTACCAGCGGAAAGGGCCTCACCAGGCGGTGCGGGCGGCCTTCTCCTCGGAGGGCAGCAGGATCCACAGCGCTATGTAGAGCAGGAACTGCGGACCCGGCAGCAGGCAGGAGAGCAGGAAGATCACGCGCATGGTGGTCGCGGAGGTGCCGAAGCGCCGCGCCAGACCGGCGCACACGCCGCCGATCATGCGGCCGTGGGTGGGGCGGACGAGGGCGGACATGTGCGGCTCCTTCGTGAGCGTCGGATAGGAGGCGGCCTCTTGGTGGCTTCCTCATCTGTCTTCAACGCTACGGAGACGAAGGGGGCAAAGCGTCGCTCTACGGGGCGATCCCGACCCTGGGAAACGTCGGGGTTCGACCCTGAACCGCTTCCTCCTGGCGGAGGGCCGCCCCTTCCCTCCGCTCGGACCTGCGGCGGAGCCAGGAGCGGGCCGCGGGGACGACCGCGAGATGGGCGAGGGCCACACCCACGGTGTTCATCAGCAGCGAGTCCACGTCCGGGACCCGGCCGGGCACCCCGGTCTGCAGCAGCAGGATGCCCGCGGAGACCAGCGCGCCCGCGGCGACCGTACGGACGAAGGAGGCGAACGGGAAGGCCCACAGCCTGCCGTGCGCCATCGGGAGCAGTACGCCGAGCGGTGCGAGGAGGCCGACGCCCTCGCCGATGCGGCGGACCGCCTCCGGCCGGCCCAGCGCCAGGTCGGCGCGTATTCCGGCGAACGGATGCAGGTTGGGGGGCATCACCCAGGGCACATCCAGTGGGCGCAGCGTGAGCCAGGCGACGAACGCGAGGTGTGCGACAAGGAGGACACTCCCTGTCACACGGATGCGGATCGCGGCGTTGCCGCCGATGGAGCCTTGACGCTGCACGATCCCCTAGACGCCGCGTGCGGCAGGATCGGTTCCGGCTTGTCCGGAGGTACCTGGATGAGGCTTCCGCCACACCCGTACGTCAGCCGCCCGTAACCGGGCTGGACGGCGGCTGCTCGGTGCCCGGGCGGGAGCGCACCTCGTCCGTGCACTCGTAGCGGCGCAGCGGCTCCTTGCCGGGGCCGCCGAGGATGACCGAGCCGTCACCCCCGGCCGCCGTCGAGTCGGAGAAGGTGCAGACCAGCTGGGCCAGCGCGAAGGACGTGAGATCGCCGGGCGGGTTGCTGAGCCGGAGCGTGTCGTCGGGGTCGCCGGGCCGGGGGCCGGTCACGGTCATGCCGCCGCGTACGTCCGTGGTGTACCCGGCCTCCTTCTCGGCGGCCGACGGTGTCGCCGCGAGCTGGTCGAGCAGCCCCTGCGCCACCAGCACCCGCCGCTGCGAGTCCGGGGAGCCGGCCGGCACCCGTACCGTCCGGTCCACGGCGACCAGCGATGACCCGCACAGCAGGAACACCTGCACGGGCAGCCCGCGCGAGGCCTGTGTGGAGACGTCCGGCTCGGCGGGCGAGCACTGCACCTGGGAGGGCGCCGCCCCGAAGTCCGTGGGCACCTCGGTGGGCCGGATGCCGCAGCCGCTGAGTACCGCGGCGAGGAGGGGGAGCGCCAGGAGACGTCGTGCGGTCATGAGGCGTTCCCGTTCTTCCCCGTGTCCTTCTCGGACTCCTCCGTCAGCGCCGACGCGTCCCGGGGCAGCCGCAGCGTGAACACCGCACCCCCGTCGGGGGAGTTGGCGGCGGTGATCTCGCCGCCGTGGATGTGCGCGTTCTCCAGGGCGATGGACAGGCCGAGGCCGCTGCCCTCGGAGCGCGGTCGGGAGGCGCTCGCCTTGTAGAAGCGGTCGAAGACGTGCGGCAGGACGTCCTCGGGGATGCCCGGCCCGTGGTCGCGCACCGCGATGACGATCTCATCGTCCTCGGGCCGCACCGACACCCGCACCGGCGACCCGCCGTGCTTGAGCGCGTTGCCGATCAGGTTGGCGAGGATCACGTCCAGGCGGCGCGGGTCGAGACGGGCGTGGAGGCCGCGCTCGGCGTCCAGGTCGACCGCGTCCAGCCAGGCCCGGGCGTCGATGCAGGCGGTGATCTGGTCGGCGAGGTCGACGTCGTCCAGGACCAGCCGTGCGGTGCCCGCGTCGAAGCGGGTGACCTCCATCAGGTTCTCGACGAGGTCGTTGAGCCGCCGGGTCTCGCTGACGACGAGCCGTACGGCGGGCTCGATCATCGGGTCCATCGACCCGGAGTCCGCCTCCAGCTCCTCCTCCAGGATCTCCGTCACGGCGGTGATCGCGGTGAGCGGCGTACGGAGTTCATGACTCATGTCGGCGACGAACCGCCGGGACGCCTCGTCCCGCGCGGCCATGTCCTCGACCCGCTTTTCCAGCGCCTCGGCCGCGTAGTTGAACGTCCGTGACAGATCGGCGAGTTCGTCGGTCCCCGACACCCTGAGCCGGGTGTCCAGCCTGCCCTCGCCGAGCCGGCGCGCGGCGACCCCGAGCCGCTGCACCGGCTTGAGCACGGTCGAGGCGGCGGCCTGCGCGAGCAGCGCCGAGCCGACCAGCGCGAGGCCGGTGGCGATCCCCAGCGACCAGGCGAGGGAGTTGAGGTCCTTGGCCTCCGGCTCCAGTGACTTGAGCATGTAGCCGGTCGCCCCGCCGTTGATCACCCTCGTGCCCGCCACCAGGTACGGCGTGCCGTGGTTGACGACGCGCTGCCAGTACAGGTGGTAGACGTACTTGTTGCCGGAGTCGACCTGCTGCTTCTTGGTCACGGCCGCGCGCAGCGACCCGGGCACGTCCTGCAGCGAGAAGCCCTCCAGGCCGCTCGAACTGCCGTAGACGGTCCTGCCGTCGGCGTCCTGCGCGACGAGCAGCACGCTGAAGCGCTGGCTGCTGTTGGCCATCTGGCCCGCGGTGTGCTGCAGTTCGTCCTGCGTGGGGTGCGCGCTCAGGGTGCCCGCCCGGGTCTGCATCGCCTGCCGGAAGTCGCCGAGCACCGCGTCCTGGGTGCGGGTGAGCACGGCCTCGCGGTTGAGCCAGTACGCGATCCCGGACGCGGACACGGCGGCGGTGAGCGCCACCAGCCCGAAGACGACCACCAGGCGCAGCCGCAGACTGGTGAAGCGCAGCCCTGAAAGATGTCCCTTGCGAGTCGCGGCCCAGCCGCGAACCCCCCCTTGCGCTTTGGTCACTGAGGCGTGTCCAGCCGGTAGCCCACGCCACGCACGGTACGGATCAGCGTCGGGGACGACGGCACGTCCTCGACCTTGGCACGCAGCCGCTGGACACACGCGTCCACCAGCCGGGAGTCACCGAGGTAGTCGTGCTCCCACACCAGCCGCAGCAACTGCTGCCGGGACAGCGCCTGCCCGGGCCGCCGGCTCAGCTCCAGCAGCAGCCTGAGCTCGGTCGGCGTGAGCTGCAGGTCCTCGCCGTTCTTGGTCACCGTCATCGCCGCGCGGTCGATGACCAGGCTGCCGAAGCTCGCCGCGTCGGTCGACTCGCGGTCCCCGCGCCGCAGCACGGCCCGGATCCGGGCGTCGAGCACCCGCCCCTGGATCGGCTTGACCACGTAGTCGTCGGCGCCGGACTCCAGACCCACGACCACGTCGATGTCGTCGCTGCGCGCGGTCAGCAGAATGATCGGCAACTGGTCCGTGCGCCGGATGCGCCGGCACACCTCGAACCCGTCGATGCCGGGCAGCATCACATCCAGCACGATCAGGTCCGGCCGCTGCTCCCGCAGGAGCTTCAGACCGTCCTCACCGGTGGCAGCGGTGGCAACCCGGTGTCCCTGGCGCGTAAGAGACAGCTCCAGGGCCGTACGGATGGCGTCGTCATCCTCGATCAGCAACAGGGTAGGCACGCGCTCATTCTGGCCCATGGTGGGTCGGGGTTTCGACTCCGCTGCAGACCCGTACGCCTGTGTGCCCGTACCGCTCTGCTCTGTGACCGCGCTGTGTCTTCCCTGCGGCCGACCCCTGTGACAGGTCTGTGACAGTCGGCGGACACGGCCATGAAGGTGCGAGGGCAAGCTTCTCGGCACAGGCAAGGAAGCACCGCAGAGACACCGCGGAGATCCACCGCCTGAGCAAGTCGAACACCGGAAGTCCACGACGGGGGGCGCGAGATGAACATGCTGCACAGCACCAGCACCAGCGCAGTGGTCACGCGCCTGCACGACGTGAACGGGGGCCGGGGTTCCGAGAAGTCCGGTGCCGTGAGCGGGCGGGGGTGCGCTCGCGGCGCCGGGCGTCAGCACACCGCGTACATGACGGTGGTTGACACCTTCACGGGGGAGACGCACGGGGGAAGCGCGTACAGGGAGGACACGGGGGAGCGTCGCTCGCTGTCGGAGGCGGAGTTCACCGCCTACGTCCAGGAGCGCCGCGCCTCCCTGTACGCCACCGCCTACCACCTGACCGGTGACCGCTTCGAGGCCGAGGACCTGCTGCAGAGCGCGCTGTTCTCGACGTACAAGGCCTGGGACCGGATCAGCGACAAGGCCGCGGTCGGGGGCTACCTCCGCCGCACCATGACGAACCTGCACATCAGCGCGTGGCGCCGCCGCAAGCTGAACGAGTACCCGACCGAGGAACTGCCGGAGACGCCCGGCGACACGGACGCGATGCGCGGCACGGAGCTGCGCGCGGTCCTGTGGCAGGCGCTCGCCCGCCTCCCCGAACTCCAGCGCACCATGCTGGTCCTGCGCTACTACGAGGGCCGCACGGACCCGGAGATCGCGGAGATCCTCGACATCAGTGTCGGCACGGTGAAGTCCAGCATCTGGCGGTCGCTCCGCCGGCTGCGCGAGGACGAGGTCCTCAGCTTCGGCCGTGACGAGGAGGACGCCTTCGGGGAGCTCGTCGCCTGAGGGTTGGGGGGGAAGCAAGTAACGGGGGAAGCACGGGGGAGCGGTAACCGGGGGGAACCCACGGGGGACCAACGGGGGCTCATGGGGGAAGCACCACGGGGGAACGGGGGAAGCGGGACTGGAGGGCCGGGGGGTCCGTCCAGTCCCGCTTTTTTGCGTGTACCCGTCCGGTCAGCGCGAGGGGGTTGCGGCCGGGCGGCGGCCCACAGCGGCAGCCGCCAGCCGGCCCAGGGCCTCGTCCCGGTCACAGGCGTGGGCGCCGAGGGCGGTCTGGCGGGCGACGATCGAGCGTTCCTGGCGCATCAGACGCCAGCCGCGGCGCAGCAGGAACGGCACCGACTTGCGGCCCTCCTTGAGATCACGCAGGAAGCGACGGCGGAAGGTGCGGACCGCGCCGCGGTTCAGGCACAGCGCGTCGGCCAGCAGCCCCAACTCCCGGCAGCGCTCGACGATCTCGGCCGCGAAGATGCCCTCCGCGATGAACAGCGGGGTCCGTCCTATGTCGACGGTCTCCTCACCGGTGCGGGCCGAGAGCGAGATGTCGTAGACGGGAACCTTCGTACGGCCCGTGCGGCACAGCTCCGCGATCGCGGCGACGGCGGTGTCCGTGTCCCAGGAGTCCGGGTGGTCCCAGTCGATGTCGGAGCTTCCCGCCACCAGCGGCAGCGTCGGGTCCTCGCCCTCCTTGTAGAAGTCGTCGAGGCGCAGCACGGGCAGGCCGGAGCGGGCGGCGACAAGGGACTTGCCCGAGCCCGAGGGGCCGCAGAGCAGCACGACGCGGGCGGCGGAGGGGAGATGGATGCTCACGGGACACCAGTTTGACGTATTCCGTACGTCCTGCCGACCCCGCGGGTCGGCTTTGGTGTGCGCATCACATCTCAACTACCCTTCGTGTCGACCTGATTACTCAGCGAATCCAAGGTGACTACTGCAATGGCACGACACGCTTCCCCCTCCAAGCCCACCGCCCAGCGCGCCCTGATCGCCCTCGCGACCGTCTCGGCGGCCCTGGCCGCGAGCGCGGCGACGGCTTCCGCGGACTCGACGGCCGCCGTGAAGGTGCCGCTGTCGCCGGCGACCGCGGCGAACACGCTCAGCAAGCTCGACCCGCAGAAGAGCCTCCAGGGCCCGACCGGTCAGGTGCGGTCGGTCACCGGCTCCGTCCAGGGCCTCAAGCGCAACGCTCTCCCCGGCAACACCGTCGACCCGACGAGCAACCACATCGCCGGCCCGCTCTCCGGGCTGAGCTACCTCGCCGAGACGAGCCCGGTCGGTACGGTTCCGGCGGCACTGACGACGGCCGCCATGCTGCTGGGCGGCCCTCGCCTGGTCTGAACCCGGCCGGCGCATTGAAAGAGAGCCGCGTCTTCCCCCGAGGGAGGGAGGACGCGGTTCTCCGGTCTCTGAATCAGGCGGTTCGGCCGAGGTGGGTGACCAGGATGTGGATCACGTCGTTGTCGATGACGTACAGCACCCGGTAGTCCCCGACGTGCAGGCGTCGGAGGTCGGGTGATCCGTAGGGGACGGAGCCCGACGGGCGAGGCTGAGTGGCCAAGGCGTCCACGGCCGCGTAAACGGCGGACAGCCCGGCGGGATCCTCCTTGAGGAACCGCACGGCCGCGCTCGTGGCTCGAGGCTCCCAGATGATCTCGTAGGCCACTTACCGCAGCCCCAGCATCCGGCCGACTTCCTCATGCGGGATGCCCGGTTCAAGCGTTCCCTCTGCCTTGCGCCGCTGGTAGTCCGCGAACACCAGGGCGTCTTCGAGATCCTCTATCACCTGCGGCGATACGAGGAGAGCGGCCACGTGTCCGTGATCGGTGAGGGCGATGGTCTCGCGGCCGTGGGCGGCGCGCCGGACCAGGTCGCCGAGCTGGGAGCGGGCTGCGCTGATGGCGATCTCTACCATGCGCACATGGTGGCACATGATTACTCTAGTGTGCAATTGGTGTGACTATAGGCCTGCATGACTCGCCTCAGCAGGAAGAGCCGCGCCTCCCCCGGACGGAGGGGAGGCGCGGCTCGGTCGGGGAGGGCTCAGTACGCCGAGCCCGACGCGCCCAGCGACCCCGTCGGGTGCCAGACCGTCTTCGTCTCCAGGAACGCCGTCATGCGGTCGATGCCCGGGGTCGCCGACCAGTCGACCTCGTCCACAGGCTGTGGACGGAGCACCCGCTTCAGGTTGTCCGCCGCCGCGATCTCCAGCTCCTTCGCCAGTACGTCATCGGCGCCCGCGAGGTCGATCGCGTTGACGTCCTGGTGTGCGGCCAGCGGTGCCGCGATCTCCGCCGTACGGCCGGAGAGGACGTTGACGACGCCGCCGGGCAGGTCGGAGGTGGCCAGGACCTCGCCCAGGGACAGGGCGGGGAGCGGGGACCTCTCGGAGGCCACCACGACCGCCGTGTTGCCGGTCGCGATCACCGGGGCGATCACCGAGACCAGGCCGAGGAACGACGACTCCTGGGGCGCCAGGACCGCGACCACGCCCGTCGGCTCCGGAGAGGACAGGTTGAAGTAGGGGCCCGCGACCGGGTTTCCGCCGCCCACGACCTGGGCGATCTTGTCGGTCCAGCCCGCGTACCAGACCCAGCGGTCGATCGCCGCGTCGACGACCGCGGCCGCCTTGGACTTCGACAGGCCTTCCGAGTCGGCCACTTCGCGCACGAACTGCTCGCGGCGGCCCTCCAGCATCTCGGCGATGCGGTAGAGGATCTGGCCGCGGTTGTACGCCGTCGCGCCCGACCAGCCGCCGAACGCCTTGCGGGCGGCGACCACCGCGTCGCGGGCGTCCTTGCGGGACGAAAGGGGCACGTTCGCCAGCCAGTTGCCCTTTTTGTCCGTCACCTCGTACACCCGGCCGCTCTCGGAACGCGGGAACTTCCCGCCGACGTACAGCTTGTAGGTCTTGAAGACCGACAGACGCTGCTCGGTCTTCTCGTTCTTCTCAGACATCGAGGTACGCCTCCAGGCCGTGGCGGCCGCCCTCGCGGCCGAAGCCCGACTCCTTGTAGCCGCCGAACGGCGAGGTCGGGTCGAACTTGTTGAACGTGTTGGACCAGACGACGCCCGCACGGAGCTTGTTCGCGACGGCGAGGATCCGCGAACCCTTCTCCGTCCAGATGCCCGCCGACAGGCCGTACGGGGTGTTGTTGGCCTTGGCGACCGCCTCGTCCGGGGTGCGGAAGGTGAGGACCGACAGCACCGGGCCGAAGATCTCGTCGCGGGCGATCCGGTGCGCCTGGGTGACGTTCGTGAAGAGCGTCGGGGCGAACCAGTAGCCGGAGGACGGGATTTCGCAGGCCGGGGACCAGCGCTCGGCGCCCTCGGCCTCGCCCTGCTCGACGAGGGTGGTGATGCGGGAGAGCTGCTCCTCGGAGTTGATCGCGCCGATGTCCGTGTTCTTGTCCAGGGGGTCGCCGAGGCGCAGGGTGGTCAGGCGGCGCTTGAGCGAGTCCAGCAGCTCGTCCTGGATCGACTCCTGGACGAGGAGCCGGCTGCCCGCGCAGCAGACCTGGCCCTGGTTGAAGAAGATGCCGTTGACGATGCCCTCGACGGCCTGGTCGATGGGGGCGTCGTCGAAGACGATGTTGGCGCCCTTGCCGCCCAGTTCGAGGGTGAGCTTCTTGCGGGAGCCCGCCACCGTGCGGGCGATCTCCTTGCCGACCGCCGTCGAGCCGGTGAACGCGACCTTGTTGACGTCCGGGTGTGCGACGAGCGCGGCGCCCGTGTCGCCGTAGCCCGGAAGGATGTTGACGACACCCTTGGGGAGGCCGGCCTGGCGGCAGATGTCCGCGAAGAAGAGCGCGGACAGGGGGGTCGTCTCGGCGGGCTTGAGGACGACCGTGTTGCCGGTGGCGAGCGCCGGGGCGATCTTCCATGCCAGCATCAGGAGGGGGAAGTTCCAGGGGATGACCTGGCCCGCGACGCCCAGGGGGCGGGGAGCGGGGCCGAAGCCGGCGTGGTCGAGCTTGTCCGCCCAGCCCGCGTAGTAGAAGAAGTGCGCGGCGACCAGGGGCAGGTCGGCGTCGCGGGTCTCCTTGATCGGCTTGCCGTTGTCCAGCGTCTCCAGGACCGCCAGCTCACGGCTGCGCTCCTGGATGATCCGCGCGATGCGGAACAGGTACTTGGCGCGCTCGGAGCCGGGCAGCGCCGACCACTTCTCGAAGGCCCTGCGGGCGGCCTTCACCGCGCGGTCGACGTCCTCGGAACCGGCCTGGGCGACCTCCGACAGCACCTCCTCGGTGCTCGGGGAGACCGTCTTGAAGACCTTGCCGTCGGCGGCCTCCGTGAACTCGCCGTCGATGAACAGGCCGTAGGACGGCGCGATGTCGACGATCGAGCGGGACTCGGGTGCCGGGGCGTATTCGAATGCGGATGCCATGGTGATCAGTCCACCGTCACGTAGTCGGGGCCGGAGTAGCGGCCGGTGGCCAGCTTCTGACGCTGCATCAGCAGATCGTTCAGGAGCGAGGAGGCGCCGAAGCGGAACCAGTGGTTGTCCAGCCAGTCCTCGCCCGCGGTCTCGTTGACCAGGACGAGGAATTTCACGGCGTCCTTGGTCGTCCTGATGCCGCCGGCGGGCTTCACACCGACCTGGATCCCGGTCTGCGCGCGGAAGTCGCGCACGGCCTCCAGCATCAGCAGGGTGTTGGCGGGGGTGGCGTTGACCGCGACCTTGCCCGTGGACGTCTTGATGAAGTCCGCGCCCGCCAGCATGCCGAGCCAGCTCGCGCGGCGGATGTTGTCGTACGTCGACAGCTCACCCGTCTCGAAGATGACCTTGAGGCGGGCCGAGGCGCCGCAGGCCTCCCGCACGGCGACGATCTCGTCGTACACCTTCATGAAGTTGCCCGCGAGGAACGCCCCGCGGTCGATGACCATGTCGATCTCGTCGGCGCCCGCGGCGACGGCCTCGCGGACGTCGGCCAGCTTCACGGCGATCGGGGCGCGGCCCGCCGGGAAGGCGGTGGCGACCGAGGCGACCTTCACGGAGGAGCCGGCGACGGCCTCCTTCGCGGCGGGCACCATGTCGGGATAGACGCAGACGGCCGCGGTCGCGGGGGTCGTACGGTCCGTGGGATCGGGATGGACCGCCTTGGCGCCGAGCGCCCGGACCTTGCCCGGGGTGTCCGCGCCTTCCAGCGTCGTCAGGTCGACCATCGAGATGGCGAGGTCGATGGCGTACGCCTTCGCGGTCGTCTTGATGGAACGGGTGCCGAGCGAGGCGGCGCGCGCCTCCAGACCGACCGCGTCGACGCCGGGCAGCCCGTGAAGGAAGCGGCGCAGCGTGCTGTCGGACGCGGTGACGTCTTCGAGTGCGTGGGCTGCGTTGGGTGCAGTGGTGGGCATGGTCACCAGACGAGCATATCTACGCGCGTAGCGGCTGTACACCCCCGGCCGCTCATCAAGTGCGCAGGCACCGCGTACGGGCATCGTCGTGGCCGTCGGGCAGAATCGGCGGTATGACGACCCCGGACCACGAGTCACCAGCACCGCAGCCCCCTGCCCCCCAGTACAAGGACCGGGCCTACCGGTCGTCCGGGGGTCTCGCCGGCGGCGTCCTGCTGCTTGCCATCGCGGGCTGGCTGGGCATCGACGCGATCGTCTCCGGGCACGGCCGCACCCCGTGGCTGGCGCTTGCCACGCTGATCCTCGTCGTGCCGCTGATCCTGGCCTTCACGCTGCGCCCCGCCGTCCACGCCAACGCCGAGCGGCTGCGCATCCGCAACCCCTTCCGCATCGTCGTGGTGCCCTGGAGCGAGGTCGCCCTGCTGCGGTCCGGCTACTCCAACGAGGTCGTCGTGAAGTCCGGGAGCAAGTACCAGCTGTGGGCCGTCCCCGTCTCGCTGCGCGCCCGGAAGAGGGCGGCGCGACAGGAGGCCCGGGCCACGGTGGACGCGAGCGGCCGGGGCCGGCGGGGCCGTCTGGGCGGTGCCTTCGGAACCGGCGGACTCCCGGGCGGCACCGCTGTCCCGGAGGGACCCGTCCGCGCCGAGAGCGACAAGATCATGGACGATCTGCGCGAACTGCTCGAAACCCATGAGCGGACGGGGACGGCGCAGGGCGAGGTGACGGTGCGCTGGGCATACGAGATCGCGGGGCCCGCGCTGGCCGGCGCGGTACTGCTGGCGATCCTGGCGGCTACGGGCTGACCCGCGCCTGAGCCGCCGGGGGCACCGGCATCGCTCGGGCTGCTGTGGCACAACCCTCGAAGGGGCGCCCCGGGCCGATGGCCCAGGGCGCCCCTTCGAGGTGGCGCGGGTCCGAGCGGTGCCGCTCAGATGCCCGCCGCCGCCGACAGGTCCCGCTTGATCGCCGCGAGGAGGTCGTTCGCGGTGGCGTGGGCGGCCGGGAGGTCGGCGTGTGTGGGGGCGGGGACCACGACCTCCAGGTAGCACTTCAGCTTGGGCTCCGTGCCGCTCGGGCGGACGATGACGCGGGCGCCGTCGAGCGTGTAGCGCAGCCCGTCGGTGGGCGGCAGCTTCCCGGTGCCCCGGGTGAGGTCCTCGGCCCTGGTGATGGCGAGGCCGGCGAGCGCGGTCGGCGGCTGCTCCCGCAGCCGCCGCATGGCGCGCGCGATGACCGACAGGTCCTCCACCCGGACCGAGAGCTGGTCGGTGGCGTGCAGCCCGTGCTCCACGGCGAGGTCGTCGAGGAGGTCCGGCAGGGTCCGCCCCTCCTCCTTGAGCTCGGAGGCCAGCTCGGTGATCAGCAGCGCGGCGGTGATGCCGTCCTTGTCGCGCACCCCGTCCGGGTCCACGCAGTAGCCGAGGGCCTCCTCGTAGCCGTAGCGCAGTCCCTCGACGCGGGCGATCCACTTGAAGCCGGTGAGGGTCTCCTCGTACGGCAGACCCGCCTTCTCGGCGATACGGCCGAGCAGGGAGGAGGAGACGATCGACTCGGCGAAGGTGCCCCGGGCGCCGCGCCTGACCAGGTGGGCGGCGAGCAGCGCGCCCACCTCGTCACCGCGCAGCATCCGCCAGTCGCCGCCGTCCCGCACGGCCACCGCGCAGCGGTCGGCGTCGGGGTCGTTGGCGATGATCAGGTCGGGGTCGGTCGTGCGGGCCTGCGCGAAGGCGAGGTCCATGGCGCCGGGCTCTTCCGGGTTGGGGAAGGCCACGGTCGGGAAGTCCGGGTCAGGCTCGGCCTGTTCGGCCACCAGGACGGGCTCGGGAAAACCTGCCCGGGCGAACGCGGCGAGCAGGACGTCCTTGCCGACGCCGTGCATCGCGGTGTACACGGTGCGGGCGGTGCGCGCGGAACCGGCGGAGAGCACCGCCTCCGTACGCGCCAGATAGGAGTTCAGGACGCGGTCGTCGAGAATCTCCCAGCCGGCTTCCGGACGCGGCACGTCGTCCAGGGAGACGATCGCGTCGATCTCGGCGGCGATCTCCGCGTCGGCCGGCGGCACGATCTGCGAACCGTCCCCCAGATAGACCTTGTAGCCGTTGTCCCGGGGCGGATTGTGGCTGGCGGTGACCTCCACGCCCGCGACCGCGCCGAGGTGCCTTATCGCATAGGCGAGCACGGGCGTGGGCAGCGGGCGGGGGAGCACCGCGGCCCGGAAGCCCGCGCCCGTCATCACGGCCGCCGTGTCGCGCGCGAAGTCCGCGGACTTGTGCCGGGCGTCGTAGCCGATGACGACGAGCCCGCCGCGCTCCCCCTTGGCGTTGAGGTACGCGGCAAGACCGGCCGCGGCACGGATGACGACGGCCCGGTTCATCCGCATCGGCCCGGCACCCAGCTCACCGCGCAGACCCGCGGTGCCGAACTGGAGGGTGCCGCTGAAGCGCTCTTCGAGCTCCGCGACGTCACCGGCCTCGATGAGCTTGGCCAGCTCGTCGCGGGTCTCCGGGTCGGGGTCCTCGCCGAGCCAGGCGTTGGCGCGGGTCAGCAGTTCGTGGTGCACGTCCGGGTCAACCTCTCGTGTTCGTCAAAACCAGCCCCTTGGGGTCCCCCCACGCCCTTGAGGCAGTGGGGGAGTCTGAGGAGCGGGGGGTCCGGGGACCGGAGGCCCCTGCGTTGCCTACAGCCGTCCGAGGACCTGGGCCAGCAGCGATCCCATCCGCGTCGCGCTGTCCCGCCCCGCCTGCAGAACCTCCTCGTGGTTCAACGGCTCACCCGTCATCCCCGCGGCGAGGTTCGTCACCAGGGAGATACCCAGTACCTCCGCACCCGCCTCACGCGCCGCGATGGCTTCCAGCACCGTCGACATGCCCACCAGGTCCGCCCCGATCACCCGCGCCATCCGGATCTCGGCCGGCGTCTCGTAGTGCGGGCCGGGGAACTGGGCGTAGACGCCCTCCTCCAGGCTCGGGTCGATCTCCTTGCACAGGGCGCGCAGCCGCGGCGAGTACAGGTCGGTCAGGTCCACGAAGTTCGCGCCGACGATCGGCGACGTCGCCGTCAGGTTGATGTGGTCGCTGATCAGCACCGGCTGCCCCGGCCGCATGCCCTCGCGCAGCCCGCCGCAGCCGTTGGTCAGCACGATGGTCTTGCAGCCGGCGGCGACGGCGGTACGGACGCCGTGCGCGACGGCGGCGACCCCGCGGCCCTCGTAGTAGTGCGTACGGCCCAGGAACACCAGGGCCCGCTTCTCACCGATCTTGTACGAGCGGATCTTGCCGCCGTGCCCCTCCACCGCCGGCGGCGGGAAACCGGGCAGGTCGGTGACGAGGAGCTCGGCGTCGGGTGCGCCGAGGGCGTCCACGGCCGGTGCCCAGCCGGAGCCCATCACGAGGGCGACGTCGTGGGTCTCGGCACCGGTCAGTTCGCGCAGGCGCGCGGCGGCGGCGTCGGCGGCGGCGTGCGGGTCGCCCTGGATGTCGTCCGGAAGAAGAGATGCGTTCACGCGTCGAGAGTAGCCGCTCAACGCCTACGCGCGTAGATGGCAGAGCTCACGGGATGGCGATCGTTGTCTTGTCGTTTCCAACGAAGCCGCCGCGCGGGGTGGGCGGTCATGCGTCGGGGATGAGGACGTCCTTGTCGTTGAAGACCTCGACGATGAAGATCAGCAGGCGGCCGCGGCTCACCGTGTACTCCACCAGGACGTTCTGGGTGAGCCGGATCGTGCGGTCGTCCCCCGTGGAGCTTATGGGGCGGGACACATCGACGAAGGGGTCGCGGGCCAGCAGGGCTATGCCCTTGTCGAACGCGGTGCGCTGCCGGTCGTCGAGCCGGTCGCGGGCCGCGGCAGCCTGCACCGTGTAGTAGACGTCGTACGTGGTCGTGGGGGCCATGCGCTCTCCCCTTGGTGCGTCGATCCCCCCAGCTTAGAGGCGGGGACCCTCAGCAGGGACGCTTGCGTAGTTCCATCACGTAATCGTGTGGAGCTCCCGCGGATTCCGCCGCATCCGCGATCTCCCCGAGGTACCGCGCCGAGGGCAGACCGCCCTCGTACCCGTCCAGGACGTACGTCCACGCCGACTCCTCGCCCTCCAGCGTGTGCACCCGCACCCGCATCCGGCGGTAGACGCCCAGACCGACGCCCTCCCAGCGGTCCATGGACTCCTCGTCCGGCGGCGCGATGTCGTACAGCGCGACGAAGACCTGCGAGAACGGGTCCTCGACGATCGTCGCCAGGGCGCCCTCCCAGCCCATGTGCTCGCCCCCGAACGTCAGCCGCCAGCCGTTCAGCCAGCCCGTGGCGCGCATCGGCGAGTGCGGGGCGCGGCGGGTCATCAGCCGCGCGTCGAGGTTGCCGGCGTACGCGGCGTAGAGCGACATGGGTCGAGAGTACGGCAGCCGACCCACGCACCCCTGACGTATCAGCGGCCCCTTGCCAACCCATTGCCCCGCCCCCGGGCAGTGGCACCTTGAGCGGTGCGGGACAATGGGGTACGTGACTCGGATCGTGATCATCGGTGGCGGACCCGGCGGATACGAGGCGGCCCTGGTGGCCGCCCAGCTCGGCGCGGAGGTGACCGTCGTCGACTGCGACGGTCTGGGCGGGGCGTCGGTGCTGACCGACTGCGTACCGTCGAAGACCCTTATCGCTACGGCCGAGGTGATGACCACCTTCGACTCCTCGTACGAGGAGCTCGGCATCATCGTCGCCGACGACACCCCGCCGCTGGAGCAGGCGGCCCGGGTGGTCGGCGTGGACCTCGGCAAGGTGAACCGCCGTGTGAAGCGGCTCGCCCTGGCCCAGTCCCACGACATCACCGCCTCCGTCACCCGCGCCGGCGCCCGGGTCATGCGCGGCCGCGGCCGCCTGGAGGGCATGCAGGCCCTCGACGGCTCCCGCAAGGTGATCGTCTCCGCCGCCGACGGCACCGAGGAGACCCTCACCGCCGACGCCGTGCTGATCGCGACCGGCGGCCACCCGCGCGAGGTGCCCGATGCCCAGCCCGACGGCGAGCGCATCCTCAACTGGACGCAGGTGTACGACCTGAACGAGCTCCCCGAGGAGCTCATCGTGGTCGGTTCCGGTGTCACCGGCGCCGAGTTCGCCGGCGCCTACCAGGCCCTCGGCTCCAAGGTCACCCTCGTCTCCTCCCGGGACCGCGTGCTGCCCGGCGAGGACCCGGACGCCGCCGCCGTCCTCGAGGACGTCTTCCGCCGCCGCGGCATGAACGTCATGGCCCGCTCCCGCGCCGCCGCCGCCAAGCGGGTCGGCGACCGCGTCGAGGTCACCCTCTCCGACGGCCGTGTCATCACCGGCAGCCACTGCCTGATGGCGGTCGGCGCCATCCCCAACAGCGAGGGCATGGGTCTGGAGGAGGCAGGCGTCAAGCTGCGCGAGTCCGGTCACATCTGGACCGACAAGGTCTCCCGGACGACCGCTCCCGGTGTGTACGCCGCCGGAGACGTGACGGGCGTCTTCGCCCTCGCCTCCGTGGCCGCCATGCAGGGACGTATCGCCATGTACCACTTCCTCGGCGACGCGGTGGCCCCGCTGAACCTGAAGACCGTCTCGTCCAACGTCTTCACCGACCCGGAGATCGCGACCGTCGGCTACACACAGGCCGACGTCGACGCGGGCAAGATCGACGCCCGGGTGGTCAAACTCCCGCTCCTGCGCAACCCGCGCGCCAAGATGCAGGGCATCCGCGACGGCTTCGTGAAGCTTTTCTGCCGCCCGGGCACGGGCATCGTGGTCGGCGGTGTGGTCGTGTCCCCGCGCGCCTCGGAACTGATCCATCCGATCTCGATCGCCGTCGACAACAATCTGACGGTCGAACAGATCGCGAACGCGTTCACCGTGTACCCCTCCCTTTCGGGGTCGATCGCGGAGGTCGCGCGGCAGCTCCACACCCGCAAGACCGGCGGCGAGGTCTGACGGCCGAAACCGACTCCCCGCTGGTCACAGGGAGTTGTCGAGCATGCGTACGGCATAGGCGGGGCGGGTAGGCCCTATACCACTTCCCGCCCTCCTGTGCGAACAACTTCTGCTATTCGGCGCAAACAGCTGAAAGCAGACGGTCGCCCGCGTTACTGTCAGTTTCGTGTTCGCTGCAGAACGTCGCCAATTGATCCTCGAAATGGTGCGAGCGAACGGGGCCGTGTCGCTCCGTGAACTCGCCCGCGTCGTCCAGACCTCCGAAGTGACCGTACGGCGGGACGTGCGCGCACTGGAGGCAGAAGGACTCCTCGACCGCCGGCACGGCGGTGCGGTACTGCCGGGCGGGTTCACGCGGGAGTCCGGCTTTCCGCAGAAGTCACATCTCGCGACCGCCGAGAAGACGGCCATCGCCGACCTCGCCGCCAACTTCGTGGAAGAAGGCGAGGCCATCGTGGTCGGGGCGGGAACCACCACCCAGGAGCTGGCCCGCCGGCTCGCCCGGATCCCCGGGCTCACCGTCGTCACCAACTCCCTGCTGGTCGCCCAGGCGTTGGCCCATGCCAACCGCGTGGAGGTCGTGATGACCGGCGGCACCCTGCGCGGCTCCAACTACGCCCTCGTGGGCAGCGGCGCCGAGCAGTCCCTGCAGGGGCTCAGGGTGTCCCGTGCGTTCCTGTCCGGGAGCGGGCTCACCGCCGAGCGCGGGCTGTCCACGTCCAACATGCTGTCGGCGTCCGTGGACCGGGCGCTGGTGCAGGCGGCCGCGGAGGTCGTCGTGCTCGCCGATCACACCAAGCTCGGTACGGACACGATGTTCCAGACCGTGCCGACGGATGTGATCACCCGGCTGGTGACCGATGAGCCGCCGGTGCATGACGATCGGGCCGCGACCGAGTTGCAGGCGCTCGCCGATCAGGGCGTGCAGATCGCTGTGGCCGGGGCCTCGGGGAATTCGGGCGGTGATTCCGTCCCCCCGCGCCAGGCGCGCCGGGACGTGGCCCTGCCGGGGCCGCGGCGCGGGCAGCCGGGGGCCTCCGGCCTTCGGGCGGCGGCGATGCTTGACGGTTCCACCGGGGAGCGGGAGAGGGCCCGGGTTGCCGATTTGCGGCGGCGGTAGGGTTATTGCCTATTCGCCGTAGGGGTTTGTGTTGTTGCGCGAGTGCGGGCCGGTTGTGGCTTGTCGCGCCCACGCGGCGGAGCCGCAAATCGATACAGCCCCGCGCCCCTTAAGGGGCGCTCCCCTCAGGGCGGCTATAACTCAACCGGCCCTGAGGCCCCGCAAGGTGAGTGTCAGCAAGCGGTCTGCCAACTGGGGATCTGACGGGGATTCCTCTGCCGCCAGTGCGATGGCGTTGGTGAGTTGGAGGAGGTCGGTGATGGTGACGTCCTCGCGGACCTTGGCTGCTTGCTGCGCACGCTTCAGCAGGGCGGCGCCCGCCTCGTGCATCGGGGTGCTGCAGCTGGCCAGGGCCGAGGTGGCGTCGGAGGTCACGGACATCAGGGCCAGGGCCAGGCCGCGGTACTCGCCGGCGTGGGTGATGATCTCGCGCAGCCAGGTCACCAGGGCCGTGCACGGCTCGGGGGCGTTCAGGAGTTCGTGGGAGCGGTCCAGGAGGTCGCTCACCGCTTCCTCGAAGACGGCGCTCAACAAGGCGTGACGGTTGGGGAAGTGACGGTACAGGGTGCCGATGCCGACGCCCGCGCGCCGGGCCACGTCCTCCAGGGACGCGTCCGCGCCGTGCGCGGCGAAGGCGGCGCGGGCCTCGGTGAGCAGCCGTTCGTAGTTGCGGCGGGCGTCGGCACGCATGACGCGCGGGGGCGCCGGCGTCAGCTCTGTGCCGCCGTTCGCCGCGGTCCCCGCAGCCGTCGTGCCCACCATGCCTCCCACCTGCCCTCGCGCGCGCCCCGGTCTGCCTCCAGCATGCCATCGGAACGGGCGGAAACGAGGCGCCCGGCGGACTGAGTGCTTCAGTCCGCCGGGCGCCTCGGGATGTCGTGCCCGGTCAGTCCTTGATCTCGCAGATCGGTGCGCCGGAGCTGACGGACGCGCCGACGTCGGCGGACAGGCCCTTGATGGTGCCGGACTTGTGGGCGTTCAGCGGCTGTTCCATCTTCATCGCCTCCAGGACGACGACCAGGTCGCCCTCCTTGACCTCCTGGCCCTCCTCGACGGCGACCTTGACGATCGTGCCCTGCATCGGCGAGGCGAGCGTGTCGCCGGAGGCGACCGGGCCGGACTTCTTGGCGGCGCGGCGCTTCGGCTTGGCGCCGGCCGCGAGGCCGGTGCGGGCCAGGGACATGCCCAGCGAGGACGGCAGGGAGACCTCCAGGCGCTTGCCGCCGACCTCGACGACGATCGTCTCGCGGTCCGAGTCCTCCTCGGCCTCGGCCTCGGCCGGGGCGGCGAACGCGGGGATCTCGTTGACGAACTCGGTCTCGATCCAGCGGGTGTGGACCGTGAACGGCTCGGCGGAGCCGGTGAGTTCGGGGGCGAACGCCGGGTCCTTGACCACCGCACGGTGGAAGGGGATCGCCGTCGCCATGCCCTCGACCTGGAACTCCTCCAGGGCGCGGGCCGCGCGCTGCAGGGCCTGCTCACGGGTGGCGCCCGTGACGATCAGCTTGGCGAGCAGGGAGTCCCAGGCCGGGCCGATGACGCTGCCGGACTCGACGCCCGCGTCCAGCCGCACGCCCGGGCCGGACGGCGGGGCGAAGGTGGTGACGGTGCCGGGGGCCGGGAGGAAGTTGCGGCCCGGGTCCTCGCCGTTGATGCGGAACTCGAAGGAGTGCCCGCGCAGCTCGGGGTCGCCGTAGCCGAGTTCCTCGCCGTCGGCGATGCGGAACATCTCGCGGACCAGGTCGATGCCGGCGACCTCCTCGGTGACCGGGTGCTCGACCTGGAGGCGCGTGTTGACCTCGAGGAAGGAGATCGTCCCGTCGAGGCCGACGAGGAACTCCACGGTGCCCGCGCCGACGTAGCCGGCCTCCTTGAGGATGGCCTTGGAGGACGAGTACAGCTCGGCGACCTGAGCCTCGGACAGGAACGGCGCCGGGGCCTCCTCGACCAGCTTCTGGTGGCGGCGCTGCAGCGAGCAGTCACGGGTGGAGACGACGACCACGTTGCCGTGCTGGTCGGCCAGGCACTGGGTCTCCACGTGCCGCGGCTTGTCCAGGTAGCGCTCGACGAAGCACTCGCCGCGGCCGAAGGCGGCCACGGCCTCACGCACCGCGGAATCGTAGAGCTCGGGCACCTCTTCGAGGGTGCGGGCGACCTTCAGACCGCGGCCGCCACCACCGAAGGCGGCCTTGATGGCGATCGGCAGACCGTGCTCCTCGGCGAAGGCGACGACCTCCTCCGCACCCGAGACCGGGTCGGGGGTGCCGGCCACCAGGGGGGCGCCGGCGCGCTGGGCGATGTGCCGGGCGGCGACCTTGTCGCCGAGGTCGCGGATGGCCTGCGGGGGCGGGCCGATCCAGATCAGCCCGGCGTCCAGGACGGCCTGCGCGAAGTCGGCGTTCTCGGAGAGGAAGCCGTATCCGGGGTGGACGGCGTCCGCGCCGGACTCGCGCGCCGCGTTCAGGATCTTGTCGATCACCAGGTAACTGGTCGCCGGGGTGTCACCGCCCAGGGCGAACGCCTCGTCCGCGGCGCGGACATGCAGAGCGTCGCGGTCCGGGTCCGCGTAGACGGCCACGCTCGCGATCCCGGCATCCCGGCAGGCCCGGGCCACGCGGACAGCGATTTCGCCACGGTTGGCGATGAGCACCTTGCGCACGATTGAGGCTCCCTCCTTGAAACAAGCCGAGTTTAGGGACTGGCTACACGGCACTACGACCCGTCCCCAGTGGTGAGCTTGCCCACACGGAGCGTGATGCGAGGCTTGCTCGACCCGCGAAATCCCTTGTCGCACCTCGGTACGCAGGACTCCTCCCGGAAACCCTAGCTCTCCCATGTGGTCAAGGTCTCTGTGAGAGCGTGCTGCGGGCCACTCCGTTTCTTTGTGGAGTCCCTACGAATGGCCCAACGAATCTTTGCCGCCCGCAGAACCCTTGTCCCGAGGTTTACCCGTTAGTAGCGTTCGCGATGTCTCGTACGTACTCGAGGTAGCAGCAGCCTTGGCCGACCCCCTCGGGCGGCAGTCGAAAGTGGGTGGGGCCCGGTGGTGCGCAGACCGGTGGCGTGGGTCGTGGCGGTCGTGCTCTTCGTGGAGGCGTTCGGCATCGCGGCGCTGAACTGGTTCCTGGGGGTGGTCGTCGACCGGCAGGACATGTCGCTGGCCGGCCTCGACCCCGACATGATGTCGGCTTCCTCGAAGATCGGCGGTGTCGTCTTCGGCCTCTACTTCGCCCTGTGCGGCCTGGTCGCGCTCCTCGTGGCGATCCGCGACCGCCCGCCGGCCGGCTTCGGGCGCATCCTGCTGATCAGCGCCGCGGTCGTGCACGGGCTGCTGGGGGCCTTCGTATGGGGGCTGGTGGGCTGGACCGCGTTCCTGTTCATGGTGGTCGTGCTCGCCCTCATCGTGCTGCTCCTGATGACGTACGACCGTCCGGCCGAACCCACGGACGCGGTCCCGCCCGCGGCACCCGGCCCCGAGAGCGACGGCGGCAGCAAGGGCGAGGGGGGATCCCCCGTCAGCTCTCCGCCGGCGCCCACAACTCCGTGATGCCGACGCCCAGCTGGGCGAGGAGCCGGCGGACGAGGGGCAGGCTGATGCCGATCACATTGCCGTGGTCGCCGTCGATGCCCTCGATGAACGGCGCGCTGCGGCCGTCGAGCGTGAACGCCCCCGCGACATGGAGGGGTTCGCCGGAGGCGACGTAGGCGGCGATCTCCTCGTCGGAGGGGTCGCCGAAGCGGACGACGGTGGAGGCGGTGCCGGACGCGTACCGCTTGTTCGCCGTGTCCCAGACACAGTGCCCCGTCTGCAGGATGCCCGTGCGGCCGCGCATCGACTTCCAGCGGGCCGTGGCCTCCTCGGCGTCCGCGGGTTTGCCCAGGGCCTCGTCGTCCAGCTCCAGCACGGAGTCGCAGCCGATCACCAGGGCGCCGTGCGCCTCCGGCCTGGCGGCGACGACGGAGGCCTTGGCCTCCGCGAGGGCGAGGGCGAGTTCGGAGGGGGTGGGGGCGGTCACGGCGTCCTCGTCCACGCCGCTGACGATCACCTCCGGTGCGAGGCCTGCCTGGCGCAGGAGGTTCAGCCGGGCGGGGGACTGGGAGGCGAGGATGAGGCGGCGGCGGGGCGCATCTGTCATGCGGTCAGCGTAGCCGTGGGGTGCCACGCGGCGGAGCCGCACATCGCTGCGGCGGTGAGGGTCACCTCAGGCCGATCACGACCATCGCGAGGATCATGGCCAACGCCATGAGGAGGCCGAGCCGCCGCAGCATCTCCTGCATGTCGCGGAGTTCTTTGGGCGGCTCGTTCTCAGGGTCGGACCACAGCATGCCACCAGCGTGGGGCTTGGGCGGGGGACGGTGCCTGAGTACCCGTACTCAAGTTTGGGGCCCGCAGCGGTTCGTTGTCGGCTGCGGGCCCGGTGGGGGCTTGTCGCGCCCACGCGGCGGAGCCGCATATCGATACAGCCCCGCGCCCCTAAAGAGCCATCGCTTACCCCGGCCAGTATGTGCGGGCCCATGATGTGGGCCCGGGCTGGGGCAAGCGGTGGCTTGCGATCCTGGCCGGGTCCGACCAGGAGTCCCTGTCTCGTGTTGCGCCCGGCGGGACGGAGGCTTCCGCCGCGGCGCGGGCTCGGACCACCGCCAGGGCGGCGGCCAGCTCCTCCGGGGTCGGGTTGCCCCGTACGACCTTGATCGTCATGGCGGCTCCTAGAGGGGGATGTTGCCGTGCTTCTTCGGGGGCAGGGATTCCCGCTTGGTGCGCAGCTGACGCAGGCCGCGTACGACGTGGCGGCGGGTTTCGGACGGCATGATCACCGAGTCGATGTAGCCGCGCTCGGCCGCGATGTAGGGGTTGAGGAGGGCGTCCTCGTACTCCTGGATCAGACGGGCGCGGGTCGCCTCCACGTCCCCGGCGGCCTCCGCCTCCGCGATCGTGCGGCGGTGCAGGATGTTGACCGCGCCCTGGGCGCCCATGACGGCGATCTGGGCGGTCGGCCAGGCGAGGTTGAGGTCCGCGCCGAGGTGCTTGGAGCCCATGACGTCGTAGGCGCCGCCGAAGGCCTTGCGGGTGATCACCGTGATCAGCGGGACGGTCGCCTCGGCGTAGGCGTAGATCAGCTTGGCGCCGCGGCGGATGATGCCGGTGTGCTCCTGGTCGACGCCCGGGAGGAAGCCCGGCACGTCGACGAAGGTGATGACCGGGATGTTGAAGGCGTCGCAGGTGCGCACGAAGCGCGCCGCCTTCTCGCTCGCGTCGATGTCGAGGCACCCCGCGAACTGCATCGGCTGGTTGGCGACGATGCCGACCGGGTGGCCCTCCACCCGCCCGAACCCGGTGAGGATGTTCGGCGCGAACAGCGGCTGCGTCTCGAAGAACTCGGCGTCGTCCAGGACGTGTTCGATCACCGTGTGCATGTCGTACGGCTGGTTCGCGCTGTCCGGCACGATCGCATCCAGTTCGAGGTCCTCGGCGGTGACCGCCAGGTCCGCCTCCTCGGCGAAGACCGGGGCCTCGGAGAGGTTGTTGGACGGCAGGTACGACAGCAGCTGCTTGACGTACTCGATGGCGTCCTTCTCGTCCCCGGCCATGTGATGCGCCACGCCGGAGGCGGAGTTGTGGGTGCGGGCGCCGCCCAGCTCCTCGAAGCCGACGTCCTCGCCGGTGACGGTCTTGATGACGTCCGGGCCGGTGATGAACATGTGCGAGGTCTGGTCGACCATGACCGTGAAGTCGGTGATCGCGGGGGAGTAGACCGCGCCGCCCGCACAGGGGCCGACGACCAGGCTGATCTGCGGGATGACACCGCTGGCGTGGGTGTTGCGGCGGAAGATCTCGCCGTACGCGCCGAGGGAGGCGACTCCCTCCTGGATGCGGGCGCCGCCGGAGTCGTTGATGCCGATGACCGGACAGCCGGTCTTCAGCGCGAAGTCCATGACCTTGACGATCTTCTGGCCGTAGACCTCGCCCAGGGCGCCGCCGAAGACGGTGAAGTCCTGGGAGAAGACCGCGAGGGGACGGCCGTCGACGGTGCCGTAACCGGTCACCACGCCGTCCCCGTACGGGCGGTTGTTCTCCAGGCCGAAGTTCGTCGACCGGTGCCGGGCGAACTCGTCCAGCTCGACGAAGGAGCCCTCGTCGAGGAGGAGCTCGATCCGCTCACGGGCCGTCAACTTGCCCTTGGCGTGCTGTTTTTCGACGGCGCGTGCGGAGCCGGCGTGCGTCGCTTCCTCGATACGACGCTGGAGATCCGCGAGCTTGCCCGCGGTGGTGTGGATATCGATCTCTTCCGGCTCGGACATCGGGATCGCGGCTCCCTGCCTGCTCAAAAGGGGGGACGGTTACTCATCCGTAGAGTAGTGGGGGCGCTACGAATCAGCAGTGCGGCGTTTCACACACCTAGGGTGGCTTGCATGACGCCGCGAGATGCTTCAGACGACAGCCGCTGGTCCGACCTGGACCGGCCTCCGCTCAACGCCGCCGCACTGCGGCGCGGGCTCGTGCAGGAGGGCGGGCTGTGGCGCGAGGTGGAGGTGGTGCGCAGCACCGGCTCCACCAACTCCGACCTGGTCGCCCTGGCGGGCGCGGGCAAGGCGGGCGAGGGGTACGTCCTGGTCGCCGAGGAACAGACCGCCGGGAGGGGCCGCCTGGACCGCCAGTGGTCCGCACCGGCCCGCTCGGGCCTCTTCTTCTCCGTGCTGCTGAACCCGGCCGAGGTGCCGGTCGCCCGCTGGGGCTGGCTGCCGCTGCTCACCGGGGTCGCCGTGGCCACCGGGCTGTCCCGCTCCGCGGGCGTCGACACGGCACTCAAGTGGCCCAACGACCTGCTTGTTTCCATCGGCGGCGAGGAACGCAAGGCCGGCGGCATCCTCGCCGAGCGGGCCGGGGACGACGGGGTCGTCATCGGGGTCGGCATCAACGTCACCCTGCGGGAGGACGAACTGCCGGTGCCGCAGGCGGGCTCGCTGGCCCTCGCGGGAGCGGTGAGCACCGATCGCGACCCCCTGCTGCGGGCCATGCTGCGGTCCCTGGAGGAGTGGTACCGGCGCTGGCGCGACGCGGGCGGCGATCCTTCGGTCAGCGGCCTGCAGGAGACGTACGCGGCGGGCTGCGCGACGCTGGGCAGGACGGTGCGCGCGGAGCTGCCGGGCGACCGGTCGATCACCGGGGAGGCGGTGGCGGTGGACGGCGACGGAAGGCTGGTGATCGCCACGGCGGACGGGGTGCAGGAACCAGTGGGCGCGGGAGACGTCGTTCACCTGCGACCGGCTCAGGGGTGACCACCCCTGCCGGCGCCCGAACGGAGTGAGCTACCGCACACCTGCCGTACAGTTGAGGCCGGTCGATACCTGACCGTGGCAGATCGGAAGGGCAGCAGGCGTGACCGTCGACGACACGGGCTCCGGCACGGGCGCGGACGGCCGGGTGGACCCCCACGCCGCCGATCCCGGCGAGGACCCGCTCGCCCTGCGTCTCGAGCACCTGATCCTCGGCGCGGAGCGCCGCTACACCCCCTTTCAGGCGGCCCGCAGCGCCGGCGTCTCCGTGGAGCTGGCCACCCGCTTCTGGCGGGCCATGGGCTTCGCCGACATCGGACAGGCCAAGGCGCTCACCGAGGCCGACGTACTGGCGCTGCGCCGTCTGTCCGGCCTCGTCGAGGCCGGGCTGCTGAGCGAGGCGATGGCGGTGCAGGTGGCCCGGTCCACCGGCCAGACCACCGCCCGGCTCGCCGAGTGGCAGATCGACTCCTTCCTGGAGGGCCTCACCGAGCCCCCGGAACCCGGGATGACCCGCACCGAGGTGACGTACCCGATCGTCGAACTGCTCCTGCCCGAGCTGGAGGAGTTCCTCGTCTACGTCTGGCGGCGCCAGCTCGCCGCCTCCGCCGGGCGGGTGGTGCAGGCCGCCGACGACGAGGAGATGGTCGACCGGCGCCTGGCCGTCGGCTTCGCGGACCTGGTCGGCTTCACCCGCCTGACCCGCCGGATGGAGGAGGAGGAACTCGGCGAACTCGTCGAGGCCTTCGAGACCACCGCCGCCGACCTGGTCGCCGCGCACGGCGGCCGGCTGGTCAAGACGCTGGGCGACGAGGTGCTCTACGCGGCCGACGACGCCGGGATCGCCGCCGAGATCGCGCTGCGTCTCATAGAGACCATGGCGAACGACGAGACGATGCCCGAGCTGCGGGTCGGCATCGCCTTCGGCACGGTGACCACTCGTATGGGCGATGTCTTCGGTACGACGGTGAACCTGGCCTCCCGGCTGACGTCGATAGCCCCGCGTGACGCCGTCCTGGTCGACGCCGACTTCGCCCAGGAGCTGATCCGCACCGGGGAGGCGCCGGCCTCCGAGGCCGAGGCGGCCGAGGCGGCTGCCGCGGCGGAGAAGGAGGGGGAGGAGCCGCCGGTGTACCGGTTTGCGCTGCAGCCCATGTGGCAGCGGCCGGTGCGGGGGCTTGGCGTCGTCGAGCCATGGCTCCTGACGCGGCGGGGTTGAGCACCCCGCCGGGTCTGCTTTTTGCGGCTCCGCCGCGGGGCGGTGATGGGGCGTCTTTCGGGTGCGGCTTCGTCGTGGCTGGTCGCGCCCACGCGGCGGAGCCGCATATTGATACAGCCCCGCGCCCCTTCAGGGCGCTCCTCAGTCGGCGTCGGGGTGGTCCACGCACAGGCCGATGACCGGTACGCACAGGTCGGACTCGTCCGGCTGCGGGGTCGGCGGAGGCGTCGTGCGGGCGGGTGTCGGAGTCGGGTGTGGAGCGGGAGCTGGTGTCGCAGGCGGCTGCGGACCGGTCGTGGGCGCTGGGGTGTCCGGTGTGACCGGGATCGTTGTGGTGACCGGAGTGGGCGCCAGGCTCGGTCTCGGTGCCGCCGCCTGTGAGGACGCGACGGTGGAAGGCGCCGTCGGGGTCGTCGTCGCCCCGCCCATCGCGTAGGTCGCCGACGGGCTCACCCGGGGTGCGGCCGCGACGGCGGCCACAGCGGTGCTCGACTGGTCGGTGCCCGGGTCCTGGCCGGGGTCCGCCTCCGTGGTGCCTAGACCGGCGCTTCCCGAATCCGGTGCCATCCGCACGAGGCTCAGGGCGCCCGCGGCCAGGGCCAGGCCGCTGACGGCGAACAGCAGTTTGCGGGGGCGGGGCCTGCGATGGCGGCCGCGCCTCATCGATGTTTCCGCCGTCACCGTCATCATGTCCCCTCCCCCTTTGCGCCCGCGCTCCCCTGTGCGCCGTGGCGGACGCACCGTATGCGCTCCCATGGGCGGTGTGGCGGGAGTTGGGCGGGATGTCACCCGAACGGGGACAACGGAACGAAACCCTGCAATGATCGGGCCGACGGTTGTTAACCCGCGTTAACCGGAGGGTGTCATGGGCGAGGAGCGGTTCGGGGAGTTCGTGGTGGTGCGGCGACATGACGACGAGGGTGTCGGGGACGTCGGGCATGTCGCGGAACTCGTCCTCGACCGGCCCAAGGCCATGAACGCCGTGTCGAGCGAGATGGCGCGGTCGATCGCCGCGGCCTGCACGGCACTCGCCGCGGACCGTGACGTACGGGTGGTCGTGGTGACGTCCACGCACGAGCGGGCGTTCTGCGTCGGGGCCGACCTCAAGGAGCGCAACTCCTTCACCGACGCCGACCTGCTCCGGCAGCGGCCGGTCGCGCGGGCCGCCTACACCGGGGTCCTGGAGCTGCCGGTGCCGACGATCGCGGCGGTGCACGGGTTCGCCCTGGGCGGGGGCTTCGAGCTGGCCCTGTCGTGCGACCTGATCGTGGCCGACCGTACGGCGGTGGTGGGGCTGCCGGAGGTGTCCGTGGGCGTCATCCCGGGCGGCGGCGGTACGCAGCTGCTGCCGCGGCGGGTGGGGGCCGCGCGGGCGGCCGAGCTCATCTTCACGGCACGGCGTCTGCAGGCCCCGGAGGCACGGGAGTTGGGGCTCGTGGACGAGCTGGTGGAGGAGGGGCGCGACCGCGAGGCAGCGCTGGAGCTGGCCGCGCGCATCGCCGCGAACTCCCCGGTCGGCCTGCGGGCCGCCAAGCGGGCACTGCGCCTGGGGCACGGGCTCGACCTGCGGGCCGGGCTGGAGGTCGAGGACGCGGCATGGCGGTCGGTGGCGTTCTCGGGGGACCGGGCGGAGGGGGTGGCGGCGTTCAACGAGAAGCGGCGGCCCGATTGGCCGGGTGAGTGAAACCAGCCGGGGGTCTGGGGCGGAGCCCCCAGTACCGGTCACCCCACCGCCGTATCAGGAGAACAAACCAATAGAAACCTCCCTAACCTGGAGTAATGGGTGAGGACAAACGGCTCGCAGCAGTCGTCGCGCTGGCGCAGGGCATGGCCGCGGCCCACGGCTCGCGCGAGGCGTGGCGGGCGGCGGCGGCCGGGGGGTGCCGTGCGCTCGGCGGGAGCTTTGCCGCCCTGTCGGTGTGGGAGCGGGAGCTCGGCCGGCTGCGGGTCCTCGCGAACGTGGGGGAGCGGGCCGAGGGGGAGGAGGAGTTCCCGGAGGACGAGTCGTACCCCGTGCACCAGTTCCCCGAGATCACCGAGTTCCTGCACGAGCGGTGGGCCGGCGGCGGCGAGCCCGACGCCTGGGTCGAGACGGCGCAGGGGCCCGCGCCGGGCGGCCGCCCCGGATACCTCCACCAGCGGGTCGCCGCCCTGCGCCGCCGGGGCCGCGGGTGCTGTGTGGTCGCCCCGATCGTGCTGCACGGGCGCGCGTGGGGCGAGCTCTACGTGGCCCGCCCTGCCGGTGCTCCCGTCTTCGACCGGGGCGACGCCGACTTCGCGACCGTGCTGGCCGCCGTCGTCGCCGCCGGGATCGCCCAGGCGGAGCGGCTGGAGGAGGTGAGGCGGCTCGCCTACACCGACGCCCTCACCGGTCTCGCCAACCGCCGCGCCGTCGATGCGAAGCTGGACGAGGCCGTCGAGCGGCACCGCGCGGACGGCACGGTCGTCAGCCTCGTCGTCTGCGACCTCAATGGCCTCAAGCGCGTCAACGACACCCAGGGGCACGCCGTGGGCGACCGCCTCCTGGAGCGCTTCGGCTCCGTCCTCTCTCTGTGCGGTGCGATGCTCCCCGGTACGCTCGCCGCCCGCCTCGGCGGTGACGAGTTCTGTCTGCTCTCCGTCGGCCCGTCCGCCGACGAGGCCGTCAAGGCGGCCGACGAACTCTGTCGCCGCGCCGCCGAGTTGGAGCTCGGCGACGGGGTCGCCTGCGGGGTCGCTTCCACCGAGGATCCCATCGGGCCCGTGCGGTCGGCCCGGCGGCTGTTCCGGCTGGCGGACGCGGCCCAGTACCGGGCGAAGGCGCTCCGCGCGGTTGCGCCGGTGGTGGCTGGGCGGGCGGGGCCCGACGATCCGGTGGTGCGGTTGGCCGACGAGCCGCCGCCGCAGGGTCCTGCGGAGCGGCGGCGGTTCCGGGGGGCCCGGGGGGACGTGCCGGGGGCTCCGCCCCCAGACCCCCGGTCGGCCTGAACGGACTCGTCCTCGAACTCCCCCGCTCTCGGCTTCGCTCGAGCGGGGGACCCCCATGACGGGCTGAAAGACAACGACACCGACCGGGGGCCGAGAGGTGACCGGTGTGTAAGGGGTCCAGTGGCGACCCGGTAGTGACATCTTCGTCTTCACTGCGTACGCTCCTGAATATGGATATGCACACTGTGGTGGTGGGGACGTCCGGGGTGACCGCGTCCGACGTTCTTGCCGTGGCGCGCGGCGGTGCCCGGGTCGAGCTTTCCGCGGAGGCGGTGGCGGCCCTCGCCGCCGCCCGGGAGATCGTGGATGCGCTGGCGGCCAAGCCCGAGCCCGTCTACGGCGTCAGCACCGGCTTCGGCGCCCTGGCGACCCGGCACATCAGCCCGGAACTCCGCGCTCAGCTGCAGCGCAACATCGTCCGCTCGCACGCCGCGGGCCTCGGTCCGCGGGTGGAGCGGGAAGTCGTACGGGCCCTGATGTTCCTGCGGCTCAAGACGGTCTGCTCGGGGCACACGGGCGTGCGGCCGGAGGTCGCGCAGACCATGGCCGAGGTGCTCAACGCCGGGATCACCCCGGTCGTCCACGAGTACGGCTCCCTCGGCTGCTCCGGCGACCTCGCGCCGCTGTCCCACTGCGCCCTCACGCTCATGGGCGAGGGGGAGGCGGAAGGACCGGACGGAGCCGTCCGCCCCGCCGGTGAGCTCCTTGCAGAGCACGGGATCGCCCCCGTCGAACTGCGGGAGAAGGAGGGCCTCGCCCTTCTCAACGGCACCGACGGCATGCTCGGCATGCTGGTCATGGCCCTCGCCGACCTGGAAGCCCTCTACAAGTCCGCCGACATCACGGCCGCCCTGTCGCTGGAGGCGCTGCTCGGGACCGACAAGGTGCTCGCCCCCGAGCTGCACGCCATCCGTCCGCACCCGGGTCAGGGAGCCTCCGCCGCCAACATGCTGGCCGTACTGAAGGGTTCGGAGCTCACCGGGCACCACCAGGACGACGCGCCGCGCGTCCAGGACGCCTACTCGGTGCGCTGCGCCCCGCAGGTCGCCGGCGCCGGACGGGACACCATGGCGCACGCCCGGCTGGTCGCCGAGCGCGAGCTGGCGTCGGCCGTGGACAACCCGGTCGTCCTGCCCGACGGGCGCGTCGAGTCCAACGGCAACTTCCACGGCGCGCCGGTGGCGTACGTCCTGGACTTCCTGGCCATCGCCGCCGCGGACCTCGCGTCGATCGCCGAGCGGCGCACCGACCGGCTGCTCGACAAGAACCGCAGCCACGGCCTGCCGCCGTTCCTGGCCGACGACGCGGGTGTCGACTCGGGGCTGATGATCGCCCAGTACACGCAGGCCGCGCTGGTCAGCGAGATGAAGCGGCTGGCGGTACCGGCGTCCGCGGACTCGATCCCCTCCTCCGCCATGCAGGAGGACCACGTCTCCATGGGCTGGTCAGCCGCCCGCAAGCTGCGTACGGCCGTCGACAACCTCACGCGCGTGGTCGCCATCGAGCTGTACGCCGCCACCCGCGCGATCGAACTGCGTGAGGGCCTGGCCCCGGCGCCCGCCTCGCAGGCCGCCATCGCGGCCGCACGCGCGGCGGGGGTCCAGGGCCCCGGCCCGGACCGGTTCCTGGCGCCCGACCTCGCCGCCGCGGACGCGTTCGTGCGCGAGGGGCATCTGGTCGCCGCGGTCGAGAGTGTGACGGGACCGCTCGCCTGACCGCTCTTGTCGGTACGAGGGCCGCCGCTGTCTCCCCCCGGCGGCGGCCCTCCCGCATGTCAGCTCTGGGCGAGCTTGGCCGCCTGTGCCTTGACGATCTCGGCGGGGACACCGTACTTGTCCTGCTTGCCGGCCAGGGCCGCCAGGCTGATCGAGTAGTAGGTGGCGACCGTGGAGCCGTGCCGCACCACCTCGGCGTGCACCGTCGTCGTGTCGCCGTCGGCCTTGCCGGTCACGGCGAACGCCACCGACTCGTCACCGCTGCCGGAGGACTTCTCCTCGGCGACCTTGGTGAACTTCTGCGTGTCCTGGCCCTTGGCGGAGACCGTGAAGCCGTTCGCGCAGCCGCTCACCGCGTCCGACACCGACTTCATCGTGTCGTGGGCGCCCCCGCCGTCGTACGAGGACAGCGAGACGATCGTCAACTTGGACTCCAGGACGTCCTGGAGGCCGTTCATCGCGGCGTCGAGGTCCTTGTCCGAGGTGCCCGTCGGTGTGGGCTTGTCGGTCTTCTCCGTGGCCATCCGGTTGACGTACGCGCTCGTGTCGCCCGGCGCGAACCCGGTGAGGACGTAGGCGAGCGGTGCGCACCTGGCGTCGGCCACCTTCACCTGGTCCTTGGAGGCGGCGAACTTGCCGCCGGTGTCCGCGGACTTGACGTCGTAGCCGTCGAGGTCCGCCCCGCTGATGATGAGCTTCTTCAGCTCGGCCGCGCTGAGCGCCTTAGCGGCCGCAGTCGACGAGGAGGACGGGTCCTTGGAGCCGGAGCCCTTGGAGTCGTCCGCATTCCCGCCGCAACCCGTGATGAGGGCGAGCGACAGCACGCTCACGGCAGCCGTGGCGCCCGCACGCACCCTCGATGATCTCTTCATGGGCGGACTATGAAGGTCGCGTCAAGGAAACGTCAAGCGAATTCAAAAACCGAGGCGCTCCCGGCGCACCGAATACGCCACGAATCCGGCGCCGATCCCGAGGAAGACGGTGCCGCCGATGACGTAGGGAGTGGTGTCGGGGCTTCCCGTGTCGGCGAGTTGGGCCTGGGCGCCGGAGCTGTCCGTGGTCTCCGACACGGCCCGCGCCTGCGCTGTGACCTGCGAGGCCGGGGCCGCCGACGACGCTCTTCCCGCCGGTTCTTCCCCGGTCGCCTTGGCGGAGGGAACGAACCACAGGGCGCACAGGACGGTGCCTGCGGCGGTGGCGGTCAGCAACGGACGTCGAGCGGATGACACGGAATATCGATCCCCTTGTGGCGCTGGCGAATTGGCCGTGTGGGGCGATGTTAGTGAAAGGCGCGGGTCACAGGAAAGTCACGGGAGCCCCGGGCCTTACGCTCCGGGCATGAACGCTGAAGAGACATCACGTTTTGTCCGCCTTCGAGTGGAACTCGTCCTCGAAATCGAGGACCCCGGCGAACTGACCAAGGCGGCGCTGCGGCGCCTCGCCGCCGACACCGACATGCCGGCCGACGAGCGGGCGCACGCCGAGGGTGCTGTGACGGAAGACACGGCGGAGGCCCTCGCCTCTCTCGTCGACCCGTTCGACCTGGTGAGCGAGGTGCCGGGGGTCGACCTCGCGCAGGCCTCCTGGTCGAGCGAGCCCATCGACTACGACCCCGATTCGCCGGACTGGGACCTGGACGAGGATGATGTGGACGAAGACGACGAAGACGAGGGGGCCGACGGCGTCTCCTGAGCGGCTTGGGCAAGCGTGACCCCGGGTGGCAATTGCCGTCCGGGGTTTTCTTCGTCTCCGACGTGGTGTGCCCCACACCTGCGGGATATGTGGAACGGGACGAACCGGCCGTAGCGTTGAAGTTCGTTGACGGGGACTCTCGGGGCTTTTTGGGGATACGGCGACAATGGAGAAGCGTGTGATGACGAACAGTAAGCGGCGCAGGGGCCTGACGGTCGCGTCCGCACTGCTCGGCGGGGTTCTGGTGCTCTCGGCCTGTTCCGGCGGTGGCGGCGGCGACGCCTCCGGCAGCAAGGGCAAGGACACCTCGCAGGCCAAGGCCGACGAGGCGGCGGCCCAGAAGGCGTCCGAGGCGGACATCAAGATCACGCCGAAGGACGGCTCCGACAACGCCTCCATCAACAACTCCGCGGCCGTCACCGTCAGCAAGGGCACGCTCACGAACGTGACCATGACGACCGAGAGCGGCACCGCCGTCGCCGGCACGCTCTCCGCCGACAGGACCAGCTGGAAGCCGAGCGCCCAGCTGGAGCGCTCGACCACCTACAAGGTCGCGGCGGTGGCGAAGGACTCCGCCGGTCGCGTCGCCCACGAGAACGCCTCGTTCACCACGGTCGCCCCGGCCAACAGCTTCATAGGCACCTTCACTCCGGACAACGGCAGCACCGTCGGCGTGGGCATGCCGGTGTCGATCAACTTCGACAAGGCGATCACCAACAAGGCCGCGGTCCAGAAGGGCATCACGGTCTCCTCCAGCAGCGGCCAGGAGGTCGTCGGACACTGGTTCGGCGCCAACCGTCTCGACTTCCGCCCCGAGAACTACTGGAAGGAGAACTCCACCGTCACGCTGAAGCTCGCGCTCGACGGTGTCCAGGGCGCCTCCGGTGTCTACGGTGTGCAGCAGAAGACGGTCACCTTCCACATCGGCCGCAACCAGGTCTCGTACGTCGACGCCAAGACCAAGCAGATGAAGGTCACGCAGGACGGCAAGGTCATCAAGACCATCCCGATCTCGGCCGGATCGCCCGAGCACACGACGTACAACGGCGTCATGGTGATGTCCGAGAAGTACAAGCAGACGCGCATGAACGGCACGACCGTCGGCTTCACGGACAACGACGGCAAGGCCGAGTACGACATCAAGGACGTGCCGCACGCCATCCGCCTCACCAACTCCGGCACCTTCCTGCACGGCAACTACTGGGGCGCGAAGTCCATCTTCGGCTCGGTGAACACCAGCCACGGCTGCGTGGGCCTCTCGGACACCAAGGGCGCCAACGACACCAGCACGCCGGGCTACTGGATGTACAGCCACTCGATCGTCGGTGACGTCGTGGTCATCTCCAACACGGGCGACAAGACCGTCCAGCCGGACAACGGCCTCAACGGCTGGAACCTGAGCTGGGCGGACTGGAAGGCCGGTTCGGCCATCTGACCTCCTGTCGGTTCACAGCTTTCCGAAGCCGCCCCCAGGGGCGGCTTCGGTGTTTCCGGGCCCCTGCACGGCCTTCTCATCCATCTTTTATTCGGGCCTTATCGAGTCATCACGGGGCGTCCCTAGTTTGCGGCGCATGTTCTTCACCTACCTGAGGCGCGAACTGCGCCGCCGCAGAAAGGCGGCCCTCGTCGTCGCCTCCGGTCTTGCCCTCGGCATCGCGCTCGTCATCGTGGTCAGCTCCGTGTCGTCGGGCATGGGCAGGGCGCAGGACAAGGTCCTCCAGTCGCTGTACGGGCTGGGCACGGACATGACGGTCACCAAGGCGGCCACGCCGACGGCGGGCAACTCCCAGCGTCCGCGCTTCCAGTTCGACGCGCGGGGCAACGGCGACGACTCGACGCAGAGCAGCGACCGGGTCATCGTGCAGGGCTTCACGACCCTGGCCGCCTCGACCGTCAGCAAGGTCGGGGACCAGAAGGGCGTCTCGTCCGCGGTGGGCGGGCTGAGCCTCAACGTGGTGAAGGTCGACGGCCAGTTCACCCGCGGGCAGTTCCAGCAGAACCAGAACGCCGCGGGCGGCCAGGGCGGCCGTGGCGCGGGCGGCGGCACCGGGCAGCCCCAGGGCGAGGTGCGGGGCGGGGGCGCCAACTTCGACATCAACCAGTACACGGTGTACGGCACCGACGTCACCAAGACCGCGCTCGGCCCGCTGACCTCGTCGAAGATCACCAGCGGCCGTACCTTCAAGACGACCGAGACCGACGCCAAGGTCGCCGTGGCGGACTCCGCGTACGCCAAGGAGAAGAAGTACAAGGTCGGTTCGACCGTCACCATCAAGAACGTCAAGTTCACGGTGATCGGCATCGCCACCGCGGACAGCGCGGACGCGGCGGCCAACCTGTACATCCCGCTGCAGCAGGCGCAGACGCTGGCCGGCGAGAAGAACAAGATCACGACGGTCTACGTCAAGGCGACCGACTCCCAGCAGATCGACTCCGTCAAGTCGACCATCCAGAAGAACGTCTCGGGTACGACGGTCACGACGTCCACCGACCTTGCGAAGACGGTGTCCGGGTCGCTGTCCACGGCCTCGTCCCTCGCCACGAATGTCGGCAAGTGGCTGTCGATCGCCGTGCTGGTGGCTGCGTTCCTGGTGGCGGGGCTGCTGACGTCCGCTGCCGTTTCGCGGCGGGTGCGGGAGTTCGGCACGCTGAAGGCGCTGGGGTGGACGTCGGGGCGGGTGACCCGGCAGGTCGTCGGCGAAGCCATGGTCAACGGGCTGTTGGGCGGTGCGCTGGGGATCGCGCTGGGGCTGGCGGGGGCGTACGTCGTCACCAGCGTCAGCCCCACGCTGCAGGCGCAGTTGGGGGGTGGTGGCCCCGGGGGCGGCTTCGGCGGGCCCGGGCGGCGGGCGGCGAGGACGCTGGAGGTTGCGCTGACGGCGCCGGTGAGCGTGACGACGATCGTGCTGGCGGTGGTACTTGCGGTGGCCGGCGGTCTGATCGCCGGTGCCTTCGGAGGCTGGCGGGCGTCGCGGTTGCGCCCGGCGGATGCGCTGAGGCGCGTCGAGTAGCCGACGCCGGCTGCGGCTGGGGGGAGGGCGGTGCGCTCAGCCCGCGCGTGCGGGGTGCCGCTCCCTTTGGGCCGGGAGCCGCCCCAGCGGCACGACTGCCCGCAGCTACGCGCCCTGAAGGGGCGCGGGGCTGTATCGATTTGCGGCTCCGCCGCGTGGGCGCGATCAGCCCCCACCCACCCGCAGCCGAACAACGACACGCACCACCCCCGAACCCCACCCAGGAGTCACCTCATGTATGAGCTGAGAAACCTCACCAAGCGCTACACCCGAGGCAAGGACACCATCCACGCCCTCGACGCAGTCGACCTCTCCATCGCCGACGGCGACCGCCTGGTCATCCAGGGCCCCACGGGCGGCGGCAAGTCCACCCTCCTCCAGATGCTCGGCGGTCTCGACCGCCCCACCTCCGGCGAAGTCGTCCTCGACGGCACCGACCTGGCCAGGCTCTCCGAGGCCAGGCTCACAGACGTCCGCAGCGAGAACATCGGCTTCGTCTTCCAGTCCTTCAACCTCATCCCCACCCTCACCGCCCAGGAGAACGTCGAAACCGCTCTCGTACCCCTCGGGGTGAAGGTGAAGGAGCGGCGCGAGCGGGCCGCCGAGGCGCTGACCTCGGTCGGTCTCGGCGAGCGGCTCGGACACCTGCCCGGCGAGATGTCCGGAGGACAGCAGCAGCGCGTCGCCATAGCCAGAGCACTCGTCAAGCAGCCGAAGGTGCTGCTCGCCGACGAACCCACCGGAAATCTCGACGAGTCGATGCGCGACGAGATCATGGAGGTGCTGGAGCGCATGTGGAAGGAGCTAGGGCTGACCTTCATCATGGTCACCCACGACTCCGCGATCGCGAAGAAGGCCCCGCGGCTGGCGACGATCCGCAAGGGCAAGCTCACCGTCAAGGAGAACGCGGGCGCGTAACACGCGGAACAGGCGGGGAGGCCGTCTCTTGCCTCTCTCTTCTCCATTGAGGTTCGCCAAGTGAGCCGCAGGTTCGCTGAGCGCTGAGCGAACCGCCCGCCGGAAGTAAAGCTTCCGGCGGGCGGTCCGTGTTTCCGTGGGCGCATGACCACACAGACCGTCGAGTACATCCGCTACCGCATCCCGGAAGACCGCTCGGCGGAGTTCCTCGCCGCCTACACACGGGCCGCGGCCCAACTGGCGGCGGCACCGCAGTGCGTGGACTACGAACTCGCGCGCTGCGAGGAGGACTTCGAGCACTACGTCCTGCGCATCACCTGGACGTCGACCGAGGACCATGTGGAGGGCTTCCGCAGCTCGGACCTGTTCCCCGACTTCCTCGCTCAGATCCGCCCGTACGTCGGCAACATCGAGGAGATGCGTCACTACAAGCCGACGACGGTACGCGGCACGGGCTCGTCGGTGCCGACGCTGTACGACTGGGCCGGGGGCGCCGCCGCCTTCACCCGTCTGACGTCGGTCTTCTACGACAAGGTCCTGAAGGACGACCTCCTCGCCCCGCTCTTCGCCGACCTGGCCGCCGACCACGCCGAACACGTCGCCCTCTGGCTCGGCGAGGTCTTCGGCGGCCCCGCCACCTACTCCCTCACCCAGGGCGGCCACGGCCACATGGTCGCCAAGCACCTCGGCAAACACATCACCGAGCCACAGCGCCGCCGCTGGGTCAACCTCATCCAGGACGCGGCGGACGAGGCCGGCCTCCCGACGGACGCCGAGTTCAGGTCGGCGTTCTTGGCGTATGTGGAGTGGGGGACACGCCTCGCCGTCCATTTCTCGAGCCCGGACGCAAAGCCGCCGACGGAGCAGCCGGTGCCGCGGTGGACGTGGGGAGCCGTGCTGCCGTACCAGGCGTGAACGCTCAGCCCGTCCGGCGCGCCAACCGCCGGGCGCGCCTCAGGCCGACGGCGCCGACTGCCCCGCCCGAGTGGCATCCGCACCCCAACTGGCCAGCAACCGCAGCGCTTCCGCCGAGGGCGAGCCGGGTTCGGCGTGGTAGACGACCAGGGCCTGATCGCTGCCGTCGGTGACGGGGAACGACTCGTAGTTCAGCATCAGGTCGCCGACCAGCGGGTGGTGCAGGTGTTTGACGCCGTGGCTCTTCTCCTTGACGTCGTGCGTGGCCCACAGCCGCCTGAACTCCTCGCTCTTGACGGAGAGTTCGCCGACCAGGGCGGACAGCCGCGGATCGTCCGGATAGCAGCCCGCCTGCATGCGCAGCAGGGCGACGACGTCGGACGCCTTCTCCTCCCACGCCACGAACAGCTCGCGGTACGCGGGATTCAGGAACACCAGCCGGGCCCAGTTCCGCTCCTGCGGCGCCAGCTCCCCCCAGTCGCCGAAGACGGCCGCGGCCATCGGGTTCCAGGCGAGAATGTCCGAGTAGCGGCCTCCGATGTACGCAGGCACCGAGTCCATCGTGTCCAGCAGCTGCCGCAGCGCGCCCCGCACCTGCTGCGACCGCGCCGCCGGCTTCTTCTTGTGCTGCTTCGGCTTCGCGAGATGCGTGAGGTGGTTGTGCTCTGCGTCCGACAGCCGCAGCGCCCGCGCGATGGCGTCGAGCACCTCCGCCGACACGTTCCGCCCGTTGCCCTGTTCGAGGCGCGTGTAGTACGCCACCGAGACACCCGCCAGCTGCGCCAGCTCCTCCCGGCGCAGCCCGGGCACCCGCCGGTGCCGGCCGAAATCCGGCAGCCCCACGTCCCCCGGCTTCAGCCGGGCGCGCCGGGTGCGCAGGAACTCGCTGAGCTCGGCACGCCGGTCCAGTGCCCCCGCGGGCTCGGGTACGGGATGGGGCTGTTCGTCCATGCCTCAAGTATTCACTGTCGTACGCACACCATCCTGACCCCGCCAGTGGTAGGCACAGCGGACGTATGCAGAAGCGTGGCCTGGGTGAAGTCCGTCCGGTCCGGCATGCTGGGCGACATGCCCGGTCAGAAGGCAGCCGGGCGCGTAACCACTGCTAGGAGACCCCTCGGCATGACCACTGTTGCCGCTTACGCCGTCCCCGCCGCGAAGGCTCCGCTGGAGCGCACCACCATCGAGCGCCGCGAGGTCGGCGAGTTCGACGTCCTGATCGACATCAAGTTCGCCGGTATCTGCCACTCCGACATCCACCAGGCGCGGGAGGGCTGGGGCGAGGCGATCTTCCCGATGGTCCCGGGTCACGAGATCGCGGGCATCGTCTCCGAGGTCGGCGCCGGCGTCACCAAGTACCGGGTCGGCGACCGCGTGGGCGTCGGCTGCCTGGTCGACTCCTGCCGGGAGTGCGAGAGCTGCAAGGCCGGCGAGGAGCAGTACTGCACCGGCGGCAACGTCGGCACGTACAACTCCATCGGCAAGGACGGTGAGCCCACCTACGGCGGCTACGCGGAGAAGGTCGTCGTCGACGAGAACTTCGTCGTCCGCATCCCCGACGCCCTGTCGCTGGACGTGGCCGCGCCGCTGCTGTGCGCCGGCATCACCACCTACTCCCCGCTGAAGCACTGGAACGCCGGCCCCGGCAAGAAGGTCGCGATCCTCGGCATGGGTGGCCTCGGCCACATGGGTGTCAAGATCGCCCACGCGCTCGGCGCCGAGGTCACGGTCCTCTCCCAGTCCCTGCGCAAGAAGGACGACGGCCTGAAGCTGGGCGCCGACCACTACTACGCGACCAGCGACGAGCAGACCTTCAAGGACCTGCAGGGCTCCTTCGACCTGATCCTCTCCACGGTCTCGGCCCCGCTCGACTTCGGTGCGTTCCTGTCGCTGCTGAAGCGGGACGGCGCGCTGGTGAACGTCGGCGCCCCCGAGGAGCCGATCGCCCTCAACCTCTTCTCGGTGATCGGCGGCCGCAAGACCCTCGCCGGCTCCATGATCGGCGGTATCGCCGAGACCCAGGAGATGCTCGACTTCTGCGCCGAGCACGGCTTCGGCGCCGAGATCGAGGTGATCAGCGCGGACCAGATCAACGAGGCGTACGAGCGGGTGGTGGCGAGCGACGTCCGCTACCGCTTCGTGATCGACATCGCGACGATCTGACTCGTCTGACAGGTGGGGCCCCGGCGAAGGTGACGCCGGGGCCCCTCGTGTGCGGTCCCCCGACGCCGTTCTGAGGCGAGCCTTACCTTGTCCGCCCTTCGGAGTATCTTGGGCGTGAGGAGGCCCACACGATGAACGTGCAGCTGAACCACACCATCGTCGCCGCCCACGACAAGAAGGCGTCGGCCCGGTTCCTCGCCGACATCCTGGGGCTGGAGCCCAGTCCGCCGTTCGGCCCCTTCATCCCCGTCCAGATCCCGAACGGCGTGACCCTCGACTACATGGAGACGGACGGCGAGATCACGCCCCAGCATTACGCGTTCCTGGTGTCCGAGGACGACTTCGACACCATCTTCGGCCGTATCCAGGACGCCGGGCTGACCTACTGGGCGGACCCGTACCACCACCGCCGCGGCGAGATCAACCACAACGACGGCGGGCGGGGCGCGTACTTCGACGACCCCAACGGCCACAACCTGGAGATCATCACCAGGCCGTACGGCAGCGGGAGTTGACCTGCCGGTTCACTCGGAGGGAAGGAACTCGCCGGCTCCGTAGGACCGTACGAGAACGCTCCCGTCGGCGGACGGTTGCACGGAGTGCGCGCGTCCGAGCCCCGAGACCCGGGCGCGTGCGTCCGCGCCGACCTCCACGACCGTGTTCTCGTCGATCGCGACGCCGTGCGGGAGTCCGTGCCGTGCGACCGCGGCGATCATGCGCGGCAGCGTTCCCCACTGTGCCGCGTGCACCTCCACGGAGAAGTGCACCAGCCCGAGCCCGGGCCGCACTTCGATCTCCTCCAGGTCCTCTGCGGTGTCCTCGTGGCACACGGGTACGCCGTCGTCGAGCCACCCTCCGACGAGGGCGTGCGGCGCGGCGAGGGCCGCCCCGGCGGAGAAACCGGCGTACGGGATGCCGAACTCGGCGAGAGCGGACCGCAGTTGGTCCAGGCACCCGGCGAACGCGTCCTGATACGCGGGCGTCAGTCCGCCACAGACCACCAGCCCGTCCAGATCCTTGAGGCGGTCCGCGGTGAACTCCCCGCCGAGCGGCACCAGCAGCGGTACGGGGCTGCAGTCGGCGACCTTCCGCAGCACGGCGTCGTACCGGCCGAACTGCTCGCTGCCGTCCCCCTCGTCGAGCACGACACAGCCGATGCGCGGCCCCGTGGCCGCGCGCAGGAACGGCCCGTAGACGGCGTGCGCGGCCGTCGCGTCCCAGCCGCCCCCGATCAGGAACGTACGACTGCCACGGCTGCCCATCTGTGCTCCCACTCTCTCCCCGTCCGCCTGTCAGGCCCGCAGTCCCACGAGACCGTCGTAGGCGGACATGACGATCTCCAACCCCCGGTTGTCGTCGGCGGGTTCGCGCATCTGGTTCGTCACGTACGCCACCACCATCCGGGCCTCGGGTTCGATCATCACCATCGACCCGCCCCAGCCGCCCCACCCGTAGGTGTTGCCGAAGAGTCCGTAGCCCAGGCCCCAGCGCACCGGCATGCCCAGCACCCGGTCGTCGCCGCTGAACTGCTCCTCCCAGGCGCGATCGCACCCCGCCCGCGACAGCAGCCGCACTCCCCGCAGCGTCCCTCCGCAGGCCATCGCCGACTGCACGAGCGCGACCGACCGGGCGTTGCCGAATCCGCTCGCCGCGGGGATCTGCGCACGGCGCCAGGCCACGCTGTTGCCGTCGCGGACCCTGATGGCGGTCCCGGCGGCGGGCGTCGAGCCCCTGCCGGGCGCGCTCGCGGTGTACTCCTCGTCCCGTCCCGGCGGCGGCACCGTGAGCGCGACGCGCCGGTCGTGCTCGGCGGCCAGCCCGATGTGGAAGTCGGCCCCCAGCGGCCCGGCGATCTCCTGAGCGAAGAACTCGCCCACGCTCCGCCCGCTGATCCGCCACACCACCTCGCCCACGAGGAACCCCTGGGTGAGCGAGTGGTACCCGGCCGCGCTGCCCGGCTCCCACTGCGGGGCCTGCGCGACGAGCCGTGCCGTGGCGGACGGCCAGTCGTAGATCTCCTCGACCGGCCCGTCCCAGTCGGGCAGACCGGCGGTGTGCGAGAGCAGGTGCCGCACCAGCACCCGCTCCTTGCCCGCCGCGGCGAACTCCGGCCAGTACCGGGCCACGGGTGCGTCCAGGTCGAGTTCGCCACGGTCGGCCAGGACGAGCGCGCACAGCGCCGTCATGGTCTTGGTGACGGAGAAGACGCCCACGATCGTGTCCCGCTCCCACGGCACGGTGCGCTCGGCGTCGGCGAACCCGCCCCACACGTCCACCACCGGCTCGCCGTCCACGAAGACGGCCACCGATCCGCCCGCGTCCCCGGCGTCCAGCATCTCCGCCAGCCGATTGGGCACCGCGGTGAACAGACCGTCGTACGAGCCCTGGATGTCAGCCATGGGTGGCATTAGCCCGCATCGGCACGCGCCGCGGCAACCGAATTTGCGGCCGTCCGCTGTCCCGCCGACGGACGCAGATGGGCCAGGAGTTCCTCCGCCGCAGGGTAGGGGCGCTCCTGCGGAAGCAGCCGGGCCGCCGAGTCGAGGTCGCCGCTGCCCACGTACGCATGTATCTGCCGGGCCAGCGGGGTCACATCACTGATGGCGACCGTCCACTCGTCCGCATAGCGTCGTACGGCCTCACCGGAGAGACCGAGCTGCAGCGACCGGTACGGCAGCGGCCGCAGCCGCAGATCCCGCTCGGGATCCCACTGCACCCGAGCCGGCGCCCTCTTCAACGCACGCTGCCAGGCGGCACGGTCGGCATGCACCCGGGGTTCGTAGCTCGACAGACACGCATGCCGCAACGCCCACTCGAAGCCGCCCCGGCTGATCTCGACGGCGAGCACGGTCTCCTGCCCCGCCTTGGCGCCCCAGCCACAGCGGTACATCATCCACAGGAACGACGGCTTGATCCAGGTCATCCGGTCCCGCTTCCACGCGGCCGGGAAACGTCCCTCGCGGACCGCGGGCCCGCCGATTTCCGGTGGGTAGGCCTGGTAGACGGTGACCGTGGACTCTGCGTGGACCGCACGGATTGCGCGCTGTGGATCTTCCATGGCATCAGCGTGGGGGACCGCCGCCCCGCGCGGCGACCGGTTTTCCCGCCGAGGAGCGCCCCGGAATCGCCTGGGACCCTCGCGCGTTGAGGGGGGTGGGCACGGGATGCCGATGGTGCGCGAGCAGCGTCGCCCGAGTGACCGAGCTGACCGATATGGGAGGACTGCAATGGCTGCGCAGACGCAGAGGGCCGTGCTGGCGGGCGGATGCTTCTGGGGGATGGAAGAGCTGATCCGCCGGCTTCCGGGTGTGACGGCGACCCGGGTGGGATACACCGGGGGTGACGTGCCGAACGCGACGTACCGCAACCACGGCACGCACGCGGAGGCCATCGAGATCCTCTTCGACCCCGAGCAGACCGACTACCGCGCGCTCCTGGAGTTCTTCTTCCAGATCCACGACCCGAGCACCAAGAACCGCCAGGGCAACGACATCGGCCTCAGCTACCGCTCGGCGATCTACTACGTGGACGACGAGCAGAAGCGGATCGCCGAGGAGACGATCGCGGACGTGGACGCCTCCGGCCTGTGGCCGGGCAAGGTCGTCACCGAGGTGGAGCCGGTCGGCCCCTTCTGGGAGGCCGAGCCCGAGCACCAGGACTACCTGCAGCGTTACCCGGACGGCTACACCTGCCACTTCCCCCGCCCGGGATGGCGGCTGCCCGCCCGCACGGAGGGCTGACCACCCCGTCGCCCGCTCAGTGCGGCAGCGTCGCCGGGCTGCCGCCGTTCGCCTCGTAGCCCGCCACCGCCAGCGCCCGGTAGACCGCGAACTCGGCTGCCGGGTCGGCGGACAGGGTCCAGGGGAGCGCGCCGACATGGCCGTCGATGTGTATGAGCTGGTTCATGGCCTCCGCCCAGCGCTCCGCACGCACCAGGAAGAAGACCAGCAGGTGGCGCACGTGCGCGAGCATCGGGTCGTCGGGACGGGCCGAGTGGACGGCGTGCAGCGCCCCGTGGATCGCCTTCGTCACGGTCTCGCTCTGGTAGAAGCTGCTGACCAGGTTCACCTCGGGCAGGTGCTCGAAGACCGCGAACAGCGGCATCGCGGCGAGGAGTGAGCCCTGCGGCGCCCGCGCGGCCGCCGCCTCCGCGAAGGAGTACGCCAGCTCGCGCGAGCCGTGCCACTTCTCGCACCAGTAGTGCAGGGCGGCCAGGTGCGCGCCCATGTGGGTCGGGGCGCGGTCCAGGATCCGCAGCCAGAGCTGCTCGAACTCCGGCCGCGAGTAGGCCAGCCCGCGGGCCACCGACAGCTCGATGATGTACGGGACCGGGTCACCGGGGGCGAGCAGCGCCGCATCGCCGCACGCCGCCCTCGCCTCCTCCATGATGATCCGGAACTCGTCCGTGCCCGGCGCCGACGTCCGCCACGCCTGCTGGACCAGGAACTCCGCGTGCACCGCGGCGCCGCCCGCGTCCTTGGGCTGCTCGGCCCGCCACACCCTGAGCCATTGACCGCCCGGGGTCTCGCTGACCCCGCCGGGCCGCTGCTGCAGCTCCAGCGACGCGGCGCCGGCGAAGGCCTGCACACGCTGCCAGCGCAGCTCGCCCGCCGCCTCCGTGCCCGCCAGCAGCTGGGAGGCCGCGCGGTGGTCCTGCGTGCGCTGCACCAGGTCCAGGACGTCGAGCAGGTCCTGGTCGGGGCCGGGCATGCGGACGTCCAGCTCCTCCTCCCGCACGAATCCGTAGTTCGCGGGGTCGGCGGCGTCCGGATGACCGGCCGGGACCTGCTCGATCATGCCCCGCCTGCGCCGCAGCACGGGGAGCAGCACGAAGCCCAGCATGACGGCGGCGATCAGGACCCAGAGAAATTCCATGGCTCAAGCGTTCCAGACGCCGGTGACAATTGGCGAACCCGGTCGGCGACCTGTGGAAAACTCCCCGAGCCCGGAGCCGGAACCGAGGGAAAACCCGGCAGTACGGCCTCCCTCGCCTCGCCGTCCGGCGCGCGCGCCGCAAGCGCACTACCCTCGGTGCCCATGAGCGACAGGCACATCAGTCAGCACTTCGAGACCCTCGCGATCCACGCGGGCAACACCGCCGATCCCCTGACCGGCGCGGTCGTCCCGCCGATCTACCAGGTCTCGACCTACAAGCAGGACGGCGTCGGCGGTCTGCGCGGCGGCTACGAGTACAGCCGCAGCGCCAACCCCACCAGGACCGCCCTGGAAGAGAACCTCGCAGCCCTCGAGGGCGGCCGTCGCGGCCTCGCGTTCGCGTCCGGACTGGCGGCCGAGGACTGCCTGTTGCGTACGCTGCTCAGCCCCGGCGACCACGTGGTCATCCCCAATGACGCGTACGGCGGCACGTTCCGTCTGTTCGCGAAGGTCGTCGCCCGGTGGGGGGTGGAGTGGTCGGTCGCCGACACCAGCGATCCGTCCTCCGTACGGGCCGCCATCACCCCGAAGACCAAGGCCGTGTGGGTGGAGACCCCCTCCAACCCGCTGCTCGGCATCACCGACATCGCCGCGGTCGCGCAGATCGCCCGGGACGCGGGCGCGAAGCTCGTCGTCGACAACACCTTCGCCACGCCGTACCTGCAGCAGCCGCTGGCGCTCGGCGCGGACGTCGTCGTGCACTCGCTGACCAAGTACATGGGCGGCCACTCCGACGTCGTCGGCGGTGCGCTGGTCGTCGCCGACGAGGCGCTCGGCGAGGAGCTCGCGTACCACCAGAACGCGATGGGCGCGGTCGCCGGCCCCTTCGACTCCTGGCTGGTGCTGCGCGGCGCGAAGACGCTGTCCGTGCGCATGGACCGGCACAGCGAGAACGCCGGCAAGGTCGCCGACATGCTCACCCGGCACGCACGCGTGACGCGCGTTCTCTACCCGGGCCTGCCCGACCACCCCGGTCACGAGGTCGCCGCCAAGCAGATGCGGTCCTTCGGCGGCATGGTCTCCTTCCGGGTCGAGGGCGGCGAGGAGGCGGCCGTCGAGGTCTGCAACCGCGCCAAGATCTTCACGCTCGGCGAGTCCCTGGGCGGCGTCGAGTCGCTGATCGAGCACCCCGGGCGGATGACCCACGCGTCCGTGGCGGGCTCGGCGCTGGAGGTGCCCGCCGATCTCGTACGCCTCTCCGTCGGCATCGAGAACGTCGACGACCTCCTGGAGGACCTGCAGCAGGCGCTCGGCTAGCCGACCCGCCCGCTCACCAGCCCGTGTACGGGGGAGTCGTCTGCGAGGGCGGCTCCACCCACGGACGGGCCATCATCGCCCACACGAGGAACGCCACACCCGCGGCGCACAGCAGCAGCCACATCAGACGGCGCGCGAGCGTCCTGCGGCGCAGGCTGCGGGCACCGCGGCGCACGACCTCCCCGTACAGGTCCGGCGGCACCGGCGGCGGCACCTGCTCCATGATCCGTCGTGCTGCGGCCTCGCGCTCGGCCCGGTTCATGCGCGTCCCCCTTTGCCGGCGCGCCTCATGACGGCGCCACCTTCGCCCCGCCGACCGCCGGTGCCGGGCTGCGCGGCGGATGCAGCAACGTCGCCGTGGCCCGGTCGCAGATCGCGCGGACGCGATCCGTCGGCAGGCCGAGCAGCGCCGCCGTCTGCTCCTCGCCGACCCCCTCGTACAGCCTGAGGACCAGGATCAGACGCTCCTGCGGCGCCAGCAGGGCCAGCGGACTGCCGGGATGCGGGCGGCCCCGCCCGAAACCGCCGTACTGGTGCCATGCCGCGCGCGCGAAGCGGCTCGCCAGGTACTGGCGGGCGCGGTCGTACGGGTCCTCCCCGCGCAGCCGGTCCCAGCACGCGTACGTGTGCGCGAGGGCCAGCGTCAGCAGGCGCCGCGCGCGCGGGTTGTCGTCGGGGGCCTCCGCAGTGAGCAGCGTGGCGGCATGCAGCAGCCGCCCTGCCGCGCCCGCGACGAACGCCTCGAACTCCCGGGCCCGGCGGGCACCTTGGAACACCTGCCGCTGTCGCACCGCGCCTCCCGCCCTGACGCGACCCTGACCGAACGGACCCGGCCGCGTACGGGGTGCACAACCGCGTACGACGGGGCCCGGTCTCATCTGAGGCCAGGGGTGGCCTTTCGGTCAAGAGCTGCGCGGCACGCGGGCGTACCGAACAGGGCGGGCGCGCCTGCCGACGGCGGCTACGAGGCCGACGACGCCTCCGGCGCAGGCACCCCCTGGGCCGACATCCGGGAGGAGAGAGCGGTGTTGAAGCGCGTCAGGAGCGTGCAGAACGCCTCTCGCTCCTCCGGCGCCCAGTCGTGTGTCAGCTCGGCCATCAACTGACGCCTCGAGGAGCGCACTTCCTCCAGCCGTGACTGGCCGCGCGGGGACAGCTGGAGCACCACCGCCCGCCCGTCCTCGGGGTGCGAGGTGCGCTTGACGAGCCCGGTGTCCACGAGCGGAGCCACCTGCCGGGTGACCGTCGAGGAGTCGATGCCCATGCTCGCCGCGAGCGCCTTGACGCCCATGGGGCCTTCCTTGTCGAGGCGGTTGAGCAGCAGGTATGCGGCGCGGTCCATGGAGTTGCGCACCTGCCCGACGCCGCCGAGCCGGGTCTGTTCGGCACGGCGGGCGAAGACCGCCACCTCGTGCTGCAGCGTGTCGAGGAGACCGGTGTCACCGACGGTCGTCATGTCCATCGACATTTCAGGTGTTGTGGGCATGGCCGGAGGCTCACTTCATGAAGGGGGGCTGGCTGGAATGGGGGACAGAGTACGCGGCCGGGGGGCAAGCCGTACCGGCGCTGCACAAACCAGTCTCGGACGTTGGTCACAGCGACCGTGCGCGCCTGTGAACTGCGATGCTTGAGTCATGAGCTACAGCACGGCTGACTCCTTTCGGCCCGTGACCCTCGACGACGTGCGGGGCGCCCAGAAGATGCTCTCGGGCGTGGCGCGGGTGACGGCGATGGAGGGCAGCAGGCATCTGTCCCAGCTGGTGGGCGCGCCGGTGCACTTCAAGTGCGAGAACCTTCAGCGCACGGGTTCGTTCAAGCTGCGCGGCGCCTACGTCCGGATCGCCGGGCTGCTGCCCGAGGAGCGGGCCGCCGGGGTGGTGGCGGCGAGCGCCGGCAACCACGCGCAGGGCGTCGCGCTGGCGTCCTCGCTGCTCGGCGTGCGGGCGACGGTGTTCATGCCGAAGGGCGCCCCGCTGCCGAAGATCAGCGCCACCCGCGAGTACGGCGCCGAGGTGCGCCTGCACGGGCAGGTGGTCGACGAGACGCTGGCCGCCGCGCAGGCGTACGCGGCCGAGACCGGCGCGGTGTTCATCCACCCCTTCGACCACCCGGACATCATCGCGGGCCAGGGCACGGTCGGACTGGAGATCCTCGAGCAGTGCCCGGAGGTGCGCACCGTCGTCGTCGGCATCGGCGGGGGTGGCCTGGCGGCCGGCATCGCGATCGCGGTGAAGGCGCTGCGGCCGGACGTACGGATCGTGGGTGTGCAGGCGGAGGGTGCGGCGGCGTACCCGCCCTCGCTGGCGGCCGGGCGCCCGGTGTCGGTCGAGCACCCGGCGACCATGGCCGACGGCATCAAGGTCGGGCGGCCCGGCGACGTGCCGTTCGAGATTGTCCGCGAGCTGGTCGACGAGGTCCGCACGGTCTCCGAGGACGCCCTGTCCACCGCGTTGCTGCTGTGCCTGGAGCGGGCCAAGCTGGTCGTCGAACCGGCCGGTGCGAGCCCCGTCGCGGCGCTGCTGAGCGAGCCGGGAGCCTTCGAGGGCCCGGTGGTGGCGGTGCTGTCCGGCGGGAACGTCGACCCCCTGCTGATGCAGCGCGTCCTGCGTCACGGCATGGCGGCGCAGGGGCGCTACCTGGCCGTACGGCTGCGGCTGACGGACCGGCCGGGGGCCCTCGCGACGCTTCTCGGGGTGTTGTCAGTGGTGGACGCTAACGTCCTCGATGTGAGTCACGTACGGACCGACCCACGGCTCGGGCTCACGGAGGCGGAGGTCGAACTGCACCTGGAGACCAAGGGGCGGGAGCACTGCGCCGAGGTCGGCCGGGCACTGCGCGAGGCGGGCTACACGGTCATCGACTGAGCCGCCCGGCGACCGGGCCGAGCAGGAACCCCAGGTCAGGAGCTCTTCGCCACTCGATCGAGTAAATGCGTTGAGAGACGCGATACATCGCGTTACGGTGTGTGTCGTGACGGCCGCCTGTCACGCCACCCGACAGGCGGTGCAAGTGCGCAACCCAAGGCTTTCCGAAGCATCCCCGACGACGTGGAGACTCATATGCCAGGCGCCATCTATGCCGAAGGCCTGGTCAAGACCTTCGGTGACGTAAGGGCTCTGGACGGCGTCGACCTCGATGTCCCCGAGGGCACCGTGCTGGGCCTGCTCGGGCCGAACGGCGCGGGCAAGACGACGGCGGTCCGCTGCCTGACCACTTTGCTGCGCCCCGACAGCGGCAGGGCGGTCGTGGCCGGCCTCGACGTCCTCAAGCAGCCCAACGAGGTGCGGCGCTCCATCGGCCTGTCCGGCCAGTTCGCCGCGGTCGACGAGTATCTGACCGGCCGCGAGAACCTGCAGATGGTCGGCCAGCTGTACCAGATGAAGGCCAGGGCCGCGAAGGCCAGGGCGGGAGAGCTGCTGGACCAGTTCGACCTCGCGGAGGCCGCAGACCGGCCCGCGAAGACCTACTCCGGCGGCATGCGCCGCCGACTCGACCTCGCCGCGGCCCTGGTCGTCTCGCCGCCCGTGATGTTCATGGACGAGCCGACGACCGGCCTCGACCCCCGCAATCGCCAGCTGCTGTGGGAGGCCATCAAACAGCTCGTCTCCGGCGGCACGACCCTGCTGCTCACCACCCAGTACCTGGAGGAGGCCGACCACCTCGCGCACGACATCGTGGTCGTCGACCACGGCCATGTCATCGCCCGTGGCACCTCCGACCAGCTCAAGGCCCGCACCGGCGGCGAGCGCGTCGAGGTCGTGGTGCACGAGCGTGAACACATGTCGACCGCAGGCGAGATCCTCACCGGCTTCGGAAAGGGCGAGCTCACCGTCGAGGAGCACACCCGCAAGCTCACCGTGCCCGTCGCCGGCGGCGCGAAGCTGCTCGCCGAGGTCATCCGGGAGCTCGACACCCGCGGCATCGAGATAGATGACATCGGCCTGCGCCGCCCCACCCTCGACGACGTCTTCCTGTCCCTGACGGGACACGTGGCAGAGGTCAAGGACGAGGAGAGCGGCACGCCCGCGGAGACCAAGGACCGCAAGCAGAAGAAGGAGGCAGCCAAGTGAGCGCCGTCACCGACGCCGTGCGGGTCGCGCCGCCCGCGAACCCGGTCAGCCAGTCGATCCGCGACTCGCTGGTCGTTGCCAAACGCAATCTGATCCGCATGTCCCGGATCCCCGAGATGGTCATCTTCGGCCTCATCCAGCCGATCATGTTCGTGGTGCTGTTCAGCTATGTGTTCGGCGGTTCCATGAACATCGGCGGCACCACGGACCCCCAGGTCTACCGCGAGTTCCTGATGGCCGGCATCTTCGCCCAGACGGTCACCTTCGCCACCGCGGGGGCGGGCGCGGGCATCGCCGACGACATGCACAAGGGGCTCATCGACCGTTTCCGCTCGCTGCCCATGGCACGCGGCGCGGTGCTGACCGGACGGACGCTGGCCGACCTGGTGCAGACGGCCCTCACGCTGTTCGTGCTGGCCATGGTCGCCCTGCTGGTCGGATGGCGTACCCACACCAACATCGGTGAGGTGCTCGGCGCCTTCGGCCTGCTGCTCCTGACCGGCTACGCGTTCACCTGGATCGGCGCGGTCATCGGTCTGTCCGTGCGCACGCCCGAGGCGGCCACCTCCGGCGGTCTGATCTGGCTGTTCCCCGTCACGTTCATCTCGAACGCGTTCGTGGACTCCAGCCGTATGACCCCCTGGCTGCGTCATATCGCCGAGTGGAACCCGTTCAGCGCGACGGTCCAGGCCTGCCGCAAGCTCTTCGGCAACCCCGGCGTCTCGCCCTCGGACGCCTGGCCCATGGCGCACCCCGTGTGGGCCTCGTTGATCTACTCGGTCCTGATCATCGTCATATTCAGGACGCTGGCGGTGCGGAAGTACCGCTCGGCGACGGCGTGACCGACGGAACGAAGGCGCCCCCGGCGTCACCACGACGCCGGGGGCACCAAAGGACGTGCAGACCGGATCAACCGGTGTAGGGCTCGGCCTTCAGGATCGTCACCGAAGCCTTCTTGCCGTTCGGCAGCTCGTACTCAGCGTCCTCGCCGACCTTGTGGCCGATCACGCCGGAACCCAGCGGGGACTGCGGCGAGTACGTCTCGATGTCCGAGCTCGCGTACTCGCGCGAGGCGAGCAGGAAGGTCATCGTGTCGTCCTCGTCGCCGTCGAAGGCGATCGTCACGACCATGCCGGGGGCCACGGCGCCGTCCGCCGAGGCCGGGGCCTCGCCGACCTTGGCGTTCTCCAGAAGCTGGGTCAGCTGGCGCACACGGAGCTCCTGCTTGCCCTGCTCTTCCTTGGCCGCGTGGTACCCGCCGTTCTCACGCAGGTCGCCCTCCTCGCGCGCGGCCGCGATCTTGGCGGCGATCTCCGTGCGCGCAGGACCAGACAGGTACTCCAGCTCGGCCTTGAGCTGGTTGTACGCCTCCTGGGTCAGCCAGGTGACGTTCTCGCTGGTCTGGGTCACAGGTGCTCCTCGTAGGTACTGGGAATACAAAGCATCGCCCTACCCAGAAGAATGGTCCTTCACGGATGGGCGAAACCACGAGCCTAACAATTCAGCGGCTGAAGGGGGAGGACATAAGCCACCAGAATTGCATCAATGCAGGTCACGTCTTGTGTATTTCCGGCTGACGTCAGTCGGCGTGGCAGCCGAGAAGTTCCGCCGTGGTGCCCTCGGAGGTCGTACGCAGCGTGACGACCCGGTCGATGCGCGTGGCGTGCCCGCCGAAACGGAAGTCGGCCCGGCCCACCTCCGCCCCGTCCTTCGACTGGGAGCGGATGGTGCAGTAGCCGGAGGTGCCGGCGTCCTTGCGGACCTCCAGATGCACCTTCACCGAGTCCTTCTGCGCATCGAAGGTGATCACCTCGGCGCTGATCTTGTTCTGGGCGACGTAGTGGTAGGCGAAGTAGCCGATCAGCAGCAGCAGGAAGGTCCCGAGCACAGCCCCGGCGATCTTGAGCTTGCGGTCGGCGCGCTCGTCCGAGGAGCGGCCGTAGCGGCCCTCGGGCAGCCGCGTGCTCGCCGTACTCATGATCGTCCTCTCCCAAACCGGACCACGGAATTTTTCTCCCCCGGATTCGGTCACTATAGAAGCCGCCGATCGCGCCGGTTCACACCGGGCGCCGACTTACCGAGGATTGAGTCTTGACTGACCAGCTGCGACTGATGGCCGTGCATGCCCACCCCGACGACGAGTCGAGCAAGGGCGCGGCCACCATGGCGAAGTACGTGTCCGAGGGGGTGGACGTGCTGGTCGTGACCTGCACGGGCGGGGAGCGCGGCTCCATCCTCAACCCCAAGCTGCAGGGCGACAAGTACATCGAGGAGCACATCCACGAGGTACGCAAGAAGGAGATGGACGAGGCCCGCGAAATCCTCGGGGTGAGCCAGGAGTGGCTCGGCTTCGTCGACTCCGGCCTGCCCGAGGGCGACCCGCTGCCGCCGCTGCCCGAGGGCTGCTTCGCCCTGGAGGACGTCGACAAGGCGGCCGGCGAGCTGGTGAAGCAGATCCGTTCCTTCCGTCCCCAGGTGATCACCACCTATGACGAGAACGGCGGCTATCCGCACCCCGACCACATCATGACCCACAAGATCTCGATGGTGGCGTTCGAGGGCGCGGCGGACACCGAGAAGTACCCGGAGTCCGAGTTCGGCCCCATCTACCAGCCGCTCAAGCTCTACTACAACCAGGGCTTCAACCGCCCCCGCACCGAGGCGCTGCACAACGCGCTGCTGGACCGCGGCCTGGAGTCGCCGTACGCGGACTGGCTCAAGCGCTGGAGCGAGTTCGAGCGGGTAGAACGCACGCTGACCACGCACATTCCGTGCGCCGAGTTCTTCGAGATCCGCGACAAGGCGCTGATCGCCCACGCCACGCAGATCGACCCCGACGGCGGCTGGTTCAAGGTCCCGATGGAGATCCAGAAGGAGGTCTGGCCGACGGAGGAGTACGAGCTGGCGAAGTCGCTCGTCGATACCTCCCTCCCCGAGGACGACCTCTTCGCGGGCGTCCGCGACAATGCCTGACATGAGCGCAAGCGTGAGCCTGGCAATGACGCACCTCGTCCCCCTCGCCAAGGAGGTGGACGAGAACAAGGTCACCCCCGGCGTCCTCGGCTTCATCGTCTTTGCGGCGATGGCCCTGGCGGTGTGGGCCCTGATGAAGTCGATGAACCGGCACATGGGCAAGGTGAAGTTCAAGGAGCCGGCCGACGCGGATGCCGGGACCGCGGAGTCCGCTGCCGACTCCGAGGCACGCCGGAGCTGACGCAGTGGGAGCGGGGGTGGCCGGCGGTCAGTGACTGGCCGGTACCGCCACCCCCATCACCTCCCGCGCATGCCGGCTCGGCACCATCCCGAGCCGCCAGGCCTGCCAGCCCTCCTCCAGGTTCACGCCCCGCTCCAGCAGCAGCTGATACGCCTCCACGTAGTCGTCGAGCTTCCGGTCCCGCAGGGGATGGCCGGAGCGGGAGAGCTGGGCCAGTTCCTCCTGGGCGACCGCCGTGCCGATCTCCACGCCGCCGGGGGCCGCGTAGGGAAGCAGGGTGCAGCGCAGGAAGCGCGCCCAGTCCGCGCCGCGCTGGTCGCCGTACGAGGTGAACAGCTCCACCGCGTCGTCGCACAGCGCCAGCGCCTGCTGGCTACGGGCATTGCCCGCGTCCACGACCGCGAGTTCCAGGCAGGTCCATGCCTCGCCGTGGGCGACGCCGATGCGCTGGAAGTCGGCGCGGGCGTCGACCAGGAGCTGGCGGGCGAAACCGGAGTTCCTGAGCGAGCCCGTCTGGGCGGCGCGCTGGTCGCGGGTGACTCTCGCCGAGTGGTGGCGGGCGCAGGCCAGGCCGTAGACGTCGCGCATACGGGAGAACATCGTGCGGGAGCGTTCCAGTTCGCGGACCGCGTGATCGAGGTTGCCGGTCTCCTCCAGGGCCTGGCCCAGGTAGTAGACCGTCCAGGCCTCGCCACGGGCGTCCTCGTTGTCCCGGTGCCGGGACGCCGCCTGTCGCAGGCCGTCCACCGCCTGGGACGGATCGCCGGCGACCAGGCGGGCCCGGGCCAGCTGGGTGAGGGCCCAGGCCTCGCCGCGGGCGTCGCGGGTGCGGCCGTAGCGGTCCAGGGCCGCGTTCAGCTCGGACTCGGCGCGCGGGACGTCTCCCATGCGCAGGGACAGCTGGCCGAGCTGGAAATGGGCCCACGCCTCGCCGTGCACGGACTCGTTCGCGCGGTGCAGGACCAGAGACTCGGAGAGCAGCCCCAGTGCCTCCGGCACATGGCCGCGGTCCCGTTCCACCGCGGCCAGGGCGTGCATCGTCCAGCCGCGGTCCGTCGCCAGTTCGGGGGCCGCCTGCAGCTCCAGCGCCTCGCGGAGCTTCACCGCCGCCTCCGTGAGGTTGCCCTGGTGGTGCAGGGTGATGCCCAGGGAGCACAGGGCACGGGCCGCGCCCGCGTCGTGGTGGGCCTCCATGTACAGGTCGACCACCGAGGTCAGCGTCGTCCGCGCCTTGTCCAGCTCACCCAGCTGACGGGCCGCGATGCCGGTGCGCCACTGCACCGAGCGGACCAGCAGACCCTGGTCGACGGCCTGCGCCAGCTCGCTGATCTCGCCCAGACGGTAGAGGTCGCCGCGCAGCAGGCAGTAGTCGCACAGCGCGCCCAGCAGATTCAGCACCGCCGCCTGGTTCACGCCCTCCGCGTGCCGCAGCGTGGAGGTGATGAAGCTCGACTCGTCGTCCAGCCAGCGCAGCGCCTCGTCCAGAGACGTGAAGCCGTGCGGGCTGAAGCGGTCCGAGCGGGTCGACATGTTGCCGTCGACCAGCCGCAGCACCGAGTCGGCGAGGTCGGCGTAGTTCACGATCAGGCGTTCCTGCGCGGCCGTGCGCTCGCCCGCCTCCTCCTCGTCCAGCAGACGGGCATGGGCGAAGGCCCGCACCAGGTCGTGGAGGCGGTAGCGGCTGCCGCGCACATGGTCGATCAGGCCGGCCCGGGAGAGCGCCACCAGATGCCGGGTCGCCTCCGTCTCGTCCGTCGCCAGCAGGGAGGCGGCCGCGGCGGCACCGAGGGAGGCCCGCCCGGCCAGCGCCAGCCGGCGCAGCAGCCGGCGGGCCGCCTCCGACTGGTCCGTGTAGCGCAGCCACAGCACACGCTCGATCGGCTCCACGGGGCCGTACGCCGCCAGATCCGTGGCCAGCTGCCGCGGCGAGCGCGGGCCCAGCGACGAACCGGCGATGCTCAGCGCCAGCGGCAGCCCGCCGCACAGCTCCCGGATACGGTCCGCCGCATCGGCGTCGTACGGCCCCGAGCTGTCCTGCGCCGCCGCGTCCAGCAGCTCCTCCGCGCCCGCCGCGTCCAGCGCCTCGACCGGCAGCTCATGGACATGGGCCTGCAGGTCGGAGGGGAGTTCGAGGGGCTCGCGGGCGGTGACCAGGACCAGGCTGTCGGAGCGCTCGGGGACGAGCGTACGGATCTGTTCGGAGTCCGAGGCGTCGTCCAGGACGACCGTGACCGGCAGGCCCGTCAGATGCTGGTGGTACAGCTCGCTCAACCGCTTGACCTGCTGGTCCGGGGAGGAACGCTCACGGAACAGCAGCTGCTCGCGGGGCGCGCCGAGCCGGTTCAGCAGGTGCAGCAGGGCGTCCCGGGTGGACAGCGGCGGCTCCTTGGGGCTGCCGCCGCGCAGGTCGACCACGCAGGCGCCGCGGAAGTAGTCCTTCAGGTCGTGCGTGGCCCGCATCGCGAGGGCCGTACGGCCGCTGCCGGGCGCCCCGTGCAGGATCACCACCGTGGGGCGGGTGTCCGTGCTCGCGCGGGACGCCTGCACCCACTGCCGTATGCGTGCCATGTCCTGCCGCCGCCCCGCGAACGCCCCGGCGGGCTCCGGGAGCTGGGCGAACGACTGCGCCAGCACATTCCGCCCGCGGGCCGCCGCGCTCTTGTCGGTGCCCCGCAGCTGCGGTCCCGGCTTCTTCGGGCCGGTGGACGCGGCGCGCACCCGCTGCTGGTCGAGGAACGGCCGGATGCCGCGCACCTCCAGTGCCGTCAGCCACTGCAGCCGCAGCTGTTCAGGACCGCCGGGCTGGTTCGCGGCGCCGGCCCGGTGGTGGGCGGCGGGCAGATGGGAACCGGCCACCTTGATCACGGTCGCCGCGGCGCCGACCACGCCGACCGTCACGCCCGCCCCCACCGCCGTACCGGTGTCCGTGCCGAAGGCCAGGTCGGCCACGGCCGCAGCGACCGCCGCAACAACCGCCACCAGCAAGGGAGTCCCGGCCCCCTCCTTCGCGTACCTCTGCCCGAAGGTCAGCCGGTCGCCCTCCGCCTCGTCCAGCGCCCGCGTGTAGGCCTCGTACTCCTCGGCGGCCGTCTCCGCCATCGCGTCCAGCGCGCCGCGCGACCGCGACAGCAGCACCGCTCCGTCGGTGCGTCCGCCGGAGCGTCGTACCTCTTCCTCCACGGCCCGGGCCAACAGCCGTTCGGCATCCACCCGATGGCTGTCCCGCATGTCACGTCCCCCTCCGGCGGCAACTCCTTTGCGTACGAGTGTCCTTCGGGGAAGCCGCGAGCGACAGAGGGCAGCGATCACCGGCGTCCGGGACAGGCCTGGCGCGTGCCACCGGGGGTACTGCGGCAGGATGGACCTCATGCCGAACCGACTGGCTCACGAGACGTCCCCCTACCTGCTCCAGCACGCGGACAACCCCGTCGACTGGTGGCCCTGGTCGGCCGAGGCCTTCGAGGAGGCGCGCAAGAGCGGCAAACCGGTCCTGCTGAGCGTCGGGTACTCCAGCTGCCACTGGTGCCATGTCATGGCCCACGAGTCCTTCGAGGACCAGGCCACCGCCGACTTCCTCAACGAGCACTTCGTCAGCGTCAAGGTCGACCGCGAGGAGCGCCCCGACGTCGACGCCGTCTACATGGAGGCCGTCCAGGCCGCCACCGGCCAGGGCGGCTGGCCCATGACCGTGTTCCTCACGCCGGACGCCGAGCCCTTCTACTTCGGCACGTACTTCCCGCCCGTGCCGCGGCACGGCAGCCCCTCCTTCCGGCAGGTCCTGGAGGGCGTCCGCTCCGCGTGGTCCGACCGGCGGGACGAGGTCGCCGAGGTCGCCGGGAAGATCGTGCGGGACCTCGCCGGCCGGGAGATCTCCTACGGCGACGCACAGGTCCCGGGCGAGGAGGAGCTCGCACAGGCGCTGCTCGGGCTGACCCGTGAGTACGACCCGCAGCGCGGCGGGTTCGGCGGCGCACCGAAGTTCCCGCCGTCCATGGTGATCGAGTTCCTGCTGCGCCACCATGCCCGGACCGGCGCCGAGGGCGCCCTGCAGATGGCCGTGGACACCTGCGAGCGCATGGCCCGCGGCGGCATCTACGACCAGCTCGGCGGCGGCTTCGCCCGCTACTCCGTCGACCGTGAGTGGGTCGTCCCGCACTTCGAGAAGATGCTCTACGACAACGCCCTGCTGTGCCGTGTGTATGCGCACCTGTGGCGGACCACCGGCTCCGAGCTCGCCCGTCGCGTCGCTCTGGAGACCGCCGACTTCATGGTCCGTGAACTGCGCACCGCCGAGGGCGGTTTCGCCTCCGCTCTCGACGCCGACAGCGACGACGGCACGGGCAGGCACGTCGAGGGCGCGTACTACGTGTGGACGCCCCAGCAGCTCACCGAAGTCCTCGGCGAGGAGGACGCCCGGCTCGCCGCCCACCACTTCGGCGTCACCGAGGAAGGCACCTTCGAGCACGGCCAGTCCGTCCTCCAACTCCCGCAGCACGACGGCCTGTTCGACGCCGAGAAGATCGCCTCCATCCGTGAGCGACTGCTCGACAGGCGGAGCGAGCGTCCCGCCCCGGGCCGCGACGACAAGGTGGTCGCGGCCTGGAACGGTCTCGCCATCGCCGCCCTCGCCGAGACCGGCGCCTACTTCGACCGCCCCGACCTGGTCGAGGCCGCGGTCGGCGCCGCCGATCTCCTCGTACGGCTGCATCTGGACGAGCAGGCCCGCCTCGCCCGTACCAGCAAGGACGGCCGGGCCGGCGCCAACGCAGGGGTGCTGGAGGACTACGCCGACGTCGCCGAGGGCTTCCTCGCGCTCGCGTCCGTCACCGGCGAGGGCGTCTGGCTCGAGTTCGCCGGGTTCCTGCTCGACCATGTCCTCGCCCGTTTCGTCGATGCCGAGTCCGGCAGCCTCTACGACACCGCCGCCGACGCCGAGCAGCTGATCCGCCGGCCGCAGGACCCCACCGACAACGCCACACCGTCCGGCTGGACCGCCGCCGCGGGCGCCCTGCTGAGCTATGCCGCCCACACCGGGGCCCCCGCCGCGGCAGCGGCTCATGTCAACGTCCATCGGGCCGCCGCGGAAAGGGCGTTGGGCGTGGTGAAGGCGCTCGGGCCGCGGGTGCCGCGCTTCATCGGCTGGGGGCTCGCCGTCGCCGAGGCCCTCCTCGACGGGCCGCGGGAGGTCGCGATCGTCGGCCCGGCGCTCGACGACCCCGCCACGAAGACCCTGCACCGCACGGCACTTCTGGGCAACGCCCCGGGCGCGGTCGTGGCCGTGGGACTTCCGGAGAGTGACGAGTTTCCGCTCCTCGTCGACCGGCCGCTGCAGCAGGGTCAACCTGCGGCTTACGTCTGCCGTAACTTCACCTGCGATGCCCCGACCACCGATCCGGAACGGTTGCGGACCGCGCTGACCAGCTGAAACGGCAGCGGGCAAGGGGCAGTTACGTAAGCGGTGTTCGAATTGTTCACTCTCGGGACCCGTTGTGAAGAAATGCGTTCTTCATTGAAACGGCCTACAGACTTCACAGATCACCCTTAATGTCTACACAGTTCCGCGACAGATGTGACGTCTGTCGCGGCAGGGGGCATTGGGGATCTGGGGGGATCTGTTGCTGACGTCTGTCTTCATCGCTGCCGTCTCACTGGCCTTGTTCTGGATGGCGGCCTTCACCCTGTGGTGGCAGATGCACGCGTGGCGAACGCCCGAAGTGCTCGCCTCCACCCGCTTCAGCAGGCCGGACGGGGACGAGCATGTCTCCTTCTCGCTGCTGCTGCCGGCCCGGCACGAACAGGCCGTGCTGGACCACACCATCCAGCGTCTGCTGGAGTCGACCCACACCGACTTCGAGATCATCGTCATCGTCGGGCACGACGACCCCGCGACCACGGAGGTCGCCGAGCAGGCGGCCGCGCGCGACCCGCGCGTCCGTGTCGTCGTCGACACCCATGAGAAGAAGAACAAGCCGAAGGCCATGAACACGGCGCTGCCGCACTGCCGCGGTGATGTCGTCGGGGTCTTCGACGCCGAGGACCAGGTCCACCCCGAGCTCCTCGCGCATGTCGACCACGCCTTCCGCACCACGCACGCGGACGTGGTGCAGGGCGGCGTCCAGCTCATCAACTTCCACTCCAGCTGGTACTCCCTGCGCAACTGCCTGGAGTACTTCTTCTGGTTCCGCTCCCGGCTGCACCTGCACGCGCAGAAGGGGTTCATCCCGCTCGGCGGCAACACCGTCTTCGTACGGACGGACGTGCTCAGGAAGGCCGACGGCTGGGACCCCGACTGTCTGGCCGAGGACTGCGACCTGGGCGTACGGCTGTCCAGCGTCGGCAAGAAGGTCGTCGTCGCCTACGACTCCGACATGGTGACCCGGGAGGAGACACCCGGAAGCCTCATGTCGCTGCTCAAGCAGCGCACCCGCTGGAACCAGGGCTTCCTCCAGGTCTACCGGAAGAAGGACTGGAAGCAGCTCCCGGGCTTCGGGCAGCGGCTGCTCGCCCGGTACACACTGATGACGCCGTTCCTGCAGGCCTTCTCCGGGGTGATCATCCCGCTCAACGCGGCGGTCGCGCTCTTCCTGGACGTGCCCGTCGGGGTCGCCTTCCTCACCTTCCTGCCGCTGGTCACCGCGGCGGTCACCTTCGTCTTCGAGGTCGTCGGGCTGCACGACTTCGGCAAGCAGTACGGGCTTCGCGTCCGCCTCGCCCACTACCTGAAGCTGGTCGTGGGCGGCCCCTTCTACCAGGTCCTCCTCGCCGGGGCCGCGATCCGCGCCGTATGGCGTGAGCAGCGCGGCCGCAACGACTGGGAGCTGACCAGCCACGTCGGCGCACATCTGAACGACACAGCGGTACTCCGAGAGGACGTCCCTGCGTGACCTCCACCCTTCCCGCGGTGACCACTCCGAAGGTCCCCGCGCAGCGGCAGCCTGCGCCCGAAACCGGTTCGGCCGGCCTGACGGCCCCGCCCCGACGCCTCCGCTCCTCCCGCCCCGACCTCCTGCTGTGCGGCGCGCTCCTCGTGGCGATCCTCGTCGTGCAGGGCTGGAACATCGCCGACTACCCGACGCTCAGCGACGACGAGGGCACCTACCTCGCCCAGGCCTGGGCGGTCCAGCAGGGCAGGGGCCTGGCCCACTACACCTACTGGTACGACCATCCGCCCCTCGGCTGGATCCAGATAGCCCTGCTCACCTGGATCCCGTCCTGGCTGAGCCCCGGCTCGATGACCGTCGGCTCCATGCGTGCGGTGATGCTGATCGTCTCCGCGGTCAGCGCGGTCCTCGTCTTCGTCCTCGCCCGCCGCCTGTCCCTCCCGCGCTGGGCCGCCGGGCTCGCGATGGTTCTGTTCGGCCTCTCGCCGCTCTCCGTCGTCCTCCAGCGCGAGATCTTCCTCGACAACCTCGCGGTGATGTGGACGCTGCTCGCCTTCACCCTCGCCGCCTCCCCGAGCCGCCACCTCTGGCACCACTTCGGCGCGGGCCTCGCGGCCGCCACGGCCGTGCTCACCAAGGAGACGATGCTCGTCGTCCTCCCCGCGCTGTTCGTCACCATGTGGCGGCACAGCCACCGCGACACCCGCAAGTTCGCGGTGACGGGAGCCGTCACGGCCTGCACCCTGATCGGCCTGAGCTATCCCCTCTTCGCCCTGCTGAAGGGCGAGTTGTTCCCGGGCGGCGGACACGTCTCGCTCTTCGAAGGCGTCAAGTACCAGATGACCAGGCCGGGTTCGGGCTTCGTCCTCGACCGCGGCTCCGGCTCCTGGGGCGTCCTGCACTCGTGGCTCTACTACGACCGCGTCCTGCCGTTCGGCGGCCTCGCCGGCGCTCTGCTGCTGGTGGCCGGCTGGCGCCGGTCGGTCACCGCGCGCGCCCTCGCCGGACCGGCCCTCACCGTCGCGATCCTCACCGCGCTGGCCCTGCGGCCCAACGGCTATCTGCCCGCGATGTACGTCATCCAGGCGCTGCCCTTCCTCGCGCTGGTCCTCGCCGGGGGCATCGCCTCCGTCGCCCACGCCGTGCTGCGCAGGTGGCGGCGCCCCGACGAACAGCGCTGGACGACGTACGGCCGTTACACCCTCGCCGCCGTCCTGGCGCTCGCCGCCGGCGCCTACACCGTCCCGAAGTGGTACGACGGCGACCGCACCGCCGTCACCGCCGACGCCAACGCCCCCTACCGCTCCGCCTCCAAGTGGCTGGCCACCGAGGTCGCGCACCCGAAGGACACCCGCGTCCTGGTCGACGACGCGCTCTGGCTGGACCTGGTGCACGAGGGATACCGGCCCGGGCTCGGCGTCATCTGGTTCTACAAGGCCGACCTCGACCCGGCTGTCACGAAGACGATGCCGCACGGCTGGAAGGACCTCGACTACGTGGTCGCCTCCCCGACGGTGCGGCGCGACGCGGTGGATCTGCCCAACGTCAGAGCGGCCATCGAGCACTCCACGCCGGTCGCCACCTTCGGGACCGGTCCCGACCGCATCGAGATCCGGCGGATCCAGACCGCCTCCGGAGGCGTCCGATGACCCACGAGTACACCGCCCCCGGGGAGCTCGACGATCCCGCCGCACGCGGCGTCGAAGTCGCCGAGCCCGGCGCCGTCACCATCGTCGTACCGACGTACAACGAGTCCGCGAACATCCGCCGGCTTCTGCACCAGATCACCGAGTCGGTGCCCTCCCGCCTGCCCTGTGAGGTCGTCTTCGTCGACGACTCCACCGACGACACCCCCGAGGTGATCCAGGAGGCGGCGAAGGACTGCCCCTTCCCGGTCACCGTGCTGCACCGTGAGGAGCCCGTCGGCGGTCTCGGCGGGGCCGTCGTCGAGGGCATGAAGGCGGCCGGGTCGGACTGGATCGTCGTCATGGACGGCGACTGCCAGCATCCGCCGTCCCTGGTACCGGAGTTGGTGGCCACCGGCGAGCGCGCGAACGCCGGACTCGTGGTCGCCTCGCGGTACATCAAGGGCGGCAGCCGCGCGGGGCTGGCCGGCAGCTACCGGGTGGCCGTCAGCCGCGGGGCCACCTGGCTGACGAAGTCCCTGTTCCCGCGCAGACTGCGCGGCATCAGCGACCCGATGAGCGGCTTCTTCGCGATCCGCCGCAGCGACATCGCGGCGGAGGCCCTCAAGCCCCTCGGCTACAAGATCCTCCTGGAGCTGGCGGTCCGCAGCCGCCCCCGCCAGGTCACCGAGGTGCCCTTCGTCTTCCAGGACCGTTTCGCGGGGGAGTCCAAGTCGTCCGCGCAGGAGGGCTTCCGCTTTCTGCGCCATCTGGTCGGCCTGCGCACCGCCTCGCCCGTCGCCCGCATGGTGGGCTTCGGTCTGATCGGCGCGAGCGGCTTTGTGCCGAACCTGGTCGGGCTGTGGGCGCTGACGGTCGCCGGCCTGCACTACGTACCGGCCGAGATCCTCGCCAACCAGTTCGGCGTCGCCTGGAACTTCGTCCTCATCGAGCATCTGCTGTTCCGCGACCGCCGCGCGCATCGACGCTGGTGGGACCGCCTCGGCCGGTTCGCGCTGCTCGCCAACGCCGACCTGGTGCTGCGCATCCCGCTGATCGCACTGTTCGTGAACCGGTTCGGTATGGGCGCGCTCACCGCCACCGCGCTCGCGCTGGTGACGACGTTCGTCCTGCGCTTCGTCGGGACCGAAGCGCTGGTCTACCTCCCGCGCAGGGGCCGCGGGAAGAGCACCGCAAGCTAGGAGAGCCGTGTGAAAAAGCACCGCAGGAGAACCGCACTGGTCGGGGTGGGGGCCCTGACCGCCGGTCTGCTCCTCACCACACCCCAGTCCGCCGAGGCGGCCAACCTCGTCAAGAACCCCGGCTTCGAGACGGACGGCACGGGAGGGATGCCGTACTGCTGGGAGAAGTCCGGCTGGGGCGACAACGACTTCACGTTCGAGACGACGAGCGACGCCCACAGCGGGGCCAAGGCGATGAAGGTGTCGCTCACCCGTCGCGTCGACGGCGACCGCAAGGCACTGATCACCGAGTCGACGGACTGCGCGCCGGTGGTGACGGCGGGCAAGCAGTACGACCTCGGGCTCTGGTACAAGACGACCACGCCGGACGCCAACATCACCCTGTTCCGGCACGACGCCACCGCCGGCTGGCAGTACTGGACCGACCTCAAAACCCTGGAAATGCAGGGGAGTTGGACCCAGGCAACGGTCCGCACGCCCGAGATCCCGGCCGGTACCGACCGCATCACCTGGGGTGTCTCCGTCTACGGCACCGGCTCGGCGACCACCGACGACTACACGATGGACCAGGTCCCCGACGTCACCCCGCCCGCCATCTGCACCGGCACGGCGGACGAGTGCGCGAACGGCCGCTGGGACGTGCTGCCCACGCAGAATCCGGTCCGCTCCATGCACTCCGTCGTCCTCAACAACGGCAAGGTGCTGCTGATCGCGGGCTCCGGCAACAGCGAGGAGAACTTCAACGCCGGCACGTTCACCAGCGCGGTCTACAACCCGGCCGACGGCTCCTACAAGGTCATCCCGACCCCGAAGGACATGTTCTGCTCCGGCCACATCCAGCTCCAGGACGGCAGGGTCCTGGTGCTGAGCGGCAACAAGGCGTTCCCGGCGGCGGACGGTTCGCACGGCTACGAGGGCTACAAGGACTCCTACATCTTCGATCCGGCGACCGAGACCTACAGCAGGACCAACGATCTCAACGACGGCCACTGGTACCCCTCGGCGACCGAGCTCGGCAACGGTGACGTCGTCTCCTTCGGCGGTCTGCGCGAGGACTCGACCGGCTCGGTGACCGCCGAGTACTGGTCGCAGGCCCAGCAGAAGTGGCTGGCGCTGTGGCAGGTCAATCAGACCTGGTCGTACTGGGGTCTGTACCCGTCGATGATCCTGATGCAGGACGGCCGCCTGTTCTACTCGGGCAGCCATGTCTTCGGCAACAACATCCCGGGGACCGGTTCGGCGATCTACGACTACAACGCCAACACGATCACGCAGGTCCCGGGCCTGCAGAACAAGGACCAGCGCGACCAGTCCGCGAGCGTGCTGCTGCCCCCGGCGCAGAGCCAGAAGGTCCTCACCATCGGCGGCGGCAACATCGACTCCAACCCGGACGCGAACCGTCTGACGGATGTCATCGACCTCAAGCAGGCCAACCCGTCGTACGTCGCCGGGCCGCCGATCCCGCAGGGCACGGTCGACCTCGGCAACGGTCCGGTGGCCGAGACCGGCAACCAGGGCAAGATGTACGTCTCCGCGGTCCTGCTGCCCGACGGCAAGGTGCTGGAGACCGGGGGCGGACTGCACAACCGCGCCAACCCGGTCCACGAGGCCTCGCTCTACGACCCGGACACCAACACCTTCGACCCGGTGGCCGCCGATCCGGAGGCCCGCGGCTACCACTCCTCCGCGTTCCTGCTGCCCGACGGCCGTGTGATGGCGACCGGCGACAACCCGGGCAACGGCACCTGGAACCACAACGTGTCGATCTACACGCCGCCCTATCTCCTCAAGGGCGAGCGCCCGACGATCACTTCGATGATCAACACCGAGTGGCACTACGGCGACACCCAGCGGATCACCGTCGACCACCCCGTCGTCAAGGCCGAGTTGATCCGCCCCGCCGCCGTCACCCACTCCTCGGACCCGAACCAGCGGTTCGTCGACCTGCCGCTGTCCGTCGACGGCAACAACGTCGACCTGAACGTCACCAGCAACCCCGACGTGGCCCCGCCCGGCTGGTACATGCTCTTCGCGGTCGACGCCAACGGCGTTCCGTCAGTGGCCAAGTGGGTGCACCTCCAGGGCCCGCAGGCCCTGAGCGCCGCCACCGCCGACGCCCACGTCCACTCCTTCGCCGACTCCCTGTCGGGCCGGGTCGCAGGGCCCGGCAAGAAGCGCACGTCGGTCAAGGTCCCCGTCACCATCTCCGGCTGCGACCGGCACTACGGCTCGGTCAACGTGTGCGTGCCGACCGTGTTCCCGCCGGGCGTGAAGGCGACGGCCAGGTCCCGCTGTGCGTGGCTGAAGAAGAACGACTACGGCCGCCTGGAGGTCAACGGCAGGGACGATCCGCTGGGCCTCGACCCGAACAAGGACGGCCTCGCCTGCGGAAAGGCGGATCTGAGGAAGAGCTAGTTCGCGAACTCCTCCAGGGCGCGCTCCACGATGGCCACCAGCTGCTGGTGGTGCGCGCCCTTCCAGTACGCGCGGCCGCAGTCCCGGCACTGTGCGAAGACGTCGTACGACCGGTGCGTGCCGCCGTGCAGCTGGTCGGCCACCTCTTCCTTGGTGGCCTCCTTCAGCAGCCCGTTGCAGGCGGTGCACCGGGTCCAGGGCCTGAGTTCGGGCCGGAACCGGTCGAGGACGTCCCGGAGTTGGTCCTCGGGCCGGGTGCTGTAGACATACGCCCCGGCCCACAGTTCGCGGCGGCGCAGCAGGCCCCGGTCGCGGCTGAGCATGACCCGCTGCTCGGCGGCCGAGCGGGCGGCGAGGGCCGGGTCGCCGATGTCCGTCGACTCGTACGCCGTGTCCACACCGAGCAGGCGCAGCCGGCGGGCGAGCGTGCCGAGGTGGACGTCGAGGAGGAAGCGCAGCGGGGCGCCGGGGACCCGCTGGGGGCGCTCGACGGGCCGGACCTGCACGGTGTCGCCCGCGGTGGGGACGTAGGAGTACGGGACCTCGCGGCCGTTGACCCACAGCGTCCCGACCTCGGTGAGCGGGACGCCGGCCGACTCGACGACGTGGCCGAGGGAGGAGACGCCGTCGGTGGCGACGGGGCTGGCTCCCCGGCGGCGCTCGCTCGGCACGAACAGGGCCAGGTCGGGGGCGAACTCGACGTGGATCTCGGGACCGTTCACCCGGTCAGGATGTCATGGGTGGGGGCGGCGGGCTCAGGGCTTTTCGGTGGGGAGGCCGTGTTCCATGACGTCCAGGGCGCGGTCCACGAGGTCGCTCAGCTCGCCCTCGAAGCCGTTCTCCGCCCAGTACATGGAGACCTCCATGAGGCCGCCGATGAACGACATCGCGTAGACGCGGACCTCGAGGCTGTCCGGGGCCAGGCCGTGGCGCTCGGCGATGGCCTCGCGCAGCAGGCGACCGGTGGCCGACATGCTCTCGACCATGCGGGAGCGGACGGCGGGGACCTGGACGGCGAGGTGGGCCCGCATCCGGGCCACCTCGGGGTCCTCCCGGTGGTTCGTCTCGATGGCCAGGCGCATCACGTGCCGCACCGACTCGATCCATGACTCGCCGGCCGGCCGCGCCCGCAACTCCTCGGCCATCAGCGGGTCGTACTCGTCCGTGAGGACGATGTCCTCCTTGGTCGGGAAGTACCGGAAGACGGTGGACGGCGACACCTCGGCCCGCTCGGCGATCTGCTCGATGGTCGTGGCGTCGTAACCCTGCTCCTTGATCAGCGCGTACGTCGCGGAGCGGATCGCCTCGCGGGTCTTGATCTTCTTGCGTTCGCGCAGGCCCAGCTGGGGGCGGTCGGCGGGGGAGCAGGGGGTACGTGCGGCCGTCATGGAGGTCATTGTCCGGCATCCGTCACGGCGGTGGCCATCTCCGTGGTGTCCTGCGGCTCCTTGCGTGCGGCGGCCGTCGTGTCCGGCAGGAACGCGGCGGCCGGCAGCGCCGACACGAGGGCGGCGATCCCGCACACCAGCAGCACCAGGCCCATGCCGTGGACGTAGGCGCTGTCGGCGGAGGCGGCGAGGTGGGCGGAGTGGGCCTTGTCGGCGACGAGGTGCGCCGCGACGACGGAGTTCCCGGCGGTGTCGGCGACCCCGGCGGGCAGCCCGGTCACGTCCAGCCGGTCCCGGAAGGCGCCGGAGAGCAGACTGCCGAGCAGGGCGATGCCGATCGCGGCGCCGACCTGGCGGAGCGTCATGAGCAGCCCGGAACCGCTGCCGGCGCGGTCGCGGGGGAGGGTGTCCAGCGCGCCCGTCATGGAGGGGATGAGGGAGAAGCCGAAGCCGAGACCGGTGATCGACAGCCACAGCGCGGTGAAGCCGTAGCCCGAGCCGGCCGTCGTACGGCTGCCGAGGAGCGCGGCGAAGGCCAGCACCACCAGGCCGGCGCTCACCGTGGCCCGGGCGCCGAAGCGGGCCGCGACCTGCGGGGCCGTCCGGGAGGCGACCAGCAGACCGCCCATCATCGGCAGCAGCCGGACGCCGGTGCCGAGGGCGTCGTGACCGAGGACGGCCTGGAGATACGGCGGCAGCACGAACAGCAGACCGGACAGGACGAACATCACCAGGGTCGCGGCGATCGCGTTGAGCAGGAAGCCGCGGTGCGCGAGCAGCGTCATGTCGAGCATGGGGCGCTGCGTCCGGCGCTCGCGCAGCACCAGCGCGGCGATCAGGAGCACCGCCGCCCCGATCATGCCGAGGACCAGCGGGTCGCCCCAGCCGCGGGTGGGCGCCTCGATGATGGCGTAGATCAGGGCGCCGAGCCCGGTCGCGGTGAGCGCGGTGGAGAGGGTGTCGACCCTGGGGGAGGCGGGGTCCCGGGTCTCCGGGAGCAGGAAGACGCAGGCCGCGATGCCGATGGCGGCCATGGGGACGTTGACCAGGAAGACCGAGCCCCACCAGAAGTGGTTCAGCAGCCAGCCGCCGATGATCGGGCCGAGCGGCAGTCCGAGCGCGGAGGCGGCGGAGATGATGCCCACGGCCTTGGTGCGCTCGTCGGGGCCGAACAGCGACGGCAGTACGGACAGGGCGAGCGGGGTGACCAGCGCACCGCCGATGCCCATGAACGCGCGGGCCGCGATGACCCAGTCCACGTCCCCGGCGAGCGCGCCCACCAGGGAGCCGGCCAGGAAGATCCCGAGCCCGGCGATCAGCATCAGCCGTCGCCCGAACCGGTCGCCGAGCAGCCCGGCGGGGAGCATGAGCGCCGCGAAGACGACGACGTACGCGTCCGCCATCCACTGCTGCTGACCGGTGCTCGCGCCGAGATCGCCGGCCATGGTCGGCAGCGCCACGTTGAGGATCGTCATGTCGAAGCCGAGCGTCAGCATGCTCGCGACCAGAGCCCCGAGGGCCCACCAACGGCGAGGGTTCAAGGTGGTGGCAGTAACCATGAAATGAGAGTAGCTCTCAAAATGTAGTAGCTGTCAATCGATTTGGGCATGCAAAAAGGGCCACGGCGGTGAAGCCGTGGCCCTCGGGGTGCTGCGAAGTGCTACCCGTGCTGGTACGCCACCAGTGAGATCCCCACGTAGTGGACGACGAACGCGGCCAGCGTGAACGAGTGGAAGACCTCGTGGAAGCCGAACCAGCGTGGTGACGGGTTCGGACGCTTGATGCCGTAGATCACGCCGCCCGCGCTGTAGAGGAGACCGCCCACGATCACCAGGACCAGCACCGCGATGCCGCCCGCGCGCATGAAGTCCGGCAGGAAGAAGACGGCCGCCCAGCCCATGGCGATGTAGCAGGGCGTGTAGAGCCAGCGCGGGGCGCCGACCCAGAAGACCCGGAAGATGATGCCCGCCGCGGCGGCACCCCAGATGCCCCACAGCAGCCACTGCCCCTTCGCGCCCGGCAGCAGCAGCATCGTCAGCGGTGTGTACGTGCCCGCGATGATCAGGAAGATGTTGGCGTGATCGAGCCTGCGCAGGACGCCGTCCATGCGCGGGCTCCAGTTGCCCCGGTGGTACAGCGCGCTCACGCCGAACAGCAGGCAGGCCGTCAGGGCGTAGATCCCGCAGGCGATGCGGCCTCTGGTCGAGTCCGCGAGGGCCGTGAGCACCAGGCCCGCGATGAGTACGGCCGGGAACATGCCGAGGTGGAGCCAGCCGCGGAGCTTCGGCTTGATCGGCTCGGCGAGCTGCTGGGCGTGCTGTTTGATCTGGTGCGGAATGGAAGGCGCGTCGGAACCGCGGCCGGCGGCCGGCGTGTCCGTTGGCGCGTCGGGGACGGGCGCAGTCATGCCCTTCATCGTACCTACGGGACCGTAAGTTGCGGATGAGTGCGGGCTGAGAACGGGCCAAGAGTGGCCATCATCTCACGGCAGTTGGCGCCTGAGGCCGTCGGGCAAAAGAACCTTCAGATGAACTCAACGTGCACGCAAAAACACGCTTGGAAACACTCTCCCGCGTGACGATCCCCACTCCGCTCACCTGTGAGGCCCTCTGGACATATGGGCACTCGCGTCGGATGATCAAATGAGTGCGGTCGGCACCGGATGAGCGCTGAAGATCCAGCCACGAAGCATCCGGGTCGCAGCCCCCACGGGGCCTCCAAAACAAAAATCCCTCATTTAGGAGCAATCGTGGCGCGCGACATCGCGGCTCCCCCCGTCATCCCCACCCAGCACAAGGAACTGGTCTCGTGGGTGAACGAGATCGCAGAACTGACGCAGCCGGACAGCGTGGTCTGGTGTGACGGATCCGAGGCCGAGTACGAGCGCCTGTGCGAGGAGCTCGTCGAGAAGGGCACCTTCAAGAAACTCGACCCGATCAAGCGCCCGAACTCCTACTACGCGGCCTCCGACCCGACCGACGTCGCGCGCGTCGAGGACCGCACCTTCATCTGCTCCGAGAAGGAGGAGGACGCGGGCCCGACCAACCACTGGAAGGACCCCGCCGAGATGCGGGAGATCTTCTCCGGCGAGAAGGGCGTCTTCCGCGGCTCGATGAAGGGCCGGACGATGTACGTCGTCCCGTTCTGCATGGGCCCCCTCGGCTCGGACCTCTCCGCGATCGGCGTCGAGATCACCGACTCCGCCTATGTCGCGGTGTCCATGCGGACGATGACCCGCATGGGACAGCCCGTCCTCGACGAGCTCGGCTCCGACGGCTTCTTCGTCAAGGCCGTGCACACCCTCGGAGCGCCTCTCGAGGCCGGCGAGAAGGACGTCCCCTGGCCGTGCAACCCGGCCAAGTACATCTCGCACTTCCCCGAGAGCCGCGAGATCTGGTCCTACGGCTCCGGCTACGGCGGCAACGCCCTGCTCGGCAAGAAGTGCTACGCCCTGCGCATCGCGTCCGTCATGGCCCGCGACGAGGGCTGGCTGGCCGAGCACATGCTGATCCTGAAGCTCACCCCGCCGACCGGTGAGTCCAAGTACGTCGCCGCAGCCTTCCCGAGCGCCTGCGGCAAGACGAACCTCGCCATGCTGGAGCCCACCGTCTCCGGCTGGACGGTCGAGACGATCGGCGACGACATCGCCTGGATGCGCTTCGGTGAGGACGGCCGCCTGTACGCGATCAACCCGGAGGCCGGCTTCTTCGGCGTCGCGCCCGGTACGGGTGAGCACACCAACGCCAACGCGATGAAGACGCTGTGGGGCAACTCGGTCTTCACCAACGTCGCCCTCACCGACGACAACGACGTGTGGTGGGAGGGCATGACGGAGGAGACTCCGGCCCATCTGACGGACTGGAAGGGCAACGACTGGACTCCGGAGTCCGGGACCCCGGCCGCGCACCCCAACGCCCGCTTCACCACCCCCGCCGCGCAGTGCCCGATCATCGCGCCCGAGTGGGAGGACCCGAAGGGCGTGCCGATCTCGGCGATCCTCTTCGGCGGCCGCCGCGCCACCGCGGTCCCGCTGGTGACGGAGTCCTTCGACTGGAACCACGGCGTCTTCCTCGGCGCCAACGTGGCCTCCGAGAAGACCGCCGCCGCCGAGGGCAAGGTCGGCGAGCTGCGCCGCGACCCGTTCGCCATGCTGCCGTTCTGCGGCTACAACATGGGCGACTACATGGGCCACTGGATCGACGTCGCCAAGGACAAGGACCAGTCCAAGCTGCCCAAGATCTACTACGTCAACTGGTTCCGCAAGAACGACGAGGGCAAGTTCGTCTGGCCCGGCTTCGGTGAGAACAGCCGCGTCCTGAAGTGGATCGTCGACCGTCTCGACGGCAAGGCGGACGGCGTCGAGACCCCGATCGGCATCCTGCCGACCAAGGAATCCCTCGACACCAAGGGCCTCGAACTCTCCGAGTCCGACCTGGACTTCCTGCTCACGGTCGACAAGGAGGTCTGGCGCGAGGAGGCCGCCCTGGTCCCCGAGCACCTCAACACCTTCGGCGACCACACCCCGAAGGAACTCTGGGACGAGTACCGGGCGCTGGTGGAGCGCCTGGGCTGAGGTCCGCTCCGCGAAAGCTCCGCGGCCGGTTGGGATGCCCTGACCAGTGATCGTCACGGCCGGCCGCGGTGAGTTACGGCGAGGCCGCGTACAACGACGTACGTGGCTCGGGCCTGTCGTGCTGCTTCCGTCCGCCCCGACGGAAGCAGCACGACAGGCCTTCGCCATGTGCGGGTGCGGGCCCGTCGTGGCCGATCGCGCCCACGCGGCGGAGCCGCATATCGATACAGCCCCGCGCCCCTCAAGGGGCGAGGGGAACTGCGCGACAAGCCACAACGAACCGGCAGCCGCAGAATCAGAGGAACCCCTACGGCGAACAGGCACCGCCGCCCAAGCCGACGCAGTGCTGTGGCTCCCGGTCCGCGCGTCTCTGCGGGTGCACGCGGACCGGGGCCGTCAAGGGAGCCCGGAGGGCTCAGTGGGACGCGAGTTCGCGGGGCTCCAGCGCCGCCGCGTGTACGTCCATCTGCTCGGCGGCGAGAATCGCAGCCGCCGTATCCGCCCGCGACGCCGCCACGACCAGGGCGCGTCCCGCGAGGGCGTGTGCCCGCTGGTGCAGGGCGACGGGGTCGTCGCCGGACGGTGCCGAGGGCATACGGACCGGCGTGACACCGCCCCGCAGCCGGGCCACCAGCGCGGCAAGCCGCTCGGCCGCGGCGTCCAGCTGCTCGGAAGCGGCAGCGCCCCGCAACTCGTCCGTGACGGCGAGCAGGGCAGCGAGATGACCCGCGAGCTGGATGTCCAGCTCCTCCTCGCGGGACCGGTGCGGAAAGTCGGAGGCGGGGCCGGCCATCGTGCTGTGGACCGACTTGGCGCGGATCGGTTCGTACATGGATGGCCTCCCGTGCTGTCAGGAAACCATCCTAGCTTAGATTTCGTCTAAAGTTGGCTGTAGCCATCGAGGAAGTTCCCGATCCGGGTGACCGCGTCCCGCAGATCCCCGACCGACGGCAGGGTCACGACCCGGAAGTGGTCGGGCTCGGACCAGTTGAACCCGGTCCCCTGGACGACCATGATCTTCTCGCGGCGCAGCAGGTCCAGGACCATCCGCCGGTCGTCCTTGATCTTGAACACCTTGGGGTCGAGGCGCGGGAAGAGATACAGCGCGCCCTTGGGCTTCACGCAGGTCACGCCCGGGATCTGGGTGAGCAGCTCGTACGCGACGTCCCGCTGCTCCTTCAGCCGCCCGCCCGGCAGCACCAGGTCGTTGATGGTCTGCCGTCCGCTCAGCGCCGCGACCACGCCGTGCTGCCCCGGCATGTTCGCGCACAGGCGCATGTTCGCCAGGATCGTCAGACCCTCGATGTACGAGTCCGCGTGGGCGCGCGGCCCGGAGATCGACATCCAGCCGACCCGGTAGCCCGCCACCCGGTACGCCTTCGACATGCCGTTGAAGGTGAGGGTCAGCAGGTCGGGGGCGACGGCGGCGGTCGGGGTGTGCGTGGCACCGTCGTAGAGGATCTTGTCGTAGATCTCGTCCGAGCAGACCAGCAGGTTGTGGCGGCGGGCGATGTCGGTCAGGCCCTTGACCATCGCCTCGTCGTAGACGGCCCCCGTCGGGTTGTTGGGGTTGATGATGACGATCGCCTTGGTGCGGTCGGTGACCTTGCGTTCGACGTCGGCGAGGTCGGGCATCCAGTCGGACTGCTCGTCGCAGCGGTAGTGCACGGCCGTGCCGCCGGAGAGGGAGACGGCTGCGGTCCACAGGGGGTAGTCGGGTGACGGTACGAGGACCTCGTCGCCGTCGTCGAGCAGGCCCTGCATGGCCATCACGATCAGCTCGGAGACGCCGTTGCCGACGAAGACGTGCTCGACGTCGGTCTCGATGCCGAGGGTCTGGTTGTGCATGACGACCGCCCGGCGGGCGGCCAGCAGGCCCTTCGCGTCGCCGTAGCCGTGCGCCGTCGACACGTTGCGGAGGATGTCCTCCAGGATCTCGGGCGGGCACTCGAAGCCGAACGCCGCCGGGTTCCCCGTGTTCAGCTTGAGGATGCGGTGCCCGGCCGCCTCGAGCCGCATCGCCTCCTCGAGCACCGGGCCCCGGATCTCGTAACAGACGTTGGCGAGCTTGGTCGACTGGATCACCTGCATGTCTGGGAGCTTACGGCCCGGTAACGCGTCTTGGCCCGTGTTATCCGCCACGTGAGACATGGGGTTTGGGCCGTTATCGCCGGTAGCTGTCCCACGAGTCCCGCCCGTCTCTACAATGCGCGGTCATGTCCAGGCCACCCGAGTACGAATACGGGGCACCTCAGGGTCCGCCGAACGTGTACCACCCGCAGCCGGAGTCGGTCCCCTCGTACGAGGAGTATGCCGATCCGGCCGTTGCGCATGGGTGGCTGAACGCGTATGACGAGACGCGGGAGATGCCTCCGGCGGTGGACGAGACGTATGTGGCCCCTCCGCTGGCAGACAGGCCTTCCCGGCGGAAACCCAAACGTGCGGCGGGGAGGCGGTGGAACGGCCGTCGGGCGTCTGGCGGTCCGTGGGGGCTGGTCGCGCAGTTCCCCGCGCCCCTCAAGGGGGCTGTCGTTGCCGGGGGTGCCGTGGGTGCCCTCATCGTCGGGTTCTCGTTCGCCGGGTCCTCCTCCTTGCCCTCCGGTGGTGCGCAGGGCAAGAAGGCGAGCACTGCCCCGGCGGCGCCCGCTTCGGAGTCCTCCGCCGGGGTGGTTGCCGGCCCGTCGTCCGGCAGTGGGGCGGAATCGGCCCCGGCGGCCTCTCCGAGCCCGAGCGTCTCCCCGAGCCGTACCGCGTCCGCGTCCGGAGGCGGGACCCGAGAGCCCTCCGCCGGGACTTCCACCACGGCGGTCACGGCGACGCCCACCCCCACCGCGAGTGCGTCGGGTCCGGGTCGCTCCGGCCGCAACCCCGGACACGGTCAGGGCGGCACCAAAGGTCCCAAGCAGCCGTAGGGCTGGATACGTTCTTGCCCAACCACCCCTCTCCCCTCACAATGCACATGTCAAATCTATGGGCGGCCGGAAAATCTCCGGTCGCCCAAGTCGCAAGAGGGGACCCCCACATGAAGAAGCCTCTCCTCGCCGTGCTCTCGGCCCTGGTGATAACCGGGGCGGGCATGGCACCCGCGGTCGCGGCGCCCCTGCTCACGGACGGCGCGGCCACCAAGACGACGACGAAGACGGCCACGCCCACCATCAAGGCCGTCAACTTCGCCGGCACCGTGGCGCTCAGCAACTGCTCCGGCTCCGTCGTCCGCTTCCCGAACTCCGCGGACACCGACCCGGCGCTCGTCATGACCAACGGCCACTGCCTGGAGACCGGGTTCCCGGAGCCGGGCGAGGTCATCGTCGACCAGGCCTCCAGCCGTTCCTTCAGCCTGCTCAACTCCTCCGCCACCAAGGTCGGGACGCTGCGCGCGAGCAAGGTCGCGTACTCGACGATGACGGACACGGACGTCACGATCTACCAGCTCACCACGACCTACGCGAAGATCAAGAGCACGTACGGCATCAGCCCGCTCACCGTGCAGGACACGCACCCGACCGCGGGCACCGCGATCACGGTCGTCTCCGGCTACTGGAAGAAGACGTACGCCTGCAACGTCGACGGCTTCGTCTACCGCCTCAAGGAGGGCGACTGGACCTGGAAGGACTCGCTCCGTTACACCTCCGCCTGCCAGACCATCGGCGGCACCTCGGGCTCGCCCGTCGTCGACAACGCCACCGGCAAGGTCGTCGCCGTCAACAACACCGGCAACGAGGACGGCGAGCGCTGCACCGAGAACAACCCGTGCGAGGTCGACGCGAACGGCAACGTGACCGTCCGCCAGGGCATCAACTACGCCGAGGAGACCTACCAGATCCCAGCCTGCTTCGGAGCCGGCAACAAGCTGAACCTGAGCGCCGCCGGCTGCACTTTGCCCAAGCCGTAGCGCCTCTGTCGGGGGGGGGGGCGATCGGCCGTATGGCGTCTGCGGCGCCGCGGTGGCCGGTCGCGCAGTTCCCCGCGCCCCTGAGGGTGGTTGGCGATCCGTCACATGGGACTGTGACGGACCGCTCTGCCCGCCAACACGTCCGTCCGCCGGCCGTCCTCGATGACGAAGCGGCCGTCGACGAGGACGTAGGGAATGCCCGTCGGAAGCGTGCGCGGATTCTCGTACGTCGACCCCGCGGCCACCGTCTGCGGGTCGAACAGCACCAGGTCGGCCCGGTAGCCCTCGCGGACCAGGCCCCGGTCCGGCAGCCGCAGCCGGGCGGCGGGCCGTGAGGTCAGACGGGCGACGCACTCCTCCAGCGACAGCACGCCCAACTCCCGTACGTACCGGCCGAGATACTGCGGGAAGGTGCCGTAGGCGCGTGGGTGCGGTTTCGTGCCCTGGAGGATGCCGTCCGAGCCGCCGGTGTGAACTCGGTGCCGCATGATCGCCCGGACGTTCTCCTCATGGCCCACGTGCTGCAGGATCGTCGAGCCCAGCCGGTCCGCCAGCAGCAGCTGACGGGCGGTGGCCCACGGGGCCTCGCCGCGCGCCTCGGCCGACTGCAGGATCGTACGGCCGACGAAATCGGCCAGCCCCGCATCCGCCACGCCGGAGATCTCGATCGTGTCCCACTCGACGGGCACGCCGTGGCAGCCGTCCGCGCCCACGACCTCCATGTGGTGCCGGATCCGCTCGGCGGTCCCGTCGTCCGCCAGCCGCTTCAGGACCGCCTCGGGACCGCCCTCGCTCGCCCAACTCGGCAGCAGCGCCACGAGAGTTGTGCAGCCGGGCGTGTAGGGGTACGTGTCGAGGCTGATGTCGGCCCCGGCCGCCAGCGCCTCGTCCAGCAGGGACAGCAACTCGGGCGCCCGGCCCTTGTTCACGCCGAAGTTCATGGTGGCGTGGGCCAGATGGAGCGGGCAGCCCGCTTCCCGGGTAAGCGCCACCATCTCCTCGTACGCCTCCAGGGCGCCCGCCCCGTACGAGCGGTGATGGGGGCAGTAATACCCGTCGTACTCGGCCACCACCCGGCACAGTTCGGTCAGTTCGGCGTCCTTGGCGTACATGCCGGGCGTGTAGGTCAGCCCGGACGACATGCCGACCGCGCCCTGCTCCATGCCCTCCGCGACCAACTGCCGCATCCGGTCCAGCTCCTGCGGGGTCGCCTCGCGGTCCTCCCAGCCGACGGCCAGCATGCGGACCGTCCCCTGCGGGATCAGATAGGCCGCGTTCACCGCGATCCCCTGATCCAGCCGGTCCAGGTACTCGCCCACCGAGCGCCAGTCGAAGTCGATGTCGTCGCCGTACCCGTTCCAGCCGGTGATCGCGCGGCGCACCTCGGCGAGCGTGCGGTCGTCGACAGGGGCGTACGACAGCCCGTCCTGGCCCAGCACCTCCAGCGTGACGCCCTGCGCGGCCTTGGCGCTGTGGTCGGGGTCCCGGAGCAGGGCCAGATCGCTGTGCGCGTGCATGTCGATGAAGCCGGGGGAGAGGACCAGCCCCTCCGCGTCCAGCTCCCGGCGTGCCTTCGGGCGCAGGCAGCCCGCGGCGGCCGCCTCCTTGACGATCGAGACGATCCTGCCGCCGTCGACCACCACGTCCGCCCTGTACGAGGGCTCACCGCTGCCGTCCACGACGTCCGCGTCCCGGATGACCAGCTCTTCCACGGCCTGCCTCCTAGAAGAAGGTACGGATGTAGTCGACCACCGTGCCGTCCGCCTCCGCCACCGGGATCAGCTGCCACTTGTCGAAGGAGGTGCACGGGTGGGACAGGCCCATGCCCAGCCAGTCCCCGACCTCCAGGTCCGCCTCCTCCGTCGTCCGCAGCCAGGCGTGCTGGTCCGACAGCGCGGTCACCGAGATGCCGGTGGCCGGGCGTTCGGCGCCGTCCCGCCGGACGACCTGGGCGAAGGGAAGGTCGAGGTCGTACGCCGCGTCCCGCTTGCCCGCGTTGACGAAGGCCTGATCGGCGGCGGGACGGGAGACGACCTGGGTCCAGAGCCGGAAGGCGGGCTCCAGGGCACCCTCCTCCGGGACCCGGTTGAAGGGGGTGAGCTTGCGGTAGTGGCCGTCGTCGTGCGAGACGTAGGCGCCGGAGCGCAGCAACTTCAGGACCGGAGCGGACAGTTCGGGGATCTCCGCGAACTCGTCGGCCACCGCGTCGAACCAGGCGCTGCCGCCCGCGCTCACGACGATCTCGTCCAGGCCCGCGAACCGCCCCGCCTTGTCGAAGTCCACGGCCAGTGCGACCAGCCGCCGCAGCCACGCGTGCACCCGCTCCGGGTCGGCCTGCGGGACCTCGCCCTCATAGCCCGCGACACCGACGAGCCGCAGCGTCCCCGTCCCGGCCACGGCATCGGCGACCGACGCGCACTCCGCCTTTGTACGGACCCCGGTACGGGCGCCCTCACCGGCCGCCAGCTCGATCACGACGTCCAGCGGGCGGGCGGCCCCCTGCAGCGCCGCGTCCATCAGCTCCACCCCGCGCACGGAGTCGACGTAGCAGACGAGACGGAACTCGGGGTCGGCGTCGAGCTCGGCCGAGATCCAGCGGAGGGCCGCGGTGTCGACGACCTCGTTGGCGAGGAAGACCCGCTGGGTCCCGAACGCCCGCGCCACGCGCACCTGGTGCGGCACCGCGAGGGTGATGCCCCAGGCGCCGCGCTCGATCTGCCGCCGGAACAGCTGGGGGGCCATGGTGGTCTTGCCGTGCGGGGCGAAGGCGAGGCCGTGGCGGGTCGCATATGTCTCCATCAGCGCGAGGTTGTGCTCCAGGCGCTCGGCCGACAGGGCGAGGACGGGGGTCACGAAGCCGCCGGTGAAGAGATTGCGGCGCTGGGCGGCCAGCTCGCCCACGGTCAGTCCGTCGGCGTCCGGCGGGAGGCCCTTGAACCGGTGGTCGACGCGTTCCCCGGCGAGCCGGGCGAGGTCTTCCGTGCCCATTGAGCCTCCCTGATCAGGTGCGTTGCAATGCTTGCAACATCCATTGCATATATCGCTTACCGCTGTCTAACATCTCGGCCAACGCGGGGTCAACGAACATCCGCCGCCCGCCACACCACCGAGGAGTTACGACGATCGTGACCGCGACCGGACCTTGCAATGCCCCCGACGGCGCCGGTGCCGTCGAGGTCGTCGATGTCGTCACGCTCGGCGAGTCCATGGTCACGTTCCTGCCCTCCCGTCCCGGTCGCCTCGCCGACGTCCCCTCCTTCGACCGCGCCATCGGCGGCGCGGAATCCAACGTGGCCTGCACCCTCGCGGCCGCCGGGCACTCCGTGCGCTGGGTGAGCATGGTCGGCGCCGACGGGTTCGGCGACCACCTCGTCGAGGCGATCGGGGCGTACGGCGTCGACGTCACCGCCGTACGGCGGGACCCGGCGCGCCCGACCGGCATCTACTTCCGCACGGCCGGCGACCGGTCGACCGCCGCCCACGAGGTGGCGTACTACCGGACCGGCTCCGCGGCCTCCGCGATGACGGTCGGCAACACGGACCTGGACGCGGTGCGCGCGGGCCGGGTACTGCATCTGTCGGGGATCACGGCGGCGTTGTCCAAGGGGTGCCTGGGGTTGATGCGCGAGCTGACCGCGCCGCGGGCCGGGCGCCCGCTGATCTCCTTCGACGTCAACTACAGGCCGGGTCTGTGGCCGGACGCCGACGGGGCGGGCGTGCTGCTGGAACTGGCGCGCGGCGCCGACGTCGTCTTCGTGGGGGAGGACGAGGCGGAGGAGGCATGGGGGGTGACGGGGGGACCGGAGGCGGTGCGCGCGGTGCTGCCGGAGCCGGGGGTGCTGGTGGTGAAGCAAGGGCGCGTGGGGGCCACCGCTTTCGTGTCGGCCGCGGGCGGTGATGGGCTGGTCGCGCCCACGCGGCGGAGCCGCACATGTCACAGCCCCGCGCCCCTGAAACCGACCGGCGGTCAAGCCGTGCCGCCCGCGGCAAGCCGCTCCGCACAGCCTGCGGGCAGTCGTGCCGCTGGGGCGGCTCATGACCCGAAGACAGGCGGCACCCCGCAAGCGCGGGCCGGCGACACCGCCCCTGCCTCGGCCCCCACGCCGGGCGTCTTCGTCCCCGCCCTCGCCGTGGACGTCGTAGCGACCATCGGCGCCGGAGACGCGTTCGCCGCCGGATTCCTCTCCGCCACCCTCCGCAACCTCCCCTTGAGGGAGCGCCTACGCCACGGCCACCTCACGGCGGCAGCCGCCCTCACCGCCCAAGGCGACCTCGCCCCACCCCCCGCCCGCCACCACGCCGACCGCCTCGCCGCCCTCGACGACGAGGCGTGGGGGAAACTTCGACTCGGCCCCGGCTGGACGCAAGCCGATGATCACGCCGTGGAGCGAGCCGTCGATCGGGCCGACGAGGAGGTACGTACGCCATGAGCCAGACCGTCGACCGCGCGCTCAGCATCCTGCCGCTGCTCGCGGAGGGTCCCGCCGACCTCGGCCAGGTCGCCGACCGCCTGGACGTGCACAAGTCCACGGCCCTGCGCCTGCTGCGCACGCTGCACGAGCACGGCCTCGTCTACCGCCAGTCCGACCAGCGCTACCGCCTCGGCGCCCGCCTCATCGCCCTCGCCCAGGAGGCCATGGAGAACCTCGACATCCGCGAGATCGCCCACCCCCACCTCGTACGCCTCAACGAGCAGTGCGGGCACACCGTCCATCTCGCCGTGTACGAGGAGTCCGAGGTCCTCTACATCGACAAGGTGGAGAGCCGCTACCCGGTCCGGATGTACTCGCGGATCGGCAAGCCGGTCGCGATCACCGTCGCCGCGGTGGCCAAACTGCTCCTCGCCGACCTGCCCGAAGGGGAGCGCCGGGCGCTCGCCGACAAGCTCGACTACCCCATGTACACCTCCCGTTCCACCCCCAACGCCCCAGCTTTCCTGGGGGAGTTGGACACGGTGCGCGAACAGGGCTGGGCCACCGACCTCGGCGGCCACGAGGAGTCCATCAACTGCGTCGCCGCACCGATCCGCGGTGCCGACGGCCGGGTCGTCGCCGCCATGTCGGTCTCCGCGCCGAACGTCGTCGTCACCGCCGACGAACTCCTCACCCTGCTCCCCCTGGTGCGCCGCACGGCCGACGCGATCAGCGGGGAGTACTCCGGAAGAACCCCCGTGAAGGACAGCGAAGCGAAGGACCCCCTATGACCGACAAGATCGCGCTCACCCCCAAGACCCACACCACTCCGCCCGCGAAGTTCTCCCACGGCGTCAGGAAGGGCAACATCCTGCAGGTCGCCGGCCAGGTCGGCTTTCTGCCCGCCGAGGAGGGCAAGCCCCCCACGCCCGCCGGTCCGACCCTGCGCGAACAGACCCTCCAGACCCTCGCCAACGTCAAGGCGATCCTGGAAGAGGGCGGCGCGAGCTGGGACGACGTGATGATGATCCGCGTCTACCTCACGGACGTCGACCACTTCGCCGAGATGAACGCCATCTACAACAGCTACTTCGAGGAACAGGGCCTCACCCAGCCGCCCGCCGCGCGCACGACGGTCTACGTCGGTCTGCCCGCGGGTCTCCTCATCGAGATCGACGCGCTGGCCGTACTCGGCTGACGGCCTCTCAACTCACGCAAGCCAACTCCCGCACACCGTACGCACTCACGGCCCGGCGCCCGTCATCCCAAGGGGCGCCGTGCCGCGATCCCCCCTGCCCGAGAGCCTTATGCACTTACGTAGAGGACCCCCAATGTTCCTCCCGCTCGCCGCAACAGCCCCAGCCCCCGTGGCCCCACCCCACACCGGAGGCCTGCTCCTGCTGGTCGACGGAACGGCCGGCCTTCTCACCGTCGCCGCCATCGGTATCGCCCTGCTCCTCTTCCTGATCATCAAGGTCAGACTCCAGCCGTTCGTCGCGCTGCTCGCCGTCTCCATAGCCGTGGGGCTGCTGGCGGGCCTGTCGGTCACCGAGCTCTTCGGCACGGTCCAGCGTTCGGACGCGGTGTCCACCATCGAGACCGGCATGGGCGGCATCCTCGGCCATGTCGCGATCATCATCGGCCTGGGCACGATGCTCGGCGCGATCCTCGAAGTCAGCGGCGGCGCGGAGGTGTTGGCGTCACGCCTGCTGGGCCTGTTCGGCGAGAATCGGGCCCCGCTCGCGATGGGCCTGACGGGCCTCATCTTCGGCATCCCGGTCTTCTTCGACGTGGGCATCTTCGTCCTCGCGCCCATCGTCTACGCCGCCGCCAAGCGGTCGGGCAAGTCGATCCTGCTGTACTGCCTGCCCCTGCTCGCGGGCCTGTCGATGACCCATGCGTTCCTGCCCCCGCACCCGGGGCCGGTGGCCGCGGCCGGACTGCTCCATGTGCAGCTCGGCTGGGTCATCCTGATGGGCGTCGTCTGCGGCATCCCGGCGGTGCTGGCCGCCTGGGCGTTCTCCGCCTGGATCGGCCGCCGCATCTTCGTCGCCGTACCGCAGGACATGGTGGAGGCGGCGGCGGAGGCGAAGCTGGCTGCCCCCGTGCGGAGCGCGGTGATGGATCGCAGCAACGAGCAGCGGGAGCAGGGCGTCGAGCCGCGCGAGCACCCGGTGCCGCTGGGCACGGTGCTGGGCATCATCGGCACCCCCCTGATCCTCATCCTCGCGGCCACCTTCTCCTCCATCGCGCTGGACCCCTCCACCGGCCGCTCGGTGATCGAGTTCTTCGGCCACCCGTTCGTGGCCCTGACGATCGCGCTGCTGCTGGCGTACTACCTGCTGGGCATCCGCCGCGGCTGGTCCCGCAAGTCCCTGGAGACGGTGTCCACGGCCTCGCTGAAGCCGGTGGGCAACATCCTGCTGGTGGTCGGCGCGGGCGGTGTCTTCGGCGCGATCCTGAAGGCGAGCGGTGTCGCGCAGGCCCTCTCGGACACCTTCCACGACGTGGGTCTGCCCGTGCTCGTCCTCGCCTACCTGATCTCCGTGGTCCTGCGCGTGGCCCAGGGCTCGGCAACGGTGGCGATCGTCACGACAGCCGGAATCGTCGCCCCCCTCCTGACCGAGGGCCACCACTCCCAGGCCTTCGTCGCCCTCGTCATCATGGCCATCTCGGCAGGCTCGATCTTCGCCTCGCACGTCAACGACGGAGGCTTCTGGATGGTCGCCAAGTACTTCGGCATCAGCGAGCGGGACACCCTCAAGACGTGGACGGTGCTGGAGACGGTGCTGTCGGTGGTGGGGTTCGCGGTGGCGGCGGTGCTGAGCCTGTTCGTGTAGGCGTCTCATAACGAAGTTGGGGCTGGCTGTGTCCGCCACAGGATCTTCGACCATACTGCCCGCTGTGGAGCAGCGCATAGGATCGAGCAGCCAGCCCCTGAAGGGCGAGCCCGTGACCGGTGCCGGATTCGACCCGGCCTTCATTCCCGGGCTCACCTCACCCGTCTCCGAGAAGCCGGAGGAGGTCGAGGCGGAAGACGCCGCGCCCGCCGAGCCCGAGCCCGAGCTCAAGGACGAGGACGTCGAGTCCGGGGCCGAGGAGCAGGAGCCGGCCGCGGAGGACGAGGACTCCGGGGACGGTGACGAGGACGAGGTCCCCGACGGGCCCGTCTTCGAGGCCTCCGACCGGCGCGCCAGGATCGTCGCCGATCACAGAGGCGTCCGCCTCACCCTGGACGACCAGGAGTGCGAGTTCCGCTGGGACGAGATCGGCGCCGTGGAGACCGAATCGCCCCGCTTCGGCAAGCGGTTCACCATCACCGTCCACACCCCCGACCGCCGCTGGTACCCGATCGAGATCGAGGCGACGGCCAGGGCGCGATTCAGCGAGTGGGACGAACAGCTGGACGCGGTCCTCGACGCCTACTTCGAAGACGGCACCGAGGCCGAGGACGCCGACTAGCCGCCGGCCGCTAGCTGCAGTACTGGGCCGCCTTGCCGATGGACCGGTACATACAGTCCGCGTTCTCCAGCAACTGCAGCACCGCGTCCCGGTTCCGTGACGTCTCCCGCTCGATGACCTCGTCGGGCGGGTAGAACCCGCCCCCGGCACTGGACGTCGGATACATCTCGAAGGTGTAGTCGAAGATCTTCTGACTGCCCCAGAGGTAGTCGTCGATCGAGCCGTCCGTGATGTACAGGTCACTGGACTGCTCGGCGGTGTACCCGTTGCTCGCCGCCATCTTCTGCCCCACGGCCTTGAAGGCGGCGGCGTCGTCCGCCGTCATCCCGGCCGCCGTGTCCGAGTAGGTGTACCCGAACGGCCACAGCACCAGCTCGCTGTAGGTGTGGAAGTCGATCCCTGCGGTGATCTGCTGCTTGCCGCCGACCACCCGGCTGCGTACGAAGTCGGCGACCACCTTCACCTCGGGCGCGGACTCTGCCGCGGCACCGCGGTAGGTCTCGGACGACGTGGAGCCCGAAGAGCCGCCGCAGCAGCCCCACTTGTAGTTCCAGTTCCGGTTGAGGTCCGTACCGACGTACGAGGAGCCGGAGTTGGGCTGACGGTTCTTCCGCCACGACCGGTAGGAGCCGGTCGCGATGTCGTACTCGCCGCCGTCCGGGTTGAGATCCGGCACGATCCAGATCTCGCGGCCGTTCACCAGGTTGGTGATGCGGGAGTCGCTGCCGTAACCGGCGCCCAGCTCGCGCAGCAGATACAGAGCCATCTCCACCGTCAGGTGCTCACGGGCGTGCTGGTGGAAGGTGAAGAGCACCTCCGGCTCGTTCTCGTCCGTCGCCACGTTGTCGCTGACCTTGACGGCGACGATGTCCCGGCCCTGGTACGACTTGCCGATCACCCGCTTGCTCATGATGTTCGGGTAGGCCGCGAGCCGCTGGTCGATCTCCGCGTTCATCTCGGCGTAGTTGTGGTACTTCGAGTCGGCCGAGGGGAAGTCGTGGAGCCGTACGCCGTCCGGGGCCGAGGAGCGGTCCGGCGCCGAGCCCAGCGGTGAGACGTCGTAGCCCTGTCGGCGGAGTGCGCTGATCTGTGCCGCGTGCCCGGAGACGACCACCGTCTCCTCGTCGGCCTCGTCCACGGTCACACCGGACGCGGCGATGGCGGTGCGGGTGACGCGGGTGTTGTGGTCGACGTGGATCTCGTACTGGCGGATGTCGTCGGCCGACGGTGCCGCCTTGCGGGCGCTGTCGGCCGTCGCCGAGACGGGTGCCGCGAGGGCGAGGGTGAGCAGGACGGCGAACGCGGCGGTGCGTCTGCCGCCGCGGGCGCCCGAGCCTCGTGTCCGAAGTCGCATGAAGTCTCCTGGGGAGGTGGGGTGGTTCGTGCGACGTGCCTGTGAGCTAGCTGTGCGGGTGCCGCCCATCGTCATGGAATGGCATGGACAGGTCAAGAGAGCGAAAACCGGCCGGAGTGTACGCGCAGCCGTCACCGCACAGGCGCCCTCCGGTGAAGTGCACTCGCGGGTGTGAGGGGAACGTGCATATATGCCGATTGCGGAGAAGAGTGAGGTTCCGTTTCCAGGGAGGCTGATCATGGGCGGATCAGCGCCGCGACGGGACCGTCACCTGCCGGTCGAGACCACCAGCTTCGTCGACCGGCGCGGCGAACAGACCGAGGGCCGCGAACTGCTCGCCAGGGCGCGCCTGGTCACGCTGACCGGACCGGGCGGCGTGGGCAAGACCCGGCTCGCCGCACGCATCGCGGCCCGTGTGGAACGGGCCTTCCCGGACGGTGTGCGCTTCGTGCACCTGGCCGGACTGCACGACCCGGCGCTCGTTCCGCTCGCCGCCGCCGACGCGCTCGGCCTGCACGACCACTCCGCGCAGCCCCCGCTGGACGCCCTGGTCGAGCAGGTACGGGACCGGCGCCTGCTGCTCGTCCTGGACAACTGCGAACACCTGCTGCAGGCCTGCGCCGAACTCGCCGCCGCCCTGCTGCACGGCACCACCGGCGTCCGTGTCCTCGCCACCAGCCGGCACCGCCTCGGGCTCACCGAGGAACACCTCATGGAGGTACGGCCGTTACCCGTCCCGGACCCGGACGGCGATCTCAGCGCGGCCGACGGCTACCCCGCCCTCGCCCTCTTCGCCGACCGTGCCGCCGCCGTCGTCCCCGGCTTCCGGCTGACCGCCGGCAACCGCGCCGCCGTGGCCCGCCTCTGCCGCCGCCTGGACGGCCTTCCGCTCGCCATCGAGCTGGCCGCCGTACGGATGCGGGTCCTCGGTGTCGAACAGCTCCTGGAGCGCCTCGACGACCGCTACCGCCTCCTCACGGCCGGCAGCAGCGCGGCGCTGCCCCGCCACCAGACCCTGCGCGCAGCCGTCGACTGGAGCCACGAACTCTGTACCCCCGAGGAGCAGTTGGTGTGGGCGCGGGCCTCCGTCCTGCCCGGCGGCTTCGACCTGGAGACGGCGGAGGCGGTGTGCGCGGACGGCGAGGGAAGCGACCCGGCCGGAGGCCGGGGGAGGGTGCGTCCGCAGGAGGTGCTGGAGGCGGTCGCGGGGCTCGTCGACAAGTCCGTGCTGGGGAGGGAGACGGGACCGGACGGCGTGCGCTACCGGCTGCTGGACACCCTGCGGCACTACGGCCTCGACCGGCTGCGGCAGCTGGAGGGCGAGGAGGACGCCACCCGGCGCCGTCAGCGCGACTGGATGCAGCGGCGGGCCGCCGACTGCGAACGCGCCTGGTTCGGGCCCGGACAGCGGGAGATCGTCGCCCGGCTGCGGGCCGACCAGGACGGCCTGCGCGCCGCCCTCGACTTCAGCCTGACCGCCCCCGGCGAACGCCTCGCTGCCCTGCGCCTCGCGGGCACCCTGTGGTTCTACTGGCACGCCTGCGGCGCACCCCGCGAGGGCCGCTACTGGCTGGAGCGGGCCCTCGACGCCAACCCCGGACCGACCGTCGAGCGGGCCCGCGGACTGTGGGTGGCCGGCCTCCTGGCGGGCGCCACCCAGGACATGGCCGGAGGCCTGCGCCGCGCACGGGAGGCCCAGGCGCTGGCCGAGCACCTCGGCGACAAGGCCGAGGCCGCCCACGCCGCCTACGTCATCGGCGTCATCCGCCTGTTCGGCAACGAACTGCCCGCCGCCCTCGACCACTTCGAGGCCACCGTCGCCCGCGGCCCCGTCCCCGGCCAGCACCTCAGCCTGCACGGCCTCGACCAGGTCGAACTCGCCTGCGCCCTGGGCTTCCTGGGCCAGGCCGACCGCGCGGTCGAGGTCTGCGAGCGGGCCCGCCGGCTGTGCGAGGAGCACGGCGAGGAGTGGGTGCGCTCGTACGTGCTGCGGATGCTGGCCCTCGCCCACACCGTGAAGGAGGACTGGGACGAGGCCGGACGGCACGCCCGCGATGCCCTGCGCCTCAAGCTCGCCGTCAACGACGTCACCGGCATCGCCCTCACCCTCGACCTGCTGGCCCATGTCGCGACCCGGGCGGGCGCCCACGAACACGCGGCCGCCCTGCTCGGCGGCGCCGACCGCACCTGGGCCGACATCGACCGGGACCGCTGGGGCTCGACCCACCTGGCCGCCATCCGCCGCGACAGCGGCGAGCGGGCGTCGGCCGCCCTGGGACGGGCCGCCTTCGAGCGGTCGTACGAGAAAGGAGGCGCCCTCGGACTCGCGGAACTCGTGGCGTATGCGACGCAGGACGAGGAACCCCGACGCCCCGCACCGGCAAGGGAGACGAGTGGCCGCCGCAGATCCCGGCCCCCGCAGGACAGCACGCTCACCCGCCGCGAGACCGAGGTCGCCGAACTCGTCGCCCAGGGCCTCGCCAACCAGCAGATCGCCGACCGGCTCGTCATCGCCCGCCGCACCGCAGAAGGCCATGTGGAACGCATCCTCAGCAAACTCGGCTTCAGCAACCGCAGCCAGATCGCCGCCTGGGTGACCGCCCAGAACTGAGCCCCGTCCAGGCTCCCCTCCCGGCTCCTCCACCCCCCACAGAGCGGAGAACCATGACCAGCACACCACCCGCCCCCACCCCGTTCGACCACCGCATGGCCGTGTACGGCGCGGACGACGAGTTCGTGGCCGCGGCGCTGCCGTTCCTCGTCGAAGGCCTCGGCGCCCCCGGCGAACCCCCGCCGGTGGCCATCGCCGCCCCCGACAAGCTGGACCTGCTGCGCGACGCCCTCGGGGGCGACACGAAGTGCGTCACCTTCGTCCCGCACACCGAGTGGTACACCGGCTCGGCCGCCAACGCCGTGGCTCAGGGCGCCGGTTACCTCGCCGCGCACGCAGGGCCCGGCGGCCGTATCCACCTCCTCATGGAACCCGTCTGGAACGGCCGCGCTGGGCGCTCCGTCCGGGAGACCACCGAGTGGATCCGCTACGAGGCGCTCGCCAACCTCCTCTTCGCACCGCTGGCGACGACGGCCCTGTGCGCCTACGACACCCGCACCGCCGGCGCGGCCATCATCGAGGCGGCCCGCCGCGCCCACCCCGACACCGCCGTCTACGAGGACCCCGTCCGCCTCGCGGCCGAACTGGACTCCGTACCGCTGCCGTTGCCCCCGGCCACCGCGGAACCGCTCACCCAGCCGTACCGGGAGGCCGTTCGCAGAGGAGCAGCCGCCCGCGGACTGGTGCCCGCGGACGCCGAGTTGTTCACGGAGGCGGTCACCGCGGCGGCCACCGCCCTCGGCCCCCTGACCGGCGCCGTGATGTGGGGGGAGGCGCCCGCCTGCATCTGCGAGCTGCGCGCACCCCGCCGCCTCGACGACCCGCTGGCCGGCTTCGTCCCCCCACCCTTCCCCGAACTGGAACCGGACCAGGGCCTGTGGTTCGCCCGCCAGGTCTGCGCCTACGTCGACATCCGTGACGACGGGACGGGGACGACCGTACGGCTGCAGTACGGGTAACCGCTTGCCCGTACGCAGGTATGGAAACAGGTAGTCCTCCCCGTTTGCCCCGGCACCGGGGAGGACACTCTGAAACCATGCTGGATCTCTCCGGGACCCCCCACCCGGACTCGGACGCTCAGTTCGCCCCGTACCCTCAACCGCCCCTGCGGGCAGGCCATTCGAGCGTGGAGTACGATCCCCGCCCGACCGCCGTCCGCGAGGCCCGCGCGGAGGTCCGAAGACAGCTGGAGGTCTGGGGGCTGACCGACCGGGACGACCTGGTGGACGTCGCCGAACTCCTCGTCAGCGAACTGGCCACCAACGCCCTGCTGCACTCCGCGAGCCGCTTCCGGCTCACCCTCTCCGCCGCGCACGGCGTCCTGCGCTGCGAGGTGCGCGACGGCGGCCGCCGCACCCCGCAGGTGCTGCAGGCGGGCGCCTCGGAGAGCGGCCGCGGGATGTTCCTGGTGAACGCGCTCGCCAGACGCTGGGGCTGCCACCAGGACGGACAGGGCAAGACGGTGTGGTTCGAGCTGGGTACGTGCGGGGCGGACGGCTGCGGCCGGCGGGACCCGTAGCGGCGGGCCCGCCCATGCACCGCCCTTTCTTCTGATGGCGCGCCCGGCTACTGCCGCCACCACTTGGAGCTCAGCGCGATCTCGCGGAGCTGTTTCATGGTCAGTGCGGGGGTCTTGCGGGTCGCGGCGGTGTCCTGTGCGCCGGAGTTGAAAGCACTGATCACCACTCGCCTCCCGTCGGTCCTGATGGTGTCGACGGTCCACATCACGACACCGGCGCCGCCCTTCTCGCCCGGCACCTGGTGCGTGGCGACCTTCGTCCCGTCGGCCAGGACCTCCGCGTCGGAGCCGAAGAGGTCGCCCTCGGCGTCCGACATGTTGGTCTGGACGTTGACCTGGACGAGGCTCTTGCCCCTGCCGTCGTCGAGGACGAGATAGCCGAATCCGGAGTCCTCACCGCTGTCCTCGGACACCTTGAAGGCCCCCTTGGGGAGGAGGGACTTGAGGGTCGGAGCGACTGCCACGGAGGCGGCCGGCCCGGTGTCGCTCGGCTGTGCGGTCGGCCTGCTCCTGTCCGGCGGCATCGCGTCGACGGCGTCCCGCCAGGCACCGGCGGCGGCCAGCTCCCTCAACTGCGCCGGCGACAGCGGGGGTTCGGACCGGCTGACCGGCGCGTCCTTCTCGGCGGCCGCGTTCCACTCGCTCACGCTGACATGCTGCCCCTGTGGCGTGACGAGCTCGGCGCTCCACCACTTGGTGTCCACCCGCCGGTCCGGATACTCGTACCCCTGCAGCACCATGACCACCGAGGCGTCCGGCAGCCGGGTGGTGCTGCAGGCGTCGTAATGGGCGAACGCCTTCCCCGGGCACTCGGTGGTCCTCCGCGCCTCGTCACTGCCCGGCTCGACCCGCCCCAGGTTGACGCTGATGGCCGCTGCGCCCTTTCCGTCGTCGTACACGAGCTGCACGTACGACCCGCGCGCTTCCGCCTTGCTGAACTTCCCCTTGGGAAGCAGGCCTTCGAGGGTCCGGATCAGCTGGTCGCCGGAGACGGGTGAGGGGGCCGGTGTGGCGGCGGCTGTGTGGCCGCCGCTGCCGACCGAGGCCCCGTCCTGGCGTGCCGACGATCCGCCGCCGGGCAGCAGCAGCGCGCCGCTCACGCCGACGAGGGCGAGCGAGGCGGCCCCGCCCGCGACGACGACCCGCCGCCGCAGCAGCAGGCGGCGCCGGCCCCGCAGTTCACCGGCGGCGACGAGCGCGGCCCGGTCGGCGACGAAGGTGTCGCCGGCCTGCCGCAGCCCGGCCGAGAGCTGTTCCTCGAAGGGGTTGCCGTGCTGTTCGAAGGGCATGACGGACCACCGTTTCGCGAAATGGATGAAGGCAGAGAGGGAAGAGGACGGCTCCACAGGCCGGCCAGGTGCCGCTCAGGGGCGGGCGTACTCGCCGAGGTCCTCACCGAGCAGCTCCCGCAGCCGCCCCAGGGCACGGACGCACCGCGTGCGCACGGCTGCCGAGCTGGCGTTCATGGCCTGGGCGGTCTCCTCGATGGAGCGGTCCTCCCAGTACCGCAGCACGACCACGGCCCGGTCCTTGGCGGGCAGCCGGGCCAGGGCCTCCAGGAGGGTCAACCGCAGCGGGGTGTCGCGGCCGTCGTCGGGCACGTCGGGCAGCACGTCGGTGGCACGCTCGGTGCTGCTGCGCCTGCGCTGATGGGTGAGGAACGTACGCATGAGAACGGTCTGCGCGTATCCCGCGGGATTCTCCACGCGGGACACGCGCCTCCAACTGACGTACAGCCGCCCGAGCGTCTCCTGCACCAGGTCCTCGGCCAGATGCGTGTCACCGGCGGTCAGCAGACAGGCGGACCGGTAGAGATGCCCGGCACGCACCGCAGCGAACTCGGCGTACTCGTCCGCGCGTGCCTGTCTCATACCCGTTCCCCCTGTCCGCCGGCGCCGCCCTCACTTCATTGACGCGGTGGGGCCGGAGAAATGTTTCATAGCAGGTGGTCTGCCTTGCCCGCCTTGATGTCGAGGATCATGGTGCGGAGGGCTTCGCGGGTGGCGGTGAGGTAGCTGTCCTCGGCGCCGGCTATGGCGATGTAGGCGTTGCCTTGGGGGTCGGTGCCGAGGCGGAAGCAGCTGGCTCCCTCGCCGCCCCTCCGAGTGATCCCTACGACAGCCATCCCCGCCATACGCAACCCCACCTCGCCAGGACGTGCGACACCCGCCGCCGCGCTGCCCTACGTGTTCTGGCCTGCGTCTGCCGCGCCTGCGACGGTTCCTGGGATTTCGGCGAATCCCACGAACCGGGCGGCGGGAGCGGATGTGGGCGACGCTGCCGAGGGTTACGGCGGCGAAGTATGGCGCATTTTGAGTTCAGCGCCCCGCCGCGGCCAAGCCTGAGATTGCCGCCGATGCGGAGCAGTTCGAGTCCGCAGTATGTCTAAGACGGGTGGCCGCGGCGGCTGAGACGCCCGAACTCCAGCCTGAGTGAACAAGCCTGCGCTAGCGGTCGTTCCGGTTCGACCGTGGCAGTCCGCTCCGCCATACCGTGGCCGACGCGCTGCTGCCCAACAAGCTGCCCCTGGTCTTCACCCGGCAGTTCGAGTCGTCGTACCGGGCGGGCCGCTGGTTCGGCCCGCGCTGGACATCCGTCGCGGACCAGCGCCTGGAGGGTGGCAGCTGCCATAGTCCTGTACGGGCAAGGTCAGGTGGATAGGCTTCTCGCAGTGGCGCAATTGGCCGGCGAAGACTGGAGGGATGCCTTGGTGGCCGGAGGGCTGGCGCACAGCGATTGGTTCGATCGATTGAATGCAGAGTTCGGGCCAGAGTAGTGAGCATTTCCGATCTTCACTAGCGGGAGCGTGGATCGGAAATGCTCAACGATGAAGCTAGAGCGCTGCCCATGGGTGCAGCCGCCGCCCCTCCGCCGCTGCCGCACCGCCAAAGCGCCTCAGACCAGACTGCTACGGCAACCCATGCACATGCGCCCCCACCGCACCCGACCACGAACCGCCCGCAGCCGCGTCCCAGTTGGTCGACCACGTCATCGCGCCCCGTAGATCGGGATACGTCTTCGACGGCTTGAAGGTGCCGCAGTTCGTGCCTGCCGTCAGGCAGTCGAGGGCGTTGTTCACGACCGTCGGGGACACATAGCCGCTGCCCGCCGCGCTCGTCGAGGCCGGCAGGCCCAGGCCCACCTGGGACGGTGTCAGGCCGCCCTCCAGCTGGATGCAGGCCAGCGCCGTCAGGAAGTCCACCGAGCCCTGGCTGTACACCTTGCCGTCGCAGCCCAGCATCGAGCCGCTGTTGTAGTACTGCATGTTGACGACCGTCAGGATGTCCTTCACGTTCAGCGCGGTCTGGAAGTACGCGTTCGACGTGGACTGCATGTCGATCGTCTGCGGGGCCATCGTGATGACCAGGGACGAGCCCGCCTTCGCGGAAAGGGAGCGGAGGGCCTGGGACATGTACGTGGCGTTGAGGCCGTTCTCCAGGTCGATGTCGACGCCGTCGAAGCCGTATGTCTGCATCAGGGAGTACACGGAGTTCGCGAAGTTCGCCGCCGACGTCGAGTCGCTCACCGACACCGTGCCGTTCTGGCCGCCCACGGACACGATGACCTTCTTGCCGGCCGCCTGCTTGGCCCTGATGTCCGCCTTGAACTGGTCGACCGTGTAGCCACCCAGTCCCGCCGAGTCCAGGTTGAAGGTCACGGCGCCCGGTGTGGTCGTGGCGTCCGCGAAGGCCACGGCGATGATGTCGTACTGGGACGAGACGTCGGAGATCTTCTGGACCGTGGCGCCGTTGTTGAAGTTCTGCCAGTACCCGGTGACCGCGTGCTTGGGGAGCGCGGTGCCGCCGCCGGAGGACGCGGTCGTCGTGCCCGTCACCGCCGTCGACTTCGCCGACTCACCCGCCGAATTGGTCGCGGTGACCTGGAAGGAGTACGACGTCGAGGCCGTGAGGCCGGTCACGGTCGCCGAAGCACCCGTCACCGCCGTCACCTTCGTGCCGTTCCGGTAGACGTTGTAGCCGGTCGCGCCCGAGACCGCGCTCCAGGCCAGGGAGACCGAGGAGGAGGTCGTGCCGGAGACCGAGAGGCCGCTCGGCGTGGCGGGGACCGTCGGCGCCGGGTCGCCGCCTCCGCCGCCGTCCGGGCCGTACACCGACACGTCGTCCGCGTAGTACGCGGCCTGGCCGTACCAGCCGTGCGTGTACACCGTCACGGAGGTCGTGGCCGACCCCGTGGTGAAGCTCGTCGTCAGCTGCTTCCAGGAGGAGGAGTCCGGGGTCCAGGTCGACACGTCCGTGGTGCCCGTGCCGGTCACGCCCAGAAAGGCGTAGCCGCCCTGCACCCAGGCGCTCAGCGAGTACGTCGAGTTCGGCTTCACCGCCACCGTCTGGCTGCACCGGGCGTCGTCCTGCCCGGCCGGAGTGGCCTTGAGTGCGGCCGCGCCGCCGTGCACGGGGGCGGAGACCGTCGTACCGCTGCTCGCGGAACAGGTCCAGTTGCTCAGACCGGATTCGAAGCCGGCGTTCCTGGCGTTGTTGACGTCCGCTGCGGACGCCTGGCCCGTACCCGCGAAGGTGAGGGCGAGGGCGGCGGTGACGGCTCCTGACCAGAGCCGTGCTGTCGACAGCCGTGCTGCCGATCGTCTCTGTGGGGACATGACAATACGTTGGTCCAGACCAATTCAACTGTCAAGAGGTCCAGACCAAATGGGCCGCGGACTCGCGCATGGATCGGCGAGATGCTCGAACCTGCCCCGTTTTGACGCAACTTGTGAAACGCCAGTTGCTCATCAGCTACACAAACGCTGTTCTCCGGCCACAGAGGCGTGGATACAGTGCTGAGGTAGTCACGGAGTGAAGTCGTTTCGGTGTCCCGGAGTTACGCGCCGGTTCGCCGACGGGCGTACCACGGGGAGCTGCGCGTGCCAACTGCCATCGCCGTGACCAGTGCCGACATGGCGCTGCCACCGCAGGACGAGCGGACCCTGCCTGCCGTCGTGCTGCAAGACCTGGACAAGCAGCCGCTGGAGCAGGCGCTGGCGGGTGTGCAGAGTCTGATCGACCAGCACGGCCATCTGATCGTCGTCTGCTCACAGGCGGTCTCCGCGGAGACGGGCCGACGGCTGCACACGATCCGCTCCCTGCTGGAAACCGACCGTATGGCCCTGTTCCGTCCCGCTCTGCCCCCGCTCGGACTGGCCGTCCTGGCACGCCAGTTGAGGCAGCTGGCCTCCTGCGATCTCAGCCCCGGGGTGCTCGCCTCCGCCGGCCGCCTCCTCACCCACTACATCCACGCCGGAGCACTGCTCGGCTCGGTCGCCCGCCTCGACCGCCTCGACCGCGTCGAGGTAGGCCTCAGGCAGCACGCCAAGTCCTGGGTGCCGGGCCAGCACTTCGCCGTACTCGCCCATCCCGAGCCGCAGTTGGTGAAGCTCGCCCCCGGGGCCACCCTGCCGGGGCCGGAGTTCGGCACTTCGATGCTGGTCGCCAAGGGGCAGCTGCAGTCGGACTGGGTCACCGCGAGCCTGGCCCCGCAGTGGAACGCGCAGGGGCTGCGGGAGGCGGTGCTGCCGGCCGAGTCCGCGGTCTGGTGGGGCACGGGCAAGCTGATCGAGTTCGCCGCCTTCCTGCCCGACCTGCCCGTGCTGTACCAGCTGGTCACCTCGGTACGGCAGGGCTCCTGCCACTGGTGCGGTATCGACGTCATCGGCGACCGCTGCGTCTTCTGCTCCGCAGGCCCGCCGCCCGTCCTGGAGAACCAGAACCAACTCCCCGCGGGGAGAGGCTCCTGAACGGCATGAACCGGCGGTCCGCCCCGCCGTAGAGGCACCGCTCGCACGATCCCGTCCGCTCGACCGATATCCCCCAATGAGGTTGTACGGTTCATGAACTCCCGTCAGCGCCGTGGCGTGCTACTCCTGCTTCTGTCGGTCGTCTGCGCCCTCGGCGCGTTCGTCGGCGTCCTGTCCGTCATCAGTGACGTGAAGTCCCAGGTCGGGCCCAAGGTCACGGCGTACGAGGTCAAGAGCGACATCAAGCCGTACAGCAGCCTCAGCGCGTCGCAGTTCGAGAAGACCGAGATGCCCAAGCGGTGGCTGTCGGCGAACGCGGTCACCGATCTCGCCGGCATCCGCGGGAAGGTCGCCGTGACGACCCTCAAGAAGGGCTCCCTGCTGCAGAGCGACATGATCGCCGATCAGCCCGCTCTGCAGCCCGGGCAGCAGGAGGTCGCCATCATGATCGACGCGGCGACCGGAGTCGCCGGCAAGATAACGCCGGATTCCAAGGTCAACGTCTACGCCACCTTCGAGGGACAGAAGCAGGGCGACCCCGACCTGTCCAAGATCATCGTGACGAACGCCAGGGTCCTCGACGTCGGCGACCTCACCTCGCTCCAGCCCGACGCAGACAACCGCACCGGCCAGTTCACCAAGGCAGTCCCCATCACCTTCGCGCTCTCCGCCCTCGACGCCCAGCGCCTGACGTACGCGGAGTCCTTCGCCAAGCGGGTCCGGCTCGCGCTGGTCGCGCCGAGCGAGACCGGCACCATCCCGGAGCAGGACCGCACGTACCAACTCGCCAAGGACAAGTGAGAGGCCCCCATGCCCACGAGGATCCTCCCGGCAGTCGGTGACGTGGACGCGGTCCGGTCCATCACGACACTGCTCAGCCAGCTCCCGGACGCCGAGCCGGTGACCCCGGTCGTCGACTCGACCCAGCTCGTCGACACCCTCGCACGGCTCGCCGCCGAGTCCGTCGACGAGCTGCCCGAGGTCGTGGTGGTGCACGAACGGATCGGCCCGGTACCGGCGCTGGAGCTCATCCGCGAGGTGGCCCTGCGCTTTCCCGCGGTCGGGGTCATCCTCGTCACCTCGGACGCGAGCCCCGGCCTGTTCCAGGCGGCGATGGACTACGGCGCGCGCGGCCTGGTGGCCCTTCCGCTCAGCTACGAGGAGCTGGCCAGCCGCGTCCAGGCAGTCGCGCAGTGGTCGGTGGGCGTACGGCGCCATCTCGGCTCCGGCGGCGACGTCTTCACCGGCGTCGGCGGCACCGTCGTCACGGTGAGCGGCGCGAAGGGCGGCGTGGGCGCGACCCTGACCGCCGTCCAACTGGCGCTGGCGGCACAGGCCTCGGGGCGCAGCACCGCGCTGGTGGACATGGACCTGCAGACGGGGGACGTGGCCTCGTACCTGGACGTGCAGTTCCGCCGCTCGGTCGTGGACCTGGCGGCGATCACCGACATCTCACCGCGGGTGCTCGCGGACGCGGTCTTCCGCCACGACACGGGCCTCGCACTGCTGCTCGCCCCGGGGGAGGGCGAACGCGGCGAGGAGGTGACCGACCGGGCGGCCCGGCAGATCGTCAGCGCCCTGCGCTCCCGCTACGAGATCGTCGTCATCGACTGCGGCGCCCAGCTCGGCGGGGCGGGAGCGGCCGCGGTGGAGATGGCCGACACGGCCCTGCTGGTCACGACCCCGGACGTGGTCGCGGTGCGCGGCGCAAAGCGGACCGTACGGATGTGGGACCGGCTGCAGATCCGCAAGGCCGAGGAGACCACGGTGGTCGTCAACCGGCATTCGCGCGGTACGGAGATCCAGCCGCCGCTGATCCAGAAGATCACCGGTACGGCGGTCGCCGGGACCGCGATCCCCGCCAACTTCAAGGAGCTGCAGGGGGCGGTGGACGCCGGCCGGGTCCACGAGCTGGACAGCAGGGGCGCGGTGAAGCAGGCGCTGTGGACGCTGGCGGGGGAGCTGGGGCTGGTCAAGACGGTCACGGGGGCGCAGCGGGGTGGGCGGTTCCGGGGGGACCGCGGGTCGGTGAGTTTCCGGCGGCGCCGGGAGGGTGGGGGATAGGGATGCGGCTGGCGCTGCGCGCAGGCGGGGACAGGGGCCAGGTCACCATCGAGTTCCTGGGCATGATGCCGACGATCATCATCACGCTGGTGGTGCTGTGGCAGCTCGTGCTGGTGGGGTACGCGTTCACGCTGGCGGGGAATGCTGCGGACGAGGCGGTACGGGCGGGGACGGCGGCGAAGGTCGACCGTGACGGCAAGTGCCGGCAAGCGGGGCTCGACAAGCTGGGGGGCGCATGGAGAGAGGGGGCCGAGGCGGGCTGCACGACCGGGAACGGTTATGTCACAGCCGACGTCAGCATCAGGGTCCCCGTCCTCTTCCCGGGCGCGCTCAGCCTCCCGTTCACCGTGCGGGGCCACGCGGGTGCCGTAGAGGAGGCGAAGAACTGAGATGCCGTACGACCGCACGGCCCGTGACCGCGACCGCGGCCAAGTCGCCATCGAGTACCTGGGGTTCCTGCCCATCCTCCTGATCGTCGGGATGGCGGTGGTGCAGCTCGGGCTGATCGCGTACACCGCACAGCAGGCCGGTACGGCGGCCCGGGCCGGGGCGCGGGCGGAATCGCTGAAGCCGGGGACCGCCCAGGAGGGCTGCGCGAACGCGATCAGCAGCGGGCTGTCCGTCACCTGTGTCGCCGCGCCGAACGCCGACACGGTCACCGTCACCGCCACCGTCCAGATCCCGTCGATCGTCCCCGGCTGGGACTTCGACCCCGCCAGGAAGACCGCGACCATGCCTCTCGACTCGACCCACTCGACCACCGGCTGACGCGGGAACAAGGAGCACCGACGATGAGCCTGCGCGCACGCATCAACACCCCCGAGGAGAACGGCCACCGGGGCGAGGACGGCCACCTGGTCGCCTCCTACCGGGCCAAGCTCCTGGAGGAGATCGACCTCGCGGAGATGAGCGCGCTGGCCGCGGCCGAGCGCCGCGCCCGTCTGGAGCGGGTGCTCGGGCACATCATCAGCCGCGAGGGCCCGGTGCTGTCCACGGTCGAGCGCTCCCAGCTGATCCGCAGGGTGGTGGACGAGGCGCTGGGCCTCGGCATCCTGGAGCCGCTGCTCGAGGACGCGTCGATCACGGAGATCATGGTGAACGGCCCGGACGCGATCTTCGTCGAACGAGGCGGACGGGTGGAGCAGCTGCCCCTCCGCTTCCCCTCCCACGACCAGCTGATGCAGACGATCGAGCGGATCGTCTCCACGGTCAACAGGCGTGTGGACGAGTCGAACCCCATGGTCGACGCCCGCCTCCCGTCCGGCGAGCGCGTCAACGTGATCATCCCGCCGCTGTCCCTCACGGGCGCCACCCTCACCATCCGCCGCTTCCCGCGCTCCTTCACGCTCCAGGAGATGATCGGCTTCGGCTCGCTGGACGAGCCCATCCTGTATCTGCTGGCGGGGCTGGTGCAGGCGAAGTCCAACGTGATCGTGTCGGGCGCGACGGGCACGGGCAAGACGACACTGCTGAACGCCCTGTCGGGCCTGATCCCCGAGACCGAGCGCATCATCACGATCGAGGACTCGGCTGAACTCCAGCTGCAGCAGAGCCATGTGATCCGGCTGGAGTCCCGCCCCCCGAACGTCGAGGGCAAGGGCCAGGTCACCATCCGCGACCTGGTGCGCAACTCCCTCCGTATGCGCCCCGACCGCATCGTCGTCGGTGAGGTCCGCGGCGGCGAGTCCCTCGACATGCTCCAGGCGATGTCGACCGGCCACGACGGATCGCTGGCCACGGTGCACGCGAACAGCGCGGAGGACGCGCTGATGCGACTGAAGACCCTGGCATCGATGTCCGAGGTCGAGGTCCCCTTCGAGGCGCTGCACGACCAGATCAACAGCGCCATCGACGTGATCATCCAGCTCACCCGCTTCGCCGACGGCGCCCGCCGCGTCACCGAGATCGCGATCCTCGACAGCCACGGCAGCGAGCCGTACCGCCTGGCGACGGTGGCCCGATTCAACGCACAGCCGATGGCCGCCGACGGCCGCATCCACGGCGCCTTCGAGTACTTCCCGCTCCCACGCCGCACCGCGGACCGCCTCTACATGGCGAGCCAGCCGGTTCCCCAGGCGTTCGGCGTCGCCGAGTCCGCGGCACAGCTCGCCATCCGAGAAACCAGGTAGGAACCGTCCCGATGGAACCCAGGTAGGAACCGCCCGATGGATCTGCACACCCTAGTCCTGCTCACCACCGGCATCACCCTGCTGACCTGCGTCCTGGCGGTCGTGGGCCTGCACTCCTACGCCACCGGCAAGGCCCAGCGCCAGGCACTCGTCGACCGCCTCTCGGCCGCCGGGCAGATACCGGCGGGCGGCCGCCGCCGGCGCTTCCGCAAGCTGGACCGCCGCCTGCGCCGTACGAAGCCGGGCAAGAAGCTGGAACTGCGGCTGGCGGCGACGGGCCTGGACATCACTCCGGGCGAGTTCTTCGTCTACATGCTGGCGACGGTGGCGGGCCTGTGGCTCATCGGCCAGGCGTCCCTCGCGCCCTTCTTCGGCCCGCTGGCCGGTCTGCTGGGCATCGGGGTGGCGCTGCAGTTCCTGAACTGGCAGCGGCAGAAGCGGATCGAGAAGTTCATCAACCAACTGCCCGAGCTGGCCCGGATCATGGCCAACGCCACCCAGGCCGGACTGGCGCTGCGCACCGCGATCGGGATGGCGGCGGAGGAACTGGAGGCGCCGGCCGGGGAGGAACTCGCCAAGGTCGCCAACCAGCTGGCACTCGGCGCCTCCATGGACGACGCACTGGGCGAACTCGCCGAGCGGCTGCCGTCACGCGAGCTGGTCGTACTGGTGACGACACTGGTGCTGTCGAACCGGGCGGGCGGACAGGTGGTCACGGCCCTGCGCAACCTCACGGACACCCTCGAGGAACGCAAGGAGACGCGGCGTGAGGTCCGCACCCAGCTCTCCCAGGTCAACATGACCTCGTACGCCGTCCCCGTGCTCGGCGTGGGCTCCCTGTTCCTCATGAACGGCGTCAAGCACGGCGCCCTGGACCGTATGACGGGCTCCTCCGTGGGCCAGGCCGCCGTGATCATCGCCTTCGCGCTCTACGCGGTCGGCTTCATCCTCATCCGCCGCCTGTCCCGCATCGACGTCTGAGACGCCCGAGCGTCCGAGAAACTCTGGAGGGAGGACGACCATGGGACTGGGACTTCTGCTGGCACTGGTGATGGGCCTCGGCGTCGCGGGCATCTTCGCCGGCATCCGCATGTACCGCGCGGACGCCAAGCTGCCCGGCGACCTGGTGCTCGCCCTGGAGGTGGGCTCGACCCGCACGGGCGCGGTCGACTCGCTCGTCGACCGCCTCGGCATGCGGTACGCGCCCGCGGTCCTGCGCCTGATGGGCCCGAAGCTGGTCGCCAGGTACCGCCGCAAGATCGACCTCGCGGGCAACCCCGGCGGCCTGACCATCAACCGCTATGCGGCCCGCCGCGCGGTCTACGGCTTCCTGGGCGGCGTGGGCTTCCTGGTGTTCCTGATGAGGGGCCAGTACCTCGTCGCCCTGCTCCTGCTGGCCTTCGGCGCGTTCTGGACGGAGGTCGGCATCTGGTCGGCCATCCGCATCCGCAAGGACGTCATCGAGCGCACCCTGCCGGACTTCCTCGACGTGCTCGCCGTCGTGGTGAGCGCGGGCCTCGGCTTCCGCCAGGCCCTGGACCGGGTGGCGTCGAAGTACGAGGGCCCCTGGGCGGACGAACTGCGCATCACCCTCCGCCAGATGGACCTCGGCATGAGCCGCCGCCAGGCCTTCGCGGAGCTGCGCCGCCGCAACGACTCCGAACAGGTCGCGATGTTCGTGACGGCGCTGCAGCAGGGCGAGGAACTGGGCGCCCCGATCGTCGACACCCTCGTAGCCCTCGCGAAGGACATGCGCCGCACGGACGCGCAGAACGCCCGCCGCAAGGCGGCCCGAGCGGTACCCAAGGCCACCATGATGATCACCACCTTCATGGTCCCGGCCACGATGATCCTCCTCGGCGCCGGCCTGATCCTCGGCTCCGGCACCGACTTCGGCTCACTCACGGGCAAGTAGGGACGGAGTGACGAGGACGATGGCGACGACAGAGGAACGCGCGGGCCGCGAGGCACGCACGCGACTGCTACGACGACGCCCGAAGACCCCCGAGATCACGACTCCGCCGACGGGCACCGTCCTGCCGCCCCACGCCCGCACGGGCGCCCACGACATCCCGGTGACCTCGGCGACACCGCAGCTGCCCCCGGGGTGGGAACGGGTGGACGCGCCGCTGCCCGCGTTGCCGGCGCAGCCGGATCCCCGGGGCCGGGCCTGGCCGCCGGACCCACCGGCACCTGCGGCTGCACCTGCTCCGGCGGCAGCTCTGGTTTTGCCGACGGGACCACCGGCCCCGGACGACGAGAGCCGCACACCCCCCACGATCCCCCTCCAGATCAACGCCCTCCAGGCCATGTGCCGCCAGGTCTTCGGCTTCCGCCTCGCCATGATCGCGCTGGCCGCCCCCGCCGCCCTCCTCCACGCGGCGCCGGGCCTGGCCACCCGCCTCGTGGGCGCGGCGGTCGTCGCCACGTTCATGGGCTCCTACGTCCTCTTCAGGGACTGGGAGCGCTTCGGCCCCCTGCTCCTGCGGCACCCCACGCTCCTCGCCGTGGACATGCTCTTCGGCTCCCTGCTGCTGATCTCCGCGGGCCCGGACACCCCCCTCGCCTACGTCAGCGTCTGCACCCCGCTGCTGGCCGGCATCGTCTACGGCTGGCGAGGGGCCGCGGTCTTCGCGTCGCTGCAGTCCCTGATCCTCTTCTTCGTGCACGCGGCGGCGAGGGACCTGCACTCCGGCCGCCCCGCGGAGACCCTGCTCCTGCCCGGCCTGTGCGTGATCGCAGGCGCGGTCGGCTCGGCCCTGCGCAACCTCATGTTCCGCTTCGGTGCCGCGACGCAGGCCCTGACCACGATGCAGGCCCGCCTGGCGGTGACGGAGGCCGTCAGCACCGAACGGGCACGTCTGGCAAGGGAGATGCACGACTCCGTGGCGAAGACCCTGCACGGGGTGGCCCTCGCCGCGGACGGCCTGGCGGGCTCGGCGGGCAGCCCTCACCTCGACCCGAAACTGGTCAAACAACAAGCCGAACTGGTCGCCCGCTCGGCCCGCCGAGCCGCCGCCGAGTCCCGCGAGCTGCTGGCCGACCTGCGCCGCGAATCCGACCCGGACCACACGACCGACGTCCTGGCCGAACTGGCGGCCCGCACCCGGGACTTCACCACCCGCACCGGCGTCACGGCGGCCTGCCGTGTGACGGGCGACGACCCGGTGCCACCCGTCCCACCGGCCGTGGCCCGGCAACTCCTCACCATCGCCTCCGAGGCGATGGAGAACGCCCACCGCCACGCGGCCCCGACCCGGGTGGACGTCCACGCAGGCGTCCACGGCGGCCTCCTCCGCATCAGCGTCCAGGACGACGGCCGCGGCCTGCCCTCCGGCACCACCCTCGAACAACTCCGCCGGGCAGGCCACTTCGGCCTGGTCGGCATGGTCGAACGTGCGGCATCGGTGGGCGCCCGCATCAGCATCGGCCGCGGCGCCCACTCCAAGGGCACGGAGGTCTGCCTGGAACTCCCACTGGCGGCGGTGACGACGTAGCCATCGCGCACGACGTAGCCATCGCACCCCACCCCCGTCCTTCCCCCTCCCGAGAGGAGGCCGCCCGATGCCGGACCCCACGAATCCCCACCCAGGCCCCCAACAGCAGCCACCCCACAGCCCGTTCGAGCCGGCCCCGGCGCCCGCGCCGCTCAAGATCGTGGTGGCGGACGACAACCCGGTCGTCCGCGCAGGCCTCACGGCGCTTCTCTCCGGCCGCGCCGACATCACCGTGGTGGCGGAAGCGGCAGACGGCCGCCAGGCCTACGAAGCGGCCCGCCGACACCACCCCGACGTCATCCTCCTGGACGTCCGCATGCCCGGCGTGGACGGCATCTCGGCGCTCCCGTACCTGGTGCAGATCGCCCCGGTCGTGATGCTCACGTACAGCAGGGAGTCGGAGATCGTCCAGGAGGCCCTGCGCCGGGGCGCCGGCGGCTACCTGGTCCACGGCGAGTTCACCGCCGACCAACTGGTCACAGCGGTATGGGACATCAAGGAGGGCAGGGCCCACTTCACGCCTACGGCGGCGGGGGCACTGCTGGAGCAACTGCGCCAGAGGCAAGGAGGCCTTCCGCTTCCAGAGGGTCTGGGTGGTGCAACTGCATACGAAGATGAGCGCCCAGCGCATCCGCATTCGCCGACTCAACAACCCCTCCCGCCAGCAGCTTTAGGCGCACCCCCCACCTCGACCTCCACTATTTCTTCAAAAAACCTTTCGCAGATGCAACCGCATGTGGGACAGTCGTCGTCTGGGTGGTCGAGTGGCCGTCCCGTGGCTGCTCCCGACAGGGCAAGGTTCCAACTGAGCACGAGGGAGGCGGAGATCATGGACCTCATCGCGTCCGGCATGAACAACCAGCAGATCGCCGCCACCTGCTTCATCAGCGAGAAGACGGTCAAGAACCACATCAACCGCATCTTCGCGAAACTCCACAGCACCAGCCGCGCCGAAGCAGCCGCAAAATGGCTCGGCACGGCGCCCGGTTCGGACCGAGGGGCGGGGTGACCTAGATGGCGGCAGGGGGGAACGGGAAGCCACGAGGTCGCGGCCGGGCCATGCTCTGGGCCCTTGATTGGGCCCTGGGGCCCTTCAGCGGGAAGGGTGTTGCACCGTACGGTTCTCGTGCCGAGAGCGGCACGGAGATCCGACCCGGAGGGGAACACCATGAGCAACTGGATCAACACCACTGTCGCGTACCTGCAGACCCGCGCCGCCCGCAACGACAAGGGGCAGACGGCGGTGGAGTATCTGGGGATCATCGCGGTGGTGGTGGCGATCGTGTTGGCCATTACGGGGACGGACATCGGCAACACGATCTACACCGCGATCACGGACAAGATCAACCAGGTCATCGGCAATGGATGATGTTGCCCCGTAGGTACAACGATGCAGGGCAGGCTTTCCCCATCTACATCACGGTGGTGGCGGGCCTGCTCTTTCTCGCGTTCGCGTACCTTGCGGTCGGCCAGGCCGCGGCAAATCGGAACGGGGCCCAGACGGCAGCCGACGCGGCTGCTCTCGCAGCGGCGCAGGACACCCGGGACACACTCGCAGGACAGTGGCTGGACGTCGTACGCGACCCAACGAAGTGGCAGGACTTCCTTGACGGACGAGCGGCGGTTCTCGACGGCTGTCCGCGTGCGAACCAGCTTGCGGCGCAGAACGATGCGCAGATGCTCGGTTGCAACGGGCAACCGTCGGACCTGAGCTACACGGTCCAGGTCAAGACGGACAAGTCCGTCGGAGAGTCGATCGTCCCTGGTACGGAGAACAAGCACTCCACGGCATCCGCCAAGGCCGTGATCGAGCCACTCTGCCCGTTGCCTCCCGGTGGCGATGTCCGAGACAACCCACTGCCGAAGCTCACCTGCAAAAACAAGGAATGGGACCTTAATCCGGACGACCCCACCGGCCTGCCGGGTCCCAAGGATCTCTTTGACGTCCATCTGGCCGACGGACAAGCGAATGACGAGTGACGAAGGAAGCAGAGGCATGAGCATTCGGTTCACAACGAAGGCCCGCAGGGGGATGGTCGCATTGACCGTTGCGGCGGGGCTGGCCGTCGGTGTGGCCGGCTGCGGCGGCGGAAACGACGGCAAGAAGCCGGAGCCGTCGGCCTCCGCTTCTCAGAAGAGCGGATCCCAGCCGAGCGCTCAACAGGGGCAATCGGACACGCCCTTGGCCGAGTTGAAGGGCTCGGACGGGCTGCTTCTGCAGATCACCTCTGCCCAGCGTGATTCGGGCGGTTTCGTCACTGTGAGCGGCACCCTGAAGAACGATGGCGCTCAGAGGGTCACGGTGCCCGCAGCAGTGCGGGGCAACGAGACGGAGATCATTCGAAACGGAATGTCGTTCGGCGGTGCAACTCTCGTCGACAGCCAGAGCAAGAAGCGTTACTACGTGCTGCGTGATACGGAAGGGCGGCCCCTCACGACGACCGGTTTCTCTTCGCTCAAGGCGGGCGAATCAATGGCGGTCTTCATGCAGTTCCCGGCGCCTCCGACCAGCACGACCCAAGTCACCTTCCAACTGCCGTCGTTCGCTTCCGCCCCGATCGAGATCTCTGGGTGAGGCGCACAATGAACCACACACCGCGAACAGGGGCGCCCCGGCTCGCCTTGGTCATCACCGCCGCCTCCCTCATGGTCGCCACCAACCTCGTCGGCGCCGTGACCGCCCACGCGGACGACACCCCGAGCGTCCCGCCCGGCACCGAACCGTCGGCCTCGGCCCCGGTCAAAGTGGACCCCAACGACCCCGACCTCAAACTCCCCGAGGGCGCCACCCTCGCCGCCCCCAAGGTCCTGGACATCAAGTCCGTCGTAGAGGACCAGGGTGGCGAGGAGCGCCGCGAAGACACCAACTCCGACGTCAAGTTCGCCCTTCAGGCCGAAGTCCTGTTCAGCAAGGACAGCGCGAAGCTGAGCGATGAGGCGAAGTCCCGTATCGCCGCGATCGCGGACGAGATCAAGAAGCAGAACGCGACAAAGGTCCGCGTCTTCGGCTTCACGGACAACCTGGGCTCGGCGGCCCACGGCGACGTCCTCTCCCGGCAACGCGCCAACGCGGTACAGAACGTCCTGGACCAGGAGCTGCACGACCCGAACATCACGTTCGAGGTACGCGGCTACGGCGAGCAGTACCCGATCGCGGACAACTCGACGGAGGAGGGCCGGAGGAAGAACCGGCGGGTGGAGGTCACGTTCCCGCGCGGCGAGAGCGGCAACTGACGTAGACCGCGCGATATACGGGAACGAACCGGGGCCCGTCCCGTGCCGTCACAGGCGAGGGGCGACCCCGGTCGTCGTTTGCGGGTGTCAGCCGTCGGCTTTGTCGCTCTCGGACGCGTCGGCATCGGGGGTGCCGGTGGGCAGCGTCGGGACCACATAGGACCCCTTGCCGGACACTGTGTAGATCAAGCCGCGCTCTCGCAGCTCCCGCATGGCGCGGCGCACGGTCATGTGGGCGATGCCGTACTCCTCGGCGAGCCTGAGTGATGCGGGGATCATGCGGTCGGGTGCGTATTCCCCACTGCGGATCCTGGACTCGATCACGTCGGCGAGCTGCATGTAGAGGGGCCGGCCGGATTCGGGGTCAAGGGACATGGCTCGAACGTAGGTAGTTGTGCCATGCTCGGCATCTTTAGCTCTAGCTACAGCTAGATGCATCAAGCTGCGTCACGCTATGTTGGTCACGCAAGAACCCCCGCGACCGTCCGACCGGTCCGGGGGCATTGGCCACCAACCCCATGGAGGTTGACGACGTGAGCATTATCCACGCGACGGCCCGCTGGATCCTGGGCGTCCTCGCGCCCGGTACCGGCACCCGCCGAGCGACCGGACGACCGGCCCCCGCCCGCGCCCCACAGGCGCCCCGCCCAACAGCCGTACCGCTTCCCGCTCACCGCTCTCCGTACGGCCTGCCCGTGCCGCTCGACGGCCGCGCCACCGCACCGATCCGCCCGTATGTGCTGGCGGCCGAGCGCGAGTGTGCCCGGTGGCGCCGGATCGCGCTGGTCATGGCGGCGGACTTCGGCATCGACGTCGACCGGCATGTGGTCGGCTCGGAAAGGGCGGCGTGATGGGGGCGCGAAGCGAGCGGCCCAGGAGGCCGTACGGCGATGACGCGTCGGATGCAGAGCCGGAGCCGCCCGGCATGCGGCAGTCGGGGACACGTCAGCCGGTACGGATGTGTGTGCGCTGCCAGGTGACCACCGAGACCCCGGTCGTGGTGTGCGTGGTGCATCAGAACTCGGGGCCCGGGTTCACCGTGTACGCCTGCCAGGCATGCGCCCCGCACTTCCCGCCGTCGGACGTGTCCGCGTGCGCCGGGGGCCAACGGTGACGGTTCGCGGGACGGCGGATGCGTCGGCGCTGTCGGGGGATCGAGCGGGGCGGTATCCCTGAGGGCTTCAAGGTCGAGGTCTTCGACGGAAGGGTGATCATGACCCCGCGGAGTCCGGAGCAGCACTGGACCGTCTCCGATGTCAAGGATGCGGTGAAGGCCGCGGGCATCGCTCGTGAGCGGGTCTTCGGCGACGTACTCATCACGTTTCCCGGCGAGAACGACGCAGCGCCGGACCTGACGATCGTCGGATTCGACGCCGAGCGGCGGAAGAACAGCTACTCCCGCATCGACGTGCTGGCGGTGGTCGAGGTCCCGTCCGAGCCGGAGGACGAGAAGGACTACGTGCGGAACGTCCGGAAGTAGGGGCGCTATGGGATCGACTTCTACATGATCGCCGACCCGTTCAAGCAGATGGTCACGCTGATGTCGGAGCCGCAGGCCTCGGGGTACGGGCGGGGCGTCGAGATCCCGTACGGCCAGCCGGTCGGTTTCACTCTGGCCACCGGGGAGCGGGTGAAGATCGACACCGGTACTTTCCCCACGCGTGCTGCAGATAGGCGATGACGTCGGGTTCACCTGAGGTGAGGCAGCCGGTGCCACTGCATCGGCTGCCTCGGATCGGCCAAGCCGGCTGGGCCAACGGGCCCTCGTCGGGCTTGATGCAGTGCGGGGCCGATTCCGGAGCGGTATGCGGGGCCGCGGCCCGGGAGACGATCACCTCAAGAGGTTCCGTGAACCTCCATTCCCGCCGTGGTCGGACAGGGGTGCAGAGCCGCACTCTTCTTATGGCATGGTCGACGTCATGATCCGAGTGCCCGCAGAGGTCCGTGCCCTGCTCGCCGCCGTGGCGGAGGCGAGAGGTGTCAGTCTCCATGCCCTGATGGAGGAGATGGCTGCTCAGACGCTGGCTCCCGAGCAGATCAAGGAACGGGCCGACCGTACCCGCGCCCTGCTTGCCGAGCGGTTCGGGCATTACGTGACGGACGATGAGTCCGCGGAGATGCGGCGCAGGATGCGCGAAGCGACAGCTGTTCACCGGAGTGTGCTTGCGGAGACGGAGCCGTCCCATTGAGCTCCGCCGGAAGCCATCTCCTCGAAACGTATCGCGTTGTCGTAGGTCCCGACTGCAGCGCATTCAAAGGGAACCGCACATCGAGCCGGCCACGTCACCTGGGCATGACGACTTCCCGGATTCTGCTGCGAACTGCGAGCCTCGACGACCTGGACCGGATCACCGACCTGCACACCCAGGCGCGCGCCGCGTACTACCAGGCAGGCGGGTTCTCGGAGCCGGATCTCACCTCTCCTGAGGCACGTTCCAGGCGGCGGGAGATGTGGATGCGCGCCGTCGAGAACGACACCAAGACGGTGCTGTGCGCAGTGAGCGGAGGCGAGGCCGTAGGCATCCTGGCGATGGGCCCGCCCCTGGATCCTGACGTGGACACCGCAGTTGCCGGCCAGCTCTACCAGATCCATGTTCGTCCCGGGAACTGGGGACTTGGGATCGGCAGCCGACTGCACGCGGCATTCGTGCAGCAGCTTCGCGATGCGTCTCTGACGACCGGCGTGCTCGAAGCGTGGGAGCGCAACAGCCGGGCTCACGCCTTCTACGCCCGGCACGGATGGAAGCCTGACGGGCACCATCGGCCCGGTCCGGCTGACGCGAACTATGTGCGCATGCGCCTGGAGTTGAGTCCCTCGGCCTGAGCATCTGAGCCGGGGCCTCTGATGCCGAGGAGGAGGCGCTACAGCAAGTGACCGACTTTGCCTGCCTTGATCTCCAGGCCCTACCGGCGCGTTCTCTCTGGCAGGCATGTTCATGTGGGCGAAGGACGCGCGCCCTCGGATCGCCACTCACACCTTTAATCCCCCAGCAACGAAGGCCAGTTAATCGTTGTGGTCATCGACCGGCCGAACTGACATGATGTTCGCGGTAGCAACGTACTTGCTTTGGGGGAGCGGGGGCTTGCGTGACCGTACTCATGACGGCTGCGGCCGTGTACGGGGTCGTCCAGCTGTTCGTGCTGTCGTATCCGACGCGCTCGGTGCGCCTCGCCACAGTGCTGCTGGCGCTCATCGTGGGTGTCTACGTCTGCGGAACGGCCGTGGCCCTGCTGGAATTGACGTACACCAGGTTGATCGCCGACCGGACAGGCCAGTCTCTGATCGACGTCGTGAACACCACGTCCTACACCACGGCTCCTTGGGTGGAGGAACTGGTAAAGGCCTCGCCGTTGTTGGTCGTAGGACTGCATGCCAAGGTACGGCGGCAGTGGGGCTTGGCAGACTTCACCGTGCTGGGGGCTGGGCTGGGCGCTGGATTCGGTCTGTTGGAGTCGCTGCTGCGTTACTCCCTGGACGCGGATCGGGCGTTTGTACGTCACGGCGGCTGGATCGTCCCGGACAGCCTCTCCCCGCCGTACATCCCGGGCCTGAGCCAGGTGCTCACCTCCTGGCTGCCTTCCCCGGCTGCGTCACTGGACCTCGGGCAGACCGGTGACATCTCCGTCCCCACCTTCAACCACCTGGCGTGGACAGCCCTGGTGGGACTGGGAGTCGGCGTTCTATGGCGAGCCAAGAGCTGGGTGAAGTCACTGGCGGTGATTCCGCTCGCCGCGTCGGTGGCGTATCACACCCTGAACAACTATGTCGTCCAACACCCGATCGACAGGCGGGCCAAGCAGTGGCTGGAGCACCTGGACGGCAAGCTGTGGCTCGCCCCTCTGGTGGCACTGCTCCTGGCGATGGCCGTCGACTTGGTCTGCCTGCGTCGGGGAAAGCGGCGAATACCTGGCCTGTTGCTGTCGGCGGAGCGGGCGGACGGCGACACCGCTGCCGTGCTGATCCGCTACGCAAGCCGGCGCCTCCCGTGGACCCCCCTGATCGCGCTGCGCTTCTTACGCTTGCGACGAGCTCTCTGCTTCGCAGCGGCCGGCACCCCGCCCCCTGCCCTTGAGCCGTTGCGCCGGGCAGTGGCCGATATCGCCACGCGGATCGACGTCACCGACCACGAACGGGCTTGGCGTACGGCCGACGTACGCGCCCATGTGAGAGCGGCCAGAGCCGCTGCGGGCGGCCGCAGGCGGCTCGTAGCCCTGATCCCGTGCGTCCTGCTGCTCCCGTCCGTCCTCTTCCTCTGCGTCGGTTCGTTCAAGGCGACGGCCGGGCTCCAGGACTACTTCACCACTGGTAGCGGCCCGAAGGTGCTGCTGGGCTTCGCGATGGCCGCCCTGGCGTGGATCGCCTGGCAGCTGGCCATCCTGGTACGCACCTGGCGGCACGCGGCAGCGCAGCTGCTGGGCGAACAACTCGCGACCCACCGCTTGCGTCTCTCCTCCGCGCTGGCTTCTGCGACGATCGGGACGCTCTTGATCTGGCGCAGCGCGGGGCCGGCCGGCCCCGACGGACGGGTCATTCCCCCGGCACACCTCCTCGACGCCCTGAACCACCTCCTCGTATACCTGGGCTTCGCTCTGCTTCTCCTCTCCCTGCTCGCGCTCTTTCCACCGGGAGCCGGGCTGGCGCTTGCCGGTGTCTCCGCGTGGGGCGAAGGTGCGCTGGGAGCTGTGCTTGCTGCGCGGCTCGGCGCGGCGGGCATCGCCCTGATGGCTGCCGGGGCTGTCGGCGGAGGGGGTGGTGGCGCAGGCGGCGGAACCGGGCAATCTCCGGGCGCCTCCCCTGCGAAGCAGGCTCCGACTGCTTCCGGCGACGCGATCGGAGGGCAGCGGACGGCATCCGGTATCGCAAAATGGGCGCGCGAGCAGGGGTGGACCGAGACACAGACGGAGAACGGTCCGCCGAAGTTCGTCGATGAGAACGGGATAGTCCGTGTGACGTTGAAGCAGGGGAGCAGCCGTGCTCCGGGTAGCGGCATGCCGCATGTGGAAATCAGGAATGCCCAAGGAGAGAGAATTGATCCGAACGGGAATCTCGTCACAAGGAAGAGTCCGGGTAACCACACGCCGATCACTTGGGATCTGCCATGAACGCTGAAAAGGTCGACTATGCGCAGCTCGATGGATTTGCGAATGTCTACCTGGAGGACAGTTTCGTTTTGGAGGTCGAAGCTACCCCGGGATTTCTGGTCCTTGAGGTGGAGCTGGTTCTCACCGCCCAGCATCCCGCCTACCACCCGCCTGTCCCCGGTGAGCAACACTGTTACGCACGGGCGAGGATCGAATTCCCGAAGGTGCGCAACCTGACGTGGACCGACCAGGGAACACCTCCGGCTGTGGACGCCTCCGGAACCAAGGACTTCGGTGGTATCGATGCGCTCTTCTGGAATGGTTCGATCTTCCATGTGGAGGGAGACTGGGGAGCGATTGACGTGGCGTCGGCTCCACCTGCCGTCAGGTTGTCCCCCGAGCTGTGAGTGGACGGGGGCCCGACATCGAGGGGGATTGTGAGAATCGAGGAGATCCTGGCCGGGTTCGACGGACGGGGCCGCGCCTCGTTCCTGATCGGCGCCTTCCAGGCCCTGGACCCGCAGGTGATCACGGCGATCGCCTACGAATGCGGCTACGACCTTCAGGCAACCGAGGCCCCGAGCCGGAGTTCGGTCCGTTTGACCTACGTGCGCAACGACTCGCCGCCGGCCCGCCGGCGCGCCTGGCAGACCCAGGAACGGCTGCGCGCCGGAGGTCCGCTTCTGCCTGTGTGGGGAGTCCCGGGACCGCAGCCCGGGAGCGTTTGGCCGGTGACGGCCGTCGGGATGGCGTCGACACGACAGCGTGTGGCTGCCTACGAGGCGAACGGCGCGAAGGGCCCGGTCGTCGGCTTCGCGTTGCTCGCGCTGGGTTGCTTCGTTTTTGCCTGGGTGGTGCGAGGCACGCCGGGCCCCGCCCTCGGCATGGGGGTGCTGGGTGTTCTCCTGGGGGCCGTTGCCGCACTGGCGCCGCGCTGGGCGAAGCGTTGGTACGAGAGGAACCGGCAGTTGGTCCGGCTCTACGACCGAGAGCGCTCCGGCACGGTGGCGCCGCCACAGCCACCGCCTACGTTGGGTCGTAGCCGTGATGGCCGGACGGATGGAGCGGGTGCCGGCGGGTCTTAACTTCACCATGTCGCGATCTTGGGCGGCGACATACTCCGTGTGTTCTCGTCGCCGCCATGCAGCGCCGTCGAGCCGGTGCCCGGCGGCGCCGATCCGGCGGGACGTTCGGGTCACGTCACCACGGCACCTCCCCCGCGTCCTCGAAGAACCCGCCCGTCGGCCCGTCGTCCGGCAGCGTCGCCAGGTGGATGGCGATCGCCGCGCCCTGTTGCGGGGTGCGGACGCCGCGGAAGCCGTTGAGGTCGGTGGCGCAGTAGCCGGGGCAGCCGGCGTTGATCAGGATGTTCGTGTCGCGCAGTTCCCTGGCGTACTGGACGGTGACGGCGTTGAGGAACGTCTTGGAGGGCGCGTAGGCAACGGCGATCGGGCCGGTTTCTGTGCCGGGAGTGGTCTGCCGGGTGAGGGAGCCGACGCTGCTGGACATGTTCACGATCCGCGGCGAAGCCGACCGGCGCAGCAACGGCAGCATCGCGTTGGTGACGCGGATGACGCCGATCACGTTCGTCTCCACGGCCGCGCGCACCGTGTCGAGGTCGACCGTGGTGGGTGACTGCGGCATGCCGCCGGTGATCCCGGCGTTGTTGACGAGCACGTCGAGGCGTCCGCCGCGGTCCTCCAGCAGCTCGGCGGCTGCGGCCACGCTCGCGTCGTCGGTCACGTCGAGCGGTACGCCGAACGCGTCCACGCCGTCCGCATGCAGCTTCGCCACGGCGGCCTCGCACCGCTCCTCGTTCCGGGCGGCGACCCCGACCCTCCAGCCGAGGGCACCCAGCCCGGCCGCGATCTCGTACCCGATTCCCTTGTTCGCGCCGGTCACCAGCGCGATCGTCTGTTCGCTCATGCGGTCGATCCTGTCCGGGCCCGGCGGGAGCAGGCCAACACCGATCGGGTGGGCAGCGATACCGCAGGGGTATCGATACCGGTCGGGGCCGGTACCCTGGCGGCGTGGAGACGCGTGAACTGCGGTACTTCGTCGCCGTCGCCGAGGAGCTGCACTTCGGCAGGGCCGCACAGCGGCTGGGGATCGCACAGCCCCCGCTGTCGCGGACGATCAGCCGACTCGAACGGCGCCTCGGGGCGGTCCTGCTGGAACGCACCAGCCGCACGGTCGCCCTGACCGAGGCCGGGTCGGTGCTCCTACGGGAGGCCCGCGCGGCACTGGACGCGGTCGAGGCCGCCGAGCGCCGCACCCGCCGCGCCGCCCTCGCCGCGGGCGGCCAGGCCGGAGTGGTCCTTGCCTCGAAGGCCGGCGCGTCCAGCGAACTGCTGGCGAAACTGCTCGACACCTACGCCGCCGAGCCCGATGCGGCCCCCGTCGAGGTGCTCCTGTGCGGAATCGGTGAGCAGGAACGACTGCTGCGCGACGGCCGGGCCGACGTGGCCCTGCTGCACCTGCCGTTCGACGCGACGGCGGGGCTCGACACCGAAGAGCTCTGCACGGAACGGCAGGTCGTGATCCTGCCGGCCGGGCATCCGCTCACCAGCCGGCCCCATGTGCAGATGGCCGACGTCAGGGAGTTGCCCGACCTGCCGATGCCGCGCTGGCCCGGCCGGGACGGCACGTACCCCGACGGCCCGGGTCCACAGGCCCGGGACCATGCGCAGTTGCTCCAGCTGATCGCGCTCGGCCGCGCCTGCTGGATCGCGCCGGAGTCGAGCCGGGGCCAGCTGCGCGACGACCTCGCCACCGTGCCGGTTCTGGACGCACCGGCGGTCACGACGGTCATCGCCTGGCCACCGCACAGCCGCTCCCGGGCCGTCGCGAGCCTTGTCCGCACCGCGACACGTCTCTAGCAGAACAGCCCGGAACCGCAGGCCACCTCAGCCGCCGACCCGCACCTCCACCCGGGCCCCCGGCCTGACCCCCCAGCCCTCCATCGCCCCGGCCTCCGACTCCAGCACATGCCGCGCCCTGGCCCGGAGCAGCCCCAGCCGCCAGGGCTTCATGGTGACCACGGCGATGACGGTCAGCTCGCGGTCGAGGTAGGCGACGTCGATGGGCATCCGCATCCGGAACGTGTGCACGCTGTTGGCGGGGGAGAGCAGCATCGCCCCGTCGACCGAGTCCCGCCCCAACAGCCCTTTCGTACGGGCGCGGTAGGAGGTGGCGATCTCCAGGGGGACGGCGACAGCACCTGCCTCATCCCCCGTACGCACGATCAACTTCCCTGGCCCGTCCGCCCATTGCCGCCCCATCCCGAGGCCCCTCCCACCGCCGCCGTCTGCTGTGCCTGGAACCGAAGGTATCCGCTCCCCACCGCAGTAGGCCCCCCATGGGCCCAGGGGCCCGTGCCGTCCGGCCCGCGCCGGGCATAGGGTCCCGCCGTGCGCACACTCCTCACCCTCGTGGTGGCCCTGTGGGGCGCGGGAGCGGGCCTGCTCCTGCCCCGCGCCGCCCACCGCTTCTCGGTCGACCCGGACCAGCCGTGGAGCGACCGCTGCCCCGCAGGCCACCGGATCACGGGCGCCTTCTCCGGCTGGCTGGGCAGGGCGGACTGCCGACAGACCGAAGGGGCAGAGGGGACAGGGGTGTGCGGTCCGTACGGCCCGAGCAAGGTGGCCGTCTCCACGGCAACCGCCCTCGCCTGTACGGCTCTTGCCGCCGCAGCGGGGCCCCACCCCGAGACGGCGGTCTGGGTGCTCCTCACCCCCGTGGCTGTCCTGCTGACCCTCGTCGACCACCGCGTCCACCGACTCCCCGACGTCCTGACGCTGCCGCTGGCCGCCACGACCGCCGCACTCCTGGGCGCCGCCGCCGCCCTCCCCTCCGCCACGGGATCCTGGCCCACGGCCCTCCTCGGCGGCCTGAGCCTGGGCGCCGCCTACCTCGTCCTCTTCCTCGTCCACCCGTCCGGCATGGGCTTCGGCGACGTGAAACTCGCCCTCGCCCTGGGCACGGCCCTCGGCTGGTACGGCTGGCAGATCCTCGTGACGGGCGCCTTCGCGGGCCTTCTCTACGGCTCGGTGTACGGCTTCGGGATGGTTCTCGCCCGCCGCGCGGGCCGCAAGTCGGCAATTCCGCTCGGCCCGTTCATGATCGGTGGGGCGTTCACAGGACTGCTGCTGGGCGCAGTCGCGGCGGCCTGAGGGCGCGCACTGCGCGCGCCAAAGGCAGCGGTGCATAAAGGAGTTGTTCCGTTCGTCCCGCCCGGATAGGAAGAAGCCATGACTGGACTCGGTGCCGTGTTCCGCCCGCAACTGCCTCCCGAGCGCCTCAGGGACGTCGCCCGCCTCGCGGACGAGAGCGGCCTCGAAGAGCTCTGGCTCTGGGAGGACTGCTTCCGCGAGGGCGGGATCTCCACCGCCGCGGCCGCCCTGGCCTGGACGGAGCGGCTGCGGGTGGGCGTCGGGCTGCTGCCCGTACCGCTGCGCAACGTCGCCATCACCGCCATGGAGACCGCCGCGCTGCACCGGATGTTCCCGGAGCGCGCCGTCGTCGCCGTCGGGCACGGGGTGCAGGACTGGATGGGGCAGGTCGGGGCGCGGGTCGAGTCGCCCGTCACCCTGCTCCGTGAGCACCTGGTCGCGCTGCGGGCCCTCCTCGGCGGTGAGCGGGTGACGACCGAGGGGCGCTACGTCCGGCTCGACGACGTCACGCTCGACTGGCCGCCCGCGGGGCCCGTGCCCGTGCTGGCAGGCGCCACCGGGCCGCGTTCGCTGCGGCTGGCCGGGGAGGCGGCCGACGGCACGATCCTCACCGCGTCGACCACGGCCGACGGCGTACGGCGGGCCCGTCGGCTCATCGACGAGGGCCGGGAGTCCGCCGGTCGCACCGACCCGCACCAGGTGGTCGTGTACCTCCTCACCGCCACCGGCCCCGACGCCACCGCCCGGCTCCACGCCGAACTCACCGACGAGGGGCTGGAGGCCGTCCCCGACCTCGGGGTCGCCGGAGACGCCGCTGCCGTGGCCAAGGCCGTACAGCACCTGGCGGACGCAGGCGCCGACAGGGTGATCCTGCAGCCGACGGGCGACGAGCCCGACCCAGAAGGTTTTGTACGGTTCGCAGCACAAGAGGTCAGACCGCTGGTCCCGTGACCGCAGGGTTCGCACAGTCCGCGACGGTTCGCCAGTGTCCCCTAAGGGGCGCGGGGAACGGCGCGACCAGCCACGACGGAGCCGCAGATGCCGATCCACCGCAAATCACTCGTGCCCCGCAGGGAACCCCACCGCTTCAAGACCCTCCTCGCCGAAGGCGCAGCCGTACCCACCGAAGGCTGGGACTTCTCCTGGTTCAAGGGCCGCGCCACCGAGCAGCGGCCCTCCTGGGGCTACGCCGTCTCCCTGGCAGACCGCCTCGCCGGGGCGAAAGCCGCCCTGGACATCCAGACCGGCGGAGGCGAGGTCCTGCACTTCGCCCTCGGCCGGGCCGCAAAGGCACCGGCGCTCACCGCCGCAACCGAGGGCTGGCCGCCGAACGTGGCCAAGGCCACCGCCCTGCTCCGCCCCCACGGCACCGTGGTCGTCTCCGTGCCCGAGGACGCCCCGCTCCCCTTCGCGGACGGCGCCTTCGACCTCGTCAGCAGCCGGCACCCGGTGACCCCGCACTGGACGGAGATCGCCCGCGTCCTGGAGCCCGGCGGCACGTACTTCGCCCAGCACGTCGGCCCGAACAGCGTCTTCGAACTCGTCGAGTACTTCCTCGGCCCCCAGCCCGAGGCGTCGCGCAGCACCCGCCACCCCGACCACGAACGCGCCGGCGCCGAGGCCGCCGGCCTGGAGATCGTCGACCTGCGCGCCGAACGGCTGCGCATCGAGTTCCACGACATCGCAGCCGTCGTCCACTTCCTGCGCAAGGTGATCTGGATGGTCCCGGGCTTCACGGTCGAGGCGTACGAGGACCGGCTCCGCGCCCTGCACGAACAGATCGAGGCCGAGGGGCCGTTCGTCGCGCACAGCACCCGCCACCTCTTCGAGGCCCGCAAGCCGCACCACCGGTGAGCCCTATGCGTGCGCTCCCGCCGTCACCTCACCGACGACCAGCTCCGCCTGCGCCTCCAGCACTTCGCCGACCCGCTCCACCTGCTCGCCGAGCTCCCGCTCCTGCCGCGCCGTCAGCCGTCCGAGCGGCTCCACCGTGACGGTCGTACGACGTCCCCGGCGCCGCTGGTGCCACACCCCCGCCACCACGCCGTCCACCAGCAGCACCGGATAGTTGCCCGCCTGGCCGCCCGCCAGCGCGCGTTCGTAGGCGGCCCCCGGGAACAGCAGCTCCCGGGGCTGCGCGGCGATGCCGTACGCGTCGAAGTACGGCAACAGCCGGACCCCGGGCAGCCGCCCCTGAGGGAACTCCGTGTCGCCCGCCACGACCCAGCACCCCCTCGCCCCCTCGAAGACGACCTCCTCGATCTCCCCCGCCCCGGCGAGCGTGCCGAACAGCTCGGCGGCCCAACCGCCGGGCGCCGCCAGCCACTTGGCGAAGTTCTGCGGGGTCGCCGGTCCGTACGCGCGCAGGTAGCGGAGCGCCAGCTCGCGCACCGCCTCGTCCGGCGGCAGCGGGGTGAAGTGCGGCGGGCGGGTGTACGTCACCTTGCGGCCGCGGTTCGGGCCGAAGCACAGGGCGCCGGACTGGCCGGCCCGGTGCAGGACCTGCCGCCAGCGCGGCCACAGGTCCTGGAACGCGGGCATCACCCGGTCGCCGGCCCAGGCACCGGTGCGCGCGACGACCTCATTGCTCAGCTCGTCGATGGTCAGGGCGGCCCCTTCCAAGGCATCTCCGATCGCCGCCACGATCTGCCGTGCCTGCTCCTCGGAGACCCGCACTCCCGGTGCGAACGGGCTGGCGGTGGACGGTACGGCGGGCAAGGCCGAGCACCACAGGGGCAGTTCGCGCGCGGGCAGCAGATGTACGGTCCCGCGCGGGCCGTGCGTCTTCACCAGCGTCCGCTCGTCCCACAGCGCGGCGCGCACCGCTGCCCGGGTCGTCCCGGCCGTCCGCACCCCCACCGACACCTCGGCCGCCGACAGCACCTGCGCATGCGCGGCGAGCATCGCGTCGACCACATCGGCGACCGCCGTGCCCGGCTCGGCAGGGTTGGCCAGGAACTGCCGTTCCAGTCGGCGCGCGCTTGCCTCGTTCCAGCTGATCCTCAGGGTCATGGGACGACCGTAGGACCTAAGGAGGTCAGTTTCTGTCCTAGATCGAGGTTCGGTGCGCGGGCGCGGGCGGTTTCCACATCGTTATCCACTCGAGTCGATTCCAGTCGCATGGGTCACGTAAGTTCAGACCAAGGTAATTCGCGTGAGCAAAGCCGCGCGGCGGCACCGCGCGGTGGAGGGGGCTGCGCGGTGCCGTATCCCCGTCAAATCGGCGTTCGCGGGCCGGTTCACCCGGCTGGGGGATGCCGGGACAACTCGCCGAACAAGCCCCAAGACCCGGCAAACCCTCCGGATCACTCTGCTTCCCGAACGTTTCCCCTGGAAATCCGCTGTGATCCGGCCATGAGCCCGCTGTGAAAGTGCCTCTCCATGGCCATCGCCGCGTCGCCGTTCGAATTCGGAGAGTAGTTGTGGCACGCCGATGCACCCAGCAGCACTTACGAAGGGTTATGGTGGAAACCCCCCCTCGGGCCGGTCCGTCTCCCCCCCACGGACCGGCCCGTTTTCTGTGCGCCCGACCACCCCTTGGGGGAGCCGTGGTGGAGCCGGGGGTAGGCTTCGCCTCCGGGGACCGCCATACGGACAGGATCGCCCTCCACACTCCTGGGCCCGCGCCTGTCCGATCCGTACGGAGGGGCTGACAATCACGTGAACCTGCGCGACAAGCTGCGCGGCCTGCTGGTCAGGCTGTACGCACGCCGGGTGGAAGGCCACCTGGACCACGCTCAGGTGCCCAAGCACATCGGCGTCATCATGGACGGCAACCGACGCTGGGCGAAGGCCGCGGGCTCCTCCACCGAGCACGGCCACCGGGCCGGGGCCGAGAAGATCGAGGAGTTCCTCGGCTGGTGCAGCGAGACGGACGTCGAGGTCGTCACCCTCTGGCTGCTGTCGACGGACAACTTCGACCGGCCCCAGGAAGAGCTCGGCCCGCTCCTCGGGATCATCGAGGACGTCGTGAAGACCCTCGCCGCCGACGGTCGCTGGCGGGTGCACCACGTCGGCACCCCCGACCTGCTCCCGCCGCAGATGCAGACCACCCTGAAGGAGGCCGAGGAGGCCACCGCCGGCATCGACGGGATACTGGTCAACGTCGCCATCGGATACGGCGGCCGCCAGGAGATCGCCGACGCGGTGCGCTCGATGCTCCTCGACGCCCAGGACAAGGGCACCTCGATGGAGGACCTCGCCGAGGCCGTCGACATCGACATGATCGGCCGCCACCTCTACACCGGCGCCCAGCCCGACCCCGACCTGGTGATCCGCACCAGCGGTGAGCAGAGGTTGTCCGGATTCATGCTCTGGCAGACCGCGCACTCCGAGTACTACTTCTGCGAGGTCTTCTGGCCGGCCTTCCGCAAGGTCGACTTCCTGCGCGCCCTGCGTGACTACGCGGCGCGACACCGGCGTTACGGCGGCTGACACGCCGTAGCCCCTGAAGAGGGCGCGAGTACCCCGATTTGGGGCACATGTAACGAGGAGTTCACCAGGGCGCCGTCATATGCGTCGGCATGGTGACGCATGTTCGAGGGCATAAGCCAGTCAGGTCGACGCCCGAACCACGGGTGTCGGATCTCAGCGGGCGGCACGGGGCCGTCCGCCCGGGAGGCCCTTTGCACCAGCCCGACCGTGCGGTTTCAGCACGGAAGACAAGGCGGAGGGCCGGTTTTCGGCCCGTGCATCGCGGCCGTCGACCGGCCCAGCTCCACTCCGTCGCTCCCCGACCTCATCCGAGGGGGTACGTCCTTCCGTGGTGACCAGCACAAAGCGCCACAAGCCAGACCGGCGCACTTATGTCCTCGACACCAGTGTTCTGCTGTCGGACCCCAATGCACTGAACCGCTTCGACGAGCACGAGGTCGTGCTCCCCATCGTCGTGGTCACGGAGCTGGAGGCCAAGCGGCACCATCCCGAACTCGGGTACTTCGCCCGGCAGGCCCTGCGCCTGCTCGACGACTTCCGGGTCCGGCACGGCCGTCTCGACGCCCCCATCCCGATCGGGGACCTCGGCGGGACCGTGCGTGTCGAGCTCAACCACTCGGACCCCAGCGTGCTGCCGACCGGCTACCGCCTGGGGGACAACGACTCCCGCATCCTCGCGGTCGCCCGCAACCTGCAGGCCGAGGGGTACGACGTCACCGTCGTGTCGAAGGACCTCCCGCTAAGGATCAAGGCCTCGTCCGTCGGGCTCCTCGCCGAGGAGTACCGCGCCGAACTCGCCATCACGGGCTCCTCCGGCTGGACCGGAATGTCCGAACTGACCCTGCCCGGCGAGCAGGTGGACCTCCTCTTCGAGGAAGGGCACGTCTATGTGCCCGAAGCGTCCGACCTTCCCGTGCACACGGGGCTGACCATCCAGTCGGAGCGCGGCAAGGCGCTCGGCCGGGTCACCGCGGAGGGCAACATCCGCCTGGTGCGCGGCGACCGGGAGGCCTTCGGTATCAAGGGCAGGAGCGCGGAGCAGCGGATCGCGCTCGATCTGCTCCTGGACCCGGACGTCGGGATCGTGTCCATGGGCGGCCGGGCCGGCACCGGCAAGTCGGCGCTCGCGCTGTGCGCGGGACTCGAGGCGGTGCTGGAGCGGCGCCAGCACCAGAAGGTGATGGTCTTCCGGCCGCTGTACGCGGTCGGCGGGCAGGAACTCGGCTATCTCCCCGGCTCCGAGGCCGAGAAGATGAGTCCCTGGGCGCAGGCGGTCTTCGACACGCTCTCCGCGGTCACCAGCCGCGAGGTCATCGAAGAGGTCACCGCACGCGGAATGCTGGAGGTCCTTCCGCTCACCCACATCCGCGGACGCTCGCTGCACGACGCCTTCGTGATCGTGGACGAGGCGCAGTCACTGGAACGGAATGTACTGCTGACCGTTCTGTCCCGAATCGGCGCCAATTCGCGGGTGGTTCTCACCCATGACGTGGCACAGCGGGACAATCTGCGCGTCGGTCGCTACGACGGTGTCGTCGCCGTGGTCGAGAAGCTGAAGGGGCATCCGCTCTTCGCGCATGTGACGCTGACCAGGTCCGAGAGGTCCCAGATCGCTGCGCTTGTGACCGAAATGCTCGAAGACGGACAGATCTGAGGAAGACGGCCAAGTCTGAGGTAGTTCAAGGTCAGTTGGCGCCGTCCCGCAAAGGCTGTGAGCCTAGCGGGGCGGCGCCTTCGCGTGTTGCTGTTTCTCAAAATCCCTGGGGTCAAACGGGATGTGAGCTTTCACACGCAACTCAGAATTGCCACCCGGCGTCCGGTTACGGCAGAGTCTCACTCCTGTCAGGCCCCGCATACGACACACCTGTACCCCCAGCGGTACGGCACCACACGAGCACCACAGCTAACTCCACAGCGTCGTCGTATGCCGCCCGAGCACCACGCGGCGCTCCCCTCGCGGGAGTTGCCCACCGGGCCCGCGCCTCCCGTGACCCCGTAGTTGGGAGGCCAGAGTCAGGGGCACGATTGCGTCCGCCAGGGTCACCGAAGCGGGCGATGCTGGAAGGAAACCGTGTGAGCCGGATTTCGGTCCGGGGATTCGCAGTGGCCTCGGCCACCGCGGTCACCGCCGTCGGAAGCGTTGTCGGAGTTGCCTCGGGCAGCACCGCCGTGCCCAACGACGCCGAGGCGACGGCAAGCGACGCGACGCTCCTGGCGGACATACCCGCGGGCCAGCAGGCCCAGGTCCAGACCGCCTCCCTGACGCAGCAGGCCGATGCCCAGGCCATCCAGGCCGACGCGAGCGCCAAGAAGGACGCCGAGGAGGCTGCCCGCAAGGCTGCCGCGGACACCGCGATCGCCAAGAAGGCTGCGGCGGAGAAGGCGGCCCAGGAGGCCAAGGACCGCGCCGACGCCAAGGAGAAGGCCAGCCGCAGCGCTGGTGACTTCCCGATCCAGAGCTCGTACTCCATCGCCGAGATCCAGGCGATGGCACGGCAGATGGTGCCCGGCAACCAGTTCCAGTGCTTCAGCTACATAGTGGACCACGAGTCCAGCTGGAACTATCACGCGGTCAACGCCTCCTCCGGCGCCTACGGCCTCTTCCAGGCGCTGCCCGCCTCGAAGTACTCCTCGGCCGGCTCCGACTGGCAGACCAACCCGGCCACGCAGATCAAGTGGGGCCTGAACTACATGAACGACCGCTACGGCAGCCCGTGCGCGGCGCAGTCCTTCTGGGCCGCCAACCACTGGTACTAGGCCCGGCGCCAAGCCGCCGAGACCCACGGTCTCGCCTCTCAACCTTCTACAGCCCCTCCCCGTCATAGGGGGAGGGGCTGTTGCCCTGTACGGTCGATCCGACGACTCCAGGGGGGAGTGGTGTGGAGCACCCGGGGACGCGGGGGAAGAGGACGGATCATGTCGCGAGTGCCAGGGTGGCTCGGCCGCATCGGTGCCGGTCTGACCGAGGTGAGTGAGCGGTTGGACGAGCGCCGCGCCGAGATGGAGCGGGAGAGCGCCGGGGACGACGGACCGCGCCCGCCCCGCAAGGCCGCCGCTCAGGCTCCGCCGCCCCCGGACCACGCGGCCGAGGCGCCGCCGCCCGCGCCCGTCGTCCGCCCCGACCCCGTGCAGGCCGTGCCGTGGAGTGTGCGCGTCGCCGCCGAGGCCGGCTGGCGGCTGCTGGTGCTCGCGGGCACGGTCTGGGTGCTGATGCGGGTCATCAGCGCCGTACAACTCGTCGTCTTCGCCTTCGTCGTCGCCCTGCTCATCACGGCGCTGCTGCAGCCGACCGTGGCCCGCCTCAAGAGTCACGGCGTCCCGCGCGGCCCCGCCACCGCGCTCACCGCGATCCTCGGCTTCGTCGTGATGGGGCTGCTGGGCTGGTTCGTGACCTGGCAGATCATGGAGAACATCGACAACCTCTCCAACCAGATCCAGAACGGCATCGACGACCTGCGCAACTGGCTGCTGAAGAGCCCCTTCCACGTCACCGACAAGCAGATCAACCAGATCGCCAAGAACCTGCGCGAGGCGGTCGGCGCGAACACCGACCAGATCACGTCCTTCGGTCTGGAAGGCGTCCAGGTCGTCGTCGAGGCACTCACCGGCATCCTGCTGACCTTCTTCTCGACCCTCTTCCTGCTCTACGACGGCCGGCGCATCTGGGAGTGGACCCTGAAGCTGGTGCCGGCGGCGGCCCGACCCGGTGTCGCGGGCGCGGGCCCGCGGGCCTGGCGCACGCTGACCGCCTATGTGCGCGGCACGGTGCTGGTGGCCCTGATCGACGCCATCTTCATCGGCCTGGGCATCTACTTCCTCAACGTCCCCATGGCCGTCCCGCTGGCCGTGTTCATCTTCCTGTTCTCCTTCATCCCGCTGGTCGGCGCGGTGGCCTCCGGCGCACTGGCGGTGGTCGTCGCGCTGGTCACCCAGGGCGTGTTCACGGCCGTGATGACGCTTCTCGTGGTCCTCGCGGTCCAGCAGATCGAGGGCCACATCCTGCAGCCCTTCATCCTCGGCCGCGCGGTACGCGTCCACCCCCTCGCGGTGGTCCTGTCGGTCGCGGCGGGCGGCATGGTGGCCGGAATCGGCGGCGCGGTGGTCGCCGTACCGCTGGTGGCGGTGACGAACACGGTGGTGGGGTACTTGAGGGACTACTCGGCCGGACTGCACCCTGCCGATCAGCCTCATTCAGCCCGTCCGGCGTTCGAGGACGAGGCCGTTCAGGCCGAAGGCGGGTCTGGGGGCGCAGCACCCGGCGACAGCCCCTGAAACGAGCGCACCGCTCGATCAAATGCGCACCGAACAAAGCCATTTGAACGAGCCCCCCGCTCAACTTCCGTCACGTGAAGACAGCTCGGAAATCTGCACCCGGAATATGCGTTCGGACTGATACACCTTCCCGCGTGATGTCGGGCTACGACCTGCTGGCGCGGGCCCTCGCCGCCGAGTCGCCCGGGGCGCCGGGCCCGGAGACGCTGCTGCTGCGGTCCGGGCCGTACCGCCCGCGACCTGGCCTTCCGTGCCGGGAGCGGCGTCTGCACCGTGACCGTCGAGGTTGCGCGGATGCTCGGCGAGGGGCTGCTGGAGTGCCCCGCCGCGCCCGTGCCCATCCCGGGTGCGCGCACCCGCCGACGGCATCCGCCGCCGCACCCCGCCAGCGCCCGCACCACCCCCCCGCAATCACCGACACCCGTCGAACTGCCCCGGCGCAGACCGGGCGGCTTCTTCCGCCTGCGGAACGGAACCCCGAAATGAATCAGCCGAGCAGCCGCGAAATGCCGGAAACGCGAAGAGAAATACGGGAGTTGATCCAGGCGACCGCCCGCGGCACGCTGCGCCGGACCGTGACGTACGGCAGCCACGGCTGCGCGGCCTTCTACGCCGTCGGCGACACCGCCCTGATGGTCGTGCTGGGCGACGAGGGGATGGACGTCGACCGTCTGCACCGGGTGAGCCAACCCGCCCTGGACCGTATCGGCTCGATCCTCTTGCACCAGGACAAGACAGCAGAAGGAGTCTGAACTGACCGCCGGCAACCACCCGCCGGAGGTCCTCGACCTGCCGGCCGGCGCGACCCTCGACAGAACGACCACCACTCTTCGCGCAGGTACGGCGGGTGGTGCGGGAGTACGGCCTGTGAACGGACAGGGCCCCTCCCCGCGTCGGGGAGGGGCCCTGGGCCTGGGCCGGCTACTCGGTGCGCAGCCCGTCCGGGCGCATCAGCCGCAGCAGCGGGGGCAGGCTGAGCAGGGTCACGGTGAGTACGACACCCGCGCCGATGGCCGTCATCGACAGCACGCTCGCCCAGTCCACGGTCACCGTCTCGCCGGTCATCCGCAGCAGCACCGCGCCCAGCGTCAGCCCGACCACCGACGCCAGCAGCAGGCCCAGCGCGATCGGGATCGCCGTCTGCCACAGCACCGACAGGCTCAGCGTGCGGCGCCGGGTGCCGAAGGCGACCAGCGAGGACAGCAGGTTCTTGCGCTCCCGCAGCTGCTCCAGCTGGGAGACCAGCAGGCTCGCGCCGATCAGCAGCAGGACGCAGGTCGCGCCGACGAACAGGCCGGTGCGGATGGAACGGAACTGCAGCGACTGGCTGCTGGCCGCCATGGTGTTCACGTCCGCCAGCAGGTCCAGCCGCGCCGCGGTGTTGCGTACGTAGTCGTCGGCGTCCGGCACCGACGGCTTCAGCGAGACGTACACCTCCCGGACCATGCCGGCCATCGCACCCGCGGGCAGCGCGCCCGGGGTGAACAGCAGACCGCCGCGCGCATAGCCGGTGGGGTCGTCGTGCTCGGCCGCCGCCTTGATGCCGGGGGGCACCTTCCAGGCCACCGTGTGGTGCGTGGAGCCGGTGTAGGCCGGGTCGAAGTACAGGGTGCGGCCCTGTGTGGTGAGCTCCTTGGCCTTGGCGTCGTAGTTGCCGCCCTTGACCACGAAGACGTCACCGTCGCGGCAGGTCGACAGCCGGGCCACCTCCCGCAGCTCCGCGCAGGTGCCCGCGGCCGCCTCCAGTGTGTTGTCCGCCTCCTTGGCCCGGTCGCCGAGCGTGCCCTGCGAGATGGCCGAGGCGCGGCGCACGCCCTTGGTCGCGGTGAGTTGCCGGGCGGCCTCGGCCAGCGGGACGTCGCCGCGTACGTAGACCTGCATCTGGGCCCGGCTCAGGTCGTTGGTGGTCGCCTTGGTGTAGTCGTGCTCCACCCCGGCGAACAGCATCTGCAGCGCGATCGCCCCGGCCACCGCGACCGCGATGCCGTTGACCATGCGGGCCGCCGAGCCGCTGCTCAACTGCAGCCTGCGTACGGCCAGTTGCCACGACACGGATCCGGCGTCGAGCCGGTTCACCACGGCCTCCACGATCCAGGGGAGCAACGCGGTGACGCCGACCAGCAGCAGCACGGTGCCGCCGATCACCATCCACTCGTTGAAGTTCCCGTTGTGGTTGCCCTGGCCCACCATCGGGTACAGCAGCCCGAGACCGGCCAGCGGCAGCAACAGCCGCCACCACAGCCTCCGGCGCGGCGGCTTCGCCGTACGGACCACGCCCAGCGGCTCGATGACGACCCCGCGCAGCGCGAACAGCGTCACCAGGACGGCCGCGGCCGGTACGGCGACGGCGACGAGCGCGACCAGCGCGGGCGAGGGGTTGAGGTCGCTCGGGAACACACTGATGTCCCGCACCACCAGCACCCCCGCCAACTGCCGCCCGGCCAGGAAGAAGACGGTGCCGAGCACGAGGCCGAGCAGCGCCCCCGCGAGCGCCTCGCCCCCCGCGATCCGGCGCGCCATCCGCCCGTCCGCCCCGACCAGCCTGAGAGCCGCGAGCCGGCGGTCCCGCCGCTCACCGCCGAAGCGCACGGCGGCCGCGATGAACACTCCGACGGGCAGCAGCAGCACCACGAAGATGATCATGATGAGGAGTATGAGGATCGGGTCCAGCTTGTCGGGCGTGTGGTCCCGGGAGGGCCCGAAGTAGTCGATCCGCTCGACCGAGCCACCCGCCAGATGGTTCTCCAGCCCCGTCGCCCCCGCGTAGTAGGCGAGTTCGGCGGGCCCGATCAGCCCGGGATGCCCGATGGTGCCGACCACCCGATACGGCATGCGGTCCCGCAGCATCCGGCCGGAGCCGGAGTCCAGCAGCTTCTCCAGCGCGGGCGAGACGACCATCTCGCCCTTGCCCGGGAACTTCTCCACCCCCGGCGGCAGCGGCGCCTTCGCCCCCTCGGGCTCCACCAGCCGCCCTCGCACGTCCTTGCCGCGGAAGGCCGTGTCCGTATTGGCGATGACGAGCGTGTCGTCCGCCTTCGGCAGCACCTTCGCGCTGTACGTGAAGTCGTCACGGTCGGTGCCCCGTTGGTTCCGCGCGGACAGCGCGCTCGGTATCGCCGTGGTCAGCAGCAGCAGCGCCACACCGAGGCCGACGCCGACGGCTGTCAGCACGGCACGCGTCCACCCTTCACGGCCGCCGGCGAAGGCGAACCGCACCCCCATGGCCAGGTCCCCGGCCCACCCCCGAAGTGTCATACGATCCGCTCCATGTCCCGGGACTTCCCGTCCCGTACGACGATCTCGCGGTCCGAGTACGCGGCCACCCGGGCCTCGTGCGTGACGAGGACGACGGCGGCGTTGGTGGAGCGGGCGGCATCCGTGAGCAGATCCATCACGCGCTCGCCGTTGAGGGAGTCGAGCGCGCCGGTGGGCTCGTCGGCGAACAGCACCCGGGGGCTGGTGACCAGCGCCCGGGCGACGGCGACGCGCTGTCCCTGACCGCCGGAGACCTCGCCGGGCCGCTTCTTCGCGAGGTCGTCGACCTCAAGCCGCTCCATCCAGGTCAGCGCGGTCCGCTCGGCCTCCTTGCGGGAGGTGCCGTTCAGCCTGAGCGGCAGGGCGACGTTCTCGACGCAGGTCAACTCCGGTACGAGCTGGCCGAACTGGAACACGAACCCGAACTCGGAACGCCTGAGCGCACTGCGCTCCGCATCGCTCATGGTCGCCATCTCGCGCCCGGCGTACAGGATCGACCCCGAGTCGGGCGTCACGATCCCGGCGAGACAGTGCAGCAGCGTCGACTTGCCGGACCCGGAGGGGCCCATCACGGCGACGACCTCGCCGGGGTGGATGGAGAACTCGGCGCCGTCGAGCGCGGTGGTCGGTCCGTACGACTTGCGCAGCTCGTCGGCGACGAGCAGGGAACCTGCGGGAGTCACTTGGCCACCGCCTCCGCGAGCTTGTCGAGGCGCGCGGCGGTGAGCTCCAGCCAGCGCAGGTCGGCCTCGAGATGGAACAGGGCGTGATCGCAGATGAGCTGGTCGGCCAGGTTCCCCTTGCGCTTGCGGTCGGTGAGGATCCGCATCATCCGCAGGTGCTCGGAGCGCTGCGTGTCGAGGATGTCGGCCGCGTTGCGGTGGGTGAGCAGGGCGAGGACGACCTTGGTGTACAGCGTGGACTGCAGATACGGCTCGGGCGCCTCCGGCGTCGCCAGCCAGCGCTCCACGTCGGTGATCCCGGCGTCGGTGATCGCGTAGCGCTTGCGCTCGGGCCCGCCGCCCGCCTCGATGCCGTCGACCTCGACGAGCCCGTTCTTCAGCAGGCGGGACATCGTCGAGTAGACCTGGCCGTAGTGCAGCGGCCGGTCGTGACCGAACTTCTCGTCGAAGGCCCGCTTCAGGTCGTAGCCGTGGCGGGGCCCGGACTCCAGGAGCCCCAGAAGAGTGTGACCGATGGACATGTCCACGACTCTACATATGGTGTATACGCCTTGTGTATACGCCTGGTGCTTAGATCATGGCAGGGCGTACAGCCGACTCACAGCTCCGCAGGTGGGAGCCGATTGTCATGGTTCAGTAACGACTCCGGGTTGAGGACGAGGCCGTTCAGGCCGATGGGGGTCTGGGGGCGGAGCCCCCAGGTGGCCGCCCGCGACGGGGTATCGGCCCCGCCTCCCCGGGCAGCCGCCCCGCCTCCGCGAGGGCGCGCCGCAGCAGGAACTCGATCTGCGCGTTCGCAGAACGCAGTTCGTCACCGGCCCAACGGGCAAGCGCCTCGTACACCAAAGGGTCCAGCCGCAGCAGCACCTGCTTGCGCTGCTGTGGCCGGCGCCGGGGCGAAGCCCCCTCGGAAGGATCCGTCACTGGTAGAGGGTCCCGGTGTTGAGCACGGGCTGCGGGGCGCGGTCCCCGCACAGCACCACCATCAGGTTGGACACCATCGCCGCCTTCCGCTCCTCGTCCAGTTCCACGATGTCCTGCTCGGCGATCCGGGCGAGCGCGGCCTCGACCATCCCCACCGCTCCGTCCACGATCTGCCGCCGGGCGGCGACGACCGCCCCGGCCTGCTGCCGCTGAAGCATCGCGGAGGCGATCTCGGGGGCGTACGCGAGATGCGTGAAGCGCGACTCGATGATCTGCACCCCGGCCGCCTCCACGCGCGCGTGCAGCTCGGCGGCGAGCTTCTCGGTGATCTCCTCCGCGTTGCCGCGCAGCGAAAGCCCGCCCTCGTCATGGGCGTCGTAGGGGTACTCGATCGCGATGTGGCGTACGGCCGCCTCGGTCTGCGTGGCGACGAACTCCAGGTAGTTGTCCACCTCGAAGGTGGCCTGCGCGGTGTCGCGCACCTTCCACACGACGACCGCGGCGAGCTCGATCGGATTGCCGTACGCGTCGTTGACCTTGAGGACGGCGGTCTCGTGGTTGCGCACCCGCGTGGAGATCTTGGTGCGCGAGGTGAAGGGGTTCACCCAGCGCAGGCCGTCCTGCCGGATCGTCCCCCGGTAGCGCCCGAACAACTGGACGACTCGCGCCTCGCCCGGCGCCACGGTGTTGAGGCCGCGCAGCGAAATCAGCGCGGCGACGAGGACGACGGCACCGCCGGCCGCGAAGGCCGGATTTGCCTGCGCGGCCGCGAACAGGACGCCGGCGACCAGGAGCCCGAGCAGCCCGAGCAGCAGCGCGAGCGCGCCGCCGATGCTGTGCGCGGTGACCTCGCGGACGCGGGGCGCGGGCATCTCCGGTATGTCGGCCTCGGGAGCGTTGTCGTGTATGGGCATGGGTGGTCCCCCGTTGTCGTGGTGCGGTCTGGTTGGCGTGCCCTCAAGCGAAAGCATGCACCTAGCTAAGTGATAGCACTTTACCCCTCCAAGGCAACCCTGAACCCTTCTCGGCCGTCGGTTCCATCGGGGCGGGTGCTGATTGTCACGTCCGCAAAAGAGCGGATCCACCGACCTTTGTCACACCTCCCGGTGTTAGCTTTCTGAGCTGACCTGTGCGGGCGAACCTGTGTGACAGATGAGCACACTTGAACGAAGCGGAGCGGAACGGACCCATGGGACGAGCGGAAGAGAGACGAGCGCGACAGCGTGGTGGCCGCCGCGCGGCGCCCCCGACGCGCTCGTCCGGTACGACGGGACCCGCGGACCTCTCCGGGCCCGAGCCCACCGTCATAGGCGGCCGTGCCGCGGCGCGCAAGGCCGCCAAGGGCAAGGCGGGCCGCGGCAAGGCGGGCAAGGGCAACGGCAAGGAGGGCAAGAGCTTCATACGCCGGCTCTTCACCTGGAAGAAGATCGTGGGGACCTTCTTCGCCCTCTGTCTGCTCGGCATGGGCGCCTTCGTCGCGCTGTACATGATGATCAAAGTCCCCGACGGCGGCAACCCCGACGCGACACTGCAGAGCAACGTCTACAAGTACAGCGACGGCTCGCTGCTGACGCGCGACGGTGAGAAGAACCGCGAGATCGTCGACCTGTCCAAGGTGCCCAAGGACGTCCAGCACACCTTCGTCGCCGCCGAGAACAAGACCTTCTACGAGGACAACGGCGTCGACCTCAGGGGCACCGCCCGAGGCATCCTCAACACGCTCTCCGGCAAGGGCGCGCAGGGCGGTTCGACGATCACCCAGCAGTACGTCAAGAACTACTACCTGACGCAGAACCAGACCGTCACGCGCAAGCTGAAGGAACTGGTCATCTCGCTGAAGCTGGACCGGACGAAGAGCAAGGACTTCATCCTCGCCGGCTACATCAACACCAGCTTCTACGGCCGCGGCGCGTACGGCATCCAGGCCGCCGCGCAGGCCTACTACCACGTCGACGCCCAGAAGCTCTCGGTCGAGCAGGGCGCCTATCTCGCCGCCCTGCTCCAGGCGCCCAACCAGTACGACTGGGCGATCGCGACCCCCACCGGCAAGAAGCTGGTGCAGGCCCGCTGGAATTACGTCCTCGACAACATGGTCGAGAAGAACTGGCTGGACAAGTCCAAGCGCGAGCGGATGACGTTCCCGACTCCCAAGGCTCCCAAGGCCGCGCCCGGCATGGGCGGCCAGACCGGCTACCTGGTGGACGCGGCCAACACCCAGCTGGCCAAGCGGCTGGTGACCCAGGGCACGGCCGACAACTTCAATGACGCCCTGAACATCGTCAAGCAGGGCGGCTGGACCATCACGCTCAACATCGACAAGAAGAAGCAGGCGGCGCTGGAGAAGGCCGCCAAGTCGCAGCTGATCAGCAAGCTCGACTCGAAGAAGCGCTCGGTCGACGCGGACGTCCAGGCCGGTGCCGCCTCCGTGAACCCGAAGACGGGTGCGGTCGTAGCGATGTACGGCGGACAGGACTACTACAAGCACTACCGCAACAACGCGACCCGCACGGACTACCAGCCCGCGTCGACGTTCAAGCCGGTGATCCTCGCCGCCGCCCTGGACGAGGCCGCCCAGACACAGAGCGGCCAGGCCATCGGTGCGAACACGATCTACGACGGCACCAGCAAGCGCCAGGTCGTGGACAGCAACGGCAACAAGGTCGGCTTCGCCCCCGAGAACGAGGACGACCGGAGCTACGGCCCCATCACCGTCCAGACGGCGATGAACCAGTCCGTGAACTCCGTCTTCGCACAGATGGGCGTCGACGTCGGCATGCGCAAGGTGCTCAAGGTCGCGAGCCAGCTCGGCATGGACACGGCCGGCCTCGATCCGAGGCCCGCGCAGACCCTCGGCACCATGGGCGCGAGTCCGCTGCAGATGGCCGGGGTCTACGCGACCCTCGACAACCACGGCAGGCAGGTCACCCCGAGCGTCATCAAGTCCGTGGAGAACAGCAGGCATTCGGTCACTCTGCCGAACCCGATCGGTGACCAGGTCATCAGCCCCGAGGCAGCCGACACGGTCACCTCGGTGCTGACGGGCGTGGTCAACGACGGTACGGCCCAGCAGTCGGTCGAGGCCAACCCCAACCGCGACGGCCGCAAGGTCGCCGGCAAGACGGGTACGTCCGACGAGAACCGCTCGGCCTGGTTCACCGGCTTCACGCCCGACCTGGTCACCTCGGTCGGCCTGTTCGGCGAGAACCACAAGACCTTCGCACAGGTCTCGATGTACCACGCGGGCGGACTGCCCCGCGTCAACGGTGGCACGTTCCCGGCGCAGGTCTGGGCGGCGTACACCTTCGGCGTCGCCAAGACGGACCTGAAGTTCGAACTGAACACCAATCAGGGTGCGGCGGTCCAGCCGTCCTGGACGCCGTCGCCCACGCCGTCGCCGAGCAGGACGCCCAGCCAGTCGCCTACGACTCAGAAGCCGACCAAGTCGCCGACGCAGACGCCCACGCAGACGCCGACCCAGACGCCCACGCAGACGCCGACGCAAACACCCACGCAGACGCCGACGCAGACCCCGACGGCCCCGGCGGACCCGTTCAATCCGAACGGCCAGTAGCAGCAACAGCAAAGGGCGCCTGGCGGGTGCAGGGCAATGTGATGCCGTTGCACGGCGTGTCGCGGGCGCGTCAGCATGAGCGGCGCTCCTGGTCGACAGCTACCTGCCTTTCGCGTGCTCGGCGCCCGATTGCCGGGCGCCTGCCCCGAGCAGGTGTGCCTTCCCGCGGCAGGAGTCGCGGGAAGGCACACGGGTGACGGCAGAGCAGGCGTCAGGAGACGCCGGCCGAGCAGTAGTTCATCAGATGCGAGCCCTCGAATCGGGCGACCTCGATGCCGAGGTCCCAGATCCCGCTGACCCCGCCCGCGGTGGCGGATGTGTCGAACTCCTTGGAGGTGCCGTATCCGTCGTAGTTCGAGTGCCAGGGGTAGTACCCCTTGGAGCCGTCGGCGTAGTACGCCACCACACGGATGCTTACATGGTGGCCGTCCTCGACCCAGTCATAGACCTTGAGCTTGATGGACGGCACCGTCCTCTGGCCGACGCCGCGATGCCACCCGCTGGTGGCTATGGAACCGCTGGCACCCTCGGTCTCGCACTCCCCGGAGTACCTGTAGTCCGCAGCGTGCGCGGGGGCCGCCGCGAGCCCCAGAGTGAGAGCCAGGCCGGCCACGAGTGCGCCGAACTTTGCTTTGCTAGCCATGCAATTGCCTCCAGAAATATGTTGATCATTTACTGCAGTGGGACCGGAGGGAACACCGATCGCGCGCTGATCTGGCGGGGCTTCTCGAGTATTTCCGTTGCCTCTGTGATCGCCCGGAAAGTGAAAGTGCAAATCGCTGCTTCAAAGAAGTCGCTCACCATGAACCGGTTTGTGTACCGGAATCCCGGTCCGAAGAAGACCGCCACGGCGCAGCAGTAGAGGGCTGCCCAAAAAGGTGCCACGCCGCATTGGGCTTGTGGGTGTGGTCGGGATTGTGGTCAGGGGGTGGGCAGGGCGCCTTCGGGAAGGGTCAGCGAGGGAGGGCGTCCAGGGCCGGCGAACTACCGATTCTTCTGAGACGCAACTCGATCCCCCACGTGCCAATGCATACGGATGGGGGCCACACGGAGTGCACTGTGCGGGAGTCCCCCTGGACGCTCACGCGCTCAGGAGGCCGGAGTGGTCGAGTCCGGGTCGCTGATCGCGAGGTCACCTTACACGAGGCATGGACACGCCAGGCAAGAACTTAAACGATGCATGACTCGAAGCCTCGTGGCGCGAAACACCGACAGGCCGCTGGAGGGCGACTCAAGTCAGCGGCGAAACTGTGGGGTTCCGGTGATCAACGGCTTGAGGCGACCTGGCGGTGATCCCGCGGAGCGCTATGTCCGGTTCAGCTCGAACCAGACCACCTTCCCGGTGCTCAGCCGCGTCGCCCCCCACCGCCGGGCCAGCCTGTTCACCAGGTACAGCCCACGACCGCCCTCGTCCGTCGCCCGTGCCTGCCGCAGCCGCGGCAACTGCGGTACGTCGTCGCCGACCTCGCAGCGCAGTACGTCGGTGCGCAGGAGTCGTAGCGTGACCGGGCGGGACGCGTAGCGGACGGCGTTGGTGACGACCTCGCTGACGAGGAGCTCCACGGAGTCGCTGAGGTCCTCCATGCCCCAGCGGGACAGTGCCCGCCGGGCCAGCCGGCGGGCGCGGCCGGGTGCAGCGTCCTCCGGCTCCAGGAACCAGTACGCCACATCGCTCGGCGCGATCCCGTCGAAGCGGGCGGCGAGCAGCGCGATGTCGTCGTCCCGGTCGCCCGGGCCGAGCATGTCGAGCACCTCGTCGCAGAGTGCTTCCAGCGGCGGCGGATGGTCGGGTCCGGTCAGCTGTGCGGTCGCGGCGAGCTTCTCGCGCAGCTGCTCTATGCCGGTCCACACGTCCCGCAGCCGGGACTCGACCAGACCGTCGGTGTACAGGAGCAGCGTCGCCCCGGCCGGTGCGTCCAGCTCCACGGCCTCGAAGTCGACGCCGCCCACACCGATCGGCGCCCCCGGCGGCACTCGCAGCACCTCGGCGCGGCCGCCCAGGTGCAGCAGGACCGGCGGCGGATGGCCGGCGTTGGCGATGGTGATGCGGTGCGAGACGGGGTCGTAGACGGCGTAGAGGCAGGTCGCCATGCGGTCGGTGCCCAGGCGCTGGGCCTGTTCGTCGAGGTGGTGCAGGACCTCCTGCGGGGGCAGGTCGAGTCCGGCCAGGGTCTGGGCCGTGGTCCGCAGCTGGCCCATGATGGCCGCGGACGTCATGGAGTGGCCCATCACGTCACCCACCACCAGCGCGACCCGGCTGCCGGGCAGCGGAATGGCGTCGTACCAGTCGCCGCCCACCCGCGCGGTCTCCGCGGCGGGCAGATAGCGGGACGCCAGCCGTACGCCAGTGGGACGTGGGAGGGTCTCCGGCAGCATGGTGCGCTGCAGCTCGTCGGCGATGTACGCCTCGCGCCCGTACAGCACCGCCTTGTCGATGCCGAGGGCGCTGTGCGTGGCGAGCTGGGCGGCGACCAGGAGGTCGTCGGCCTCGAAGGCCATGCGCTCCGGGCGGCGCAGGAAGAGCGCGGCGCCGATCACCCGGCGGCGGCCGCGCAGCGGGGCGAGGATCGCGCGCTGTCCGCCGGGTACGACGAACTCCCCGCCGTCGCCCAGGAGTTCGGGCAGGGCGGCGCGGGCGGCGGGCGCGTCGGTGAAGACCGGGCGGACCCCGCGCAGCACCTCGGCGAGCGCGCTGCCCGGCCGTACCTCGCACAGTTCGGCGCCGACCGCGTCGAGCCCCGTCATCTCCGGGGGCTCCGGCTGCAGGGCGGGCGAGAAGCCGCCCTCGGTGTCCCGCTCCGCGGGGATCCGGTCGGTGCGCCGCAGCCGCAGCACGAGCGGGCCGGTGGGCCGCTCGTCGCCGACGGGCAGCGGGTCGCGCAGATAGACGAGGATCGCGTCGGAGAAGGTCGGCACGGTGGCCCGGCACAGGCCCATGACGATCTCGTCGAGGTCGATGCCGCGGGCGATCCGCCGGGTCGCGGCGCCGACGAAGCGCAGCCGGTCGCCGTCCCGCCGCATCGGCGTCGGCTGCCCGGGCGCCGTCATCCCCTGTCCGGTACGGCGCTCCTGGGCGCCGGCCACCTGCGGCCGGTCCTGCGCGCCGTCCGGCTGGTCCGGGATGGTCTCGGGGACGGGGCGCGGGCGGTGCGTGCCGGGCTCCACGGCTTCTGAGGCGGCGGGCTGCGAGTGCTCGGGGCCGGTGGTGTCGGAGGGGGGCGAGACCGGGTCCTTTCCCTGGCTTCCTTTGCTGCACGGCGTGGCCGTACCCGGCGTCGACGGGGTCTCCCCGGTGCGCGCCTGTGCGGGTAAAGCGGCCGTGGGGGAGGGCGTCTGGGTGTGCAGGAGCGCCCCGCGGGGGTCCGCGGGGTCGGCGCCCGGCTGCGGGCGCTCGAAGGACATGGGGTGCTCCGTCACGCGTGTCGAATCCGTCCGTCCGGGGCTGCGCATTGCGAGCGCAGTTGGTCCCGCAGGAATCCCGATACCCGGAATACGTGTCCCCGGAACGGAATTCCCGCGTGGTCAGAGGCTGCTGTCGTGCCACCGGCGAACCGTTCACGGCTCGCTGCGGTGTTGCCCTCGTACCCCTCGCTCACGTCCTGCCGCCCCTCGGTGACGATCGGTCAAGCCCAGCGCATGCTCCGGCAGTTGCTGCCGCACCTTGCGGAGGACGATCCTACGGTTGTGGACCGGGGGCGCATCAAGAGTCTCACGTGGACACATGCGCGGGCGTACGGTCCCAGTCCTCCGGCAAAGACGGTACAGCCCAGGACGGATCCGGGCGCCAGTGCTGCCAGCCGTCGCTGAACGGCGGGCCCCAGGCGCGGATCACCTCCACCGCCGACCGGCCCGCCCTGCGCACCTGTTCGGCGGCCGACGCGTCCATCAGCCCGTCCTGCTGGGCCTGCGCGAACTCGTCCTCGTCACGCCAGTGCCAACTGCGGTCCGGGTGCACGGAGATGTCCAGGAAGTGGTCCTCGGAGTCGACCCCGCCGTCCCAACGCACCAGCGGCGATTCCAGATTCACGTACCAGTTCTTGAACCGCCAGCCCGGCTCCCAGAACAGCCACACCGACCAGGGCTCGCCGGGGCGGGCCAGCTTCAGCACGCCGGTGCCGAACCAGTGGTCGAGCTGGACGGTACGGGGCTTGGTGTAGCGGGACCGGAGGGGCTCGACATGCACCGGGGTGCCGTCGGCGAGCACGGGCCGTACGCACTCGGTGCCGGGTGCGAGCCACACGGCGAGCAGTTCGTCGTCGTCCCGGACGACGGTGACGGGGCGTGCGATGTGGAAGCGCTCGCCGGCGTTCTCCCGGTAGCGCCACAGGACCTGGGTCCCGGGGGTCCAGAACCCCCTCCGCACCGCCGCAGCCGCGTCCGCTTCCGCTCTCATCGCTCCACCCTCTGCCATGCACAGATATTAGGTGCCCGGGGCATACGACGCTGCGGCGCGCGTCACGGTTCGCGACGGTGCGACGAATGGTTACGGATGCGTCATCCGCAGGACATCCAGGGCCTCGTCGAGCTGCTCAGCCGTGAGGTCGCCGCGCTCCACGTACCCGCTCTCCAGGACGACTTCGCGGATCGTCTTCTGCTCCGCGAGTGCCTTCTTGGCGACCTTGGCGGCCTCCTCGTAGCCGATGTACTTGTTGAGCGGAGTGACCACGGAGGGCGAGGACTCGGCGTACTCGCGGGCCCGTTCCCGGTTCGCGGTGATGCCGTCCACGGTGCGGTCGGCGAGCAGCCGGGAGACGTTGGCCAGCAGCCGGACCGACTCCAGGACGTTCCTGGCGATGACCGGCAGCATCACATTGAGCTCGAAGTTGCCGGCGGCTCCGGCGGCGGCGACGGTGGCGTCGTTGCCGGTGACCTGGGCGGCGACCATGAGCACGGCCTCCGGGATGACCGGGTTGACCTTCCCGGGCATGATCGACGAGCCGGGCTGGAGGTCGGGCAGGGTGATCTCGGCGAGGCCGGTACGCGGCCCGGACGCCATCCACCGCAGATCGTTGGCGATCTTGGTCAGTCCGACGGCGACCGTCCGCAGCTGTCCGCTGGTCTCGACGATCCCGTCCCGCGCCCCCTGCGCCTCGAAGTGGTTGCGTGCCTCGGTGAGGGGGAGCCCCGTGACGCGGGCGACCTCCTCGATGACGGCGGCCGAGAACCCGGGCGGGGTGTTGATGCCGGTGCCGACCGCCGTCCCGCCGAGGGGCAGCTCGGCGAGGCGGGGCAGCGCGGCATGCAGCCGCTCGACGCCGTAGCGGATCTGGGCCGCGTAGCCGCCGAACTCCTGTCCCAGGGTCACCGGCGTGGCGTCCATCAGATGCGTCCGCCCGGACTTCACGACGTCGGCGAACTCCTCGGACTTGCGGGTGAGGGCGTCGGCGAGGTGTTCCAGGGCGGGGATCAGGTCGTGGGTGACGGCGGCGGTTGCGGCGATGTGGATGGAGGACGGGAAGACGTCGTTGGACGACTGGGAGGCGTTCACATGGTCGTTGGGGTGTACGTCCCTGCCGAGCCGCTCGGTCGCAAGGGTGGCGATGACCTCGTTGGTGTTCATGTTCGACGAGGTGCCGGAGCCGGTCTGGAAGACGTCGATCGGGAAGTGCTCGTCCCAGTCACCCCGGGCGACCTCGTCGGCGGCTTCCTGGATCGCCTCGGCGATGTCCTTGTCGAGCACCCCCAGCCGCGCGTTCACCTTCGCGGCGGCGCCCTTGATCCGGGCCAGGGCCTCGATGTGGGCGCGCTCGATGCGCTGGCCGGAGATCGGGAAGTTCTCGACGGCCCGCTGTGTCTGGGCCCGCCACTTGGCGTCGGCGGGGACGCGGACCTCGCCCATGGAGTCGTGCTCGATGCGGTAGTCGTCGCTCATGCCCGTATAGCGATCGGAGAGGCGGGGATGTTCCGGACCTTGGGCCGGCCGGGGGTCGTTGCGCGGGCCGGTACCGCTCATCAGCGGCCCGGCACTCCGAACCGGCCGGTGCACACGGGCTTTTCGGCCACCTCGGCGCAGGCCTGGGCCCCGCGCGGGTCCGGAGAAGCCAGCATCGGGCTGCTGTACCCGTCGGACTTGTCGCCCTGGTACTCCGCGGACAGCTCGTCCTGGCCCGACCTGATCCAGATCTCCCGCGCGCCACCCGTCCGGGTGCGCAGCTCGGACCAGACCGTGGCGCAGGACGGCGAGAACCGCAGCAGCACCACCTCGGCGGCCCTGGCGACCGTGCTCTCGGTGCGGGCGTCCCGGGCGCAGGTCTCGGAGGTGGGGAGTTCCCCCTGGCAGTCGCTGCCGTGGCAGGAGGCGGCCGTCCTGGGTGCCGCTGTGCGGCCGGGGTCCAGGACGTCCGCGGCGGCCGCGGTGACGGCCACGGTGGCGGCCATGGTGGCGAGGGCGACGACGGCGCGACTCGGACGCGGGATGCGGCGGCGCCGGGTGGTGACGGGCGGCACGGACGGGTCCGGCTGCCGCTTCGCGACGGTCGCCCCGTCGGCCTGCGCCCGTGCCGCGGAGTCCCAGAGGGCGAGGAGAGGACCGGGGTCGGCGTCGGCGAGCCGTACGAGGGCCACGACGGCGGCCCGGGGCGGGAACTGATCGCCGTTCAGATAGCGGTGCCAGGTCGACTTGCTGAACGGGGTGACGCCGGCCAGCGCGGCCAGGCTCAGTCCCGTCCGCTGCTTGAGGGCACGCAGCCGCTCCGTCAGGAGCCGCCCGTCGTCCTGCGACGCGTCGGGCAGCGGCTGCCTCTGGACCGTCACGTGGCTCTCCATCTCGCTCCCTCGCCATGCCGGGGTGACCGCCCTGATGTGTTCCCGGCGGCGGCGCCCGGCCATACCGCGATCACCGGAATATGAAGGGGAGTTGACTGAGTTGACCTGCGATTACGCCGAGTGGGGGTGTGATCGGCGGATTACCGGACGGCATCTCCCGGCGGGCTTGCGCCGCCCGCCGGGAGGTACCGGGGATCACGACCGGTGCGGTCGAGGGGGCGTCAGCACCAGCGGACGGTGCCGAGGTTGTGCACGTAGCGGGCGGAGACCCAGCCCCTGTGGTGGGCGAGCCGGTACCAGCGGTGGTTGCCGCGGACGTTGGAACCCCGCACCTTGCAGGTGAGGGCCACGCTGGAACCCACCGCCCGCGAGCCGACGACGCGGTAGCCGGTGCCCGGCCCGGAGCGGACGTTCAGCGGCAGACGGTGGGTGGCGACATTGCCCCAGGTGTGGTTCCTGACGATGTGCCGGACGCCGTGGACGTGCCGGTGGTGGCGGTGGTGGCGCGCGGCACGGCCCTTCGCCTGGTGGCGGCCGTGGTGGCACTTCGGCGCCTTCGGCTTGGCGGGCAGCGTGGACGGCGTGGGGGCCGGCTGCCACGCCGGTACGGAGATCTGCGGGGGAGTGGAGTTCAGCGCGTGGGCCTGCTGCGGGGCCGGCCCGGCGGAGGCGACGGCCGCCACCGGGAAGACGGCGACGACCGCGAACGCGGCCACAAGGCCGCTGCGCAGTGAGCGTCGGATCATGGGTTGTCCCTCCGAGATGACCTGCGGATCACGGGCTGTGATCCAGTCAGCACGGAGCGTTTCCGGCGAAGTGCCCAAAGATGCCGTCCCACCCGTTCCTGGGACGAACTGGGACGCCCCCAGTCATTCAGCGAAGCACTACGCCCATGCCACCGCCGTCCCGGGACACGACGACGCCACCTGCGGCACCGGTCTGCGCCTTTCAGCCCGTCCGGCGTTTCAGGACGTGCCCGTATGGACGGATGGGGGTTTGGGGGCGGAGCCACGGGCGGGGAACAGGGGCGACCCGCGAGGGGGCGCGGCGGAGCCCGCGAAGGGGCCTGGGGGTGGGCCGTAGGGGTGCGGGGGTCGGCCCCCGGGTTCGGGGTGCAAGGGCGTAGTCCCCGCCGGTGGCCAGGGGCGGAGCCCCGCGAGGGACCCGAGGGGCGGGGGCGAAGGGGCGCAGCCCCTGGGGGTGGGACGGGTAGGGGCGGGGGGGCGAGAGCCGGTCCCCGCCCCGCCGCGCCGTGAGGTGCTAGGCCAGGCCGGGGCCGCGTACCGGAATGGATGTGAACGTCGGCTGCGGGGCCGGGTCCTGGAAGAAGTCGTTGCCCTTGTCGTCCACCACGATGAACGCCGGGAAGTCCTCGACCTCGATCTTCCAGACCGCCTCCATGCCGAGCTCCTCGTACTCGACGACCTCGACCTTCTTGATGCAGTCCTGGGCGAGCCGGGCGGCCGGCCCGCCGATGGAGCCGAGGTAGAAGCCGCCGTGCGCGCCGCACGCGTCCGTGACCTGCTTGCTGCGGTTGCCCTTGGCCAGCATCACCTTGGAGCCGCCCGCCGCCTGGAACTGCTCGACGTAGCTGTCCATACGGCCGGCCGTGGTCGGGCCGAAGGAGCCGGACGCGTAGCCCTCCGGGGTCTTCGCGGGGCCCGCGTAGTACACCGGGTGGTCCTTCAGGTACTGCGGCATCTCCTCGCCCGCGTCCAGCCGCTCCTTGATCTTGGCGTGCGCGATGTCGCGGGCCACGACCAGCGGACCGGTGAGGGACAGACGGGTCTTGACCGGGTACTTCGTCAGCTCGGCGAGGATCGACTCCATCGGCTGGTTCAGGTCGATCCTGACGACGTCCCCGTCCTGCTCCAGGTGCTCGTCCGTCGTCTCCGGCAGGAACCGCGCCGGATCCGTCTCCAACTGCTCCAGGAAGACACCCTCCGCCGTGATCTTCGCGACGGCCTGGCGGTCGGCCGAGCAGGACACGGCGATCGCGACGGGGCACGAGGCGCCGTGCCGCGGCAGCCGCACCACACGCACGTCGTGGCAGAAGTACTTGCCGCCGAACTGTGCGCCGATCCCGATCTTCTGCGTCAGCTCGAAGACCTTCTCCTCCAGCTCCTTGTCACGGAAGCCGTGACCGAGCTCCGAGCCCTCGGCCGGGATCTCGTCCAGGTAGTGCGCCGAGGCGTACTTCGCGGTCTTCAGCGCGTACTCGGCGGACGTACCGCCGACCACGATCGCCAGGTGGTACGGCGGGCACGCGGCCGTACCCAGCGAACGGATCTTCTCCTCCAGGAACTTCATCATGGAGGCCTCGTTCAGGACGGCTTTCGTCTCCTGGTACAGGAACGACTTGTTGGCGGAGCCGCCGCCCTTCGCCATGAACAGGAACTTGTACGCGCCGCCGTCGGTGGCGTACAGCTCGATCTGCGCCGGCAGGTTGGAGCCGGTGTTCTTCTCGTCCCACATGGTCAGCGGGGCCATCTGCGAGTACCGCAGGTTGAGGTTGAGGTACGCGTCGTAGATGCCCTTCGACAGCGCCGCCTCGTCGCCCCCCTCGGTGAGGACGTTCTGCCCGCGCTTGCCCATGACGATCGCCGTGCCGGTGTCCTGGCACATGGGGAGCACGCCCGCGGCCGCGATGTTCGCGTTCTTCAGCAGGTCCAGCGCCACGAACTTGTCGTTGCCGGACGCCTCGGGGTCGTCGATGATGCGCCGCAACTGGGCCAGGTGCGCGGGCCGCAGGTAGTGCTGGATGTCGTGAATGGCCTCCTCGGCGAGCTTGCGCAGCGCCTCCGGCTCCACCTTGAGGAACGTCCGCCCGTCGGCCTCGAAGGTGGACACACCTTCGGAGGTCACCAGCCGGTACGGGGTGGTGTCCTCTCCCATGGGGAGCAGATCGGTGTACGCGAACTCAGGCATCTCAGCCCATTCCTCACTCGACAGACGGCGCCCGCCGTCATTGGCGGGCGCTCACCAGCGTAGAACCTGCCGTTGACACCGGGCTTGTGAGGTAAGGCTCAGTTCGAGAGCGGTATGGGTTTTCCACAGGTCTCGATGAGGGGTAGTCGCGATCTATCGCGTTTCGGTACGCTGCTGTCGTGGACCTTCAGAAGAGCGACCGACACCAGGACACGGCACCGCGGGTTTCCGAACTGCGCGCCTCCGACGCCGACCGTGACCGCATCGCCGACCTCCTGCGCGAGGCCCTCGCCGAGGGCCGCCTGACCGCCGACGAGCACGCCGAGCGCGTCGAGGGTGTGCTCGCCGCCAAGACGGTCGGCGAACTGGAGGTCTTCATACGGGACCTGCCCGCGGCCCACCAGCATCGCGCGACCCCCGCCTTCGCCGCCGCCCCGAGCCGCCCCACGGTGGGCGCGATCCCGGCCGACCCCGACGACAACGTGGTGGCGGTGTTCAGCAGCGCCGTCCGCAAGGGCCGCTGGCGTGCGGGGCGCCGCATCCATGCGTACGCGATCTTCGGCAGCGTGGAGATAGACCTCAGCGAGGCCCTCTTCGAGTACCAGCAGGTCGCGATCAAGACGTTCTCGTTCTGCGGCAGCGTCGAGGTCCGCGTCCCGGAGAACGTGTCACTGCGCGGCACCGGCGGCGGGGTGCTCGGCAGCTTCGAGGTGGACAACCTCGACTCGACCGAAGCGAACGCCCCGGTGGTCTACGTCGACGGCTGGGCCGTGCTGGGCAGCGTCGAGGCCCGGCCGAAGCGGGGCAAGCTCGTCGCGGACATCCTCGACCGCGTCCAGCACAAGGTCGACAAGAGTTTGCGCAAACACCTGAATCGTTGACGGTTGTTAATTCCGGCGCGCCCGCTGGGTATGGGGCCGCCCGCGGTCGCGCGCCCGAGGCGCTCGCGAGCACGCGAAATCCAGCGGTTCGGAACTCAGTGCATAGGCTCGCGCACAGCGGGTAGGCCTTGCTGCATCGTCGCTCGCTCGCGAAGCCGTCGTCAGGAGTAGACCGTGCTGCAACCGCCGCATTCGTCCCTGCATGTAGCTGCCGTTCCGGCCCAGCGGGTGCCAGTGCGGGACAGGGACCAAGACGCCCCATGGCACACCGAGGCGGTGTGCCGGCGCGATGAGGCCGGCCTGTTCTTCGCACCTTCCAAGGAACCCACCGCCGCCCGGCTCTCCCGCGAGGAGGCGGCCAAGCGCGTCTGCGCCCGCTGTCCCGTCATGGTCGAGTGCCGCGAGCACGCACTGCTGCAACCGGAGCCCTACGGCGTCTGGGGCGGCCTCACCGCCGCCGAACGCCGCGTGGTCCTGGCGCGCAGGCGCCGCCGCGAGATGGAGCTCAAGAAGACGGCCCGCTCCCAGGGCCGCATAGCGGCAGCGGGCTGACCGCCCAGCGCACACACGCCGATGGGGCGCCCCCACCGCACCGGGGGCGCCCCATCGCTGTCATCGCCGCCGCGCGCTTGAAGGCAGGCGGCACTGCACGTTACTAAGGGGCGCGGGGAAGTGCGCGACAAGCCACGAACTACCCGCACCCGCCAACAAACTGCAGCCCCGAGCTACTTGGCACGATCAAAATCAATCGCGCTGTAAGCGCGCAGCTTGCTCAGCCGATGCTCGGAGTTGATCTGCCGCACCGTCCCCGACTTCGACCGCATGACGATCGACTCGGTGGTGGCGGTCTCCGACCGGTACCGAACCCCCCGCAGCAACTCCCCGTCCGTGATCCCGGTCGCCACGAAGAACACGTTCTCCCCGGCGACCAGGTCGTCGGTGGTGAGCACCCGGTCGAGATCGTGCCCGGCCTCGATCGCCCGCGCCCGCTCCTCGTCGTCCTTGGGCCACAGCTTGCCCTGGATCGTCCCGCCCAGACACTTCACGGCGCACGCGGAGATGATCCCCTCCGGCGTACCGCCGATCCCGAGCAGCATGTCGACGCCGGTGCCCTCGCGCAGCGCGTAGATCGACCCGGCGACGTCACCGTCGGAGATCAGCTTGATGCGCGCACCGGCCTCCCGGATCTCCTTGATGATCCCCTCGTGCCGCGGCCGGTCGAGGATCACCACCGTCACGTCCTCCGGCGTGGAGCGCTTGGCCTTGGCGACGCGGCGGATGTTCACGGAGACCGGCGCGTCGATGTCGACGAAGTCGGCGGCCTCGGGCCCGGTGACCAGTTTGTCCATGTAGAAGACTGCGGACGGGTCGAACATCGACCCGCGGTCCGCGGCCGCCAGCACGGCGATCGCGTTGGGCATGCCCTTGGCCGTCAGGGTGGTGCCGTCGATCGGATCGACGGCGATGTCGCACTCCGGCCCGGTCCCGTCACCGACGCGCTCGCCGTTGAAGAGCATCGGGGCCTCGTCCTTCTCGCCCTCGCCGATGACGACCACGCCGTTCATCGACACGGTGGAGACGAGGGTCCGCATGGCGCGCACCGCGGCACCGTCGGCGCCGTTCTTGTCGCCCCGCCCGACCCAGCGGCCCGCGGCCATCGCGGCGGCTTCGGTCACCCGGACGAGTTCGAGGGCGAGGTTGCGGTCGGGGGCTTCGCTGGGGACTTCGAGCTCGGACGGCAAGTGATGATGCTCGGTCATCGAGGCGCACCTTTCTGATACGACGACGGCCGGATGAGGGTTCGACCCTCGACTCTATCGTCAGTCCGACAAAATGAGCAGGGGACCCCACGGATGAGCGAGCCGGGCACCTGCGACGATAGGGGGCGTGGCAGGTTCGAACGGCAAGCAGAAGACGGTCCGGGACATGATCCTCTCCCTGGGCCTCATCGGGATCGCGGCGGCACTCATCTACGTGTTCATCCCGCACGACGACTCGCCTCCGGACCTCCCGCGGGTCGACTACCGCGTCGAACTGCTCACGGCGCGCCGCGCCGCCGCCTACCCGGTGGCCGCACCCGAGGGCCTGTCCAAGGACTGGAAGGCGACCTCGGTCCGATTCCAGGGCGACCAGTTCGACGCCTGGCACCTGGGCTTCCACACGCCCGACGGCCAGTACGTGCAGATCGAGCAGTCGACTCAGAAGCCGTCGACCTTCATCGACCAGGCGACCCAGGGTTCGAACGCGACGAAGGCCACCGAGGAGATCGCCGGCCGCACCTGGACCCGCTACACCGGCGGCCGCTACGACGCCCTCGTGCTCCCCGGCAAGGGCTCGACGACGGTGGTCGCGGGCACGGGCTCGTTCCAGCAGCTGACGGAGATGGCGCGGGCGCTGAAACTGGCGTAGGCGTTCCTGCACGGCGAAGGCCCCCGCGGTGACGCGGGGGCCTTCGCCGTGTCCGGGGTCGCTCAGACCGTGGTGACGACCTCGTCGTACGCCAGGCGCGGGGAGCGCGGGAACCAGGCGTCCTCGCCCGGCTTGCCGATGTTGACGACCATCAGCGGGGTGTGGTCGTCGTCCAGGAACTCCTTCTGGACGCCCGCGAAGTCGAGGCCGGTCATCGGGCCGGCGGCGAGACCGGCGGCGCGGACGCCGATGATGAAGTACGCGGCCTGCAGCGCGGCGTTCAGGCCGGCGGCACCCTCGCGGGCGGGGCGCTCGGAGAAGAAGACGTCCTTGGCGGCCGGGAAGTGCGGGAAGAGGGTCGGCAGCTCCTCGTGGAACTCGTTGTCCGCGGAGAGGATCGCGACCAGGGGCGCGGTGGCGGTCTTGGGCTGGTTGCCCTCGGCCATGTGCTTGACCAGGCGCTCACGGGCCTCGGCGGAGCGGACCAGGGTGACGCGCAGCGGCGACTGGTTGAAGGCGGTCGGACCGTACTTGACCAGGTCGTAGATCGCCTGGATCTGCTCGTCGGTCACCGGCTCGTCGGTGAAGGTGTTCGCGGTACGGGCCTCGCGGAAGAGCAGGTCCTGGGCGGCGGGGTCAAGAACGAGAGACATGCGGGAACTTCCTCCGGGATGGCGCCGGGATCCGATCCGGACCGTGGTCCGGATCGACTGACGAGACCGACGGTACGCGAAGGAAGGTTCAAGGTTCAACTATAACCGGGGTGTGGTGATCCGCTTCACAGCGGACCGCCGCCACCGCCCCTTGTCGTGCGCTACTCGCCGTCGGTCTCTTCCGCGGCCTCTTCCTCCGCGAGGGCCGCGTCCAGCCGGGCGCGGGCCCCGTCCAGCCAGCGCCGGCACACCTTGGCCAGCTCCTCGCCCCGCTCCCAGAGCGCCAGGGACTCCTCCAGCGTCGTACCGCCCGCCTCGAGCCGTCGTACGACCTCGATCAGCTCGTCCCGTGCCTGCTCGTAGCCGAGCGCCTCATCCACCTTGCTGGTCATCCGCCCACCCTATGCATCGACTCGGACCGTGCCGTGTTCCCGTGTTCTCAGCGTTCTCGGTCGGCCCGGACCACCGTGAACTCGCCCTCGGCCACACGCGCCCGCAGTGTCTCGTCCGCCCCCACCTCGTCCGGGGCGCGGACGACATGCCCGTCGGACTTCTGCAGCACGGCGTAACCACGCTTCAGGGTCGCGGCGGGGGAGAGGGCCACCACGCGCGCGTGCGTGTGCGTCAGCTCGGAGGCGGCACGGTCCAGGAGATGCCCGAGCGTGCGCCGCGAACGGTCGACCAGCGAGGCGACATGATCGGCCCGCTCGTCGATCATCCGGTGCGGATCCTGTATCGAGGGCCGGGCGAGCGCCTGGGCGAGCCCGCGCTCCTCCCGCTCGACGAGCGCCTGGACGCACCGCCGCGCGCGGTTGCGCAACTGCTGCACGCGCTCGTACTCCTCCCCGACATCCGGTACGACCTTCTTGGCGGCGTCGGTGGGGGTGGAGGCCCGCAGGTCGGCGACGTGGTCGAGGAGCGGGTTGTCGGGCTCGTGCCCGATCGCCGACACGACCGGCGTACGGCACGCGGCGACGGCACGCACGAGCTGCTCGTCGGAGAACGGAAGGAGGTCCTCCACGCTCCCGCCCCCGCGCGCGACGATGATGACGTCCACCTCGCCGGCCTCGTCCAGCTCCTTCACGGCCTGCACGACCTGCGGGACGGCGTGCACGCCCTGCACGGCGACGTTGCGCACCTCGAAGCGGACGGCGGGCCAGCGGTGCCGGGCGTTCTCCAGTACGTCCCGCTCGGCGGCCGAGGCGCGGCCGCAGACCAGCCCGATGAGCTGCGGCAGAAAGGGCAGCGCCTTCTTCCGCTCGGACGCGAACAGCCCCTCGGCGGCGAGGGACTTCTTCAACTGCTCCAGCCGCGCGAGGAGTTCACCGACCCCCACGGGCCTTATCTCGGCGGCCCTCAGGGACAGCTGCCCCCGTGGCGCATACCACTCCGGTTTCGCGAGTACGACGACCCGCGCACCCTCGCTCACCACATCGGCGACGGCGTCGAAGACCTGCCGGTAGCAGGTGACGCTGACCGAGATGTCGTGCGACGGATCCCGCAGTGTCAGAAACACGACCCCGGCGCCGGGCCGCCGCGAGAGCTGAGTGATCTGCCCCTCGACCCAGACGGCCCCCAGCCGGTCGATCCACCCACCGATGAGCCGCGAGACCTCACCGACGGGCAGGGGCGCTTCTGGGGACGTGTTGAGAGCCATGCCGCGAGCGTAACGGCCAAGACTGACAACTCCGGGCTGCGTCCTTCAGCCCGTCCGGCGTTTGAGGACGAGGCCGTTCAGGCCGAAAGCGGGGGTCAGGGGGCTGCAGCCCCCAGGGGACGGGAATGGGCAGGGGCGGCGGGGGCGACGCGATCTTCCGCCCCCCGAGCCCGGCCTTACGATGGACCGCATGACTGCTTCGCCTGGCCGCCGTGTCCTGCTCGCCGCCCCCCGGGGCTACTGCGCGGGTGTGGACCGCGCCGTGATCGCCGTCGAGAAAGCCCTGGAGCAGTACGGGGCTCCGATCTATGTCCGGCACGAGATCGTGCACAACAAGTACGTCGTGCAGACCCTGGAGAAGAAGGGCGCCGTCTTCGTCGAGCGCACGGAGGAGGTCCCCGAGGGGAACATCGTGATGTTCTCCGCGCACGGCGTGGCCCCGGTCGTCCACGAGGAGGCCGAGCGCGGCAGGCTCGCCACCATCGACGCGACCTGCCCGCTCGTCACCAAGGTCCACAAGGAAGCCGTCCGCTTCGCCAAGGAGGACTACGACATCCTCCTGATCGGGCACGAGGGCCACGAGGAGGTCATCGGCACCTCCGGCGAGGCCCCCGAGCACATCCAGCTCGTCGACGGGCCGGGGGACGTCGCCAAGGTCGAGGTCCGCGACCCGTCCAAGGTCGTCTGGCTGTCCCAGACCACCCTCTCCGTCGACGAGACCATGGAGACCGTCGACGCACTGCAGGAGAAGTTCCCGCAGCTGATCTCGCCGCCCAGTGACGACATCTGCTACGCCACGCAGAACCGCCAGCTCGCGGTGAAGCAGATGGGCGCCGAGGCCGAGCTGGTGATCGTCGTCGGCTCCCGCAACTCCTCCAACTCCAAGCGGCTCGTCGAGGTCGCCAAGCTCGCGGGCTCGCGCGAGGCCTACCTCGTGGACTTCGCCGACGAGATCGACGAGGCCTGGCTGGAGGGCGTGTCCACGGTCGGCGTCACCTCCGGAGCCTCCGTCCCGGAGGTCCTGGTCGAGCAGGTCCTGGAGTGGCTCGCGCAGCGCGGCTTCGAGGACGTCGAGATCGTCAAGGCGGCCGAGGAGTCCATCACGTTCTCGCTGCCCAAGGAGCTCCGCCGCGACCTGCGCGAGGAGGCGGCGGCGCTGATCGCGGAGCGAACCGGCACCTCGCCGGAGTGACTGTCAGTCGTCCGTCGTAACGTAGAGCCATGCAGATCTTCGGTGTGGACATCGGTGGGTCCGGGATCAAGGGCGCCCCTGTGGACCTGGACAAGGGCGACCTGGCTCAGGAGCGCTGCAAGGTGCTCACTCCGCACCCGGCGACGCCCGACGGCGTTGCCGACGGCGTGAAGCAGGTCGTCGAGCACTTCGGCTGGACCGGCCCGGTCGGCCTCACCTTCCCCGGCGTGGTCACCGGCGGATCCACCATCCGTACGGCGGCCAACGTCGACAAGAGCTGGATCGACACGGACGCGAGCGCGTTGTTCGGCGCCCGCCTGGGCGGCCTGCCGGTGACCGTCGTCAACGACGCGGACGCGGCGGGCGTCGCCGAGATGCACTTCGGCGCCGGCCGGGGCCGCCGGGGCACGGTCATCCTGCTGACCTTCGGCACCGGCATCGGCAGTGCCCTGTTCGTCGACGGCACCCTGGTGCCCAACACCGAGCTGGGCCACCTGGAGCTGCACGGCCACGACGCGGAGAAGCGCGCCTCCAGCAAGGCCAGGGAGGACGGCGAGCTGACCTGGGAGCACTGGGCGCACCGCGTGCAGAAGTACCTCGCCCACGTCGAGATGCTGTTCTCACCCGAACTGATCGTCATCGGCGGCGGCGTCAGCCGTAAGTCCCAGAAGTTCCTGCCCTTCATCGACGGCATCAAGGCGGAGATCGTCCCGGCGCAGCTGCAGAACAACGCGGGGATCGTGGGCGCGGCGATGCACGCCGCGGAGAGTCAGAGCCGGGCCTAGGGCCTGTCGTCGAATTCCCGCCTGCCCGCTGCGTCTGGCACGCATTCCCCCACTGCCTAAGGGCGTGGGGGACCCCCAGCCGCGTTGTACCGCGGCGGACGGCGGTCGCCGGTGCGTCGGCGGCGCATCAGGGCCGCCTTCCGTCCCGTGACGATCAGGCCCGCGACGAGGGTTCCCCCGTACAGCCACCCGGCCTGCGTGGCCAGTGCCGTCACCAGGCCCATCAGCCGGCCGAGCAGCCCGCCGCTGCTGTCGGCCACCGGGAGCAGGCCCGCCGCGAAGGCGATCGGTACGACGACGGGTGCGGTCGCCAGGTCGCTCTTGCGCACCCAGAGCGCCGTCAGCAGGCACACCGGCAGGAACAGCACGCCGTACAGGGTCAGCGACGCCCCGAACAGCAGCTGGTCGAGACAGCCGAGCGTGAACATCACCGCCCCGCTGAACAGTCCGCTGCCCAGCCCGGTCAGCCGCGGGTTGGGCAGCCGCCGTACGGCCTCGGCCGGCGGCGGGCCGGGCTGCCGCGCTGCCGGGCGCGTGGCGGGGCGGCGCTGACCGGCAGGTCGCGCACCACCGCCCGCACCCCCACCGCTTCCGCCGCGCTTCGCCTGCGGGGGCAGCGGGGGCGTGCCGCGTCGTGCTCCGTTGTGCGGTGGTCCCGACCCGTGTTGCTCCACCGGACCAACTTAGGTCGGTTTATGTGTGCAATCGCCCCTCAGACACGCCGATGGGCGGAGCCTGGCCAAGCGTTCGACGGGGAGCCGGGGCGGGGACCGGTACGCCGTAGACTGGTGGATCGGCCCGCCCGTGCACCGAAGAAGGACCGGGCCCACCGCCCCAGTCCCCTGATGTCTCTCACGTACGGGAAGTCGCAACGTGTCGCTCACGATCGGAATCGTCGGCCTGCCGAATGTCGGCAAGTCGACCCTGTTCAACGCCCTGACCAAGAACGACGTGCTCGCGGCCAACTACCCGTTCGCCACGATCGAGCCCAATGTGGGCGTCGTCGGCGTCCCTGACGCCCGGCTGACGAAACTGGCCGAAATCTTCTCTTCGCAGCGCATCCTCCCGGCGACCGTCGACTTCGTCGACATCGCGGGCATCGTGAAGGGCGCGTCCGAGGGCGAGGGCCTGGGCAACAAGTTCCTCGCGAACATCCGTGAGTCCGACGCGATCTGCCAGGTCATCCGCGCCTTCAAGGACGAGAACGTCGTGCATGTCGACGGCAAGGTCTCGCCGAAGGACGACATCGAGACGATCAACACCGAGCTGATCCTCGCCGACCTCCAGACCATCGAGAAGGTCCTGCCCCGGCTCCAGAAGGAGTCGCGGATCAAGAAGGACGTGGCTCCCAAGGTGGCGGCGGTCGAGGCGGCGAGGGAGATCCTGGAGAAGGGCGACACGCTGTTCTCGGCGGGCATCGTCCAGGGCTCCGGCAACGAGGAGCTCCTCCACGACCTCCACCTCCTGACCACGAAGCCCTTCCTCTACGTCTTCAACGTCGACGAGGACGAACTGGTCGACGAGGACTTCAAGGCCGAGCAGCGCGCCCTGGTCGCGCCCGCCGAGGCGATCTTCCTCAACGCCAAGCTCGAGGCGGACCTCGCCGAGCTGGACGAGGAGGACGCCATGGAGCTCCTGGAGTCCGTCGGCGCCGAGGAGCCGGGCCTGACCACCCTCGCGCGCGTGGGTTTCAACACCCTCGGCCTGCAGACCTACCTCACGGCCGGCCCCAAGGAATCCCGCGCCTGGACCATCAAGAAGGGCGCCACCGCCCCCGAGGCCGCCGGTGTCATCCACACCGACTTCCAGAAGGGCTTCATCAAGGCGGAGGTCATCTCCTTCGAGGACCTGGTGGAGACGGGTTCGGTCGCCGAGGCCCGCGCCAAGGGCAAGGCGCGGATGGAGGGCAAGGACTACGTCATGCAGGACGGGGACGTGGTGGAGTTCCGCTTCAATGTGTAGCGGCTGACTTACCGCCACATCGCCGATCTGGCAAACATGCAGTTCAGGGAGGGTCCGGCTCTTCGGAGCCGGGCCCTTTGTTTTATCCCGTGCTGGGATGGTGCTGGGATAGCTGACCCCTCGTCACCTGTTGTCATCCCTGGTCATCCGTACCGTGCTGGGTTCGTGCTGGGATGATGTGAGAGCGCTCGTGCTGGACCGTGCACTGTTCGGAGCCTGGTCAGCCGCGTTGCCTGCGGGCACATCGGCCCAGTGGCGCAGGCGTTCGCTGATCTGAGCTTCGTAGCCGTTGCGGGTGGGCCGGTAGTACGTCTCGCGGTCCATGCCGTCGGGGAAGTAGTCGTCACCGGAGAAGCCGTCGGCCGTATCCGGGTCGTAGTGGTAGTCCTTGCCGTAGCCGAGGTTCTTCATCAGCCGGGTCGGGGCGTTGAGGATGTGGGCGGGCGGCATGAGCGAGCCGGTCTGGCGTGCGGATCGGTGTGCGGCGTCGAAGCCGCGGTAGACGGCGATGGACTTGGGGGCCGTGGCGAGGTAGACGACGGCCTGGGCGATCGCCAACTCGCCCTCGGGGGAGCCGAGCCGGTCGTACACGTCCCAGGCGGCGAGGGTCTGCTGGACGGCGTGTGGATCGGCCATGCCGATGTCCTCGTTCGCGAAGCGGACCAGGCGGCGGGCCACGAACAGCGGGTCCTCGCCGCCGTCGAGCATGCGGGCGAGCCAGTACAGGGCCGCGTCCGGATCGGAGCCACGCATCGACTTGTGCAGTGCGGAGATCAGGTTGTAGTGGCCCTCCTGTGCCTTGTCGTACAGCGGGGCCCGCTGCTGGATGTGATGGGCGAGCCCGGCGGTGTCCAGGGGAGTCCCGGTGTCCGGGAGGGCCTGGAGCTGTTCGGCCATGTTGAGGAGGTAGCGGCCGTCGCCGTCGGCCATGGCGATCAGGGCGCGGCGGGCGTCGTCGTCCAGGGGCAGACGGTGGCCGGTGAGCTGTTCGGCGCGGTCGAGGAGCATGGTCAGTGCGGCTTCGTCGAGGCGTTTGAGGACGAGGACCTGGGTGCGGGAGAGGAGAGCGCCGTTGAGTTCGAAGCTCGGGTTCTCGGTGGTGGCGCCGATCAGGGTGACTGTGCCGTCCTCGACGTAGGGCAGGAAGCTGTCCTGCTGGGCGCGGTTGAAGCGGTGGATCTCGTCGACGAACAGCAGGGTGCCCTGGCCGATGCCGCGTCGGCTGCGTGCGGCGACGAAGACCTTGCGCAGATCGGCCACGCCGGAGAAGGTGGCCGACACCGGTTCGAAGCCCAGGTGGCCGGCGTCCGCGAGGAGCCGGGCGATGGTCGTTTTCCCGACGCCGGGCGGGCCCCACAGGATGGCGGAGCTGAGGTGCCGCTGGGCGACCATGCGGCCCAGCGGGGCGTCTGGGGTAAGGAGGTGGTCCTGCCCGACGACATCTTCCAGCCGGGTGGGGCGCAGGCGGTCGGCGAGGGGCCGGGCGGGCTCCTCGCCGAAGAGCGGCAGGGTCGCTTCGGTCGGTTCCATCGGTCTCTCGGTCGCAGGCGGACGTGTGCGGACGTGTGCTGACATGACGAGCCTTGCACGTGGCACTGACAGTCGTCGGCTCAACCGCTCGCGAGCAAGCTCGCCGAACTCATCGAGCCTCGGGGCGGTCGCGTCGCGGCAGCCGCTCGACGACCAGGTCGTAGGAATCCTCGACCGCGTCGGTGACCAGCCGCTTGGTGATGCCGGGACCTGCCCCGAGCGAGATCCAGCGGCGTTTGTCGAGGTAGCGGCCCGGTGTGATCGAGGCGTGGTCGCGTACTTGCGCGCGGGCGTGTTCGGGTTCTCACTTGACCGTGATGATCTGCTCGTCCGGGTCGTCGGTGATGATCAGGAACACCTTTCCCGGGACCTTGTACACGTCGAGTCCGGGGGTGAAGGGGTAGCTGTGGCTGACGTCGGGGAGGGCGAGGGCCGCCTGGCGGGCGGTGTCCTGGAGCCGGTCACCGGGGCCGCGCTCACCGGGACGCCCGGGTGCCGGTGCCGTAGGTGTGCGGGTCGACGGGCTGCTCGGCCCTGGGCAGGCGGGCGACGATGAGCCGGTAGGAGTCGGTGACGAGTTCCCTGACAAGCTCCTTGTCGACGCCTTCTCCGCTCTCCAGGGTGATCCAGTGCCTCTTGTTCATGTGGTAACCGGGGGTGATGTGGCTGTACTGCTCCCGCAGCGCGTGGGCCTCGCCGGGGTCAGCCTTGAGGATCACGACCGGACGCCCCGGGACCTCGGTCATCAGCATGAACACCTTGCCGCGCACCTTGAAGACCTCCCAGTCGGGGCCGAAGGGGTGCTCCAGCTGGGCTCCGGGGAGTTCCTCCGCGCAGTCGGCGGCGGTCTTGTGCAGGGTCGGTCCGTTCATGGGACATTGCCTTCCTCAGGTGGTGACGGGCTGCGGCATCGAAGGAGGGGGAGGGCGCGCCGCGCGGGCGCGGTGGCAGGTCCATCCTTCCGTCGCAGCCGACTGGAAGGACGGTAGGCTGCGGACACGTGATGGTCGGCAAGCGACAACCCGTCCCGAGCGGAAGTGCGGCCCGCCCGGCTGCGGTTCCGCTGTACGGTTTCCAGCCCCCGGTCGGTACTCCCTATGGCCTTGAGGTGAGTACCGTCGAGGATTTCTTCGCCCAGCACGACGACTGGCCGTGGAATCCGCCCCGTCCGGGCCGTGCCACCTTCCACTACCTCATCGCTGTCACCGAGGGCGAGCTGCGGCACGACGTCGACCACGTCACGTGGACCGTCGCCCCCGGCCAGTGGCTGTGGGTGCGTCCAGGGCACGCGCAGTGCTGGCATCCGCCCGGCGCGGCCCGCGGCCCGTTCATCCTGTTCGAACCCGACGTGCTGCGGCCCGACATCGCCCGTCTCCTGGCCCCGCTCACCGCGCACGACGCCCCAGCCGTGCTGAGCCCGCACCCCGACGACACCGCCTGGCTCCAGCAGACGGCACTCCAGCTCCTGGACGAACACCGCGCCCTCGGGCGCCGCCCCCTCGACGTCCACCACGCCCTGCGCCGCAGCCTGCTCGAATCGCTGCTGCTGCGCCTGGCCAACTCCCCAGGCATCGTCCCCGTCGGCACGGCCACGGCCGGCACGGGTCGTGCCGACAGGTACGGACGCTTCCTGGACGCCCTGGAGCTGCACTTCCGCGAGCTGCACCAGGCCGCGGACTACGCCGAACTGCTCGGCTGCTCGGTCCGCACCCTCAGCCGCGCCGCCCGGGACGCCACCGGCAAGGGCGTGCGTGAACTCATCGACGAGCGGCGCCTCCTCGAAGCCCGGCGCCTGCTGGGAGTTGCCCGGTGGGATGCCCGGGTTGTGGCCATCCACCTCGGCTTCACCGACGCCGCGAACTTCGGCCGCTTCTTCCGCGACCGCACCGGTCTCACCCCCGCCGCCTTCGCGGCCCGCGACACCACGACCCACCCGTGAGCGGAGCGCGGCGGCGGGTGACCGACCTCTGGCCGTCCGCGCGCTGACCGACTTGACGGGGCCCGGCTTGCGGTGGGTGACGAACACCGTGGCCGCGCACGGCCCTCTGGCTTTCAGCACGGCTGACCGGGCCCGGCGCTGCAGCCGTTTGCCGCACCGCTGAGGCTCGACCTCGACGGCAGCTCACCGGTGCCGCCGCCCCATGCAGCGCCTGCTCGGCTGGCTTCCCAAGGTCTTCCGGGCCCGCTGATGGCAGACCCCAGGCCACCCGGACCTCCCCTCGACGGCCTGGGTGACGACAGAAGAGAAGCAAAGAAGTGTCACTTGCTGACCACCATGTGACCGCTTCCGACCGGGGACTTTGTCGGATCCCGGGAAACGATGGGAGGCGTCACCGCGAGCAACCAGTAGTCGGAGCACCGCGCGAAGCACCCGAACCGCGCTGGAAGGACGTGCCATGACCGCCACCGCTCCCAAGGCCCCAACTGCACCAGGGGTGCGGTCCTGGTGGGGAATCCCGTATGCCACCGCCGAGCGGTACCGCCGCCCCGTGGTCGCGGGCTTCGATCCGGACCGCCCCTATGACCGCAAGGGCGTCGTCTCCGTCCAGCCCGACGGCGGCGACTGGCTCGAGGCGGACAGCGGGATGGGTGAGGACTGCCTGAACCTGAACGTGTGGGCTCCCGAGGAGCCGGTCGGGAAGGCGCTGCCGGTGACCGTGTACATCCACGGCGGCGGATTCGAGTACGGCGCGAACACGCAGATCACCTCGAACGCCGCCGGTCTCGCCGCGTCCGGGCGTGTGGTGAGTGTGTCGATCAACTACCGGCTCGGTGCGCTGGGGGCGGTCTCGCTCTCCCAGTACGGCGGGCGGCTCGCCGAGGCCGGCAACCTCTGTCTGCAGGACGTCATCGCCGCGCTGACCTGGATCAAGCGGAACATCCTCCACTTCGGTGGCGACCCCGACAACGTCACGGTCTACGGACACAGCGGCGGCGCCTACTCCACCTTCGGGTTGCTCGGAGCCTCTTCCGCCAACGGCCTGTACCGGCGACTGGCCGGGTTCTCCGCCGGGCCCTCACGTCTCCAGCCGGCCTGGTGGGCCGAGGAACTCGCCCACCGGTTCGTCACCGAACTCGGCGTCGCGGACAACCCCGAGAAGCTGATCGACCGGGACACGGCCTCCCTGGTGGACGCCCTGCACAAGGTCACCCCGACGGACCTCGGAGCCCGTGGCGGGATGGACAGCAAGAGCCTCGGAGTCGTCCTGGACACCCGGCAGCCCGGCGCGGTGCTGCACGCCCATCCCATGGACGTACTCGCCTCGGGCACGCACCGTGACGTCGACGTCCTGTTGAGCTTTGCCAGTGACGACATGGGCTGGTGGGTGGCGAACGATCTCGACCGGTTCGACCCGCACACCGTCGGCCGCATCGTCGACGAGGTCGCGGGGTGGCGCATTCCCCGCTCCCGCGCCACGAAGATCGTCGACGCCTACGACCAGGGCGGCCGCACCCCTGCCGAGGTCCGCGCCGCACTCCTGTCGGACTACATCTTCGGGCTCCCGGCAGCCCGCGGCGCCCTGGCGCACGCCGCGGCGGGCGGCAACGCCCATCTCGTTCTGATCGGGCCCGCCGAGGGCGCGCCCGCCGTGCACGGCACCGAGATGTACGCCCTGGTCGGCCAGGAAAAGCCGGGCCGCAGTGCCGAGCAGGCCGAGCGTGACACTCGTATCCGCGACATCGTGCTCGACTTCGCCACCGGCGAGCAGGCCCGTCTGTGGCCCGCCGTCACGGACCGGCCCATCTCGGGAAGCGTCGGCAACCTTCCCTTCGAGGCGCATGCCCACTATCAGGAGGCGCTCGACCTGTGGGAGGGCATCGACCGCCCCTGACGGCCACCGGGCGATACGGAACCGCGCACCACGGGAGAGAACAGGCAAAGGAACTCGACATGAGCCAACCGACAGCAGCCGGCTGCACCACCCCCGCGACGATGCGGGCCGTCGTCGTCACCCGGCCCGGCGGCCTCGACGCACTGGAGATCAAGGATGTGCCGGTGCCCGTCCGCAAGCCCGGCTGGGTGCGGATCAGGGTGAAGGCGTTCGGCGTCCATGAGTCCGAGGTCACCACCCGCAAGGGCGAGTCGGATGCGGAGGTCACCTACCCGCGCATCCCCGGCATCGAGGGCGTCGGCGTGGTCGATGAGGCCGACGAGGACAGCGGGCTGCGCCCGGGACAGCAGGTCGCGACCATGATGGGCGGCATGGGCCGCTCCTACGACGGCGCGTACGCCCAGTACGTGACCGTCCCCGCCGGGCAGGTCATCCCGTTCGAGACCGGCCTGCCCTGGGACGTCGTAGGCGCGCTGCCGGAGATGTTCCAGACCGCCTACGGATCGCTGACCACCGGCCTGGACCTCAGGCCCGGGCAGACGCTGCTGATCCGCGGCGGCACGTCCACGGTCGGGCTGAGCGCGGCCACGATCGCGAAGGACCTGGGAGCCACCGTGCTGTCCACCACCCGCCGTGCGGAGCGGGCCGGGGAACTGCGGGCCGCGGGCGTCGACCATCCCCTCGTCGACAGCGGCACGATCGCCGTCCAGGTGCGCGAGCTGTTGCCGGACGGTGTCGACGCCGTACTGGAGCTGGTGGGCTGCTCGGTCCTCGCTGACACCTTCCGCACCGTCCGCCGCCACGGCACGGTCTGCTTCACCGGAGCCCTGGCGGGCCAGTGGACGATTCCGGACTTCTCCCCGTTCATGATCCCGGGCGGGGTGCGGCTGACTTCCTACGCGGGTGAGGCCGCCGACCTCCCGGCCGACGTCCTCGCCCACCAGCTCCAGGCCATCGCCGAAGGACACCTCAACGTCCCGGTCGCGAAGGTCTACCACGGCTTGGAACAGGTCCGTGACGCCCAGGCCGACCTCGAATCCGGCACCACGCCGGGCAAACACGTCGTCGTCCCGGACGACTGACACCTGATCGCGGGATGCGACCAGGTCATCGCACACATCGACTCGAGCTGCTCGATCAGCACATCGTGCGCAGTGAGCGCCTCAGCCCGGTGGTGAGCGCCGCTGCTCCCCGTCGTGTCCGAAGGACAGAACAGATGGCAGACCAGACAGCAGCAGACTTCTTTGGTGCCGTGACCACCCGGCCTCCGTTGGACCCGGAGCTCGCGCCCGTCGAGGAGGCGCGGGGGGCCGTTTTTCCGGCCCTGTCGGACCAGACCCTGCCAGAGATCCGACGGCAGATCGCCGCGGGTTCCCCCGGGTTGGATTCGGAGGCTCTGACGGCGGGCGGCAGAGTGCGGGTGGAGGAGCGCCAGGTACCCGGGCCGGAAGGCGCGCCGGACATCACTGTGCTGATTCTCCGCCCAGTCGAGGACCGAGGCCCCAAGGGAGGCATCCTCAGCCTCCACGGTGGCGGGATGATCATGGGAGGCCGCCGGGACCACGTGAGCCATCTCCTCCCCCATGTGATCGAGGGGAGCGCGGTCGTCGTGTCTGTCGAATACCGGCTGGCGCCGGATCACGCCGACCCCGCGCCGGTCGAGGACTGTTACGCGGGGCTGGTGTGGACGGCGAAGAACGCGGCCGAACTCGGCATCGACCCCGAGCGGCTCCTGATCGCCGGAGTCAGTGGCGGCGGCGGTCTCGCGGCGGGGACCGCGCTGCTCGCCCGCGACCGCGCCTTTCCCAGGCTCAGCCACCAGATCCTGATCTGCCCCATGCTCGACGACCGCCTCGCGACGCACAGCAGTCGCATGGTGGACCGCGACGGCGTATGGGACCGCCACAGCAACCTGTACGCGTGGACCTCCGTACTGGGCGAGCGGCGCGGCGGCCCGGACGTGTCGCCGTACGCCGCGCCGGCCCGCGCCGAGGACCTCAGCCGACTGCCGCGCACCTACATCGACACCGGCTCGGCGGAGGGGTTCCGCGACGAGATCCTGATCTACGCCGGCCGCCTGTCCGAGGCAGGCGTGAGCGTCGATCTCCACATGTGGGGCGGAGCCTTCCACGGGTTCGACATGACGGTGGGTCATGCGGCTGTGTCGCGCGCTTCCAGCGCGACCCGGGAGGAGTTCATCCGGCGGGCTCTCGACTGCTGAGCAGTGTGACCATGGGAGTGGAGGCTCCGTCGCGTGATCGCCTCGTCGAGGTGGAAGTCGTCGAAGACACGGCGGCCGGCCACCCGGTCGTGGGCCTTCACCGCCATACCGAGCAGGCGCACACGCTGGAACCCGACGGAATGGACGCACCGAGCCCAACGCCGGGGGCGCGCTGCTGGTTCGGTCGAGTCACCGATACCTGCACCTGTCCCGGTAGGGCGACGTATCGGGCTCATGGCAGCGTGAACTGGTGGTGCGGGGTTCAGGATCCGGCGCGGTAGCGGGTGAGCATGAGGGCGACGGCTTCGTCCACGATCGTGGTGTCGGTGGGGTCGGGCGGGATGAAGTCGGTCCGTACGAGTTGAGGCCACAGGAGCTGGCCGCAGATCATGCCGAGGAACTGTTCGGCCACTGCGGATGACGGCTGTGTCTGTCCGTCAGTCGAACGGAAGTCGAGTGTGCCGGCCTGCGCTTCGGCGTCCAGGTAGTCGCGGAGCCGGTCGAAGAAGGGACCGCGGTCGATGGCGAAGCCGGTGCCGACGATGTCGGCGAGTTCCGGCATCTGCGGAAGCTCGGTGATGATGAGGCGGCACAGCGCCGCCGTGCCGGGCCGCGAGACCAGGCAGGCGTAGTCGCGGCCGATGTGGTCCAGCCCGTACCGGGGATCGCCGGGTGGGGGCGCTTCGGCGTACTGCACATCCAGCTGCCACTGTTCGGAGGTGACTGCTGCGAACAGCGCAGCCTTGGAGGGGTACCGCTTGAAGAGGGTGCCGGTGGAGACGCGGGCCTCCCTGGCGATCTGGGCCAGGGAGGTCTTGTCGTATCCCCGGGCGAGGAAGAGGTCGCGGGCGGCGCGAATGATGCGCGCGCGGTTCTCCGCTTTGATCTGCGCGTGATATCCGGCCTGGCTCGTACCGTCACCGGTTTCCATTCGGTCACGGTCCGCCGCCGTCATACTCACACCCCTTCTCGCGTTCCTAAGACGCGTCCTCACATGTCAGAGGATGGTCTGGCCGCCGTCCAGGATAAGGTCCTGGCCCACAGCGAAGGCGGAGGCATCGGAGGCCAGGTACACGACGGCTTCCGCGACCTCCTCGGGCATACCCATGCGACCCAGGGGGATGCCGGAGCTGATCGCCTCCAGAACCGCCTTCTGCTGCGCGGGATCCTCGACCCCGATCTTGGAGTACAGCGGGGTGTCCACCGGGCCGGGGCTGACCGCGTTGAACCGGATGCCGTGCGGCCTGAGCAGGTCCGCGTTCCACGACCGCATCAGGGAGCCGACAGCCGCCTTGGTCGCGGCGTAGGCGTTCGAGTGACCGTAACCGCCGTGCGCACTGTTGGATGCGTTGAGGACGACCGAGGACGGGTTGGCCAGCACGGGCACCAGGGCCTGCGTAAGAAAGAAGACGCTCTTGACGTTGATGTCGAAGAGCCGGTCGTAGCTGTCCTCCGTGTGGTCCTCGAACGGCCGCCAGTCCGAGACGCCAGCGTTCAGGAACGCCACGTCCAATTCCCCGAAGTGCTCCCGCACCCGCTCCGCCAGACCGCGCTGCGCATCGAGATCGCGCGCATCGGCCTGCACCACCGGCACCTTGTCCCCGAGGATCTGCCGCGCCTTGTCGATGCTGGCCGGGGTGACCCCCGTGACCAGCACGTCGGCCCCCTCCTCGACAAAGCGCTGCGCGGTCTCCAGACCGATCCCGCTCGTGCCGCCGGTGATGAGGGCGCGCTTGCCCGCAAGACGATTCATGTGCCTGTTCCTTGCCGAGAGACGAGGTAAGTCGGTGGACTCACCTTCGGAAACGTAACCCGGCGCCACCCTGGAGGCAAGTCGATCCACTTACCTTTTTGGGTGGCTGATCAACGTGTGGCTGGGCTGGTCGGTGCGGCACGGTGGACGAGTAGTTGATCGCGATGCTGGTCGACCGGGGGCGTTCATCGATACGGCGGCCGCTCCGGCTGCCGTGTCCACCCGCTGCTCCAGGCGGATGCCTCACGGTTCGTCGGCTGAATCGCCGGCGGGCCGACCCGGTGGGTGGGGCTGGCGAAGTTCCTCGAAATCCGCCCGGACGGCGAAAGGGTGGAACTTCGCCTTCGATGCGGCGTGGGCTTCGGGGGTGTCGCGTTCGACCGGCTTGCAAGCTGGCCCCGTTACCCCTTCCTCGGGCCGCGAGGGACACGGTTCCACGACTCGTGATCGTGGGCGAAAACTGGCGAAGACAGCCTACTAACGGCTATGTTACTAACATTATCGTTAGTCTCGTGCGTGGAGGTCGGCAGGCATGGTGGATTTCGTCGGTCGGCGGCAGGAGCTGGCGACGCTGGAGCGCGAGCTGCAGAAGGTCGCCGCAGGGGTCGGGTGGGAGCGGCCCGGTCGGTGCGTGATGCTGCGTGGGCGGCGCCGGGTGGGCAAGTCGCGGCTGGTCGAGAGGTTTGTGGACCGCTCCGGGGCACCGTTCTTGTTCTACGCGGCAACCGGTGCGTCCCCTGGAGATGATCTGGCACGGCTGGCCCGGGACGCCCAGGCATCGACGCTGCCGCTGGCACAGCTGGTGGCCGCCGCGCGTCCGGAGAGCTGGGATGCCGCTTTCGATGTGCTGGCTGCGGCCCTGCCCGCCGACCGAGCGAGTGTGCTGGTCATCGACGAGGTGCCGTACCTGATGGATGCCGACGGCGCTTTCGAGGGGGTGCTGCAGCGGGCCTGGGACCGGGTCTTGGAGAGCAAGCCCGTACTGCTGGTCCTCATTGGCTCGGACCTGTCGATGATGGAGGCTCTGAACAGCTACGGGCGCCCCTTCCACCAGCGCGGCCGTGAGATGGTCCTCGGGCCGCTGAATCCCGCCGAAGTAGGCCGGATGCTGGCATTGGACCCGGCGGAAACCTTCGATGCCGCGCTGATCACCGGTGGGCTGCCGCTGATTTGCGCGGAATGGCCGCGGGGCGCGGGTGTGTGGGAGTTCCTCGGTGAGGCGCTGAATGATCCGGTCTCGCCACTGTTGGTTTCGGCCGAGCGCTCACTGGCCGCGGAATTCCCGCCGCAGGCTCAGGCACGTACGGTGCTGGCCGCGATCGGCAGTGGCGAGCGGACCTTCACCAACATCGCCCGCGCGGCTGGCGGGATCGGGGCGACGCCACTGCAGCGAGCGCTGGAGCTGCTCACGGGCAAGCGGATCGTTGCGGCGGAGCTGCCGGTTTCCCTGCGGCCGTCGAAGGATCGTCGCTACCGGGTGACAGATCCCTACCTGCGGTTTTGGCTGCACCTGCTCGGCCCGGCCATGGGGGAGATCGAGCGAGGGCGGGGCGATCTGACCTTGGCGCGGATCCGGGAGAACTGGACCAGTTGGCGTGGCCGGGCGGTCGAGCCGCTCATCCGCGATGCGCTCGCCCGGATCTTGCCCGACGACCAGTTGCCGGCGGCGTCGGCGGTGGGCGGTTACTGGACCCGCACCAATGACGTCGAGATCGACATCGTCGGGGCGGACCGCGGCCCCATCGCCAAGGAACTGCTGTTTGTCGGCTCCATCAAGTGGCTGGAGCAGTCGCCCTTCGACCGGCACGACCTGGCAGCTCTCCACCGACACAGGGCCGCGCTCACCGACGAACCTGTTCCAGTCGTGGCGGTTTCGCGCAGCGGATTCGACTGTCCGGGGCTCGATGCCGCCTACGGCCCCGGCGACTTGCTCACCGCATGGCCGCTGTGAGTGGCATGGCAGCGAGGCGATGTGCGCTGCTCGCGGACCTTGCGGAGAAGTCCCACAGACCTCGGCCTCTTGGGCCGACGCTGTTGTGTAGCGTTGGCGATCCTGAGTCTTCTCGTACTTTCTCGCGGCGCCCGTGCTGGGACGGTGCTGGGATGCGCCCACATTTCCGCAGGTCACGGCCTTGTGGTCGAGTTCCGCTTCAACGTCTAGGCCCTGCGGGACATCGCCAGGCTGGGGCGGCGTCACGGACGCCGGCCGCCGGGTCGGCGGTGCAGGCTCACGCGCCCGCGTCGTGGCTGCTCGTGGCCACCTCCGACGGGCGGTGAGGCCCTGCGCCGACCCGCTCCGTCACGCGTCCGCGTACGCCCGTAAACCTCGCTGCAGGCGGCGGCGCTCATCCTGGCCGCGCTGCAGGCGGGGCAGAGCCCGCTGCTGCCGCTCGGCGACGACGGCGTGAGTGCGGTCCCCGACCACCTCGACCAGGTACGCGACGAGGCCCTCGCCTGGGAGAAGCGCACCCGCCGCACCGGCTTCCGCGACTGACCCCCCGGGCCGGCCCTCAGATCCCGTCCACCCACGCCACGGTGAACGGCTCCTCGGGCACCCCCTGCCCCATCGGGCCGCCCTTGTCGAACTGCGAGCGGACGACCAGCAGCCGGCCGTGGGTGCGGGCGAGCGTGGTCGGGATCTGCAGGGCAGTGTCGGTGAACTGCCGCTCCAGCCGGGCCGAGGTGCCGTGCGGGGACAGCCGCCAGCGGCTGAGGGTGTTGGTGGCGTTGTGCGCGGCCCACAGCGTGCCGTGCGCCAGCTCCAGGCCGTCGCCGTGCTTCAAGTCACCGCCGTCCAGAGTCACTTGGCGCACGGATCCGGAGACCGTGCCCACCCGGTACAGGCCGCCGCCCGTCATGCCGACGGCGAGCAGGTACCGCCCCGCCGGGTCGACGACTATGCCGTTGAGGAAGAGCCCGTCGGACGGGTTCACGGCGCTCAGGTCGTAGGCGGCGTCGAGCGTCGCGCCGCCGCCGCGGGCCCGGGCCAGGTCGGCCGGGGTGACGCGGTAGACCACCGGGCGGGAGCTGTCGGTGAGATAGGCCGTGCCGTCAGGACCCAGCGCCAGGTCGTTGACGAAGGAGGGGCCGCTGCCGGGGACGGTGAAGCGCGCGAGCAGGGCACGGGTGCGCAGGTCGTAGACGTCCACCCCGGCGGTGGAGTCGATGACCCACAGACGCCCGGCCCGGTCGACCTTCAGGCCGTTGGCGGTGGTACGGCCGTCGGTGCCGGACGGGAGGAACACCTCGGCCGCACGGCTGCCGCGCACGGCCCGGTACACCGCACCCGTCGTGTACGAGCCGACATAGGCGTCGCCGGTGCGCGCGTCCAGCGCGATGCCTTCGGGATAGGCGCGGTCCTCGGGAAGCGTGAAGGCGGTGCTGATGCGGGGTGCGGCGGCGCGGGCGGCCGTCGCCGGAAGCGCCACGGCGCCGGCCAGCGCGGCGGCGGTGGTCAGGAAGGTGCGGCGGTGGATCGAACGGGACACGTCGACGCCTCTCGTTTCGGGCCGATTCGGTACTCACTCCCTTGCGTGTATGAACGTAGATTAGAACTCTAATCTTCGTCAATGCATTAATGGGCGGCTGCATGTTGATCGTTGAATGGGGCCGCTACCATGCGGAGATGACGTCCATGCCCGTGTCCGAGCGCCTCGGCTCCCACCTCAAGCGGGCCGAACAGGCTCTCAGCGCGACCAAGGCGGCCGTCCTCAAGCCGGCCGGTGTGACGGTGGCGCAGTACTCGGCGCTGCTGCACCTCTCCGAGAACCCCGGTATCTCGGCCGCGGCCCTGGCCCGCCTGTGCGGGGTCACCCCGCCGACGATGAACACGGTCCTGAACAACCTCCAGGACCGCGCCCTGATCGACCGCACCCCCCACGAGTGGCACAAGAACGTCCTGGAGACCCGTCTCACCGACGAGGGCCGCGCGGTGATGGCCGACGCGGACGCCCGTGCCGTACGGGTCGAACGGGCCCTGGCCGCCGAGTTCACGGACGAGGAACGCGAGGCGCTGACCGGGCTGCTGGGGCGGTGCGTGACACTGCTGGAGACGGAGCGCGGGCAGGTGTAACGGAGGCGGGGGGTCCTCTTCTCCTCACCACGCGCTTACCATGCGCCCAGTCGTACGAGTTCCGTACGCCAGTTCTGTGCGTCAGTCGTCCGAACCAGGAGCACGGCAGCCGTGTCCACACCACCCCCGCCTCCCGGGCCGTACCCGTACCAGCCCTGGGGACAGGGCTACCGCCCGTACAACGCGCCTGCGCCGGTCAACGGGGTCGCCATCGCCGCCCTGGTGCTCGGCATCCTCTGCTTCGTTCCCGCCCTCGGGCTGCTCCTCGGGCTGGTCGCGCTGCGCCAGATCAGGAGGACCGGAGAGCGGGGCCGCGCGATGGCCGTCACCGGTGCGGTCCTCTCCGGTCTCGGGCTCGTGCTGTGGGTGGCGGTCCCGGTCGGCGGCGCCGCGCTCCACGGCTGGGTGAAGGGCGCCGCACGCGACCACGGCAGCGCCTACTCCCTCACCAAGGGCGAGTGCTTCGACTCCCCGAGCGGTTCCCTGGACGGCGTGGCCTACGACGTCGACAAGGTGCCCTGCACCGGCCTGCACGACGCCGAGGTGTTCGCCACGTTCCGGATGCCCGGCGGCGCCGACTACCCCGGCGACGGGGAGATCACGGACGCCGCCGACGCCAGGTGCTACGAGTTGCGCTACGGCTACGCCATGGACGCCTGGGCCGTCCCCGACGACGTCGACGTGTACTACCTGACGCCGAGCCGGCAGAGCTGGCGCTACGGCGACCGCGAGGTCACCTGCCTGTTCGGCAACACCGACGAGAAGGCCGGCGTGGAGGGTTCCCTGCGCAACGACGAGCAGACCCTGGACGCCGACCAGGCCGCCTATCTCAAGGCCGTCGACGTCGAGAACGCCGCTTTGGACCGGCAGCCCTCGGACAGCCCCGACGACGATCTGCGGGCCAACCGCCAGTGGGCCGGACAGATGGCGGCCGCGCTCGACAAGGAGGTCCGGATGCTGCACGACCACTCCTGGCCGACCGGTTCGCGGACGCCGGTCGCCAAGGTCGCCGAGGAGGTCGCGGCACGACAGCAGGAATGGGCGTACGCCGCGAAGGCCGGTGACGCGAACGGCTTCTACGAGCACTACGACCTCGTCATGGCGCTCTCGACACCCGACCGCGCCGTCACCGCCCGCAAGGCTCTGGGCCTGGACGCCACCCCGCCCGAATCCAAGGACGCGGACGACGACGGGAACGGCGGCTCAGGTGCCTCCGAGTTCGAGGTGTGACCACGGCTATAGCGGGGAGAAAGTGCCTGCGTAAAGCCCTCCGCGGGCACATGTCATCACATCGAGTGATTCTCTGGCCTTTGCTTGCACAGCACAACCCACGGTTGCCAGGCTGTTGCTGTCTGTACAACCTGATGGGAGCGGCCAGTGACTTTCGGTGAGCAGCCGGCGTACCTGCGTGTCGCGGGTGATCTCCGCAAGAAGATCGTCAATGGTTCGCTGCCGCCGCACACCCGACTGCCCTCCCAGGCCAGAATCCGCGAGGAGTACGGCGTCTCGGACACCGTCGCGCTGGAGGCGCGCAAGGTGCTGATGGCGGAGGGCCTGGTCGAGGGGCGCTCCGGGTCGGGGACGTACGTCCGTGAGCGCCCGGTGCCCCGCAGCGTGGCCCGCTCCGGGTTCCGTCCGGCCGGCGGCGCGACGCCCTTCCGCCAGGAGCAGGCCGACGGCGAGGGGCGCGGCACCTGGGAGTCCAGCAGCACCCAGGCCGAGGCGAGCAGCTGCGTCGCGGAGCGGCTCGACATCAAGCCCGGCGACCGCGTGATGTGCACGAGGTACGTCTTCCGCGAGGCCGGCGAGGCGATGATGCTCTCCACCTCCTGGGAGCCCCTCGCGGTCACGGGCCGCACCCCGGTGATGCTTCCCGAGGAGGGCCCGCTCGGCGGCATGGGTGTCGTCGAGCGCATGGCGGCGATCGACGTGATCGTGGACAACGTCACGGAGGAGGTCGGCGCCCGCCCCGGCCTCGCCGAGGAACTCGTGACCCTCGGCGGCGTCCCCGGTCATGTCATCCTGGTCATCCAGCGCACTTTCTTCGCGTCCGGCCGCCCCGTGGAGACGGCCGACGTCGTCATCCCCGCTGATCGCTACCGCGTGGCGTACCACCTCCCAGTGAAGTAGCGCACACCTTTACGGCAGTTGACCCCGCCGCCCCCTCGCCGCCACCCCCTCCGCACGCCCTCGGAACCGGCTCGTCCGCCGCTGGAATCTGGCCGTTCTCGCAGGTCGCCCCACGCATGCCCGCCATGTCGCTGACCATGGGGGTCCCCCCGCTCGAGCGCAGCCGAGAGTGGGGGAGCGTCGACGCGTGCGCGCGGCGCGTTCGATTCCGTGCGCCCCCCCTCGTTCTGGCCGGTTGCGTACCTCTTTGTGAAAAGGCGTGTTCGCTGCGTAAAGGTAAGGCGTACGCTCGGGCATATGCGGATTGCGGTTTCCTTAGAGGGTGGGGCACGGCACGAACCGCGGGCGAGGAGCGGTCGGGCCGGGGCGGGAAGGAGCGGTGGGGCGCGATGAACGACGGCACGATCACGCTTCCCTGGCTCGTCATTCGGCAGGACGACAACGGCAATCAGTACCGCGTCGGCCGGTACGCGACCCGGGCCGAGGCCCAGAAGATCGCGGACAGCCTCGACGACCGCGGGCACAAGCAGCTGTACTGGGTCGAGCGCATAGGCCAGAACGGGCAGAACGGATCAGCCGCGGTCAACTGACTCCCGTAGGCTCCCCGCATGACGGAACGGATCGTGGTGGTGGGCGCCGCCCTGTTCGACGGCGACCGCCTGCTCGCGGCGCGCCGTAGTGCACCTCCCGAACTCGCCGGCCGCTGGGAACTCCCGGGCGGCAAGGTCGAACCGGGCGAGACTCCCGAGGCGGCCCTCGTGCGCGAACTGCACGAAGAACTCGGCGTGGACGCCGATCCCGTGGCCCGCGTACCGGGCGAGTGGCCCCTGAAGCCCCCGTACGTCCTGCAGGTGTGGACGGCCCGCCTGCACCCGGATTCCGCTGCCCCCAAGCCCCTGCAGGACCACGACGAACTGCGCTGGCTCACCCCGGACGAGCTGTGGGACGTGCCGTGGCTGGACCAGGACATCCCAGCGGTCCGTGAGCTGACCGGCGCCTAGGCGCCCGGCGCCCCCCCACCGGAGCAAGCTCCCGCCGTGGACGGTACTGCATCCCTGATATCGGGTATGTGCCCATTAACCCCACGAAACCGGACATGGGTGGGCTTCTGGCCTGGGAAGTGATCGGCGTGATCGACACAGAAGGCGACTGCGCCGAGTGGAGCTTCCCCGCGGAACCGGGAGCCGCCCGCAGCGCCCGCGCCGCCGTCCGCGGCCAACTGCGCACCTGGGAGCTCGACGCCCTCGGAGATCTCACGGCCCTGCTGGTCAGCGAGCTGGTGACCAACTCGCTGCGGCACGCCACGGGACCCATCGGCGTACGCCTCGTACGGCCCGCAGGGCTGGTGGACGTCCTGCTGGTGGAGGTCTCCGACCCGCTCCCCGACCCGCCGCGCGAACGCGTCGCCCGCCCCGAGGACGAGAGCGGCCGTGGGCTGCAACTCGTCGCCCACTCCTCGCGCCGCTGGGGGACCCGGCCCGGCGAGGCGGGCAAGACGGTGTGGTTCGAACTGGCCCTGCCCGGCTGAGCCGGTGGCAGTGTCCGGCCCCTCGGACGCTGTACGCGAACACCCGCCCTGTAGACCGACCCGATCAGGCCGGTGGCAGTGTCCGGCGAGCGGGATTCGACGAGGTGTCGGCTGGTTAGAAGACTGGAAGTGTTGTCGCAGCCGGGACCGAAAACCGTCGGGACCGTGCTGTGATCGTGAACACCGTGTTGTGCGGCGCCGTAGTGCTGGATACTGCGGGCAGCCGCACCCGGTGACCGGTGCCGGACGCGGTGAGCTGGAGGGGACGGTTCGCGTGAGCGAGATACCAGCGAAGGCCACGGGGTCCGAGGACCCGTCGGACGGCGCGAGGGCAAAGGCCGCGGGTGATGCCGCGGCCGATGTGACGAGCGGGACGGCGGGCGCGACGGGCCCGTCTTCCTTCGACGGATCCGACGGGACCGAGGGAACACCTCACGGTGACGCCATGTGGCAGAGCAGTCCACCCGGCTCCATCTACGACTACATCAAGGTCGCGTCCTTCTCCATCGGCCCGGACGGGCTCGTCGACCAGTGGAGTCTGCGCGCCGAGCAGCTCTTCGGGATCCCCGCCGAGCGCGCGGTCGGCATGGACCCCATCGAGGCGTTCATCGATCCCGATCTCCGGGAGCAGGGTCAGCGCAAGATGGCCGAGATCCTCGACGGGCGGGAGTGGACCGGAGTGGTCCCGTTCCGTCAGCCCGGTGCGGCGGCGGGGGAGAGCGGGCGGGAGGGTCTCGCCGAGGTCTATGTGATGCCGACGCGGACCGAGGAGGGCGAGAAGGCCGCCGTCTGCATCGTGGTCGACGTACGCACCCTGCGCAGCATCGAGACCGACCTTGCCGCCTCGCAGTCGATTTTCGGTCAATCTCCTTTCGGTTTCCTTCTGATCGACCCCGACCTGCGGGTCCGCCGCGTCAACGAGCAGTTTGCGAACACCTTCGGCGGCACGCCCGACGACCACCGCGGCCGCGGTGTCCACGACTATCTGCAGCGGCCCGAGGCCGAGCGGGTCGCGGCGACCCTGCGGCGGGTTCTGGAAACCGGCAACTCCATCACGGACATGCACGTCACGGGCTTCGTGCCAGGTTCCGAGGACCGCCGGCACTGGTCCATCAACCTGTACCGCGTACACAGCGGCTCCGGGCGCCCCATCGGCGTCGCATGGCTCGGAACCGACATCACCTCCCGCCGCGCCGCGGCCCGCGAGGCCGCTGCCGCGCGGCGCAATCTCGCCCTTCTCAACGAGGCGGGCGCCCGTATCGGCAACTCCCTCGACCTGGAGACGACGGCCCGCGAACTCCTCGACGTCGTCGTCCCCGGCTTCTGCGACCTCGCCACGGTCGACCTCTACCAGGGACTGCTGGCGGGCGACGAGACCCCGCCGGGCCTCGCCGACGGCAGCGCGGAGCTGCGCCGGGTCGCCTTCGCCAGCGCGGTCTCCGACGCGCCGTTCGTCGGGGGCGGCGCACCCGTCGCCGTCGGCGCGGTCCACCACTACCCCTTCAACTCCCCCTGCGCGGACGCCCTGCGCACCGCCCGCACCCAGCTCGTCCCCGCCGAGGAGGGCGGCCTCGTCCAGTCCACGCTGGCCGTGCCGATGGTCGCCCACGACACCGTCGTAGGACTCGCGCAGTTCGCCCGTACGAAGGGCAGCGAGCCGTTCGGCGACCGGGACCGGGATCTGGCGGTGGAGCTCGCGGCGCGCGCCGCCGTCTGTATCGACAACGCGCGTCTGTACCGCCGTGAGCACGAGCGGGCCCTGATACTGCAGCGGTCGCTGCTCCCGCCGGGCGACCCGGTGGCCTCCGGTCTGGACATCGCCTGCCGCTATCTGCCGGGCAACTCCTCCGCCGACCGCCCCAGCGAGGTCGGCGGCGACTGGTTCGACGTGATCGAACTGCCGGGGCACCGTACGGCGTTGGTGGTCGGGGACGTCATGGGCCGCGGTCTGCGGGCGGCGGTGGCGATGGGCGAACTCCGTTCGGCGGTACGGACACTCGCGCTCCTCGACCTCGAACCGGCGGAAGTGCTGAGTGCGTTGGACGAGATCGCCCGGGGCCTCGGCGCGCCCGGCGGTGTCCAGCAGGCCACCCGCGCGGCCCGCCGCCCCCGAGAGGCGGACCTCTCCGAGGTGTACCTCGCCACCTGCGTCTACGCGGTCTACGACTCCGTCACGCGTCGCTGCACGTTCGCCAACGCGGGCCATCTGCCGCCCGTGCTGGTCGAGCCCGGCGAGGACGCGCTGATGCTCGACGTGCCGCCCGGCATGCCGCTGGGCGTCGGCGGGGAGCCCTTCGAGGAGGTGGAGGTCGAACTACCCGAAGGTGCACTGTTGGCGCTCTACACGGATGGACTGGTCGAAAGCCGCGACCACCCCCTGGACGAGGGTCTCCAGGCGTTCGTCGGCGCGCTCACGGACCCCTCCGCGCCCCTGGAGGACGTCTGCGACCAGGTCCTCAACACCCTCGACACCCACCACGGCGAGGACGACATCGCCCTGCTGATGGCCCGCGTCCAGGGTCTGCCCGCGGACTCCGTCGGCGACTGGACGCTGCCGCGCGAGCCGCGCAGTGTGGGCAGGGCCCGGGAGTACGCCCGCGGGCAGCTGCTGTCCTGGGACCTCGAACCCCTCGTCGACACAACGGAGTTGCTGGTCAGCGAGCTGGTCACGAACGCCCTGCGGTACGGGGAGGGTGAGATAAGACTGCGGCTGCTGTTGGACCGCACGCTGGTCTGCGAGGTCTGGGACTCCGGCCTCGTCCAGCCCCGCCGCCGCCGCGCCCGCGACACCGACGAGGGCGGCCGGGGCCTCCAGCTGGTCGGCCTCCTGAGCGCGGCGTGGGGTTCCCGCCGCACGCCACGCGGCAAGACGGTGTGGTTCGAACTGCCGCTGCCGGACGGGGAGACGGGGCTGGCGGATCCGGCGGAGGCGTTGCTGAGTCTGTTTTGACCGCCGGTGCGCCTGTTGGGGAGGGGGGTGCTGTTGTCCGGCGACTGCGGGTGCGTTGTGGCTGGTCGCGCAGTTCCCCGCGCCCCTTTAGAGCGGGTTCGTTGCCCGGCGGGCATGGGTGCGGGGTCCGCCGAAGCTTGATGGTGAGCCATCGCTCAACAGCACACCGCCGGTGATTGCGCCGGCGGTTCCGGTTTCGTGTTCGGCGGCGCCGGCGACCGGGTTGCCGTGCACCCGTACGTCCCGTTCGGCGAGTTCGTGGGCCCGGCGGGCCAGGGCGTCGGCGGTGAGGAGGTCCGGAGGCTCCTCGGTGAGCAGCCGCCGCGCCTCCGCCAGCCGGGTGCGCGCCGTGCTGCCGACGGCCCCCCGGTGTGTCATGACGAAGGCGTCGGCCTCGGCCACGGCACTGCGTGCGACCAGCGACGCGGCGGCCGACAGCACCCCGGCCCGCCCCACGCCCACCGGCAGGAGCCCCCGCACCAGCAGCCGGAGGGCGTCGAGCGGATCGTAGGGCCCGGCGGTCAGCTCTTCTCGTACGGCCGTCAGGACGAGGTCGGCGTGCGCGGCGCGGGCGTGCAGCTCACCGGCGGGGAGGTCCCCCGGGCCGGTCCGCGCGCCCGCGAGTTCCGCCTCCGCCCCGGTGAGCGCGGCCGGCACCAACTCCGCGGCCGAGGCCAGATGGGCGGCGAGCCGCTCGATGCCGGCCACGAACACCTCGGCCTGTGCAGTCGCCCCCTCGGCGGCCCGCAGATGCCGTGCCGCGTCCGCTGGCTCCCCCATGTCGGCCGCCTGACGGGCCTGGTTCAGCCGGGTCGTGGCGAACACCAGGCGGTCCTTGGCCTGTTCGGCATGCCCGGTGACGGTCTCGACCGCCGCGGACCCGTACCGCCCCGCGAGAGCGGCCAGTGCCGCCCCGGCGCCTCCGGTGCGGGCGGCCAGCGCACGGAACCGTTCCTCCGCGACTTCCAGCGCCTGGCCCAGACCCTCCGCCGTCTCCAGCGCGCGGAGCAGATCGAACCCCGCGGCCTCCGCGTCCAGCCGTCGCCCCGCTTCCTGACACCGCCCGATCATCCCGGCGAGCGCATGCCGCCGGGCCGCCTCGTCCTCCGGGATCCCGTCGTCGTACTGCTGCCGCATCCGAAACGCGGCGGACAGCTCGGCCTCGGCGTCCCGCACGGCCCGTACGAACGGCGCCACGGAATCCGCCCCGGACCGCGCCTCGGCGAAGTCGAGTTCCTCCCGGCTGGTGCGCACCCAGTCGTCGGCCTGGGCCAGCAGGACCCGTACCCGTTCGTCGAGTTCGGAGAGCGGCGGTGCGGCGGGCCCGGCGTGCCAGGCGTGCCCGGCGGGGGCCAGGCCACCACCGGGTGTCGTACGCGTCCGGGCGCGCCGTGTGCGCCGCACATACCCGTACCCCGCTACCACCACCACCGCGCCGGCCGCGACGACCGGCAGCACCAGATCGGCGGCCGACGTCCCGTTCCGCTTCGGCGCGGCGGCGCTCGCGGCGGCCGGATGCGCACGGGCGGCCGGAACCGGCACCTCACTGTTGATCGTCATCCATGGCAACACCAGCCACACCACCGCGGCCAGTCCGCCCACCACGGTGTGCAGCACCCGCACGGATATGTGAGCGGTGGCCCGCCGCGGCCGGCCCCGAATCAAGGGTGACGTCACATTTCGGAGCGTATGAGCAGGAATGCGGTCGCGCGACCGGGGTGGGGCGGATCGGACGCAATCGACGAGGGGGAGCGGGAATGGAGCGGGCGGAGCACACGGAGGCAGATACAGCGGGCCCCAAGGGCGGCAGGAGAGAGGAGACCGCGGCAGAGGAGCCGACCGCGACCAGGCGCATCCCCGCAGCCGCCGACGGCGAGGGACCCCCACAGGGGCCACCCGCACCCGACGACGAAAGTAGTACGGGTGGTGCGGGTGGGAACGAAAAAGCCGATGGCGAAGCCGAGGCGAAAAGGCTCCCGCCCCGCCGCTGGCGCCGCCTCACCCTCGCCCTGGTCCTGGCCCTGCTCCTCCCCCTCCTCGCCGCAGAATCCGCCCTCCGCCTCAACTACACCGGCGACCCCGAGGAAGGCACGTACACCAGAAACCGCGACGCCATCTGGCTGGGCCACGCCTGGGTCGACGGCCGCAAGACCGAGTCCGACGTCGCAGCCCTCGCCGACCGTCTGAAAACCACCGGCATCCGCGACCTGTACGTCCACGCAGGCCCGCTGGAACACAACGGCACCCTCCCCAAGTCCACGTACAGCAAGGCGACTTGGCTGACGAAAACCCTGCACGACCGAGCGCCGCGGCTACGCGTCCAGGCCTGGCTCGGCGACGTACTCGCGACCGAGGGCCCGACGGGGATGCGCCTGGAGCGGCCCGCGACCCGCGCGGCCGTCGTCGCCTCGACCCGCGAGATCCTGGCGGCCGGCTTCGACGGCGTCCACTTCGACCTCGAACCCCTCCACTCCGGCGACCGGAACTACCTCACCCTCCTCGACTCCCTCCGCTCCGTCACCCGCGCGCACCACGCCCTGCTGTCCGTCGCCGCCCACCAGATCGACCCGCTCCCCGGCTTCCACGCCTTCTGGGACGCGGTCTCCGGACACCCGAAGTGGTGGTCGCAGAGGTTCTTCGGCCAGGTCGCCCGCAGGGTCGACCAGATCGCCGTGATGTCGTACGACACCATGCAGCCGCTGCAGAGCCTGTACGGCGGCTACGTCGCCCAGCAGACCTCGCTCGCACTGGAGGTCACCCCGCCCACGACCGACCTGCTGATGGGCCTGCCCTTCTACCACGAGAACCGGTTCGGCCACTGGAACCATGCCGAGACCGCATCCGCCGCCGTCCGCGGCGTCCGTCTGGGCCTGTCCCGCACGGACGCGGACCGATCCCGCTTCGGCGTCGCGCTCTACGTCGACTTCGCGGCCACGGAGGCGGACTGGAGGGCGTACCGGGACGGCTGGGTGCGCTGAACCCGGCCGCCCTCCCGCGGCCTACGAAGACCGCCGCCTGATCTTCGACCCCAGCCACACCAACGGGTCGTACTTGCGGTCGACCGCCCGTTCCTTCAACGGAATCAGCGCATTGTCCGTGATCTTGATGCCCTCGGGGCAGACCTCCGTGCAGCACTTGGTGATGTTGCAGTAGCCGAGCCCGTGTTCGTCCTGGGCGGTCTTCTTGCGGTCCAGGCCGGTCTCGGCGGCCGCGTCCAGCGGGTGCATGTCCAGCTCCGCGACCCGCATCAGGAAGCGGGGCCCGGCGAACGCCGTCTTGTTCTCCTCGTGGTCCCGCACCACATGGCAGGTGTCCTGGCACAGGAAGCACTCGATGCACTTGCGGAACTCCTGCGAGCGGTCCACGTCCTCCTGCATCATCCGGTACTCGCCTGGTCCCACACCCTCCGGCGGCACGAACGCCGGAACCTCGCGCGCCTTGGCGTAGTTGAAGCCGACGTCGGTCACCAGATCCCGTACGACCGGGAAGGCGCGCAGGGGCGTGACGGTGATCGTCTCCTCCGGCGTGAACACCGACATCCGTGTCATGCACATCAGCCGCGGCCGCCCGTTGATCTCGGCGGAGCACGAACCGCACTTGCCCGCCTTGCAGTTCCAGCGGACCGCCAGATCAGGGGCCTGCGTGGCCTGGAGGCGGTGGATGATGTCCAGCACCACCTCGCCCTCGTTGACCTCGACCTTGAAGTCCTCCAGGCCGCCGCCCTTGACATCGCCCCGCCAGACCTTGAAGCGGGCCTCGTAGCTGCTCACTCGTACAGCTCCTCTTCGGCGAGGTACTTGACCAGCTCCTCCTTGTCGAAGAGGGCGAGCAGGTCGGCGCGGATGGGTTCGGTGGTCTCACGGGAGAGGGCGATCTGACCCTGCACGGGGTCCGTCGCCGCAAGGCCGCCCGTGGGGTCGATCAGCTGGCACAGCAGATTGATGTTGCGCCACTTGCGGTCCATCGTCGGATGGTCCTCGCGGGTGTGGCCGCCGCGGGACTCCGTGCGCTCCAGGGCCGCCCGGGCCACGCACTCGCTGACCAGCAGCATGTTCCGCAGGTCCAGCGCGAGATGCCAGCCGGGGTTGAACTGGCGGTGCCCCTCGACACCGGCCCGGCGGGCCCGTACCCGCAGGTCCGCCAGCTTCTGAAGCGCCTGCTCCATCTCGCCCTCGCGGCGGATGATGCCGACGAGGTCGTTCATGGTCTGCTGGAGTTCCTGGTGCAGGGTGTACGGGTTCTCCGGCGGGCGGCCGTCGTCCTCGCCCGGCGCGGGGCCCTCGGCGGAGAAGGGGCGCAGCGCCTCCGCGGCCGCGGCGTCGACCTGGACCTCGTCCACGGCGGGACGTTCGAAGGCCAGGGCCGCCGAGTACTCGGCCGCGTGCCAGCCCGCCCTGCGTCCGAACACCAGCAGGTCGGAGAGGGAATTGCCGCCGAGGCGGTTGGAGCCGTGCATGCCGCCGGCCACCTCTCCGGCCGCGTACAGCCCGGGCACCCCGCGTGCGGCGGCGGTGTCGGACTCGACCGCGATGCCGCCCATCACGTAGTGGCAGGTCGGCCCGACCTCCATGGCCTCCGCGGTGATGTCGACGTCCGCCAGTTCCTTGAACTGGTGGTACATGGACGGCAGCCGGCGCCGGATGACCTCGGCGGGCATACGCGTCGACACATCCAGGAAGACACCGCCGTGCGGGGAGCCGCGGCCCGCCTTCACCTCGGAGTTGATCGCGCGGGCGACCTCGTCACGGGGGAGCAGCTCGGGCGGACGCCGGTTGTTGTCCGGGTCCCCGTACCAGCGGTCGCCCTCCTCCTCCGACTCCGCGTACTTCTCCTTGAAGACGTCGGGGATGTAGTCGAACATGAAGCGTTTTCCGTCGGAGTTCCTGAGCACCCCGCCGTCGCCGCGGACCGACTCCGTGACGAGGATGCCCTTCACCGACGGCGGCCAGACCATCCCGGTCGGGTGGAACTGCACGAACTCCATGTTCAGCAGCGGCGCCCCGGCCAGCAGCGCGAGCGCGTGCCCGTCGCCCGTGTACTCCCACGAGTTCGACGTGACCTTGAAGGACTTGCCGATGCCGCCCGTCGCGATCACCACGGCAGGGGCTTCCAGGACGAAGAAACGGCCGCTCTCACGCTCGTAGGCGAAGACACCGGAGACCCGGCTGCCGTCCTTCAGGACCCTCGTGACCGTGCACTCCTGGAAGACCTTCAGCCGGGACTCGTAGTCCCCGGTCTCGCGATGGTCCTCCTGCTGGAGGGAGACGATCTTCTGCTGGAGCGTGCGGATCAGTTCGAGGCCCGTACGGTCGCCGACATGCGCGAGGCGCGGGTACTCGTGGCCGCCGAAGTTGCGCTGGGAGATCTTTCCCGCCTTCGTACGGTCGAAGAGGGCGCCCCAGGTCTCCAGCTCCCACACCCGGTCCGGGGCCTCCTGCGCGTGCAGCTCGGCCATCCGCCACTGGTTGAGGAACTTGCCGCCGCGCATGGTGTCGCGGAAGTGGACCTGCCAGTTGTCGTGCTCGTTGACATTGGCCATCGCCGCCGCGATGCCGCCCTCGGCCATCACCGTGTGCGCCTTGCCGAACAGCGACTTGCAGATGACTGCCGTGCGGGCGCCCCGCTCGCGCGCCTCGATGGCGGCACGCAGTCCGGCGCCCCCGGCGCCGACCACGACCACGTCCCACTCCTGGCGGTCGACCACGGACATCAGAAGGCACCCCTCATCAGAAGAATCGCGGATCGTCGAAGGCGCCGGACGCCACCAGATAGACGTAGAAGTCGGCGAGCGCCACGCTCACCAACGACGCCCAGGCGAGCAGCATGTGCCGGGCGTTCAGCTTCCCGACGAACTGCCACGCCTTGTAGCGCACGGGATGCTTGGAGAAGTGTTTGAGCTTGCCGCCGACGATGTGCCGACAGGAGTGGCAGGAGATCGTGTAGGCCCAGATCAGCGTGATGTTGACCAGGAACACGACGGTGCCGAGGCCCATGTGGCCCCAGTTCTCGTGCGTGTCGCGGAAGGACAGCACCGTGTCGTACGTCAGCACGCCCGCGACCAGGATCGCCGCGTAGAAGAAGTACCGGTGGATGTTCTGCAGGATCAGCGGGAAGCGGGTCTCACCGGTGTACTTCTTGTGCGGCTCGGCCACCGCGCAGGCCGGGGGCGAGGCCCAGAAGCCCCGGTAGTAGGCCTTGCGGTAGTAGTAGCAGGTCAGGCGGAAGCCGAGCGGGAAGATCAGGATGATGATGGCCGGGGAGATGCCCCACCAGCTCCCGAAGAGGTCGGCGTTCGGGCCCGACGGCATGTTCTTGCAGTTCTCCGCCAGACACGGCGAGTAGAACGGGGAGACATACGGCGCCGAGTAGTAGTCCGCGTTCGCGAAGGCCCGCCACGTCGAGTACACGATGAAGGCCAGCAACCCGGCCGCGGTGGCGGCCGGAGCCAGCCACCAGCGGTCGGTCCGCAGATGCGGGGCGTCGATCGCGGCGCGCGTACCGGTGCGTACACCGCCGCTGTTCAGATGTGGTTCCGTACCAGTGGCCAACTCATGACTCCGGTCGGGTTCAGGGGGCGTGGCGGTCGCGGGCGCCGAGTCCTTCGTCGTCCGTGTCGATCCACAGCGAGGGGTCGTACGGGGTGTCGGGGATGGTGACGAGTTCCGGCTTGCGCGGTGCGCTCGGACTCGACGCCGCCTCGCGCAGGAGCGCGACGCTCTCCCGCAGGTGATCGGCGTCGGCGCGGACGCGGCGGATGTCCAGACCGCCGCTGCCCAGCTGCTTCTCCAGGCGGCCCACGGACCGGGACAGGTCGTCCAGGCAGCGCTGCATTGTCGTCAGGTCGTCTTGCACGGACATGACGTGACCTCACTTCCATGGGCCGTCAGGCCCCAGGTGGCAACGTTCATGCGCCTGCGAGTGTTGCGCGTCACACCTGCCGGTGGGAAGGGATGTGCAGCGATTGGCGGATTGCATGCCTCCAGTGCACGCCTGCAAGCGCTCTGTGTGCGCCGGGGGCGCACATTGGGCCGTACGAGTGGGGTTGCCCGGCTGTGCCGCCGTGTCACCCCCGGACGGCGAACCCTTTCCTCTTCAGTGGGCCGTACATCTGATCAACTCCAAAATACCGCCAAATGTGATCAGACCCCTACTTATTGTCCGGCGTGAGCGGCTCCCGGAGGTAGCAGTGATGTCCCACGTTCGGCAGCACCCCGAAGGGGCGCGGGGCAGCATCGATGGGCGGCTCCGCCGCGGGGAGCGACGAGCCACGATGGTGCCGCGGACGAACCACGGCCTGTCGCGGCCCTTCCAGCGGAGCGCGATCGCCTTTCTCGCCGCGGGCCTGCTCGTGGTGCCCCTGCTCGCCGGCTGCGGCTCCGAGGACGAGGCGGGCAAGCCCCTTGCCGGGCCGGACATCGCGCCCGCCGGGCGGGACCAGGTGGCCGACGGCGGCACCCTGCGGTGGGCCGTGGACGACGTGCCGGAGACCCTGAACACGTTCCAGTCGGACGCCGACGCGGTCACCAACCGCGTCGCGCAGGCCGTCCTCCCGTCCATGTACCGGCTGGACCCGAACGGGCGGCCCCAGCGCAACTCCGACTACCTGGAGTCCGCCAAGGTCGTCCAGACCGAGCCCAGGCAGGTCGTGCTCTACAAGATCGCCCAGCAGGCCGTGTGGAGCGACGGCCGCGAGATCGGCGCCGCCGACTTCGCCGCCCAGTGGCGCGCCCTGTCCGGCAAGGACACCGCGTACTGGACCGCCCGCAACGCCGGCTACGACCGCATCGAGAAGATCGAGCGCGGCGCGAACGACCTCGAGGTCAAGGTCACCTTCGCCCGGCCCTACGCCGACTGGCAGTCGCTGTTCTCGCCGCTGTACCCCAAGGACGTCATGGGGACGCCGGACTCCTTCAACGACGGGGCGCGCAGGACGCTCAAGGTCACCGCGGGGCCCTTCGCCCTGAAGGCGGTCGACCACAAGAACAACCAGGTCAGCCTGGTCCGCAACCCCCGCTGGTGGGGCCGGCCCGCCAAGCTCTCCGAGATCGACCTGAAGGCCGTACCGCTCGACAAGCGGCCCGCCGCGCTCGCCGACGGGGAGATCGACCTGGCCGAGATCGACCCGTCCGCCGCGCAGCGCATCGCGCCGGCCGCGGGGGCCAAGGGCTCCGCCGCGCTGCCGGGCCCACAAGCCCGGCGCGCCGCCGCCAAGGCCCTGCCTGCCGACGCCGAGGGCCTGAGCGGTTTCGAGGTCCGCAAGTCCCTTGAGCCCGTCTACACCCAGCTCGCCCTGAACGGCGCCGAGGGCCCCCTCGCTGACGAGCGCGTCCGCCGGGCGGTGGCCCGCGCCCTCGACCGCAAGGCCCTCGCCGAGGCCGTACTCAAACCGCTCGGGCTGCCTGCCGTGCCCGTCGGCAGTCATCTCGCGCTGTCCGGGCAGGCCGCCTACGCCGACAACAGCGGCGCGCTCGGCGGCCAGGACACCAAGGAGGCGCAGGCGCTGCTCGCCGACGCCGGGTGGGTGCGCGGCGGTCCGGTCAAGGAGGAGAAGAAGAAGCAGAAGGGCGACAAGGCCGCCGGGGCCCAGGGCCGGAAGGCCGACGAGTCCGAGGGCGGCGACGACGGGACCTACATCGTCGGCGAGGACGACAACGGCGACAGCAAGAGCGGCCACGACAAGGACCCCAAGGACCACAGCAAGAAGGACGAGAAGGCCAAGGGCGGCACGCATCTCGCGGACGGCAAGTACGCCAGACCGCAGCCGCAGCACGGCGGCGTGCCCGGCGCCTACGCCCCCAAGGGCACCGCGGCCCCGGCCGGCGCCGCCACGGCGATGCTGGCCAAGGACGGCAAGCCGCTCACCCTGCGCTTCGTGCTGCCGTCCGGACCCGGCTCGCAGGCCCTGCGGACCGTGGCCGACCGGATCAGCGCCATGCTGCAGCGGGTCGGCATCGGCACCCGGATCACCAAGGTCTCCGACGACAGCTACTTCAAGGACCACATCGCCTCCGGGGAGTTCGATCTCGCCCTGTACTCCTGGCCCGCCTCCGCCTTCCCGGCCACCGACGCCCGGCCCATCTACGCCAAGCCGGTCCCGGCCGCCGACGGCTCCCTCGACGTCGAGCAGAACTACACCCGCATCGGCACCGACCAGGTCGACCACCTCTTCGATCAGGCGGCCGCCACCCTCGACACCGACGAGAACCTCTCCCTGATCCGCAAGGCCGACTCCCGCATCTGGGCCGCCGCCGGCTCCATCCCGCTGTACCAGCGCCCCCAGCTGACGGCCGCGGCCAAGAACCTGGTGAACGCCGGCTCCTTCGGCTTCCAGACCCCGGTCTACGAGGACATGGGCTTCCTGAAGAAGGGGGCGAAGCCTTCGGCGAGCGCGAAGCCGAACGCCTGACGTGGCGGTAGCTCAGGGCTCCCTCAAGTCGGTTGCCTTCCGCGCCCGGTGCCCGCACCATGAGGTCGGTATCGATCATGGTGCGGGCGCCGGGCGTCCGTGCGCGGGGCAGACGGGGGCGGGGCATGCGTGGTGTCGCACGCGGGAGTGGCGCAGTGGGTCTGGCCGCGGCGGTGCTGTTCGCCGGGCTCACGGCCTGTACCGGCGGCGCGAGCGGACACCATGAGGCGAAGGCGCCGGTGAGGGCCTGTGCCGACGGCACCTTCACCTGGTCCCGGATCAAGCAGACGGACGAGCTGACCGGCATCTCCGACGTGGAGGTGCTGGGCGTCGGCGGCGGACCGCTACGGCACGGCATGCGGCGCGTGGCCGGCCCGCGGCCCTCGGTGCGCGCCGCGGGACCGGCCGTCCCTGCCGCCGAGGTCCTCTTCTCGCTGGGCAAGAGGATCGGCGAGATCGACTCCGACGCGCACACGCTTGCGGAGGACGACAGCGGCACGACGTACGCCTTCACGGATGTGCACGCCAAGGCCCCGGCGCCGGCCAGCCGCACCAGCCGGATCGACGGAGCCGGGCACTTCGTGCAGTACGCCGGAGTGCGCATGGAGGAAGGTGACTTCCGCTACTCCTGCGCCGACGGCGGCACCACGACGGGCCATGCGCGCAACTGGACGGTCGACATGGCCGGCACCCTCGACTGCCAGGCGAACGTCGGCCGCTCCGACCTCGCCCGCCAGGCGGCCCGGCGCTCCTGCGCGGCGGGCTCCCCGGCCACCCGGGACGCCTGAGCCGACCGCCCGGGCGAGCCGCCGCGGCCGAGGCCCCGTACCATGGGGTGAGGCCGTGGCGTGTCCAGCCCGGCAGGGTCCGCGTAACACAGACGTACGCGTCGGCCTTCCTCACACTCCAGGAGTACGCCTTCATGGCCACGCGCCACGACATCCGCAACGTCGCCATCGTCGCCCACGTCGACCACGGCAAGACGACCCTCGTCGACGCCATGCTGAAGCAGGCCGGTGCCTTCGCCGCGCACGCCGCCGAGTCGCTCGACGACCGAATGATGGACTCGAACGACCTGGAGCGTGAGAAGGGCATCACGATCCTGGCCAAGAACACGGCCGTGAAGTACCACCCGAAGGATGGCGGCGACGTCATCACCATCAACATCATCGACACCCCGGGCCACGCCGACTTCGGTGGCGAGGTCGAGCGTGGTCTGTCGATGGTGGACGCGGTGGTCCTGCTGGTCGACGCCTCCGAGGGCCCGCTGCCCCAGACCCGGTTCGTGCTGCGCAAGGCCCTCCAGCAGCGCCTGCCCGTCATCCTGTGCATCAACAAGACGGACCGCCCGGACTCCCGGATCGACGAGGTGGTCAACGAGACCTACGACCTCTTCCTCGACCTGGACGCCGACGAGGACCAGATCGAGTTCCCGATCGTCTACGCGTGTGCGCGTGACGGTGTGGCCTCGCTGACCAAGCCGGAGGACGGCACCGTCCCGGCCGACAGCGACAGCCTGGAGCCCTTCTTCTCCACGATCCTGTCCCACGTCCCGGCTCCGGAGTACGACGAGACGGCCCCGCTCCAGGCGCACGTCACCAACCTGGACGCCGACAACTTCCTCGGCCGTATCGCGCTGCTCCGTGTCGAGCAGGGCGAGCTGCGCAAGGGCCAGACCGTCACGTGGATCAAGCGTGACGGCACGATGTCCAACGTGCGCATCACCGAGCTGCTGATGACCGAGGCGCTCACCCGCAAGCCCGCCGAGAAGGCCGGCCCGGGTGACATCTGTGCCGTCGCCGGTATCTCGGACATCATGATCGGTGAGACCCTGGCCGACCCGGAGAACCCGATCCCGCTGCCGCTGATCACGGTCGACGAGCCGGCGATCTCGATGACCATCGGTACGAACACCTCGCCGCTGGTCGGCCGTGGCGGAACCGGCAAGGGCGCCGACAACAAGGCCGCGGTCAAGGACCGCAAGGTGACCGCCCGTCAGGTCAAGGACCGCCTGGACCGCGAGCTGATCGGTAACGTCTCGCTGCGCGTGCTCGACACCGAGCGTCCGGACGCCTGGGAGGTCCAGGGCCGCGGTGAGCTGGCGCTCGCCATCCTGGTCGAGCAGATGCGCCGCGAGGGCTTCGAGCTGACCATCGGCAAGCCGCAGGTCGTCACCAAGGACGTCGACGGCAAGGTCTACGAGCCGGTCGAGCGCATGACGATCGACGTGCCCGAGGAGCACATGGGCGCCGTCACGCAGCTCATGGGCGTCCGCAAGGGCCGCATGGACAACATGTCCAACCACGGCTCGGGCTGGGTCCGCATGGAGTTCGTGGTCCCGTCCCGCGGCCTCATCGGCTTCCGTACCGAGTTCCTGACCCAGACCCGCGGCACGGGCATCGGCCACTCCATCCACGAGGGCCACGAGCCCTGGTTCGGCCAGCTGCAGACCCGTAACAACGGCTCCCTGGTCGCCGACCGCGCCGGTGCCGTCACCGCCTTCGCGATGACGAACCTCCAGGAGCGCGGCGTGCTCTTCGTCGACCCGGGCACCGAGGTGTACGAGGGCATGATCGTCGGCGAGAACTCGCGCTCCGACGACATGGACGTGAACATCACCAAGGAGAAGAAGCTCACCAACATGCGGTCGTCCTCGGCCGACACGTTCGAGGCGATCGTCCCGCCGCGCAAGCTCTCCCTGGAGCAGTCGCTGGAGTTCTGCCGCGACGACGAGTGCGTGGAGGTCACCCCGGAGGCGGTCCGCATCCGCAAGGTGAACCTGGACGCCCGCGAGCGCGCCCGCGCGGCGAGCCGCGCCAAGCACGGCTGACCTTGGGGGCACGTGGATGCCGGGCCACTCCGATGGGTGGGGGCCCGGCATCCACAGCCTCAGGTGCCTTTTAAGACACCTGACTCTCGTTTGCTTTCCCACGCCTGCTGCCTCATCCCCCCGGCAACGCATCGGGTCACTGCGCTGACCCATGCTGCGCGAGCGCGTGCGCCACGGCCTCCTGCAGATCGACGACCTCGAAGTCGAGGTGCATCGTGATCCGCTGAGCGCCGTCCTGGGCGGGCCGGACCGGTGGGACATGCCCGTCCCCGCGCTGGAAGGCGATGCAGGCCACACCCTCTGACCCGTCGTGCCCGGACATCCGCGGGGTGCCGGGCTTGTGGCCGGCGCGGGCGTCCATGTCGGCGAGTACCCCCCGGCGTTCAGACAGATGTAGGGAAAACCCTAGTTCTCGTTCCGGATCCGTAAAGGCGGTTCGAACCGGTCTAGGCTCCTGCCAGCGTGAGTTCTGGCCATCCGCCGTGAGAGCGATGCGAACAGCCCCGGGCTGTCGGCCTGGTGACCGAAAGTGATGGACCGCGCGGTCCATGCACAGTGGCCGTAGATCCGCAACTCAATTTTCATGGGTTTCGCGTTCGGTATACGGACGTGCGGGTCCGATAGGTGTGTAACAAGTCCGTTTCGCAGGGATCTTTCGGCTAACCCTTTGTCCGGATTTTGGAAGATGTACGCGTAAGGTGTGATCGAACCGAGACCTTATGAGTGTGGTTCGGCCATGGCTCATGGCAGATAGTTAGGCGCGTAGCGCTCGGGTCGACGGGTCTCGCACTGTGGGGGCAGCGTGGACTCGCGAGCACAAGGGATGTCTGTCTGTCCGTCAGGGGTGGCGGGGAGCAGACACATGCCCTGCCTGTCGGTGAACACGTGGAGTCATGAGGAGGAGCCCCATGTGCGGTGTCATGAACACCAGGTGGGCCACGCCGCCCGTGGTGGGCAACTGCCCCGCTGGTAGCGGCGGTTCACTCTGAGGGATTTGACGGCCGTTCAGCGCGGGCCAGCGCCTACGCGCGTCCGGCTGCGGATTTCTCGCTTCCTCGGGAGCTTCGACACTTCTTCATGAACCGGTCCCGGTCGCGCACACCCTGCGGCGGCCGTCGGCTCGGCACACCCACACCTGTTGAAATGGACCAACTGTGACCAGTCCTATCGAGGTTGACGGCGGCGGTACGTCGGTCGTCGTCGACGGCGCCCCCCAGCCTCCGAAGGAGGCCGCGGCGGCCAAGCTCGAGGGCCGCTCGCCCGGCCAGCTGATGTGGATCCGCTTCAAGCGCGACCGCACCGGCGTCATCTCGGCGTTCGTCGTGCTCTTCTTCTTCGTCGTCGCGGCCGCCGCGCCACTGATCTCGAAGCTGTACGGCAAGAACCCGTACACGATCTACGCCGACGTCCGCCCGGAGTTGTTCGACAGCGCGGGTGTGCCGGTGCAGCCCAACGGCGGTATCAGCAGCGAGTTCTGGTTCGGGCTCGAACCAGGCAACGGCTACGACGTGTTCACCAAGCTGATCTACGGGATCCGCACCTCGCTGATGATCTCCGTCGCGGTGACGATCGCCACGGTGGTGACGGGCATCCTGCTGGGCATCGCGGCCGGCTACCTCGGCGGCAGGACCGACTACTGGATCGGCCGGGTCATCGACTTCCTGCTGGCCTTCCCCGCGCAGCTGTTCTTCATCGCCAGCATGCCCGTGGTGGTGTCGCTGTTCGTCAGCCCGCGCGACGAGACACCGACCTATGTGCGGGTGGTCGCGCTCATCCTCGTCCAGTGGTTCCTCGGCTGGATGAGCCTCGCCCGCATCCTGCGCGGCACCACGCTCGCCCTGCGCGAGAGGGAGTTCATCGAGGCGGCGAAGGTCAGCGGAGCCTCTCCCTGGCGCATCATCCGCAGGGAGCTCCTGCCGAACGTGGTGACGCCGATCCTCGTGCAGGCGACGTACATGCTGCCGGCCTTCGTGACGGCGGAGGCGGGACTGTCCTTCCTCGGCGTGGGCATCGTCGAACCGACCCCCGACTGGGGCCAGATGTTCTCCAAGGCGTCGACCGAACTCGTCCTGCAGAACGACATCACCTACATGATCTTCCCCGGCGTCTCGATGGTCATCTTCGTCGTCGCGTTCAACCTGCTCGGGGACTCGGTCAGGGACGCCTTCGATCCCAGGGCAGCGCGCTGACCGAGAGTTTGGGCGTCCTCGCCCGGATACGCACAGCAATTTCTTCGCATCAGGCGACACACAGATGGGTGGAGACTTCAGTGATGAGTAGGGGCGGACGCCAGACATACGCCGCGCTCTCCGTGCTCGCGGCGGGGGCACTCGTGCTCACCGGCTGCAGCAAGGGCGGCAGCAACGCCAGCGACAACGAGAAGAAGGACCAGCAGAACGCCAAGCGGCAGCAGGCGTCCATCAAGTTCGGCAACGCGGCGGACTCGCAGGGTCCGGCCACCGCCGTCCCGGGAGCCAAGCAGGGCGGCACCATGGAGGTGCTGCAGCGCGACTCCTACGCCCACCTCGACCCGGGGCAGATATACGTCTCCGACGAGGGCTCCCTGGCCACGCTGCTCTTCAGAGGGCTCACCGGCTACAAGGCCACCAGCAACGACGGCAGCAAGCACGAGGTCGTCGGCGACCTGGCCACCGACTCCGGTACCACCACGGACGGCGGCAAGACCTGGAAGTACACCCTCAAGGACGGCATCAAGTTCCAGGACGGTACGCCGATCACCTCGGCGGACTTCCGGCAGACCTTCGAGCGCCTGTTCGCGCCCTTCATCAACCAGGGCCCGACGTACCTCCAGCAGTGGATGGCCAACACCTCCAGCGCCGCCGACTACCGCAAGCTGCTGCCGGACGGCCCGTACAAGGGCAAGCACCTGCCCGACAGCGTCCTCGAGACGCCGGACGCCAAGACCATCGTCTTCCACTTCCAGAAGCCGCACCCCGACCTGCCGTACGCCCTCGCCATGGCGGGCTACGCGGTGGTGTCCAAGAAGGGTGACACGCAGCAGAAGTACGACAAGGCGCCGCTCGCGACCGGTCCGTACAAGATCCAGTCGTTCAAGTCCGGCAAGTCGATGGTGCTGGTCAAGAACACCAACTGGGACCCGAAGACGGACCCGATCCGCAACCAGTACGTGGACCAGTTCAACTTCACCTTCAACGTCCAGTACGAGGGCTCCACCAAGGCGCTCCTCGCGGACACCGGTGCCGACAAGACCGGCGTCAGCTTCAACAACTCGGTCGACGCGGGCAACATCAGCGCGGTCCTCGGCGGCAACGCGGCGATCAAGGCCCGTACGGTCGCGGGCTACCAGCCCTATGTCGGCCAGATCAACATCAACATGAAGCACGCGCCGTTGCAGGACAAGACGGTCCGTGAGGCCATCGCCTACGCCCTGCCGATCACGCCGATCATCCGCGCCTTCGGCGGCAGCTCGGCCGCGGAGGTCGCCGGCGGCTACATCAGCCCGACCGTCAGCGGCTACGACGCCTCCTTCGACCCGTGGGGCAAGAAGAAGAACCCCGGCGGTGACGCGGCCAAGGCCAAGGCGCTGCTGAAGAAGGCCGGCAAGCTCGGCCTGAAGCTGACCTACGGCTACCAGAACACGCCCGAGGGCCAGCAGTACTCCACGGCCATCGCCGCGGCCCTGAAGAACGCCGGCTTCAACGTGCAGCGCCAGGACATCCCGGCCGAGACGTACTACGACCAGGTCGGCAAGGTCAACAACAACTACGACATCTACGCCTCCGCCTGGGGCGCCGACTGGCCGTCCGCCTCGACCGTGATCCCGCCGGTGTTCGACGGCCGCACGATCGCCGACGGCTCGCCGAACTACTCGCACGTCAACGACCCGAAGGTCAACGCCGACATCGACGCCGCGAACAAGATCGCGGACCCGGTCAAGTCGGCCGAGGCCTGGGAGAAGATCGACCAGTACCTGGCCAAGGACGTCATCAACGCCGTCCCGACCATCTACTACAAGCAGGTCCAGATCTCCGGCTCCAAGGTCGGCGGCCTGGTCTACGACGACGTCCTCGGCGGAATCGACCCGCGTCGTCTCTTCATCAAGTAACCCCCCTGTCCGACCGGTACCCGGTGCGTCCGCCTAGCGCGGTGGTCGCACCGGGTACCGCCCGGCCCGCTGACGTCAGAGAGCTGCCCCTGTCATGCTGCGCTTCCTCGTCCGCCGGACCCTCGGTGCCGTCGTCATCCTCTTCCTGTTGAGCATCGTGACGTTCTTGCTGTTCTTCGGGATGCCTCGTGATCCGGCGCTGCTGATGTGCGGCAAGACCTGCAACCCGACCAGTCTCGCGAACATCCACCATGTGCTCGGCCTGGACAAGTCGATCCCCGAGCAGTACGGGATCTTCCTGAAGAACCTCGTCCTCGGCAGCAACCAGTTCGCCCAGGGCCCCTGCCCCGCCCCCTGCTTCGGGTACTCGTACCACACCAACGACCAGGTCTGGGCGACCATGATGGACCGCCTGCCCACCACCATCTCGCTCACCCTGGGTGCCGCGGTGGTCTTCCTGATCGCGGGTCTGGGCACCGGCATGCTCGCCGCCTGGAGGCGCGGGACACTGCTCGACAAGTCGGTCACCGCGGGGTCGATGGTGATCGGTTCGCTGCAGATCTACTTCATCGGCCCGCTGCTGCTCGCGGCCCTCGTCTACCAGTCCCACCTCTTCGACAAGCCCGTCTACAACGACTTCACCGCGGATCCGGTCGCCTGGTTCACCGGGCTGATCATCCCGTGGGTGGTGCTGTCCACGATCTTCGCCTCGCAGTACACCCGTATGGCGCGCTCGGCGATGATCGAGCAGCTCCAGGAGGAGCACGTGCGCACCGCCCGCGCCAAGGGCATGTCGCGCAAGTACGTCTTCTTCCGCTACGCCTGGCGCGGCTCGCTGATCCCGATCGTCACCATCTTCGGCATCGACCTCGGCTCGCTGCTGGGCGGCGCCATCATCACGGAGTACACCTTCGGACTGGCCGGCCTCGGCCGACTGGCGGTGGAGTCCGTGCAGTTCAGCGATCTGCCGGTGCTGCTGGGCGTGATGCTGTTCTCCGCCGCCATGATCCTGCTGTTCAACATCATCGTCGACGCCTGCTACGCCTTCATCGACCCGCGCGTGCGGCTCTCCTAGGCCGGGTAAGAGGAGCACTCTCGTGACCACTATGACCAAGGAAGCCGGCGCCCCCGTGCCGGCCGACGCGGGCACCTTCCTCTCCGTGCGGGACCTGCACGTCAGCTTCAAGACCGAGGACGGCGTCGTGAAGGCCGTCAACGGCCTCTCCTTCGACCTGGAGCGGGGCCGGACCCTCGGCATCGTCGGTGAGTCGGGCTCCGGAAAGTCCGTCACCAACCTGACGATCCTCGGCCTGCACAACCCGATGTTCACCACCGTCGAGGGCGAGATCCTGCTGGAGGGCAAGGAGCTCACCACCGCCCGGGAGTCGGAGCTGGAGAAGCTGCGCGGCAACAAGGTCGCCATGATCTTCCAGGACCCGCTCACCGCGCTCTCGCCGTACTACACGGTGGGCCGGCAGATCGCCGAGCCGTTCAGGAAGCACACCGGGGCCTCGAAGAAGGCGGCCTGGGACCGGGCCGTCGAGATGCTCGGCAAGGTCGGCATCCCCAACCCCAAGGAGCGGGCGAAGGAGTACCCGCACCAGTTCTCCGGCGGTATGCGCCAGCGCGCGATGATCGCCATGGCACTGGTCTGCGACCCCGACCTGCTGATCGCCGACGAGCCGACCACGGCCCTGGACGTGACGGTCCAGGCCCAGATCCTCGACCTGCTGAAGGACCTCCAGCAGGAGTTCGGCTCGGCGATCATCTTCATCACCCACGACCTGGGTGTCATCGCCGACATGGCCGACGACATCATGGTGATGTACGCGGGCGGCGCGATCGAGCGCGGCACGGTGAACGAGGTGATGCGCACGCCGCAGCACCCCTACACCTGGGGTCTGCTGAACTCCATGCCGCGCATCGACTCCGACCTCGCCGCCCCGCTCGCGCCGATCCCGGGCGCCCCGCCCTCGCTGCTCACGCCGCCTTCCGGCTGCCGCTTCCACCCGCGCTGCACCTTCCAGGACCGGGTCGGCGGCAACCGCTGCGTCACCGAGCGTCCGCTGCTCGCCCCGGACCGCGCCTCGGCGTGCCACCTCACGGCGGAACAGAAGCACACCATCTTCGTCGAAGAGATCAAGCCCCGTCTGGGCTAGGAGGACACGTCATGACAGAGGACCTCGTCCTTCCCGCCCCCCGCGACGCGGGCACCGGCCCGAGCGGGGAACCACTGCTCGAAGTCACCGGCCTGACCAAGCACTTCCCGATCAAGGGCGGCTTCCCGATCCGCCGTACGGTCGGTGCCGTGCAGGCCGTCGACGGTCTCGACCTCACCGTGCACGTCGGTGAGAGCTTCGGCCTGGTGGGGGAGTCGGGCTGCGGCAAGTCGACCACCGGCCGGCTGATCACGCGGCTGATGGAACCCACCGGCGGCAAGATCTCCTACCGCGGCCAGGACATCACGCACGCCTCGCGCAAGGAGCTGGCGCCGATCCGCTCCGAGATCCAGATGATCTTCCAGGACCCGTACTCCTCGCTGAACCCGCGGCAGACGGTCGGCAAGATCATCTCCGGTCCGATGGAGATCAACGGCATCGAGCCCGAGGGCGGCCGTGAGAAGCGCGTACGTGAGCTGCTCGAGATCGTCGGTCTGAACCCCGAGCACTACAACCGCTTCCCGCACGAGTTCTCCGGCGGCCAGCGTCAGCGCATCGGCGTGGCGCGGGCGTTGGCGCTCGAACCGAAGCTGATCGTCGCGGACGAGCCGGTGTCGGCCCTGGACGTGTCGATCCAGGCCCAGGTGGTGAACCTGCTCCAGAAGGTGCAGGACGAACTCGGCATCGCGTTCCTGTTCATCGCCCACGACCTCGCTGTCGTACGGCACTTCTCGCAGCGCGTGGCGGTGATGTACCTCGGCAAGATCATCGAGGTCGGCGACCGCGAGTCCATCTACACCCGGCCCCGCCACCCGTACACCCACGCCCTGCTGTCCGCCGTTCCCGAGGTGAGCCTGAGCGGCGAGGACACCGACGGGCGCGAGCGCATCCGCCTGGCGGGCGACGTCCCGTCGCCCATCTCCCCGCCCTCCGGGTGCCGTTTCCGTACCCGCTGCTGGAAGGCGCAGGACAAGTGCGCCACCCAGGAGCCCCCGCTGATCCAGCTCTCCGGCAATCACGACGGCCACCTGACGGCCTGCCACTTCCCGGAGGAGCCGACCATCGAGGGGCGTGCGGAGGACATCGTGCTGGATCCGGCGCTGGCGGCGCTGGAGGAGGGCGCCGAGCAGTAGCGGCCAACTGGTCGGCCGTACCGCGGAGATGACCTCAGGGGCGGCGGGGAGTATCAGGCCCCGCCGCCCCATGACTCGTTCTGCGGGCTGCGGGCTGCGGGCGGTGGGCAAACCTGAAGGGCGTTCCGTTCAGAAGTCGAGTACGTCGGGGATCATGAAGCATGCGCCCGGACGACTGGCAACTCACCGAAGACATCGACGACTTCCTCGCCCGAGCCGGAGACTTTCTGCGCTCGCGCCCCGTCATGCACAACACACCGCTGACGACGCTCGAGAAACTGAGAAAAAGCGGCGCGGACCCGTACGCCGCCGGGGCCAAGGTCTTCGGCCGACTGGAGTCGGGGGGCGAGGTCCGCGCCGTCTTCTACCGCACTCCGCGCGGCCGCCTGACCCTCACCACCCTCTCCGCCGGGCAGGCCGACACGCTCGCCGCCCACCTGGCCGGCCTCGGCCACACCTTCTCCGGCGTCACCTCGGACCACGACACCGCCACGGCTTTCGCCGAGGCATGGAGACGGCACACGGGCGCGGCGCCGGTGCGCGACTGGCAGGCCCTGCTCTACCGACTCGGCACACTCACCCCGCCGGAGCCGGTCCCAGCGGGCCGGGGGCGGCTCGTGGGCGAGGCAGACCATGAGCAGGTGATGCGCTGGTGCCGTGAGTTCGCCGCGGATGTCGGGGAGGCCGTCACCGTCGACTCCGCTTCCTGGGCCGGCACACGCTTCGCCGAGAAACGCTATACGTTCTGGGAGATCCCGGACGGCACGCCCGTCTCCATGGCGGGCGCGAACCCGATGGTGGCCGGCATGGTCCGGGTGGACCCCGTCTACACCCCCGCCCACCTGCGGGGCCGCGGTTACGCGGGCGCGGTGACGGTCGAGGTGAGCAGGACCGCGCTGGCCGCGGGCGCGACGGACGTAGTTCTGTTCGCCGATCCGGCCAACCCCACCAGCAACGCGCTCTACCAGCGCATCGGATACGTCCCCGTCGCGGACTTCACCGGGTACGACCTCTCCCGAACCGGGCGTGGCGGGAGCTGACCCATCCGGATGGCGCGTTCCCCCAACGGGTGGCGTGCGAGTGCGGTGTGCCTTCTCGGGCCCGATATTGACCGGTAACGGACAGTATCCCGGAGGAGGCCCCCATGCCCGCAGCCACGCACGCCAAATGGGCCGCAGGCGCCGCGGCGGTCGCACTCGCCGCGACGGCCTGCGGGGGCGGCGGCAGCAGCGGCGGCGGCGGTGGCAGCAGCAGCGCGGTGCTCAGCTCCTCCTGGGGCGACCCGCAGAACCCGCTGGAGCCGGCCAACACCAACGAGGTGCAGGGCGGCAAGGTCCTCGACATGATCTTCCGGGGGCTGAAGCGGTACGACCCGAAGACCGGCGCCGCCAAGGACATGCTCGCCGAGAAGATCGACACCACCGACTCGCAGAACTTCACCGTCACCGTCAGGAGCGGCTGGAAGTTCAGCAACGGCGAGGCCGTCACCGCGAAGTCCTTCGTGGACGCCTGGAACTACGGCGCCAGCCTCAAGAACAACCAGAAGAACGCGTACTTCTTCGCGTACATCGAGGGCTACGACAAGGTCCACCCCGAGACCGGCAAACAGACCGCCGACACGCTCTCCGGCCTCAAGGTCACCGGCCCCAGGACCTTCACCGTCAAGCTCACACAGAAGTTCTCGACCTTCCCGGACACCCTCGGCTACGCGGCCTTCGCCCCGCTGCCCGCGGCCTTCTTCTCCGACCACGCCGCCTGGATCAAGAAGCCCGTCGGCAACGGGCCGTACACGGTGCAGTCGTACACCAAGGGCTCGAAGATGTCCCTGAGGAAGTGGGACGGGTACCCCGGCACGGACAAGGCACAGAACGGCGGCGTGGACCTCAAGGTCTACACCGACAACAACACCGCCTACACCGACCTGATGGCCGGCAACCTCGACCTGGTGGACGACGTCCCGGCCGCCCAGCTCAAGAACGTCAAGAACGACCTCGGCAACCGGTACCTCAACACGCCCGCCGGCATCATCCAGACGCTCGCCTTCCCGTTCTACGACCCGGCCTGGAACAAGAGCGGCTCGGAGAAGGTCCGCAAGGGCCTGTCCATGGCGATCAACCGCAAGCAGATCACCGACACGATCTTCCAGAAGACCCGCACCCCGGCCACCGACTGGACCTCCCCGGTCCTCGGCACCAAGGGCGGCTTCCAGGACGGGCTGTGCGGGAGCAGTTGCGAGTACAACCCCGGTGAGGCCAAGAAGCTGGTCCAGGAGGGCGGCGGGCTGCCCGGCGGCCAGGTCAAGATCTCGTACAACGCCGACACCGGCTCCCACAAGGAGTGGGTGGACGCCGTCTGCAACTCCATCAACAACGCGCTCGGCAACGACAAGGCCTGCGTCGGCAACCCGATCGGCACCTTCGCGGACTTCCGCAACCAGATCGGGCAGCACAAGATGACCGGGCCGTTCCGAGCCGGCTGGCAGATGGACTACCCGCTCATCCAGAACTTCCTGCAGCCCCTCTACTACACCAACGCCTCCTCCAACGACGGCAAGTGGTCCAACAAGGACTTCGACAACTTCGTCAACCAGGCCAACACCGAGACCGACACCACCAAGGCGATCGGGCTCTTCCAGAAGGCCGAGAAGGTCGTCCGCGACAACATGGCGGCCATCCCGCTCTGGTACCAGAACGGCAGCGCGGGCTGGTCCGACCGGCTCTCGAACGTGGCGCTGAACCCGTTCAGCGTGCCCGTCTACGACGAGATCAAGGTCGGCTGACCGCGCATGGGACGGTATGTGGTCCGGCGTCTGCTCCAGATGATCCCGGTGTTCATCGGGGCCACGCTGCTGATCTTCCTGATGGTGAACGTGATGGGCGATCCCATCGCGGGACTCTGCGGTGAGCGGCAGTGCGACCCGGCCACGGCCGCGCAGCTGAAGAAGGAGTTCGGCCTCGACAAGCCGGTGTGGCAGCAGTACCTGACCTACATGGGGAACGTCTTCACCGGCGACTTCGGCACCGCGTTCAACGGCCAGAAGGTCACCGAGCTGATGTCGACGGCGTTCCCCGTCACCATCCGGCTGACGATCGTCGCGATCCTCATCGAGATCGTCATCGGCATCACTCTGGGTGTGATCACCGGCCTGCGGCGCGGCCGGCCGGTCGACACCTCGGTCCTGCTGGCCACCCTCGTGGTCATCTCCGTCCCCACCTTCGTGACCGGCCTGCTGCTCCAACTGCTCCTCGGCGTCGAGTGGGGCTGGATCAAACCGTCGGTCTCCCCCGACGCCACCTTCAGCGAACTGATCGTGCCGGGCCTGGTCCTCGCGTCCGTCTCCCTGGCGTACGTCACCCGGCTGACCCGTACCTCCATCGCGGAGAACCGGCGCTCCGACTACGTCCGCACGGCCGTCGCCAAGGGCCTGCCCCGGCAGCGGGTGATCATCCGTCATCTGCTGCGCAACTCGCTGATCCCCGTGGTCACCTTCATCGGCACCGACATCGGCGCGCTGATGGGCGGCGCGATCGTCACCGAGCGGATCTTCAACATCCACGGCGTGGGCTACCAGCTCTACCAGGGCATCCTGCGCCAGAACACGCAGACCGTCGTCGGCTTCGTGACCGTCCTCGTCCTCGTCTTCCTGGTGGCGAACCTGCTGGTCGACCTCCTGTACGCCGTACTCGACCCGAGGATCCGCTATGCCTGAGCAGTACGAGTCCGAGGGCGCCGTCTCCTCCACGGGCATGGGCGGTGCGATGGACCTCGCCGTGAGCGAGGCGGGGACCCTGGAGCGGACGCCCGGCGGGCCGGAAGGGACGGGACCCGCGGGCAGGCCGCGCTCCCTGTGGTCGGACGCCTGGCACGACCTGCGCCGCAACCCGGTCTTCATCGTCTCGGCACTGGTGATCCTGTTCCTGGTCGTGATCTCCCTGTGGCCCTCCCTGATCGCCTCCGGCAACCCCCTCAAGTGCGACCTGGCCAAGGCCCAGGAGGGTTCCCAGCCCGGGCACCCCTTCGGCTACGACGGGCAGGGCTGCGACGTCTACACGCGCACGGTGTACGGGACCCGCATCTCCATCAGCGTCGGCGTCCTGGCCACGCTCGGTGTCGCGCTGCTCGGCTCGGTGCTCGGCGGGCTCGCCGGGTACTTCGGCGGGGGCTGGGACTCGCTGATGTCCCGGATCACCGACATCTTCTTCGCGATCCCGGTCGTGCTCGGCGGACTCGTCCTGCTCTCCGTGGTGACCAGCAACACGATCTGGCCGGTCATCGGGTTCATCGTGCTGCTCGGCTGGACGCAGGTCTACCGCATCGCCCGCGGCTCGGTCATCACCGCCAAGCAGAACGACTACGTGCAGGCCGCCCGGGCGCTCGGCGCCTCCGACTCCCGCATCCTGCTGCGGCACATCACACCGAACGCGGTCGCGCCGGTGATCGTCGTGTCGACCATCGCGCTCGGCACGTACATCGCGCTGGAGGCGACCCTGTCGTACCTCGGCGTCGGTCTGAAACCGCCCACGGTCAGCTGGGGCATCGACATCTCGGCGGCCTCCCCCTACATCCGCAACGCCCCCCACATGCTCCTGTGGCCGGCCGGCGCGCTGGCGATCACCGTACTGGCGTTCATCATGCTCGGCGACGCGGTCCGCGACGCCCTCGACCCGAAGCTGAGGTGACGGCGTCATGGCGCTGGAAGCGTGTGATCTGCGGGTATGGTCCCGGGCCCTGGCGCAGGACCGCCCGGCCCGGCCCGGCCCGCAGTCCTGCACCGCACGGCGGGACGCCCCGGACCTGTGCGCCCGGCGATCGTGGTCCGTCTTCTGGCGGGGGCCGGGCACGCGAGGACGTGAAGCCGTCGGCCCGGCGCTTCATGCGGAGCGGCGCGGTCCGGATTCCTGCACCGCTCGGCGGGACGCCATCGTGCGCGACGCCCTCGACCCGAAGCTGAGGTGACGGCGTCATGCTGCTCGAAGTGCGGGACCTGCACGTGGAGTTCCGGACCCGGGACGGGGTCGCCAAGGCCGTCAACGGGGTCGACTACGCCGTGGACGCGGGGGAGACCCTCGCGGTGCTCGGCGAGTCCGGGTCGGGGAAGTCCGTCACCGCGCAGGCGGTCATGGGCATCCTCGACATGCCGCCCGGGAGGATCACGGGCGGCGAGATCCTCTTCCAGGGCCAGGACCTGCTGAAGCTGAAGGAGGAGGAGCGCAGGAAGGTCCGCGGTGCCGAGATGGCCATGATCTTCCAGGACGCGCTGTCCTCCCTCAACCCCGTGCTCTCCGTGGGCGACCAGCTCGGCGAGATGTTCGTCGTGCACCGCGGGATGTCGCGGAAGGACGCGCGCGCGAAGGCCGTCGAGCTGATGGAACGGGTGCGGATCCCGGCCGCCAGGGAGCGCGTCAAGGACTACCCCCACCAGTTCTCCGGCGGTATGCGCCAGCGCATCATGATCGCGATGGCGCTGGCACTGGAGCCGGCGCTGATCATCGCCGACGAACCGACGACCGCGCTGGACGTCACCGTCCAGGCCCAGGTGATGGACCTGCTCGCCGAGTTGCAGCGCGAGTACAACATGGGGCTCATCCTCATCACCCACGATCTCGGGGTCGTGGCCGACGTCGCGGACCGGATCGCAGTGATGTACGCGGGCCGGATCGTCGAGTCGGCTCCGGTGCACGACATCTACAAGGTGCCCGCGCACCCGTACACCAAGGGCCTGCTGGAGTCGATCCCGCGGCTCGACCAGAAGGGCCGGGAGCTCTACGCCATCAAGGGCCTGCCGCCCAACCTCATGCACATCCCGCCGGGCTGCGCCTTCCACCCCCGCTGCCCGATGGCCCAGGACGTCTGCCGGACCGACGAACCGCCCCTGTACGAGGTGAACGGGGAAGAGCCGGACCGCCGCAGTGCCTGCCACTTCTGGAGGGAGTGCATGAATGGCTGAGTCGATTCTGCAGGTCAGAGGGCTCTTCAAGCACTATCCGCTCACCCGGGGAATTCTCTTCAAGAAGCAGGTCGGCGCGGTGAAGGCCGTCGACGGCGTGGACTTCGAACTGGCCCGCGGCGAAACCCTCGGCATCGTCGGCGAGTCCGGCTGCGGCAAGTCGACGGTCGCCAAGATGCTGGTCAACCTGGAGAAACCGACGGCAGGGGAGATCCGCTACAAGGGCGAGGACATCGGCAAGCTGTCCGCCAAGGCCCTGCGAGCCGTGCGGCGCAACGTCCAGATGGTATTCCAGGACCCGTACACCTCCCTCAACCCCCGGATGACCGTGGGCGACATCATCGGGGAGCCGTACGAGATCCACCCCGAGGTGGCGCCCAAGGGCGACCGGCGCAAGAAGGTCCAGGAACTGCTGGACGTGGTCGGGCTCAACCCCGAGTACATCAACCGCTATCCGCACCAGTTCTCCGGCGGCCAGCGCCAACGCATCGGCATCGCACGAGGTTTGGCGCTGCGCCCCGAGGTCATCGTCGCCGACGAGCCGGTCTCCGCGCTGGACGTCTCCGTGCAGGCCCAGGTCATCAATCTGATGGACCGGCTGCAGAGCGAGTTCGAGCTGAGCTATGTCTTCATCGCGCACGACCTGTCGATCGTCCGGCACATCTCGGACCGGGTCGGCGTGATGTACCTGGGGCGGATCGTGGAGACCGGCAGGGACGCCGAGATCTACGACCATCCGACGCACCCCTACACCCAGGCGCTGCTGTCCGCCGTCCCCGTGCCCGACCCGGTGGCGCGGGAGCGCCGGGAGCGGATCATCCTCGCCGGAGATGTGCCGTCACCGACGAACATCCCCTCGGGGTGCCGCTTCCGCACGCGGTGCTGGAAGGCGCAGGAGCGGTGCGCGCTGGAGGTGCCGCTGCTGGCGGTGCCGGCCGCGTTCCGGGACGTGAACGGTCCGGCCGCCCATGACTCGGCCTGCCACTTCGCAGAAGAAAAGGCCGTCGTGCCGACCGATGAGTAACACGCAGGCAACTTGGCCGACCCGGTTCCGATATACGGACGCGTCAGTCTCTAGAGCGTACGGCCGTGCGGGTGCCGTAAACGGGCCGGGGCTCGCCATGTAGCCCCGGCCCGTTGCCCCTCTTTGCGCCTAAGCCGGCGCCGCTCTCGCGGATGTGGCCGGTGCTTCGTCGTGGTTTCTCGATCAGTGGTTGCGGTGCTCTGTGGAGTGTCGTTGCTCAGGCAGGCTTGAGGGCGCGACGGAGGAAGTCCAGCTGGAGCCGGAGCAGGTTCTCGGCGACCGACTCCTGCGGGGTCATGTGCGTGACGCCGGAGAGCGGCAGCACCTCGTGCGGACGGCCGGCGGCCAGCAGGGCCGAGGACAGCCGCAGCGAGTGGGCCACCACCACGTTGTCGTCGGCGAAACCATGAATGATCATCATCGGCCGGTGCGGTTCGGCCGCGTCCACCAGGCCCGCGTCGTCGATGAGCGAGTTGCGACGGTACACCTCCGGCTGCTCGTCGGGGTGGCCGAGGTAGCGCTCCTGGTAGTGGGTGTCGTACAGCCGCAGATCGGTGACCGGGGCGCCCACCACGGCCGCGTGGAAGACGTCCGGGCGGCGCAGCACCGCGAGCGCCGCCAGATAGCCGCCGAAGGACCAGCCGCGGATACCGACCCGGGTCAGGTCCAGGGGGAAGCGGTCGGCGAGCGCCCGGAGCGCGTCCACCTGGTCCTCGACGGTGGCCCCCGCGAGGTCGTCGCGGACCGCCTTCTCCCAGGCCGGGGAGCGGCCCGGGGTGCCGCGGCCGTCGGCGACCACGACCGCGAACCCCTGGTCGGCGAACCACTGCGAGGTCAGATGCGGATTGTGCGCGGCGACCACCCGCTGGCCGTGCGGACCGCCGTAGGGATCCATGAGGACCGGGAGCGGGGTCTCGCCGTCGTGGTCGCGGGGAAGCAGCACGGCGCACGGGATGCGCCGTGCGCCCCCCTCGGTCAGGGTCACCCGCGGGGTCATGCCGGGGTCTTCCGCGTACGAGGCGACGGTCACCGCGTTCCCCCAGCCTCCGGCCGGGGGGACCCCCATCTCCCTTCGGTCGCCGTCGCGAAGCACCTGCACGCGGGCGCCCGGCCGGTCCGGTACGGCGGACACCAGCACCGTCACGCCCCCCGCACGCACCGCCGAGTGCACGCCGGGCTCCTGCGAGACACGCTCAAGGCCGAGCTCGTTGACGCGGTAGACATGCACCTCGCCGGTCTCGGGGGCCTCGGCCTCCTCGCCGGCGGACGCGGCGATCAGCACGTTGTCGTCCGAGACGTCCAGCACCGCCCGGACGTGCAACTGCGGGCCCGTCAGCGGGCGTTCACCCACCGCGAGGACCCGCGCGCCGCCCTCGTCGACGATGCGCACCAGCTGCCCGGACGGGCTCCAGCAGGGCACCCCGGGGAAAAGATCAAGCCAAACCTGATCTTCGTCCGCGTGCACCAGCCGGGTCGTACCCGTCTCAGGGCTCACGGCCAGGAACAACTGACTGCGCTGGTCGCGCGCTTGGACGAGCAGCAGCGGTGCGCCCGCCTCTGACCAGTGCACATGCGCCAGGTACGGATAGCGCGCCCGGTCCCAGACGACCTCCGTGCGCGCCCCGTCCAGACCGATCACGAACAGCCGTACGTCCGCGTTGTCGGTGCCCGCCGCCGGGTAGGCGACGTGCCGTGGCTCACGTTCCGGCTGGGCCGGGTCGGAGATCCACCAGCGCCGCACCGGCGTGTCGTCCACGCGCGCGACCAGCAGCCGGTCCGACTCCGGCGACCACCAGAAACCGCGCGAGCGGCCCATCTCCTCGGCCGCGATGAACTCGGCGAGACCGTAGGTGACGTTCGCCGACTCCGGCTCGGCGAGGGCCCGTTCGTCCTTGCCCTCGGCACCCACCACCCGCAGCGCACCCTGCGCGACATAGGCGACATGCCGGCCGTCGGGGGAGGGGCGCGGGTCGATCACCGGTCCGGGAGCGGGGAGTTCACGTGCCGTACCGGCCCGCAGTTCGGCCGTGAAAAGCCGCCCTGACAAGGCGAAAGACGCCAACTCCACGGCCGCGTCGGTGGCGTAGCCGACGATGCCCGCGCCGCCCTCGCGGCTGCGTTCGCGGCGCGCCCGCTCCTCCGGCGGAAGCTCCTCGGAGGTGCCGCCGAGCAGGGCGCGCGGATCGGCCGCCACGCGCTCCCCGCCGCCCTGTACATCGAGAACCCACAGGGAACTCGCCCTGTCCGTACCGGAGGTGGAGCGCAGGAACACGACACGGGTGCCGTCGGGGGCCACGGTGAAAGCGCGCGGCGCGCCCAGGGTGAACCGCTGGGTGCGGGCGTGCCTGCGGGGGAAGGAGTCGGACGTCGTCGTCATGCCCTGACCATATTGGCCATGCGCCCCCTTGTGCGGCCGTGCGCCGATCGATGCGCGCGGTCGGATAGTTATGATCACTAGCGCATAGTGGGTATGAACCTGCTGGTTGTTGTGTGGTTCTGTCCGGCCCCTAAGTTCGACCCCCGCGCTCTTGGGACCTTTGGAGGTGAGCCGCCGTGGCACTCTCGATTTCGGCGGTGGTGCTGCTGGCGATCATCGTCTTCCTTCTGATCAAGAAGTCAGGACTGAAGGCGGGGCATGCGATCGTCTGCATGCTGCTCGGGTTCTATCTCGCCTCCTCGACCGTCGCTCCCACCATCCACGAGCTGACGACGAACATCGCGGGGATGATCGGCAGCATCAAGTTCTGAGGCCGGGCTGCACCGCGCTGTCGGTGCCGCCTCGTAGGGTGGCTCCATGACGGAACAGCCCTCCCGGCGTCTGCTGCTGGTGCACGCGCACCCGGACGACGAGTCGATCAACAACGGCGCGACCATGGCCGCGTACGCGGCCGGTGGTGCCCGCGTGACGCTGGTCACCTGCACCCTGGGCGAGCTCGGCGAGGTCATTCCGCCGGAGCTCAGGCACCTCACCGGCACCGCCCTGGGCGAGTACCGGCTGCGGGAGCTCACGGCCGCCATGCGCGAGCTCGGCGTCGAGGACTTCCGTCAGCTCGGCGGCCCGGGCCGCTACCGCGACTCCGGGATGACGGGCCTGCCCGACAACGACGACCCGGCCTGCTTCTGGCAGGCGGACGTGGACGAGGCGGCCGCCCACCTCGTCGAGGTGATCCTGGAGGTACGCCCCCAGGTCCTCGTCACCTATGACGACAACGGCGGATACGGCCACCCCGACCACATCCAGGCCCACCGCGTGGCCATGCGCGCGGCCGAACTGGCCGCGCGGACAGGGTGGGAGATCCCCAAGGTCTACTGGAACCGCGTGCCGCGCTCCGCCGCCGAGGGTGCCTTCGCCCGGCTTGCGGAGGATCTGCCCGGACTGCCCTTCTCCAAGGCGGCCGTCATCGACGACGTACCGGGTGTGGTGCCCGACGACCGGATCACCGCCGAGATCGACGGCACCGCGCACGCCGCCGCCAAGGCCGCCGCGATGCGGGCCCACGCCACCCAGATCGAGGTCGCCGAGCCGTACTTCGCGCTCTCCAACGAACAGGCGCAGCCCCTGTTCACCACCGAGTACTACGAATTGGTGCGCGGGGAAGCCGCCGAGCCGACAGAGACCGATCTCTTCGCCGGGATCGAGTTCGCCGGTGCCGAGGAGGCGTCATGACGGAGCGCGGTTCCCTGCTCGCCCAGCCGCTGCAGCGGCCCTCCGCCGGACGGACGCTGCTGTACGTGGGCCTCTTCGTGCTCGGCGCGGTCGTCGGCGCGGCCGGTGCGCTGGTGCAGGCCGGCTGGTTCCCCGGCGGGCTGCTGCTCGCGCTCGCCGGCGAGGCCGGGCTCTGTCTCGGCGGCGGACGGGCCACCGGCAGCCGCGGCGGGGCGGTCGCACCTGCCGCCGGATGGATGATCTCCGTCATCCTGCTCACCGCCAGCAGACCCGAAGGGGACTTCCTCTTCGGCGCGGGAGGAGGCTCCTATCTCTTCCTCTTCGGGGGGATGGCCGTCGCTGTGATCTGCGCCACGCTCGGACAGGGGCGGCAACCAGGTGGCCGTGACGTCCGACTTGGCAAGTGACGTACCACTTCGCCATTAACTGACCGTGGGAGTCCCGTGTGGGTTTCCCCGGCGGTCATGGGATACGCGCCAGAAGTGGCCAGTATGGTGGTGCGCGCCGCCGAGCCGCCCGTGAGGTTGTGTCGGGCGGTGGAGCCAACCGGGAGAACCTGCCTTGAGTCGTGAAACTGACACTCCGTCCTCCGGGCCCAACGGGCGCGGCGGAGCCGCCTACCCGTCGGGCACGCCGCCGTACGGGACCCCCACGGCTTCCGACGCCGGTACGGATGCGGGCCGTTCGGCCGCGCAGCCGGAGGACCGCAAGACCGAGACCACCCTGACGACCCGGATCCGGATCAACATCCCAGGGTCGAGGCCCATTCCGCCGGTCGTCGTGCGTACGCCCGTCGCGGACGCCGAGGGCTCCGACGACACCGGGGAGACCGAGGCTCCGGGGCCGGGCGCCACCCAGGCCATGAGCACCGTCGAGTCCCCGGCCGAGCCCGCTCAGCCCGCCGAGGACAGGACGAGCGGGTGGTTCGCGCCCCGCAAGTCCGCGCCCGCCAAGGGCGGTCAGGGCGGAGGCTCCACCAACGGCGCCGGTCTGCCGGGCGGTTCGGGCGCGGGTGCGCCGGCCTCCCCGGGAGCCGGGCCCCTCGGCGGGGGTGCCCCCTCCGGCGGCGCCCGTCCGGGCACCGGCCGCCCCGGCGGCGTGGTCGGCTCCATGAGCGTGCCGGGCGGCTCCCGGCCCGGCGGCGCCCCCCGCCCGGGCGGGACGAACGGCGCCGGGCTGCCCGGAGCGACCGGCGGCCCCGTGGCCCCCGGGCACGGCGGCGGCACCGGTTCCTTCGACGTCACCGAGGCGCTGGCCGCCGGACCGCTCGGGGGCGGCGCGCGCCCCGGCAGCGGCGGCAGCGAGCCCCGCCGTGACGACCTCCCGTACTTCTCGGACGGCGAGCGCGGCACCCAGAACGGGCAGAACCGGCAGAACGGCCAAGGCGGTTACGGCGGCCCGGGCGGCGCGAGCGGCTTCAACGGGCCGAACGGCCGCGGCGGCCAGGGCGGCGCCCAGGGCCCCGCGGGCCCGACCGTCGGCCCGGTCACCGGTGACGGCCCCGTGACCCCGCCCTTCGGCGCCGGACCCGGCGGACCTGCCGGGCCCAAGGGACCCGGCGGCTCCGGCGCGCCTGCCGGCATCGGCGGCCCCGCGGGCATCGGCGGCCCTGGCACCATCGGCGGCCCTGGCGGCCCCGGAACCATCGGCGGCACGCACGGCGCGGGCCTCGGCCCCGGTGGCGGTCTCAGCGACGACACCGCGATCCTCACCCCGCAGAAGCCGGCCCCCGAGCCGGCTCCGCAGGGCTTCCCGGCGCCCGAGAACATCTCCGGACACACCGTCACCAGCGGTGTCCCGGTCGGGTCGCCCGGCACGAGCTCGCCGTTCGGCCCCGGCTCCCACACCGACGGCCCACTGCCGCACACGCCCCCGAAGCTGCCCGAGCCGGGCGGCCAGAACACGTCGGCCGCCGCAGCGCCCAAGAAGCAGAAGAAGAAGGGGCGCAACAAGCTGGTGCTGCTCGGCACCGGCGTGGTCATCGTCGGTGGTCTCGCGTACGGCGCCGGGCTGCTGATGAACCACTCCGACGTGCCCAAGGGCACCACCGTGCTCGGCGTCGACATCGGCGGCGGCACCCGCGACGAGGCCGTCAAGAAGCTCGACGCGGCCTTCGGCGACCGGGTGGACAAGCCGCTGAAGCTGTCCGTCGGCGGCAGGACGGTCGAGCTCAAGCCGGACCAGGCGGGACTGCAGTTCGACGAACAGGCCACGGTCGCGGCGGCCGCGCAGGCCGACTACAACCCGATCTCCGTCATCGGCTCCCTCTTCGGCAACCACCGGGTCGTCGACCCGGTCATGCCCGTCGACGAGGAGAAGCTGACCGCCGCCCTGCAGTCCACGGCGGGCGGCTCCGGCTCGATGAGCGACGGCACGATCGAGTTCAAGTCGGGCAAGGCCGTCGCCGTCTACGGCAAGGCGGGCAAGGGCATCGACGCGGCCAAGTCGGCCCAGGCGGTCGAGGAGGCGTACCGCAGCCAGGTGGAGACCAACTCCACCGACCCGGTCGCGGTCGTCACCACGACCCGGCAGCCGACGGTCACGAACGCCGAGGTCGACCGGGAGATGAAGGCCTTCGCCGAGCCGGCGATGTCGGGCTTCGTCACGGTCCGGGCGGGCGCGGCGCAGGTCAGGTTCAGCCCGCAGAACTCGCTGTGGAAGTTCCTCAGGGTCCAGGCGGTCGGCGGCAAGCTCGTCGACAAGCCGGACCTCACCGCGCTGAAGAACCTCTACGGCGGCGCCTTCGACGGCGTCCTGATCACCCGGGGCACCGGCAAGAAGACGGCCGTCACCCCCCAGGACGTCTACGTCGCCCTGCGCCAGGCCCTGCTGAGCAAGACCAACCGGGTCGGGGTCATCCAGACGAACCCCAGCTGACGTCAGTCCCGGAAAGGGGGCACCCGGCACGCGCCGGGCGCCCCCTTCGCCGTATGTCACCGTCCGCCGTATGACATCTGTCATCCGGCAGTCAGGACCGCCGACACTGCCATGACCTGGGTGTGCGCGGCCACCATGGATCCATGACGACGACAGCGCAAGCGACCACCGCCCCGGTGGTCGGCTTCGACCAGGTGAGCAAGACGTACGGGACCGTACGGGCCGTCGACGGGCTGACCCTCGCCCTGCACCCGGGGGAGACGGTGGCCCTGCTGGGGCCGAACGGGGCCGGCAAGTCGACCACCCTCGACCTGCTGCTCGGCCTCAAGCTCGCCGACAGCGGCACGGTCCGGATCTTCGGCACCAGCCCGCGCGAGGCCATCGTCGCCGGGCGCGTGGGCGCCATGCTGCAGAGCGGCGGGCTGATGGACGAGGTCACGGTCGCCGAGCTGGTGAAGCTCGCCTGCGATCTGCACCCGAAGCCGTACAAGGCCAAGGACGTGCTCGCCCGCGCCGGGATCTCGCAGATCGCCGACCGCAAGGTCAACAAGCTCTCCGGCGGCCAGGCCCAGCGCGTCCGCTTCGCCCTCGCCACGGCCGGCGACAGCGACCTGATCGTCCTCGACGAGCCGACCACCGGCATGGACGTCTCCGCCCGCCAGGCCTTCTGGGCCACCATGCGCGAGCAGGCAGACCAGGGCCGTACGGTGCTGTTCGCCACGCACTACCTGGAGGAGGCCGACGCCATCGCCGACCGGGTGCTCGTCCTGCACCGGGGCCGGCTGCTGGCGGACGGCACGGCGGCCGAGATCAAGGCGAAGGCCGGGGCGCGCAGGGTGTCGTTCGACCTGGAGGGCGCCATCGACGAGGCGCCGATCCGGGCGCTGCCCTTCCTCACCTCGATCGACATCAGCGGTCAGACCGTCCGTATCCAGTCCTCCGACGCCGACGCGACCGTGCACGCCCTGTACGGCCTCGGCGTCTACCCCCGCAACCTCGAAGTCGCCGGGCTCGGTCTGGAGCAGGCCTTCGTCGCCATCACCGCCGCCGAGGAGGCGAAGCAGTCGTGAACAGCCTGATCAAGCTGGAACTCACCCGCGCCCTGCGCAACCGCAAGTTCCTGTTCTTCTCGGTGATCTACCCGTCGGTGATCTTCCTGCTCGTCTCCAACCAGACGGGGAAGGTCGACGGCACAGGACTGAGCGTGGCCTCGTACGTCATGGTCTCCATGGCCTCCTTCGGCGCCCTGACCGCGGTCCTCATGGGCAACAGCGAGCGCATCGCCAAGGAGCGGGAGGGCGGCTGGGTGCGGCAGCTGCGGCTGACCACGCTGCCCGGGCGCGGCTATGTCCTCGCCAAGACCGCCAGCGCCGCCGTCGTCAGCCTCCCGTCCATCGTGGTGGTCTTCCTGGTCGCCGCGGCCGTGCGGGGCGTACGGCTGGACGCCTGGCAGTGGTTCGCGCTCACCGGGGCGATCTGGGCCGGCAGCCTGGTCTTCGCCGCGCTCGGCGTCGCCATCGGCTATCTGGCCACCGGGGACGCGGTCCGTCCGATCACGATGATCACGTACTTCGGTCTGTCGATCCTCGGCGGCCTGTGGATGCCGTCGACGACCTTCCCGCAGTGGCTGCAGGACATCGCCAAGTGGCTGCCCACGCACGCGTACGCTGCCCTCGGACGGGCCATCGAACAAAGTCAGTCCCCCGAGACCAAGGACCTCGCCCTCCTCGTCGTCTACTTCGTCCTGTTCGCGGGCGGCGCGGCGTGGCTGTACCGGAAGGACACGCTGAAGGCGTGAGCACGATGACGGACGACGGGCTGCCCGCGGAACTCCGGGCCGAGAACGCGAACCGGATCGGCCAGCCGCCCCGCGACCGGGGCGAGGCCATGCGCAAACTGGTCTGGATCCTGCCCTGGCTGATCTTTCTCGGATCGCCGGTGCAGGACCTGACCTCCGGCCACCACACGCCTGCCGCGACCGCGGCGGGCTGGGTGGCCCTGGTCTCCTTCACCGGTGTCTATCTGGCGCTGGTCTTCCGGAACATGGGCCGCCCGTTCTCCGGACGGGCCGTCGGCTCCCTCGTCGCCCTGCTCGGCACGCTCGCCCTGGTCCTGTGCCTCACCCTCGGCAGCGAGTGGATCGGCCTCTTCGTGTACGTCTCCGTCACCTGCGGCGCCACGCTGCCGCAGCGGATCGCCTACTGGGCGGTCGGGGTGAACACCCTCACCATGGTCCTTGTCCTGCTGCACTTCCGTGCGGACGACTGGAGCCTGGTCCTGGTGGTGCTGCTCCTGGGCTTCGCGATGATGGGCGTGAAGCAACTGGTGCGGACGACCATAGAGCTGCGCAAGGCCCGCGCCACGGTCGCCCAACTGGCCGCCAACGAGGAACGTCTGCGCCTCGCCCGCGATCTGCACGACCTCCTCGGCCACTCGCTCTCGCTGATCACGCTGAAGAGCGAACTGGCGGGCCGTATGCTCCCCGACCACCCCGACAAGGCGGCCCAGCAGGTCGCCGACATCGAACAGGTCAGCCGCCAGGCCCTGGTGGACGTCCGCGAGGCGGTCTCCGGCTATCGCCGCCCGCGCCTGTCCGAGGAACTCGCGGGCACCCAGGTCGCCTTGACGGCAGCCGGCGTCACGGCCGAGGTCCCCGACCAGCCGGACCTCAGCGGCGTCTCGGTGGAGAGCGAGTCCGCCCTCGCCTGGGCGCTGCGCGAGGCGGTCACCAACGTCGTACGGCACAGCGGTGCCACCCGCTGCACGGTGGAGGTGCTGCACCGCCAGACCCTGGACGGCCCGGTCCTCGAACTCGCCGTCGAGGACAACGGCTCGGGCGGGCCCGGCAAGGACCCGGGCAACGGTCTGACGGGGCTGACCGAACGCCTGGAGAAGACCGGCGGCACCCTGGAGGCAGGCCGCATCAAGCACGGCTTCCGCCTTGTCGCCCGCGTCCCCGCCGACACCCCGTCGGCCGTAGGATCCGGGGCATGAGCTCTACGATCAAGGTGCTCCTCGCCGAGGACCAGTCGATGGTCCGCGAGGCGCTGGCCGCCCTCCTCGGCCTGGAGGACGACATCGAGGTCGTGGCCCAAGTGGCACGCGGCGACGAGGTGTTGGCGGCCGTCCGCGAGCACGCCGTGGACGTGGCCCTCCTCGACATCGAGATGCCGGGCTGCACCGGCATCGAGGCGGCGGCCCAGGTCCACAAGGCCCTGCCCGCCGTGAAACTGGTCGTCCTCACCACCTTTGGCCGCCCCGGCTACCTCCGCAGCGCCATGGAAGCAGGCGCCGACGCCTTCCTGGTCAAGGACGCCCCCGCGGCCCAACTCGCCCAGGCGGTACGCAAGGTCCTGGCAGGCGAGCGGGTCATCGACCCCACCCTGGCGGCAGCGGCCCTGGCAGAGGGCGCCAACCCCCTCACCGACCGCGAACGCGAGGTCCTGCGCGCGGCAGCCGACGGCTCGACGAACGCGGAACTGGCGGCAGCACTGCACCTGTCCCAGGGAACGGTCCGCAATTACCTCTCGACGGCAATCCAGAAACTGGCGGTGAGAAACCGAGCCGAAGCGGTACGGATCGCTAGAGAAAAGGGCTGGCTCTAGCGCCCCGAAGGGGCGCGGGGCTGTATCGATATGCGGCTCCGCCGCGTGGGCGCGACAAGCCACAACGGACTTGCACTCGCACACTTGCACAAACCCCTATGGCGATTGAGCGAACTCAGTTGAGGAGCGCCCGGGCCGCCCGGGCCTGCCCCCGCACACGCTCGGCAGCCGATTCATCCACCGCCGCCACGACATCGGCGTAGGCCTCAAGTTCCACCGCCCCATCGACGAAGTCACCCCGCTGCACGAGCAACTGAGCCCGCTCATAACGCAACCGCGCCGGATGCGAAGGCAACAACAACGACAACTCCACCGCCCACAGCGATACATCCGACCGCTCAGGTCGCGCCGCAGCCCACGCCCGGATGTTGTTGAGAATCCGCAGAACGACATCCAGCGGATCCGTCGGCGTCAACATCGACGGATCCAGCGGAGCCCCGGTGGCGCCCGCCACCAACAGCTCGGCGTCGCCGACCCCCAGCACCCGCCCCCCGTCGAACGGATCCACCAGCACCTGCTGCTCCTGGGGCCCGAACCCGACCACGAAGTGCCCCGGCAGCGCGACCCCGTACACCGGCGCCCCCGCCCGCCGTGCGACCTCCATCCACACCACCGACAGCAGGATCGGCAGCCCGCGCCGCCGCCGCAGCACCTCGTGCAGCAGCGAGGACTCCAGACGCTGGTAGTCGGCGGGGGAGCCGCGGAAGCCGTCCCGCTCCCCGAGCAGGTGGTGCAGCGCCGTGGCCCACGCCATCGGACCGCCCGGCCGGAACGGCACCCGCCCCGCCAGCCGGTCCAGCTCCATCTGGGCGGCGTCCAGGCCCGCCTCGTCCAGTGCCCCGTCCGCCTCCGCGCCCACCAGCAGGCACAGCGTGGACAGATCGGGCCGCTCGGACCGCGCCTCCTCGGCGAACCGCCGCCGCAGTTCGGCGGACCGCTCGGGCGGTGGGGGGTATGGGGGACGCATAGCAGGCTGGTGCCCTCTCCCGGCGATCGGTACTACCGGCCGCTGCCGGGAGCCGCCGGTTCCCGGTAGTGGTGGTAGGCGTGGTGCGCGGCGAAGCCCATCCCGGCGTACAGCGCCCGCGCCCCCGCGTTGTCCGCCTCGACCTGCAGCCAGGCGGCCGAGGCGCCCTCGTCGAGCGCCCGCCGGGCCAGCGCGGCCATCACGGTGGTGGCCAGCCCGCGCCTCCGCTGCTCCGGATCCACCTCGACGGCGGCGAAGGACGCCCACCGCCCGTCCACGACACACCGCCCGATCGCTGCGGGCGCCGCACCCACGGACGAGCCGGGGACGGTCGCGAACCACACCGAAGGACCTCCCCCACTCTCGGCTTCGCTCGAGCGGGGGGACCCCCTTCCCAGCACCTTCAGCGCCACCTCGCTCACCCCCTTGCGCTGGTACCGCGCAAGCCACGCCTCGTCCGCCTCCCGGGACAGCACGACCCCGGACGCCTCCGCCCGGTCCGCGACCGGCGCCAGCGCCCCGATCCACAGCTCGGCGGTCACCTCACGCACCCACCCGCGCCGCTCCAGCTCCGCACACAGCAGCTCCTGCGTGCCCTCGGCGCCTGTCGCGGTCTGGATGTACGCGGGCAGCCCACGGTCGCCGTACCACCGTCGTACGACGTCCAGCGCCTCGTCGAGCGGCACGCCAGGGTCGCCGAGCGGCAGGACCGAATTGGCGCGCCGGGTGAACCCGGCAGCGGCCCGCAGCTCCCACTCGCCGAGCTGCTCGCTCTCCACCGGCCGCCACGCCCGCGAGGCGACGTGCGCGAGCTCCTCGTACGAGGTGGCGGGACCCCGTCGGCGGGCCGGGGCCGACGGTACGACCTTCCCCGCGACCAGCGCAGATTCCGGAATCCGGACGCTCTCGCCCCCCTTGCGTGTGATCAGCAGCACACCGTCGTCCCATGATGTGAGAACACCCACCGTGTCGGTGAACTTCTCTTCCGGGACTCCAGGTTCGATCAAGCGTCGTACCGAGACCCGTTTCCCCACGTCAGCAGCGGTGATACGAACCTCGAGACGTCCGCCGGCCGAGATTTCCACAGGTCAGTTCACCCCTCCTGTTCGGATCATGCCCAAGAACGGAGATACTAGGGGCGGGCATCGACGACGCCGCGCTCCCGCGCGCCAGGCGGCGGAGCCTGAGGAGGCCCGCCAGCGCCCTATCGAGGAGGAACGACAGCGTGACCTACGTCATCGCGCAGCCTTGTGTCGACGTCAAGGACAAGGCGTGCATCGAGGAGTGCCCGGTCGACTGCATCTACGAGGGCCAGCGGTCCTTGTACATCCACCCGGACGAATGCGTCGACTGTGGTGCCTGTGAGCCGGTCTGCCCGGTCGAGGCGATCTTCTACGAGGACGACACTCCGGAGGAGTGGAAGGACTACTACAAGGCGAACGTCGAGTTCTTCGACGAGCTCGGCTCCCCCGGCGGCGCCAGCAAGCTGGGCCTGATCGAGCGGGACCACCCCTTCATCGCCGCGCTGCCGCCGCAGGCCGAGTAACCACGCAAGCGGCCCGCACAGAACGTGCCGCCTCGGTCCCGTACGGCCGGATCGCCCTGGTGATCGCCGTACTGGGCCGAGGCGTTTGCCGTACCAGGGCCCTTGGGCCGTCTGCCGTACCAGAAAGTGAGCCAGATCCCGTGTCCGCAGTCTCCGACCGCCTGCCCACCTTCCCCTGGGACAAGCTGGAGCCTTACAAGAAAACGGCCGCCTCGCACCCGGACGGCATCGTCGACCTCTCCGTCGGCACCCCGGTCGACCCGGTCCCCGAGCTGGTCCAGAAGGCGCTCATCGACGCGGCGGACTCCCCGGGCTATCCGACGGTCTGGGGCACCCCGGCCCTGCGCGACGCGATCACCGGCTGGGTCGAGCGCCGCCTCGGCGCCCGCGAGATCACGCACAAGCACGTCCTGCCGATCGTCGGCTCCAAGGAACTCGTCGCCTGGCTCCCCACCCAGCTGGGCCTCGGCCCGGGCGACAAGGTGGCCCACCCGCGCCTGGCCTACCCGACGTACGAGGTGGGCGCCCGTCTGGCGCGCGCCGACCACGAGGTCTACGACGACCCGACGGACCTGGATCCGGCGAACCTGAAGCTGCTCTGGCTGAACTCGCCGTCGAACCCGACCGGCAGGGTGCTGGGCAAGGAGGAGCTGACGCGGATCGTCGCGTGGGCGCGCGAGCACGGGATCCTGCTCTTCTCCGACGAGTGCTACCTCGAGCTGGGCTGGGAGGCGGAGCCGGTCTCGGTGCTGCACCCCGATGTGAACGGCGGCTCGTACGAGGGCATCGTGTCCGTCCACTCCCTCTCCAAGCGCTCCAACCTGGCGGGCTACCGCGCGGCCTTCCTGGCCGGTGACCCGGCCGTCCTCGGCCCGCTGCTGGAGATCCGCAAGCACGGCGGCATGATGACGCCGGCACCCACGCAGGCGGCCGTCGTGGCGGCCCTGGGCGACGACGCCCATGTCCAGGAGCAGCGCGAGCGGTACGCGGCCCGGCGCACGGCCCTGCGCCAGGCGCTCCTCGGCCATGGCTTCCGCATCGAGCACAGCGAGGCCAGCCTCTACCTGTGGGCGACGCGGGACGAGTCCTGCTGGGACACGGTGGCCCACCTGGCCGAGCTCGGCATCCTGGTCGCGCCGGGCGACTTCTACGGCACGGCGGGCGAGAAGTTCGTCCGCGTGGCGCTGACGGCGACGGACGAGCGGGTGCGGGCGGCCGTGGAGCGGCTGTAGCCGCCGTGGACGTGACGAGGGGGGCCCGGGACACCGTCCCGGGCCCCCCTCGCCGTACAGGGTCGCTCAGCCGCCGATCGGCAGGCCCTTCACCGGCAGGTTGCCGGTGCTCGGCAGGCCGCCCTTGAGCGAGCCCGCCGGCAGGGTGCCGCCGTTGTCGGCCGCCGTCTGCGTGGTGACGCCGACGATCTCCCCGACGGAGCCCGCCGCGGCACCCGCCGCACGCTGCGCGGCCGGAGCCGCCTTCTTCGCCACGCTGCCGCCGGTCTTGCCCGCGTTCGGCACGGCCTTCTTGACCGCGTTGCTGCCGGCGTCGCCCGCGAGCCCGGTCACGTTCTGCGCCGCACCGTCGACGGTGTTGCCGACGCTCGCCCCGTCCAGAGCGGTCAGGCCGCCGACGTTCGGGGCAGCGGGCAGTTCGGGGGCCGCACTCGCGGAGCCGGCCGCACCGACCCCGGCAGCCGCTCCCGCTGCGACGAGCAGCGCGGCACGGGCGATCCGACGGGTCAGGGGGAGGGACATGATGCTCCTTCGATGGATGTTGATCGTCCGGGCTCGGACGATGTGACTACCGCTCGAAGGCCCCGAAGGTTGCGGCGTCCCAACGTAAAGAGTTGGCAATGCGTCGCATTATCGGCTGCGGATAAAAACGGGCAAAAAGCGTCGGTCCGGAAAGTCTGCCGAATCCTTACAGCCCTTTGCAGTCAAGGGCTTTGACGGATGCAGGGGTGACGGTGCGAAAACCTGCCCACCCCGTGGATCAAGCATGCCCGGCATAACCCGTGCGAGTGAAGGACCGCACTACTGCGCAGTGACGATCCGGACCGCGCCGACGGCCTTTTCCGCCCCGTCGACGCCGTCCGCGGCGGCCTTGTGCCACGGGTTGTCGGCGTTCCCGGCGGTCCACTCCCGCCCGCCGTAGGAGACCCGCTCGATGTGCAGCGCGGAGGAGTTGGCCACGGCCCAGTGGGCGAGCTGCCAGCCGCGCTGGCGGACACTGCGGCCCTTGGCGGGGCTCTTGCCGGCCGTGACGGGGAGCGTGACGGTGCGGGCGCTCGTCCCCGGGCTCTCGGTCGGCGAAGGTGCCGGTGTCGACAGGGCGTTCACTTCCGCGGCGGCCGGCTGCAGGGCGTCGCGCCCGAAGTCCCGTACGAGAGCGGCCCGTACCGCGTCCGGACCCGCCGCCTGCGTGGTGGCCGGGAGACCGGCGCAGGTCAGCGTGGCCGGCGAGTTCCCGGTGAGAGCGGCGGAGAGCAGGGTGGCGTCCGGCTCGTGCTTGGCGTACGCCTCGGGATACCCGCTGCGCTGCACACGCTGTGCGGCGACCGTGAGGGGGAGATTCGCGTAGTCGGGCACCTTGGCCAGGTGCCGGTAGAACATGCCCGCCGCGTACGTCGGGTCCAGGATCTGCTTCCTGGTGCCCCAGCCCTGCGAGGGCCGCTGCTGGAACAGGCCGAGCGAATCCCGGTCGCCGTGCTCGATGTTGCGCAGCTGCGACTCCTGCAGCGCGGTCGCGATCGCGATGGTCACCGCCCGCTCGGGCATGCCGCGTCCGGTGCCCACCGCGGCGATCGTCGCCGCGTTCACCGCCTGCTCCGGCGTGAAGTCGTACGACGTCCCGCCGGGCTCGCCCGAGACCACTCTGCAGCCCGATCCGCCTCTGCTCCCGGTGACGTACTGCACCGCGAGATAGCCCGCGACGGCGAGCAGGATCACGAAGGCCGCTCCGATCCGGAAGAAGCGGCCACGGCGTTTGAGGGTGGATGACGGCTCTGGCACGTCATAAAAGGTAGCGGAGGGCTCTGTGGCCCACGTGACGGATGTGGCCGGTGGGCCGGCGCCCCGGCGGGTTAGGGTCGACGGCATGGCCGACACCCCACTTGACCTCACCCTGGACGCCGCCGAGCTCACCGCGCAGCTGGTCGACTTCCCGTCCGAGAGCGGCACCGAGAAGCCCCTCGCCGACGCGATCGAGTCCGCCCTGCGCGCCCTGCCGCACCTGACGGTCGAGCGGTACGGCAACAACGTCGTCGCGCGCACGGACCTGGGCCGGCCGGAGCGGGTGATCCTGGCCGGCCACATCGACACCGTGCCGATCGCCGGCAACGTCCCGTCCCGGCTGGACGCGGACGGCGTCCTGTGGGGCTGCGGCACCTGCGACATGAAGGCGGGCGTGGCCGTGCAGCTGCGCATCGCGGCCACGGTGCCGGCCCCCAACCGCGACCTGACCTTCGTCTTCTACGACAACGAAGAGGTGTCGGCGGACCTCAACGGCCTCAAGCACGTCGCCGAGGCGCACCCCGAGTGGCTGGAGGGCGACTTCGCGGTGCTCCTTGAGCCGTCCGACGGCGAGGTCGAGGGCGGCTGCCAGGGCACCCTCAGGGTCCTGCTGAGGACGACGGGCGAGCGCGCGCACTCGGCGCGCAGCTGGATGGGCTCCAACGCCATCCACGCGGCCGCGCCGATCCTGGCCCGCCTGGCCTCGTACGAACCCCGCTACCCGGTGATCGACGGCCTGGAGTACCGGGAGGGACTGAACGCGGTGGGCATCTCGGGCGGCGTGGCGGGCAATGTCATCCCGGACGAATGTGTCGTGACCGTCAACTTCCGCTATGCCCCCGACCGCACGGAGGAGGAGGCGATCGCCCACGTCAGGGAGGTCTTCGCGGACTGCGGGGTGGCCGAGTTCGTGGTGGACGACCACAGCGGGGCGGCGCTGCCCGGCCTCTCGCACCCGGCCGCGGCGGCGTTCATCGAGGCGGTCGGCGGAACCCCGCAGCCGAAGTACGGCTGGACGGACGTCTCGCGTTTCTCCTCCCTGGGCATCCCCGCGGTCAACTACGGCCCCGGCAACCCGCACTTGGCGCACAAGCGGGATGAAAGGGTGGAAACCGGGAAGATCCTGGCGGGTGAGCAGCGGCTGCGGGCCTGGCTGACGGCCTGACCCGTACACCGCTCCACGGCGGACATGCTCACGTCCCCCGTCCGTAACCCGCGTAGATCTACTCTGAGGTGGAGACACCTGCAAGCGGAGGGAGCGCACATGGCTACCGGGAACCCCGAGGGCAAGAAGGTGCCGCCGGATGAGCAGCGACTCGGACCGGTCCTCCGAAGGCGCGGCCAGGTGACGGAGAGCACGACCGACCAGCGGCTGCTGGACGAGCGCGCTCCCACCGACTGGGTGCACACGGACCCGTGGCGGGTGCTGCGCATCCAGTCGGAGTTCATCGAGGGCTTCGGCACCCTCGCCGAACTCCCGCCCGCGATCAGCGTGTTCGGCTCGGCGCGCACACCCGTCGACTCCCCGGAGTACGAGTCGGGCGTCCGGCTCGGCCGCGGACTGGTGGAGGCGGGCTGGGCGGTGATCACCGGCGGCGGCCCGGGCGCCATGGAGGCGGCCAACAAGGGCGCCTGCGAGGCGAAGGGCATCTCGGTCGGCCTCGGCATCGAGCTGCCGTTCGAGCAGGGGCTCAACCCCTACGTCGACATCGGCCTGAACTTCCGCTACTTCTTCGTCCGCAAGATGATGTTCGTGAAGTACGCGCAGGGTTTCGTGGTCCTGCCCGGCGGCCTGGGCACCCTGGACGAGCTCTTCGAAGCCCTGACCCTGGTGCAGACCCAGAAGGTGACCCGCTTCCCGATCGTGCTGTTCGGGAGCGAGTACTGGGGCGGCCTGGTCGACTGGCTCAAGAACACCCTGATCGCCCAGGGCAAGGCCTCGGAGAAGGACCTGCTGCTGTTCCACGTCACGGACGACGTGGACGAGGCGGTGGCGCTGGTCTCGAAGGAGGCGGCGCGCTGAGGTCTTTCAGCCCGTCCGGCGTTTGAGGACGAGGCCGTTCAGGCCGATCGGGGGTCCAGGCGGCGGAGCCCCCTGGCGGTCGGCTCCGCCGTGGGGCGCTACGCCAGCCCCCGCCGCGCCACCGCCGGGGGACGATGCCCCGCGATGGACGCCACCATGTCGAGCACCTGACGGGTCTCGGCGACCTCGTGCACCCGGTACACCTGCGCCCCCAGCCACGCCGACACGGCCGTGGTGGCGAGCGTCCCCACCACCCGCTCCTTCACCGGCTTGTCCAGGGTCTCGCCCACGAAGTCCTTGTTGGACAGGGAGACCAGGACGGGCCACCCCGTGTCCACCATCTCCCCGAGCCGCCGCGTCGCCTCCAGGCTGTGCCGGGTGTTCTTCCCGAAGTCGTGCCCCGGGTCGATCAGCACGGACTCCCGGGGCACCCCCAGCGCCACCGCGCGCTCGGCAAGACCCAGCGTCACCCGCAGAATGTCGGCCACGACATCGTCGTACGTCACCCGATGCGGACGCGTACGCGGCTCGGCGCCGCCCGCGTGCGTGCACACCAGCCCGACCCCGTACCGCGCCGCGACCTCGGCCAGCCCGGGGTCGACGCCGCCCCACGCGTCGTTCAGCAGATCCGCGCCGGCCTCGCACACGGCCTCGCCGACCTCGGCCCGCCAGGTGTCCACACTGATGACCACGTCCGGGAAGCGCCGCCGGACCTCCGCGACGAACCCCACCGTCCGCCGCGCCTCCTCCTCGGCCGACACCTCGTCGCCCGGCCCCGCCTTCACCCCGCCGATGTCGATGATGGCAGCCCCCTCCGACACCGCCTGCTCCACGCGCGCGAGGGCGGGCTCGTCCCGGAAGGTCGCTCCCTGGTCGTAGAAGGAGTCCGGGGTCCGGTTCACGATCGCCATGATCACCGGCTCGTGCGCCTCGAATGCGCGCCTGCCCAGCCTGAGCATCCGCTGTGACCTCTCGTAGTACGACCTGGGTAAGACCGGTTCCTCGGCCGCCTGCGACCCTAACTGTCAGACTCGCATGGCACGATCGGACCCTGAGACATCCGGCTTCATCTTCAGCTTCATCCAGCTTCCGAACATCGAGCGTGGGGACCACAGCGATGGTTATGTTCTTCTTCCTGGTCGTCGCTCTCGCCGTCGTGGTCGCCGCCGTGACACTGGCCGTGGTGGGCGGCGGGGAGGGCGAGGGGCCGTTGCCCGAGGCCGCCCCCGAGCGGCTGCAGGACCCGCTGCCGCTGGACCGGCCCGTGGGCCGCGACGACGTCGACAGCCTCCGCTTCCCGCTCGCCGCCCGCGGCTACCGCATGGCGGACGTCGACGACGCCCTCAACCGCCTCGGCGCCGAACTCGCCGAGCGCGACGCCCGTATCGCCGACCTGGAGTCCGCACTGGCGGGCGCCCAGGCCGCCGCACACCACGTCTCCATGGACAAGCCGATGCACGGCCAGGCGGAGCAGCAGTGAGCGACGGAACCGCCATCGCCGGCCCGGACGGCGCCCTGCGCTGTCCCTGGGCCCTGTCCACCGAGGACTACGTGGCGTACCACGACGAGGAGTGGGGCCGCCCGGTCCACGGCGACGACGCCCTCTACGAGCGCCTGAGCCTGGAGGCCTTCCAGTCGGGCCTGTCCTGGATCACGATCCTGCGCCGCCGCCCCGGCTTCCGCGCGGCTTTCGCCGACTTCCGCATCGCCAAGGTCGCCGCATTCACGGAAACAGACCGCGCCCGCCTCCTCACCGACCCCGGCATCATCCGAAACCGAGCCAAGATCGACGCGACCCTGGCCAACGCGCGTGTGCTGGCGGAGTGGGCACCGGGTGATCTGGACACCTTCATCTGGTCCTATGCACCGGAGGCGGGACCGGCCCCGAAGACGTTGGGGGATGTCCCCGCGGTGACACCCGAGTCGACGGCACTTTCCAAGGCGCTGAAGAAGCGAGGGCTGCGTTTCGTCGGCCCGACAACAGCGTACGCATTGATGCAGGCGTGTGGGCTGGTCGACGACCACTTGGAAACCTGCGTGGTCAGGAGCGCCCCTTAAGGGGCGCGGGGAACTGCGCGACAAGCCACAACGTACCCGCACCCCGCAACGGAGCTCACCGCCCCAAATACTTCGGCTTCTCCTTGTTCACAAACGCCTGCACGGCAATCACATGGTCCTCCGAGGACCCCGCCCGGGTCTGCAGCTCGTCCTCCTTGTCCAGCGTCTCGGACAAGGTGTGCGAGAACCCGTAGGCCACCGCCTCCTTGATCGCCCCATACGCAACCGTCGGCCCCTCGGCCAACGCCCGGGCCACCTTCTCCGCCTCGGAGTGCAGCTCGCCGGCCGGCACCAGCCGGCTCGCGATCCCCAGCTCGTACGCCTCCTGCGCCTTGATGCTGCGCGGGAAGAGCAGCAGGTCGGCGGCGCGTCCCGGACCGACGACGCGTGGCAGGGTCCAGGACATGCCGGAGTCGGCGGTCAGCGCGACCCCCGCGAAGGACGTGTTGAAGGCGGCGGTGTCCGCGACGATGCGGTAGTCCGCGGCGAGGGCGAGACCGAAGCCGGCCCCGGCGGCCACCCCGTTCACCCCGGCCACCACCGGCTTCGGCATCCCGGCGATCGCCCGCACCACCGGGTTGTAGTGCTCCTTCACCGTGCTCATGGTCTGCCCGGACCCGGTCTCCCGGTCCTGCGCCAGCAGCCCGATGTGCTCCTTGAGGTCCTGCCCCACACAGAACGCCCGCTCCCCGGCGGCGGTCAGCAGCACCGCCCGTACGGCGTCGTCCTCGGCCGCGGAGCGAACCGCCTCCCGCAGGGCGACCTTCGTCGCGATGTTCAGCGCGTTCATCGCCTCGGGGCGGTTCAGCGTGATCGTCGCGAGTCCGTCGCTCACCTCGTAGAGCACGGTGTCGGCCATGGTGTGTCCCCTCGGCTGTCCCGGTTCAGGCGTACCGGCCGGTACGCCCCTGTCCGTAGGACAGCATGGCGGAGATCACCGCCGGGGGACCGGAGCGGACGTGTGACCTGCGTCAAAGAATCCGCGACGGTTCACGGTCGGCGGAACTCCGTGCGGCCGCGCAGTATCGCAGTCACATCGCCGAATTGAGTGGTTTTGCTCGCGCGCGTTGCCCAAGCGATGCCGACTGATGTTGGTCATCGGGTCCTGAGATGCGGGATAATGGCTTGGAAGCAATGTGTTCGATGCCGGTGTCGCGTGTCTCACGCTGCGCGCGTGCCCTCCCAGGGCCGTCGGCTTTGACGATGAGCTGGTTTCAGGAAGGGGAACGAGCATGGCGGCCATGAAGCCGCGGACGGGCGATGGCCCGCTCGAGGTGACCAAGGAGGGGCGGGGCATCGTCATGCGCGTTCCGCTCGAAGGCGGCGGTCGGCTCGTCGTCGAGCTGACCCCTGACGAGGCCGACGCGCTCGGCGACGCCCTCAAGAAGGTCGTCGGCTGACGCGGAAGCGACCATACCCTTTCAGCTGCCCCGGCATCCAAGTGGTGCCGGGGTTGCTGTTTGCCGGCCCTTCCCCGCTCGCTCCCCGGCCCTCACCGCTTGACCCCGCACAGCAGTCCGTCACCCACCGGCAGCAGTGACGGCACCAGCTCCTGGCTCTCGCGGACCGCGCGCAGCAGCTCCCGCAGACGCAGCACCTCCGTGGGCTGCGGGCCCGAGTCCACCGTGCGGCCGTTGGCGAAAACGCCCTCGAAGACGACCAGGCCACCGGGGCGCAGCAGGCGCAACGATTCAGCGAGATAGTCCAGGAATTCCAGGCGGTCGCCGTCGCAGAAGACGAGGTCGTAGCCGGCGTCCGCGAGCCGGGGCAGGACGTCCAGGGCGCGGCCCGGGATGAAGCGGGCGCGGTTGCTGGCGAAACCGGAGGCGCGGAAGGCCTGGCGGGCGAACTGCTGGTGTTCGGGCTCGGGGTCCACCGTGGTCAGCACCCCGTCCGGGCGCATGCCGTGCAGCAGATGGATGCCGGAGACGCCGGTGCCGGTGCCGATCTCCGCCACCGCCTTCGCGTCCACCGAAGCCGCCAGCAACCGCAGCGCGGAGCCCGTGCCGGGCGACACCGAGCGCAGGCCTGCCTCACGGGCCCGGTCGCGGGCCCAGCGCAGCACTTCGTCCTCGGCGACGTAGGCGTCGGCGAACGCCCAGCTCGTCTGCCGGTTGCCGGTAATGACCCTCTCCTGTCCCCGTGGTTGCCTGGGCGTGACTGTATCCGTTGGGCCCGGGAACCCGCAGATGGGACCGGGCGTTTAGAGGGGTAGGCGACGTCACGGGGGGACACAGTTGGATCACGATGAAGGGCAGCGGCCCGAGCAACTGCAGCAGCAGGGGTCCGAGCGGTATCAGCCCACATCAAATTCTCGTAAAACCGCTTATCCGGAGCTAACGGGCGAGGTGGCTATGGTAGGGGCTCCACTGGACACCACCAGAGCCGACAGGGGAGGTGCGGCCGCGTCTGGGGATCGGGGAGGAGTGCTGCGGCGCTTTCTCGGATCGGCAGGCAGGCCGAAATCCGTGAACGACACCGCTGCTGACCCCAGCCACGCCGCTGACCACGCCCAGACCGCGACTTTCTCCACCGACGCGGACGGGCAGGCGTGGACTCCGCCCACCTGGGAGGAGATCGTCAGCACCCACAGTGGCCGCGTCTACCGACTTGCCTACCGCCTCACGGGCAACCAGCACGACGCCGAGGACCTCACCCAGGAGGTCTTCGTCCGCGTCTTCCGGTCCCTGTCGACCTACACGCCGGGCACCTTCGAGGGCTGGCTGCACCGGATCACCACCAACCTCTTCCTGGACATGGTCCGCCGCAAGCAGCGCATCCGCTTCGACGCCCTGGGCGATGACGCGGCCGAGCGGCTGCCGAGCCGTGAGCCGTCGCCCCAGCAGGTCTTCAACGACGCCCACTTCGACGCGGACGTCCAGCAGGCCCTCGACACCCTCGCGCCCGAGTTCCGCGCCGCGGTCGTCCTGTGCGACATCGAAGGACTGTCGTACGAGGAGATCGCCGCGACCCTCGGCGTCAAGCTCGGCACGGTCCGCTCCCGGATCCACCGCGGCCGCTCGCAGCTGCGCAAGGCTCTCGCGCACCGTTCGCCGGAGGCCCGGGCCTCCGAGCGCCGCTCCTTCGTGCCTCGGGTACCCGCACTGGGGGGAGGGGGCGCGACCGCGTGAGTGGAACACGACCCAGCCCCGCCGAAAGGCGTCTGGCCGAGCAGCATCTGGGAGACCGACTCTCCGCCCTGGTGGACGGAGAGCTCGGTCATGAGTCGCGCGAGCGTGTCCTCGCCCACCTGGCCACCTGCGCCAAGTGCAAGGCGGAGGCCGATGCGCAGCGGCAGTTGAAGAACGTGTTCGCGGAGGCGGCTCCGCCGCCGCCCTCCGAGAGTTTTCTGGCCCGGCTGCAGGGCCTTCCGGGGGGAGGTGATCCGGACGGCGGTGGCTCGCCGTTCGGCGGGGGAGGACTCCTCGGCACGGCCCCCGGAAGACCGGGCATCACCGGGGTCTTCGGCCTGAAGCGCGGTGAGCGCTTCGAGTTCGACTACGTCCCCTCCTCTTCCTCGCACGCCCCGATGCTCCCGCCGTCCGCGGACCACGGCTTCCGCATACACGACGTCAGCCGGCACGAGGCCGAGCGATCGGCCTCGCGCGGGATGCGGTTCGCGTTCGTCGCCGCCGGTGCGGTGTCGCTCGCCGCGGTCGCCCTGGGCGGCGTCACGGCGGGCACCCCGGTCGACACCACGGATGCGCGCGGCGGCACGGGGGCGGGCAGCAATGTGACCCCGATGCGTACGCAGGGGACGGGCGCCGCTACGGCCCCCGAGACCCAGCGGCGTCGTGGCGTCGGCCCACTGCTCGCGCAGGGCCGGCAGTCGCTCGGTGACGCCCCGGTGGCCCCGACCGAGGTGTCCGCACCGCTGCTGCCGGGGGTACCGAGCCCTGCCGGTGCGGCGCAGACCGTGCACACGCTGACCACCCCCGTGATGGCGGGTGCCGCAGTGATGTCCCCGCTGATACGCCCGCTCACCTCGACCCCGCTGCTCACCCTGACCTCGTGGTCCGCGGCCCCCGAGGTCTCGTCCCACGGGCTGCTCGCCGCACCCCTCCCCGACACGGCTTCCGCTCCCCCCTCCCCCCACCCTTCCCGCTGACCGGCCCCTGCGCGACGGCCCGCGAACCTGGTTGAATCCGTGGTGGACCGCGTCCACGGCAGTCAGCCGCGCGCGGAATCGACAACGGAGGCCACCGCCGACGAGGCGCGCCGCGTCGTGGCCAGCTGTGGGGAGATCATGAACGAGGGGAAGCCCACGAAGCCGAAGTGGTGGAACCGCCCACGCCCGCAGACCCCTGCGGCGCCCGCACCGGGGGCGGCGGGGTCGCCGGGGGCCGCGCTGCGCTCGACGGCGGCCGAGGATGCTGCGGGGACCGCTGCCGGTTCGCCGATGTCCGGGGATGCGGCTCCGGATTCGCCGGCGGTTGCGGCTGCGGGCTCGACGGGAGGCTTCGACGCCTCGGCCGCTTCGACCGGGGCCGGGGATTCGGCTCCGGAGCCGGCGGCGGCCGAAGGCTCGACGGCGGTCGCCGACACCGCGGTCGTGAATGCGGTGCCGCGACACGTGGCCGGGACGCCGGCCATGACAGATGACGGTGCCGACGGTGACTTCGAGTTGGAGCCGCCGGCCGGGGATCGCAGCGGGACAGCCGTCTCCACGGCCGCCCAGCAGCCGGGTAGGCCGAAGGACGCCGGCGGCGACCGTGCGGTCGTCCCCGACGGCGACTTCGAGCTGGGCCTGCCGGAAGGTCTTTCCGCTGAGCGCGCGGCTGCCGTCGAGGGCGAGGGCGCAGTTTCCGCGGAGGGAAAGGTCGCGCCGGGGCGTCCCGTTGTGGTCGGCGGCGAGGGTGCTCTTCCCGAGGGCGACTTCGAGCTGGGCCTGCCGGAAGGGGCTTCGGGTGGGCGCGCGGCTGCCGTCGAGGGCGAGGGCGCAGGGGCGAGGGATGGGGAAGTCGAGCCGGGGCGGGGCCCCGACGGCGACTTCGAGTTGAGGGCTCCGCAGGACAGGGCCGGGACCCGGGCCGAGGGCGGCCCGGCCACCGAGGGACCGGCCCCGGAGGAGCCCCGCACCGGAGGCGACTTCGAGCTGGACCCGCCCGCCGAGGCGGCCGCCCCCATCACGGACGAGGCCTCGGCTCCGCCCGCCGCCGAGCGTCCCCGACCGCTGCACGACCCTGACCCCTACAGCACCCCGCCGTACGGCGAGCCCGGCCCCTGGGCCCCCGCTCCGCCGGTACAACACCCGGCGGCCAGAGCCGCGCAGGGCACGCCGGTACCGACGCCGACTCCGCCCCACGCCGCACCGCCGTCGGCCCCCGGCACGCCCGTCGCCGGTGTGCCCACCCCCGTGGCAGCCGCCGAGCCCCACAGCGTGCCCGACGTATCCCCCCAGCCGCCGTCCCCCGCCGCTGCAGTCCCCCACGGCGCGCCCGCCTCGACGCAGCCCCCCGGTCCAGCGGCTCCGGCACTCCTTTTCACCCCCTGGCAGAACTACGACCCCTGGGCTCCCGCCCCGCTTCAGCAGACCGGGGCTGCTGTCGAGGGGGAGGGCAAGCGGCGTCGGCGGGTGCGGAGGGGGCTGGTGGGGGGTGCTGTGGTGCTGGCGCTCGTGTCCGGTGGGGTCGGTGGAGGGATCGGGGCGTACCTCGAGCGCAACGGGGGCGTTGGCGGCGTAGAGCTGCCGCAGGCCGGGAAGGAGCCTGCCGGGCGGGCTCCGGACAGTGTGGCCGGGATTGCCGCCCGGGCCCTGCCCAGCGTGGTGACCCTGCATGTGACCGGCGCCGACGAGTCCGGCACCGGAACCGGTTTCGTGCTCGACGACCAGGGTCACATCCTCACCAACAACCACGTCGTCGAACCGGCCGCCGGGTCGACGGGCGCCACGGGCGAGATATCCGTGACCTTCAACAGCGGGGACACCGCCAAGGCCACCGTCGTGGGCCGGGACAGCGGCTACGACCTCGCCGTCGTCAAGGTCAGCAATGTGCACGGCCTGAAGCCCATGGCCCTCGGCAACTCCGACAATGTCCAGGTCGGCGACCCCGTCGTCGCCATCGGCGCCCCCTTCGACCTGGAGGGCACCGTCACTGCCGGCATCATCAGCGCCAAGGAACGCCCCATCACCGCCGGCGGCGACAGCTCCGACGGCAGCGATGTGTCGTACGTCGACGCGCTGCAGACCGATGCGCCGATCAACCCCGGCAACTCCGGCGGGCCCCTCCTCGACTCGAAGGCCCGTGTCATCGGCATCAACTCCGCCATCCGCTCCGCCGACAGCAGCACCGACGAGAGCGGTCAGGCCGGTTCCATCGGGCTCGGCTTCGCCATACCCGTCAACCAGGCCAAGCGGGTCGCCGAGGAACTCATCAACACCGGCAAGGCCACCCACCCCGTCATCGGCGTCACCCTCGACATGGACTACTCCGGCGACGGCGCCCGCGTCGGCACCAAGGCCTCCGGCGGCGGCCCCGCCGTCAGCAAGGGCGGCCCGGGCGACAAGGCCGGCATCAAGGCGGGCGACATCATCACCGCGGTGGACGGCGAGCGCGTGCACTCCGGCGAGGAGCTGATCGTCAAGACCCGGGCCCACCGCCCCGGCGACCTCCTGGAGCTGACCGTGCGGCGCGACGGCAGGGAGAAGAAGATCTCGCTGGTGCTCGGTTCCGCCGACGGCGACTGATGGACACCAACCTCACAGGTACGACCCCCAACCACCGCTCACAAGGCAAACAACCCCCAAAACCGCTCAGGAAGACGCACTCGGAAGCCCCGGGACAGTACCGGTCGTACGGGATCGCCGGGTACCGTGGGTCCCGCCCGGACCACGGAAGACCCGCACAGACCACCGAGGGCCGAGGACCGAGGACATCGCAAGGAGCTTCAGGTGTTCAATGACATAGGACCGCTCGAGCTGGTGACGCTCGTTGTCCTTGCCGTGCTCGTCTTCGGTCCGGACAAGCTCCCGAAGTTCATTCAGGACGTCACTCGGACGATCCGCAAGATCCGTGAGTTCTCGGAGAGCGCGAAGCAGGACATCCGCAGCGAACTGGGCCCGGAGTTCAAGGACTTCGAGTTCGAGGACCTCAATCCCAAGACGTTCGTCCGCAAGCACCTGGACAACGACGAACTGGGGCTCAAGGAGATCCGCAACGGCTTCGACCTGAAGAAGGAGATGGCCGAGGTCACGGACGCCGTCCACGGCACCGAGGCGCCGGCCTCCTCGTCCTCATCGTCCCCCTCTTCCTCATCGTCCTCCGGTTCCACCGGCGGCCGCGTCGACATGACGAAGAAGCCCGAGGAAGACGACCGCCCGCCGTTCGACGCGGACGCCACCTGAGCGCCTGCGTCTGAGCCGCCGTACGCCCCAGCTGATCCCCCGCGCCGTACCCGCGCCCCACGTGACGCGTTTCATAGTCCACGGCGCCCCTGCACGGCCTGAAACCCGTCCTCTGCACGACCCACGCGCCGGGCGGTTTCCGTGCTGTCCTGAGCGGGGTGGCTATGCTGCCGAGTTGTTGTGCGGACCGTACTTCGAGGAGTAACGCCGCCCGAAGGGGGGCGGGCCGCTCCGGTCCGATGAGAACGAGGAGGCGTCCGGGCACATGGAGACGACGAGTCAGGCGGTCGCGCAGGCGCCGGCTGCGGAGGGACAGGAACAACTGCCCGCCGCCCGGCGCACGGTCGACGGCTACCTGCTGGCGCCCTTCCCGTGGTACGGCCTCGACGAGGCCTTCACGGGTCCGCGCTGGCTGATGCAGGTCGGGACGGCGGCCGACGACGCCGTCGAACACGGTTCGATCGGACACGGCGACGAGCCCTCCGTGAAGAACGAGTACGCGGTCGGGACGGCCGGAGAGCCCAAGGAGAAGTTCGCGGTCGTGGTCACGGTCGCCGCCAACCCCGTGCGGCGCAGCGCCGACGGCACGGGGCTCCTGGAGGCCACCTCGGTGTCCTCGGCAGCCTGGCTCGCGGGTGTGGGGCTGCTGTCCTTCACCTGGCCGGGGCAGATGGACCACTCCCTGCGTGACGACTGGCTGGAGCAGCAGACCGAGACGGCCTGGGCCCTCGCGGACGACCTGGCCGGTCCTGACTGGTCGACGCTGTCGCTGCCGGTGGACGGCGTCCCGACGCCGTTCCACTACCGCGAGTCCGAGTTCGGCTGGGTCCTCGCGGGTTCCACGCAGCAAGGGGTGCACGTGGGGGCGTACGGGAGAGGCATGAGCGCCTACGGCCTGGGCTTCGCCATGATCAAGGACATCAGCACGTACGCCTAGCCGGGCCTACGGCAGAGGGGGGCGCCGTCCGGCCGGCCTTCCCCGGCACGGAGATCGTCGGCGGCACCTACGGCAAGGTGGCCCTCGCGCTCGCCGAGCGTCGACAGCACCGCCTCCAGATGCT